>NZ_JAFMZQ010000004.1 GCF_024436415.1 Pedobacter deserti | reverse complement strand
ATTTTAAGAATAGTCAGGAATTCAAACAACATTTTACAATGGAGAGTTTGATCCTGGCTCAGGATGAACGCTAGCGGCAGGCCTAATACATGCAAGTCGAACGATATTATCCAGCTTGCTGGATAAGAAAGTGGCGCACGGGTGCGTAACGCGTATGCAACCTACCTTAATCAGGGGGATAGCCCGGAGAAATCCGGATTAACACCGCATAAAATCACAGTACAGCATTGTACAATGATCAAATATTTATAGGATTAAGATGGGCATGCGTGTCATTAGCTAGTTGGCGGGGTAACGGCCCACCAAGGCGACGATGACTAGGGGATCTGAGAGGATGACCCCCCACACTGGTACTGAGACACGGACCAGACTCCTACGGGAGGCAGCAGTAAGGAATATTGGTCAATGGAGGCAACTCTGAACCAGCCATGCCGCGTGCAGGAAGACGGCCCTCTGGGTTGTAAACTGCTTTTATTCGGGAATAAACCTTAGTACGTGTACTGAGCTGAATGTACCGAAGGAATAAGGATCGGCTAACTCCGTGCCAGCAGCCGCGGTAATACGGAGGATCCAAGCGTTATCCGGATTTATTGGGTTTAAAGGGTGCGTAGGCGGCCTGTTAAGTCAGGGGTGAAAGACGGTGGCTCAACCATCGCAGTGCCCTTGATACTGATGGGCTTGAATGAACTAGAGGTAGGCGGAATGTGACAAGTAGCGGTGAAATGCATAGATATGTCACAGAACACCGATTGCGAAGGCAGCTTACTATGGTTTTATTGACGCTGAGGCACGAAAGCGTGGGGATCAAACAGGATTAGATACCCTGGTAGTCCACGCCCTAAACGATGAATACTCGCTGTTAGCGATATACAGTTAGCGGCTAAGCGAAAGCGTTAAGTATTCCACCTGGGGAGTACGCCCGCAAGGGTGAAACTCAAAGGAATTGACGGGGGCCCGCACAAGCGGAGGAGCATGTGGTTTAATTCGATGATACGCGAGGAACCTTACCCGGGCTTGAAAGTTACTGAATAACTCAGAGATGAGTTAGTCCTTCGGGACAGGAAACTAGGTGCTGCATGGCTGTCGTCAGCTCGTGCCGTGAGGTGTTGGGTTAAGTCCCGCAACGAGCGCAACCCCTATGTTTAGTTGCCAGCATGTTAAGGTGGGGACTCTAAACAGACTGCCTGTGCAAACAGAGAGGAAGGAGGGGACGACGTCAAGTCATCATGGCCCTTACGTCCGGGGCTACACACGTGCTACAATGGACGGTACAGAGGGCAGCTAGCTGGCAACAGCATGCGAATCTCAAAAAGCCGTTCACAGTTCGGATAGAGGTCTGCAACTCGACCTCTTGAAGTTGGATTCGCTAGTAATCGCGTATCAGCAATGACGCGGTGAATACGTTCCCGGGCCTTGTACACACCGCCCGTCAAGCCATGGAAGTTGGGGGTACCTAAAGTATGTAACCGTAAGGAGCGTCCTAGGGTAAAACCGATAACTGGGGCTAAGTCGTAACAAGGTAGCCGTACCGGAAGGTGCGGCTGGAATACCTCCTTTCTGGAGTAGGGTTGACTACTCGCTCGGCGCAAATGATATAAATGACAATAGATCTCAACAAGAAACACCCATAGGATGAAGCATCGTTTAGTGCTCCATACTGCAGTATAGACATATAGTCCCGTAGCTCAGTTTGGTTAGAGCACTACACTGATAATGTAGGGGTCAGCAGTTCAAATCTGCTCGGGACTACAGATGAATCTTAAGGGGGATTAGCTCAGCTGGCTAGAGCGCCTGCCTTGCACGCAGGAGGTCAACGGTTCGACTCCGTTATTCTCCACCATCACCGGGGCCTGAAGAGAAAGGCCTGTTAAAATAGGGAAGGCAACTTCCCCGGGATAGAAAAGTTCTTTGACATATTGGAAGAAGTTAAAAAAGAAGAGCAAACAACAATAGAGGACTTTGCTGCTTTAGGGCAGTAAAAGAATCAAAAAAGCATTTCTGTATGCGCAAAAGGGTACAGGAAGAAGAAAGTAATAAAGAGCACACAGGGGATGCCTTGGCTCTCAGAGGCGATGAAGGACGTGATAAGCTGCGATAAGCCGTGGGGATTAGCAAATATGAATTGATCCGCGGATTTCCGAATGGGGAAACCTGGCTGGTTGAAGACCAGTCGTAAAATACGCAAACCTGCCGAACTGAAACATCTAAGTAAGCAGAGGAAGAGAAAATAATAATGATTTCCTGAGTAGTGGCGAGCGAAAGGGAAAGAGCCCAAACCTATTATGTTACGGCATAATGGGGGTTGTAGGACTACGATGTGGTATAGTAACATGAAGTGGAACAGGATGGGAAGCCTGGCAATATACGGTGATAGCCCGGTACACGTAAGTAATACTAACCTAGTAGTATCCTGAGTACCGCGAGGTCGGAGACGCCTTGTGGGAATCTGCCGGCACCATCCGGTAAGGCTAAATACTCCTGAGAGACCGATAGTGAACCAGTACCGTGAGGGAAAGGTGAAAAGAACCCCGAACAGGGGAGTGAAATAGAACCTGAAACTGTGTGCTTACAAGCGGTCGGAGCTGGCAGGTCCAGTGACGGCGTGCCTTTTGCATAATGAGCCTACGAGTTACTCTTCCCTGGCGAGGTTAAGTGTTTAAGACATGAAGCCGAAGCGAAAGCGAGTCTGAATAGGGCGCATAGTCAGGGGAGGTAGACGCGAAACCTTGTGATCTACCCATGGACAGGTTGAAGGTGCGGTAACACGTACTGGAGGACCGAACCGATAAACGTTGAAAAGTTTCCGGATGATCTGTGGGTAGGGGTGAAAGGCTAATCAAACTGGGAAATAGCTCGTACTCCCCGAAATGTTTTTAGGAACAGCGTCGTGATAGAGTTAAATAGAGGTAGAGCTACTGATTGGGTGCGGGGGAGTCAAATCCTACCAAATCCAGACAAACTCCGAATGCTATTTAATATGCACGGCAGTGAGGCGCGGGGTGCTAAGGTCACGCGCCGAGAGGGAAAGAACCCAGACCATCAGCTAAGGTCCCCAAGTTACAGTTAAGTTGAACTAACGAGGTCCGATTGCACAGACAGCTAGGATGTTGGCTTGGAAGCAGCCATTCATTTAAAGAGTGCGTAACAGCTCACTAGTCGAGCGATCGGGCATGGATAATAAACGGGCATCAAATTGTACACCGAAGCTATGGGTAAATTTATTTACGGTAGGGGAGCATTCCAGCGGCGGCGAAGGTATGACGTAAGTTGTGCTGGAGCTTCTGGAAAAGCAAATGTAGGCATAAGTAACGATAAGGCGGGCGAGAAACCCGCCCACCGAAAGGATAAGGTTTCCTGATCAACGCTAATCGGATCAGGGTTAGTCGGGGCCTAAGGAGAACCCGAAAGGGGTATTCGATGGACAACGGTTTAATATTACCGTACTTTTTATAACTGCGATGTGGGGACGGAGTAGTGACACTGCCGCGATCTGACGGAATAGATCGTTAAAGGCTTTAGGTATTGAATATCCAGGCAAATCCGGATGTTTAGCTGAAGGCCGATAGTACCGCAAACCTTCGGGGGCGCGGATAGTGCAGGTAATCAGACTTCCAAGAAAATCCGCTAAGCTTCAGGTTATAAAAACCCGTACCGCAAACCGACACAGGTATCCGGGAAGAGAATTCTAAGGTGCTCGAGTGAATCATGGCTAAGGAACTCGGCAAAATGGCCCTGTAACTTCGGGAGAAGGGGCGCTGGAGCGATCCAGCCGCAGTGAAAAGGCCCAGGCGACTGTTTAACAAAAACACATGGCTTTGCAAAATCGAAAGATGAGGTATAAGGCCTGACACCTGCCCGGTGCTGGAAGGTTAAGAGGGGATGTTAGTCGCAAGGCGAAGCATTGAATCGAAGCCCCAGTAAACGGCGGCCGTAACTATAACGGTCCTAAGGTAGCGAAATTCCTTGTCGGGTAAGTTCCGACCTGCACGAATGGTGTAACGATCTGGGCGCTGTCTCAGCCATGAGCTCGGTGAAATTGTGGTCCCGGTGAAGACGCCGGGTACCCGCAACGGGACGGAAAGACCCCATGCACCTTCACTACAATTTAACATTGCCATTGGATACAGGATGTGTAGGATAGGTGGGAGACTGTGAAGCGGGTTCGCCAGGATTCGTGGAGTCAACGTTGAAATACCACCCTTTCTGTATTCGGTGTCTAACTCTGCCAAGCGGAGGACATTGTTTGATGGGTAGTTTGACTGGGGTGGTCGCCTCCAAAAAGGTAACGGAGGCTTTCAAAGGTAAGCTCAATACGCTTGGTAACCGTATGAGGAGTGCAATAGCATAAGCTTGCTTGACTGTGAGACAGACAAGTCGATCAGGGTCGAAAGACGGATATAGTGATCCGGTGGTTCTGCATGGAAGGGCCATCGCTCAAAGGATAAAAGGTACGCTGGGGATAACAGGCTGATCTCCCCCAAGAGCTCATATCGACGGGGAGGTTTGGCACCTCGATGTCGGCTCGTCACATCCTGGGGCTGGAGAAGGTCCCAAGGGTTCGGCTGTTCGCCGATTAAAGTGGCACGCGAGCTGGGTTCAGAACGTCGCGAGACAGTTCGGTCCCTATCTGTTGTGGGCGTTGGAATTTTGAGTGGGGCTGACCTTAGTACGAGAGGACCGGGTTGGACTAGCCTCTAGTGAATCTGTTGTTCCGCCAGGGGCATTGCAGAGTAGCTACGCTGGGAATAGATAAGCGCTGAAAGCATCTAAGTGCGAAACTAGCCACGAGATGAGAATTCCATTAGAGGATCGTAGCAGACTACTACGTTGATAGGTTACAGATGTAAAGATGGTGACATCAAAGTCGAGTAATACTAATCATCCGAAGCTTTCTAACAAGCAACAACGTTGTTTGCTCTTCACGTTTAACTTCTTTCAATAATATGTCATTGTTGAGGCCAAGGGTAATCCCAAAGCCAAAACAATAAAAATCTTCAGGTGCCTATATCGGTGGTGTCCACCTCTTCCCATTCCGAACAGAGAAGTTAAGCCCACCAGAGCCAATGGTACTGCGGTAACACGTGGGAGAGTAGGTCGGTGCCAGATCTTAAA
>NZ_JAFMZQ010000003.1 GCF_024436415.1 Pedobacter deserti | reverse complement strand
AGAGAAGTTAAGCCCACCAGAGCCAATGGTACTGCGGTAACACGTGGGAGAGTAGGTCGGTGCCAGATCTTAAACAAACCCTGTAGCTAACAATGCTGCAGGGTTTTGTTGTTTATAGGCCTTTTACATCCTTGGAAATAAACAAATACGCTCACTTATCTCATTTTTTTGGTATATTTGATGTCGAGACAAATAATATACACGAATGAGTTTTTTTGTAGAGCAGAGAAGGGAAGTAATGATGCATATTGAGCCTTATATGCTTGATATGATGGGTACGTATTTGAAGCCAATAGATACCAACTGGCAGCCTTCGGACTTCTTGCCGGATTCTACAAGCGAGACCTTTTATCAGGACATCAGGGCCTTGAGAGAGAAAGCCAAAGACCTTTCTTATGACCTGGTGGCTGTGTTGATCGGTGATACCATTACTGAAGAAGCTTTGCCTACTTATGAGTCGTGGCTGACTATGGTAGACGGGGTGTCTAAGAACGAGGATGGTGGCTGGATGCGCTGGGTAAGGCATTGGACTGCTGAGGAAAACAGACATGGTGATTTGCTCAACAAGTATTTATATCTATCGGGTAGGGTCGACATGCGTCAAATGGAGATTTCTACTCAATATTTAATAGCTGATGGATTTGAGATCGGTACTGGTACCGATCCGTATCGGAACTTTATATATACCAGTTTCCAGGAGCTGGCTACTAACATCTCTCACAGGCGTGTAGCTTCTCTGGCAAAAAAGGATGGTGATAATTTACTGTCTAAAATGTGCGGTGTTATTGCTTCTGATGAAGCACGCCATGCTAAGGCTTACAAGGATTTTATTTCCAAGATTTTCGAGGTTGACCCTAATGAGGCTATGATTGCCTTTGAAGATATGATGCGTAAGAAGATCGTTATGCCTGCGCATTTCCTGCGCGAGATGGGTATGAAGATTGGTCAGACATTCGGGCACTTTACAGATGCTGCGCAAAGGCTTGGTGTTTATACGGCGCTGGATTATGTAGAGATCATGCAGCAGTTGATCGAGGAATGGAAGATCGACAGTGTAAAGGATTTGAACGACGCCGGCGAAAAAGCCAGGGATTATGTGATGGGCTTACCTGCCAGATTAACCCGTATTGCTGAACGTATGAAGACTCCTACTATTGAGTATAAGTTTAGCTGGATACATTCGTAAGAGGTACGGCATTAGCGTTTACATATTTCTTCTGTACTGACCACCTACTTCGTATAAGGCATTTGCAATCTGACCTAAGGAGCATACCTTGGTCGTTTCCATCAGCACCTCGAATATATTCTCCTGGCTAAGGGCGGAGCTTCTAAGCTTAGCGAGTGCCGGACCAACCTGAGTTTCATTTCTTTCGTGGGACAAGGCCAGATTTTTTATCTGTTGTTCCTTTTCTTCAGGAGTCGCCCGAATAACTTCCTGAGGGATCGTTGTTGGTGAGCCATTTTTGCTTATAAAGGTGTTTACTCCGATGATCGGGTAACTGCCGTCATGCTTCAGCGTTTCATAGTATAAGCTTTCTTCCTGGATTTTTCCTCGCTGATACATGGTCTCCATAGCTCCGAGAACTCCACCACGGTCGTTAATTCGCTTAAACTCCATCAACACGGCATCTTCTACAAGGTCGGTCAGATCGTCAATAATAAAAGCGCCCTGCAGCGGGTTTTCGTTTTTAGCCAGGCCTAGTTCTTTATTGATAATCAACTGTATGGCCATCGCCCGTCTCACAGACTCTTCCGTGGGTGTGGTTATTGCTTCATCGTAAGCGTTTGTATGGAGCGAGTTACAGTTGTCATAAATGGCATACAGTGCCTGGAGCGTTGTTCGGATATCATTGAAGTCGATTTCCTGGGAATGGAGCGACCGTCCCGAGGTTTGAATATGATATTTTAGCTTTTGCGACCTGGAATTTCCCCGGTATTTGAATTTTATGGCTTTAGCCCAGATTCGTCTGGCCACCCTCCCGATAACGGAGTACTCCGGATCTATGCCATTTGAGAAAAAGAAGGATAGATTGGGGGCAAAATCATCGATATGCATTCCCCGGCTTAAGTAATATTCTACGTAAGTGAACCCGTTACTTAAAGTGAAGGCAAGCTGAGAAATAGGGTTAGCACCTGCCTCAGCGATGTGATAACCGGAAATTGATACGGAGTAGAAATTGCGTACATTCTCTGAGATAAAATATTGTTGCACGTCTCCCATCATTCGCAGCGCAAACTCTGTGGAGAATATGCAGGTATTTTGTGCCTGATCTTCCTTGAGAATATCTGCCTGTATGGTTCCCCTGACTGTTCTGATCGTTTCTGCTTTAATATTCTGATAGACTTCGGATGGGAGTACCTGATCCCCGGTTACCCCTAGAAGCATTAAGCCCAAACCATCGTTCCCATGAGGTAAAGGTCCGTGATAATGCGGTCTTTTTATTCCCCGGGTCTCGAAAATGGATGCTATTTTCGCTTCTATGTCTTCTGTCTGGCCGTTTTTAATAATGTATTTTTCGCACTGCTGATCGATGGCAGCATTAAGAAAAAATCCCAGCATGATGGGGGCGGGGCCATTAATGGTCATGGACACGGACGTAGATGGATTGCAAAGATCAAAGCCTGAGTAGAGCTTCTTTGCGTCATCCAGGGTTGCGATACTGACTCCTGAGTTTCCTATTTTCCCATAGATGTCGGGCCTTACGTGAGGGTCTTCTCCATAAAGCGTCACGGAATCGAACGCAGTAGAAAGGCGATGGGCCGGCTGGTCGGACGCGACATAGTGAAACCGCCGGTTGGTTCTTTCAGGACTACCTTCTCCAGCAAACATTCTCGTAGGATCTTCTCCCTCTCGCTTTAAGGGAAAGACGCCTGCAGCGTACGGAAATTCCCCAGGTAGGTTCTCTGTCAACCTCCAGCGAAGCAGGTCTCCCCAGTCGGAGTGCCGCGGAAGGGATATTTTCGGGATGCGAAGTTTTGACAGGGATTCGTAGAAAAGCGGCTGCCTGATTTCTTTGTCGCGCACCCGGTATGTGAATACATCCCCCGCATACGTTTCTTTAAGTTTGGGCCATTCCTCAAGCATGTGCTGGCATGAATCGTCAAGCTCCTTTTCGAGGTTCTGGTATTGGTGTTTCAGTAGTTCTACCGCTGACTGACTTGATGCTTGATCTGTGATGGTGTCAGCTTGAAGGCTTTCGATAACCCCATTGAGCTGATAAAGTTTTTGAGCCGTTATGCATTGCGTATCTACCCACTTGTCGTACAACTGACTGCTTTCTACGATCTCGGCGAGGTAGCGAACGCGTTCGGGTGGTATCACATATGCTTTGTCAGACGAGTCTGACAGGGTCTGATCTGCAATGATGCCGAAGCTAATCCCTGTATGCAACTGTATCTGTCGCATAAGTTCAAGAAACAGCTTGTTCATACCAGTATCATTGAATTGAGACGCCATGGTGGCGAATACAGGGATAGCTTCTTCGGGCGCGTCAAACAGGTTATGATTCCGCCGGTATTGTTTCTTTACATCCCTGAGGGCATCGGCCGCGCCTCGTTTATCGAATTTGTTGATAGCAACCAGATGTGCGAAATCGAGCATGTCTATTTTTTCAAGTTGACTTGCGGCACCGAATTCCGGTGTCATAACGTAAAGGGACACATCACAGTGATCTGTGATTTCAGTGTCGGACTGCCCGATTCCCGACGTTTCAACAATGATGAGGTCGAAGCCGGAAGATTTGCAAATCTCGATGGTTTCTTGAACATGCCGGGACAGGGAAATATTGGCCTGCCTGGTGGCCAGCGAGCGCATATAGACCCGCGGATGGTTTATGGCATTCATCCGGATCCTATCGCCAAGCAGGGCACCGCCGGTTTTCCGTTTGGAAGGGTCTACGGATATAATTGCCAGCGTTTTATCCGGCAGTGCGTTCAAGAATCGCCGAACCAGTTCGTCGATCAATGATGACTTACCTGCGCCGCCGGTTCCTGTGATGCCTAAAACAGGTACGCTTTTTTCAGGTTGCTCTATGCGGGGCCTGATCCCGGCAAATCTTTCGGAATCCGTTTCCGCTGCACTGATTGCAGATGCAATAAGTTGAATGTTTTTGGTAGTCAGGTTGAGCCGACCTCGATCTGGCACAAAATTGACAGGTTTAAAGTCAGTCTGCCGCAGCATATCGTTGATCATTCCCTGAAGTCCCATTTTCCGGCCATCGTCCGGGGAATAAATGTGAGCTATTCCGTAGCTTTTAAGTTCATCTATTTCGGCTGGTAAGATTACGCCGCCGCCGCCTCCAAATATCTTGATATGATTCGCGCCGCGTTCTTTCAAAAGATCATACATGTATTTGAAGTATTCAAGATGCCCGCCCTGATAGGATGTTACCGCTATGCCCTGGACATCTTCCTGTATGGCACAGTTTACAACTTCTTCCGCCGACCTGTTATGGCCAAGATGTATTACCTCGGCACCGGAGGACTGCAATATCCGCCGGATAATGTTTATGGTAGCATCGTGTCCGTCAAAAAGTGCAGCAGCAGTTACAAAACGTATTTTGTGTGCGGAAGAATAGATGTCTGTATTTTGCATGTTGTAATATTCGGTTAAACAAATGTAATGAAAAAGCCGCCCAAGGTGTTAGGCGGCTTCAGCACATTTATTTTTACATCTATTGATATTGATGTGTCAATTCAGTGATCGGTTCACCAACGCATCCGCTTGGCATCTGGATGCGAAGCATTGCCGCAAGCGTTGCCGCGATATCTGTCATATGATAGGTCTTGTTGGTTTTTCCAGGTTTTACATTCCAGCCCATAAATACGCATGGAATGTGATGGTCGTAAGGGTAGCCACTGCCGTGGGTGGTCCCCGTCTTCGATCCTGCCAGATATCCTGGTTTGAGAAGAACGTAGATGTCGCCACTTCGAATGGCGTTATATCCATTTGTCAGGGCTTTCTTAATCGGCTCCACTAAAGTGGTTTGCTCGAGTTTGCTCAGGTCGACCGCATCTGAGACTTCAGGCTGTTTTCTGAATTCTGCGATAGTAAGTCTTTTAATTTCATTATAATCCGCTTTTGCTTGCTCAATGGCCTCGTGATCAAAATGGATTTGGCTGTTTGTAGAGGTTAGTATGGCTTTTTTTATGCCGAAGCGTGACTCAAATAGCTTATTAAGGATTTTAATAACATTCCCGTCGCCAAAGGTACCGCCAGGGAGGCGCTTTTCAAGCGCTAGTCCCGGAGCCTGAGCCGCACCGTGGTCGGCGGATAAGAAGAAGAGGTAGTTGTCTTTGCCGTATTTCGCATCCAGGAAATCGAAGAATTCCGCCAGGTCCTGATCTAACCTGAGATATGTATCTTCGATCTCAATGGAATTGGGCCCGTACTGATGGCCTACATAGTCTGTAGCGGAGCAGCTAACGGCCAGGAAATCAGTCACGCCGCTTTCTCCCAGTCTTTCCTCTTTGATTGCAAGCTTGGCAAGTTCGAGCGTCATAGTATTACCATAAGGCATGCTTTTTATTTTTTCAAAGTCTTTGCCCGCATATAGCTTGTAGGGGTGAGGGAATATGGCAGCTTCTTCACCTCGCGACTTCCCTTCATAGCTTTTATCGTCTTCAGTACTCTGCGTATATGTTTCTATGGGGTATAATGTGTTCCAGTTCTTCTCCAAATAGGTATTTACTGTTTTTCTTCTATTGTATTCCTGAAGCCAGGCGGGAAGCTGCTCCATATAGTATGTACTGCTGATCCAGTCGCCCGTCTGACCATCAAACCAATAGGCCGCGTCTGCGCTATGGCCAGCAGGAAGGATGGAGCCCCGGTCTTTCAGGGAGATGCCAATTACTTTACTTTTGAAATTCGTGGCAAGTTTGAGCTCATCGGTAATGCTGGTAGACAGCATATTCTTTGGCGACATGAGTCCGGCTCTTGTGTTACTCCCTACTGTCTTGACGCTGGTATCCTCAGCGCAATAGATATTTCGTTTCAGATCGCGATCGTACCAGTCATTGCCTATAATTCCGTTTATTGCCGGGACCGATCCGGTATACACGCTGGCATGTCCGCAAGCTGTATAGGTAGGTATGTACGGTATGAAAGTGTTTTCGGCCGAAAACCCCTGGCGCAACAGCCGCTTAAATCCGCCTTTAGAATACCTTTCGGAATATCGATATAGAAAGTCCCATCGCATCTGGTCTACAACCATGCCTACTATGAGTTTTGGCCTTGTCACTCCTGGTGCATTCCTGCTGTTTACAGCAGTGTTTTTTTTCTGGGCCGCTAAATCGGTAGAGAGCAGGACAACTAAAAGGAAAAACAGATGGATTTTTTTCATTCTTATGTGTTAAGGTTCCAAAGTTAACAAGAGGAGTTGAGCTAGGAAAGCGGTTAATGTAAAGATTTTATAGTGCTTCTGCCACTACAAAGGTGCTGCCCCCAATAAAGATGAGGTCGGATTTTTGCGCGTTTGTTTTGGCTGCTCTTACTGCGTCCTGAACGCTGCCATATGATTCCCCATTAAGGCCGTAGCGCTCGGCGATAGCTCCTAGTTCGGTTGAATCTAAAGCACGTTCAAGTTGAGGATGACAAAAATAATAGATGGCATCTTTGGGCAGCAGTTTCAGCACTCCAGTGATATCTTTGTCTTTCACCATGCCGATCACCATATGGAGGTTGGTGTAAGATAAAGCCTTGATATTGGTAACGATTTCGCTTATCCCTGCTACATTATGACCCGTATCGCAGAATACCAGGGGATGATCACCTAACTTCTGCCACCTTCCTTGCAGGCCCGTAATTTCTTTGACATGCTGTAGACTATAATGTAAGGCTTCATCGCTTATCTGAAAGCCTTTCGTTCGCATGATCTCTATTGATTGCAAGACGGTGAGGATGTTTTTTAACTGGTAGCTGCCGGTCAGGTCGAGGCGCAGTTCCTTCATGGAAGATGCATAGGCAACAGCTACATCCATAAAGTCAGCCGCCTTTGTAACACGCTCCACCTGCATATGCCTGTCAGCAAAATGTAGTTCTGCATGTGCGTCATTCGCTTTCCGCTCAAATACCTCATCGGTTTCAGGATGTGATTCCCCAATTACAGCAGGAATCCCAGGTTTTATGATTCCAGCTTTTTCATAGGCTATTTCCTTTAATGTATCCCCTAGAATGCTGGTGTGGTCTAAACTGATGTTTGTAATAACGGATAACTCGGGCATAATGATATTTGTAGAGTCAAGGCGCCCACCCAGGCCGACCTCTATGATGGCCACATCTACCTGCTCCTGCGCAAAGTAGGAGAAGGCCATAGCAACGGTAACTTCAAAAAAAGACGGTTCAATGCTTTCAATAAAGTTCCTGTTTTCGGTGATAAAATTGGTGACGGATTGCTTTCCGATCATCTTGCCGTCCACTTTTATCCTTTCCCGGAAGTCTTTAAGATGGGGGGAAGTGTACAAGCCCGTTTTATAACCAGCCGTTTGAAGTATGGCGGCTAACATATGAGAAGTTGAGCCTTTGCCGTTTGTACCACCGACGTGGATGCTCTTAAAGCGACTTTGAGGATTGTTAAGCCTTGAGCAAAGGCTTCGAATGTTGTGGAGATCTTTCTTTATCGCTATGCTACCCACCTTGGTGAACATAGGCAATTTACTATATAAGTAGTCTACCGTCTGTTCGTAATCCATGCCGAAAAACGTGTTGTTATTTGACCTTGAAATTGAATACTACTACGCCTATTTGCAGCTCCGGTGCATTTTCAGCGGCAGACAATCGTGCGCCCATAACGGCTTCCTTACATTTCTGCCAAAGTTCGCGGTCGTTTAACGTTGTACCTTTCACACCAGGAACAGCGCCAACCACTACACCTGCCTTATTCACCTGGATTCTCACGGCAATTTTTCCGGTTTTTTGTCCATCATCACGCGGCAGGACCAGGTTTGTAAATCTCCTTAATGCAATAGGAGTCTCTCCAAAGCCAGATCCACCTTCGCCATAGTTGTTGGAAAGCGGGTCGCCGTCACGGTCGCCCTGATTACCAGGTGTAGAGCCAGTTCCGTCGCCAGATCCGGTTCCCTTGTTGGCCTTTCCCTTGTAAAGGGCATTTTGATTGATCACGGGAGCGTCTGACTTCTTCTCCGTGGTTGGAGACACCGTGGAACTTTTGCTATTGGTTTTTGTATTCACACTTACGGCTTCTTCCGTATTCTGGGTTACAATTTCTTTGTCGCTATTTTCCGAAGTAGGCTGCTGAGGCGTTGGCTCGGTCGTCACCACTTTGTCTGGAGCCTTTTGATTCGCATTCGGATCGGCCGAGGGTTCCTCGATACTGGTATAGTCCGTCCCCATGCCCTCTACAGAAGTTCCGTAATTCACAACAATCCCTCCCATACCTGCTTCCACAGGCTCAAATTTCCCTATAACAATAAATATGCTCAACAGGAGCAGGGCGGCCATTATTCCTGAAGATATTGCTAAGGCCTTAGGATAGTTATTCTCTTCTTTATAGTATGCCATTATTTTTTCGGTTCGACAGCAAGTACTACTTTGAGTTTCAATTTGTTGGCAACATCAAAAACGAGCATGGTATTCTCGATAGAAACCCCTCTCGCCACATACAGTACTATGGTAAGGTCGGGAGATACACGCTGATATGTCTCTATATTCGCCTGAAGATCTTCTAAAGTGGTACGCTGTTTTTCTACGAAATAGTTTAAGTCTTCATCTATAGAAACAGTAACGGTTTTTTGGGCTGAAGATTGTTGGCCCGACTCAGAGCGAGGCAACAGCAATTTCACTACTTCAGGGTTAACTACAGCCGATGCAAGAAGAAAAAACAGCAATAAAAAGAACATGATGTCATTTAATGCTGAAGTGTGTACCTCTACAGTCCCTTTATTTCTTTTACGTAGATTCATTATTTCCCTGGCTCCTCAAGTAGATCAATAAATTCGATGGCATCGGTCTCCATCCGGAGGATGATACGCTCCACCATCATATTTAGAATGTGGTACAGTACATAGGCGATGATACCAATGATTAACCCGGTGGCTGATGTGATCATCTTGGTGTATAATCCGCCTGAAATCGTTCCTATTTCAATTGCACCTTTGATGGAAACGTCATGAAAGATGGTAATTACCCCAATAATCGTTCCTACGAATCCAAGCATAGGTGCTATACCTGCGATAATACCTAAAATGTTGATGTTTTTTTCGAGCTTGGAGACTTCAAGTTTGCCGTTGTTCTCAATGGCAGCTTCTATATCCTTTATTGGTCTTCCGATTCGTTTTAATCCTTTTTCCAACATCCTTGCAAGAGGAGAGTTGTTGTTACGGCAAAGTGCAATGGCATTCTCCAGCCTGCCATCATGTATGTATTGTTTGATCTGCAGCATAAGGTTAGACTCCATCCTCGACGCCTTCCTTATCGTAATATAACGTTCAACAAAAATAACTAACCCAAGAAACGCCAGAGCGGCAAGCGGGATCATAACCCATCCGCCTTTAAAAAGTAAATCAATAAATCTCAGCTCTTCCGGCGGTGTTGCGACAGTTTGTGTTAAGGCATTGGCTGTATCAATCATCTGGTTCGCTGTGTCAGTAGCTGCTTGTAATAATGTGAACATATTTTGTTTTATTTGTGTGTTTGTCTGTTTTGATGAATATATAATTCTGGGTTCTTTAACTTCAACACCAGTTCTTTTCGACCCGCCCTCGCGCTTTGTTCATCGCCAAACGTGGCTACGCTAATTTTAATTCTACGTTTTCCGGGCGCCGTAGGAATTACTTTCGCCGCTATTCCGATTTTCTTCATTTGAGCTATAAACCGGTCGGCTTCCTTTTGGTTTATGACGGAAGCGCCTATTACTTCCCATGTTGTATCTGAACGCAATTCAATCTGAGCTGAAATGACGGAGTCTTTTTTCAAACTATCTCCCGAAGAAGCGATTGCAACCGTACTTTTCAAACTGTCAGGTCTGTGGGGTATGCTCGCGGGAGCTGCTTTCTTTGAGTCAGCTTTGTCGCGCTTTTGTCCAGCTTTGCCGGCGACCGAGAGGATTTGATCTCCGAAAAGAAGGTATGTTGCCGCAACTACGGCAACTACGGCTGCTATTATTGCCAGCAACTTAAATCCTGGGTTGTTCTTTGAATGATGTTCTTCAGTGGCGGGTTCCGGCGCAACTACCGTTTCAGTCTCCGTTTTGAAGTTCCAAAATTGTTCTGGTGTTTCTATCAGGCTGTGTGTCGGGGGGTCAACTACCGTTGATTCCTGCTCATCGGATTTTTCGGCCGAAGGTTTTGTTGTGTCGTCACCGATTGACGGCAAGCCGAAAAAATGTTTGCCTGAATCGTCGGATGGACTTAAAACTATTTTGTCCTCCACCACATGCAGAGACCCGAGCTCATGCATTTTAACACTGTCACCACCCTTTAATTTTTCCAGAATGTCTTTGACAAACTTGCTGACATAAAATTCCGCAGTTTCCCCTGCGATCTCATGATATTCGGCAACATATGATGATAGATCATCGTCTTCCGCCACGCTGTGATCGAACGTAAATTGCAGACTGGGAGAAACAAAAGTGTGATTGCCTGTGTCGTATCTGCCTGGTATCCTGTGCTTATCAAATGTTCCGAGTCCTGGAACAGCAACGCGGCTCCGACGTTTAAGAAGTTCAATAAGATTAGATAGAATATCCATTCCGATAAAAATAAACTATAATTCTCTACGAACCAATTAAAAATGAAACCTAAAATGAATAACTCAAGCCACCAAAAATGTTCATACCTATAGTCTGGTAGTACAAGTACCTGTTGTAGTTACTGTTCAATAGATTGTTGACTCTTAAGAAAGCAGCAAACTTTTCGTTTATCCTATACGAAGCACCTGCGCCTAAATCAACGAACCCCTTCACGGTGACGACTCTTTCGTTCTGCAAAACAGGTACAAAGTAGGGGCGGGGAGGGGCTGCTGTGTATATTTTGGCTTTGCTATCATCCTGCACAGCAACCGATGCCTCCATTGTGAGTTCTTTGGTAATGTTGAAAGATAAGTCGGAACTTAGACGCATTTGGGGCTTGAACCAGCTCTGAGATTCCGAGGCAGGCTTGTAGTCCTCAAAAATCAGTTTTCCTGTCCATTTGAGCGCATCACTTATCTGAACAGACAATTCTCCTTCCAGTCCAACCAATTTCATCGTCCCGAAGTCATAAATAACATCAAATTTATTTGGCTCGTAATAGTTGTTCACAAACAAGGGCATATCTTCTATCTGACGGTGATAGATACGTGCTTTGTAGCCAAAGCCAGGGCCGGCAGTACCTTTAATGCCACCGCTTATATTGAGCTTTTCGATTGTATTTTTTATGCTGATATTCCGGTTTAAAAAGGGATTCTCATCCGTAAAGTGCTTCAATGAATTACGGTCAACATCCCCTTTGACTTCCCCATATATCTGCAGATAGTCCGGAATTAAAGTGAAGTCAGCAGTAACGGCTGGAAATATCCTGGTCGACGAAAAATCACCAAATTCTTGTACAAAGTTGACTCCTGCTTTAATAACTATCCCATTCGTCTGAAGTTTGATATGCGGATTCAATTTAAAGATGTTATTGCCGACCGACAACGAATCTTTCGTTTTTCCCAGTTCTACAGAACTTGCCAGGCCCAAGTTGAAGCTCTTGATCCGTTTGTTCAAATAGCCGTTCAGAATCACCGAGTTTTCGCCTGCATTGAAGCGATCGCCCCACACATAACCGTTTATCTTCGCCGCATAGCTAAATGCGTCAGGATCCTCGGTATACTTGCTAACTACTTCCCCTTCCGCTTCAAAGAAGTTAAGTACCTGCTTTTCCGGCTCTGGATGAACTATCGCGTTCTCGTCAAATCCATAAAAAAATAAACCGTGTCTTTGGAAGTTTACTCGTCCGCTAAACGTATTATTATCTGTGATACTTCTGCCGAAAGCGCTAAGCGTTTGCTGATCAGATTGTTGTTTATTTAGTTTTCCGGATTGACTAAAGTGCCGAAAAAATGCGCCTGCCTGAAGTGCTTCGTCACGGCCAATGTTGGCATAGGCCTCTCCAAATATGGTTTTAGCCGTACCGAAAGCCCCCTTAACGTAGTTGTTGGTAAGTTCTTCCTCCCGTGCCGGGGCAACTTCCTGTGCCTTCAATTTGTTGATGTCTGAATTAAGTTCAAGCCTTCTGTCAGACAAGCTATAGTTAAATTTGGCTTTGTAGGTTTTAACATCGTTTAGGTCCGGGCTGCGTCGGAGTTTTACCGCCTCAGCTAAGACCGGCTTATAAGGCCTTACAACCTCAATCTCTTCCGTAACAGCCTTTTCTTCTGTTTTCACCGGGTCCTGAGCAGCAACATTAGAGACGGCCGCAACTAATAATAATATATAGATATATTTAAGAAATCTCATCGGATGTTATTTTATTTTTTCTAGTTTTTGCTTAGCGGTAGGAACGATATCGTCGTTACCTTCATAGTTGTCGATCAAACTTAACAGGGTGCTCTTTGCCTGCAGGTTATCTTTCAGGGCCACATAGTTATCAGCCAAAAGGATGAATGATTTTGCTACCCAATAATCATATGAAGGCATATTGTTGATCAAATCGAAGCAGGTTTTGGTTGAGGTTTTGTAGTCGCCCTTTGCATACTGAATGGCAGCAAGATTGTACTTTGCCTCAGCTGCAGCTACAGTTTTTGTCTTGCTCACTACGTTGTTAAGTGCCTTTACGGCTTGAGTCGTGTCAGATTTAAGCAGATATGCTTTGCCTGCATAAAGATCGACGCTGTTTTTTTCCTCTTCTGAGGACTTTTCATATTCCTTGATCAGTTTGACATACTTCAGCATGTCGTCAGGCATGTTTAAAGCATCGTATGCTTTTATAAGTCCATTGATGGCGTAGCTGTAATGCGACTTATAATCGGTGGTGGTCTCGAGTCGCTTCAAATAGACAATTGCCTCGTTGTATTTCTTCTGGTTCATGAACAATTCAGAAATGCTCAACAGCGATCTCTCCGTATAGTCACTTGTCCAATCATTTAAGATGTATTCATAATCCGGAACAGCCTCCAGCGGGCGTCCCAGTTTCACAAGCGATTCGGCCCTAATGAATTTAGCTTCCTTGTCGTGTATCGCTTTTGGAAACTTATCGAAATACGCATTGATTGACTCAAACGCGCCTTGAAAATCACCTTTTAAATAACGGTTGCTCGCGGCCTGGAACACTATATTGTCTTGTTCTGCAGTTGTATAATTTCCTATAGGAGTTGTATTTGCATAAGAGATAAAGCCCTCCGAATCGCCTCTGTCCAAATAAATGTTTTTAATAGACTCCAAGGCCTGTTTTGCCTCCTCCGTGCTGCCATACTCATTGATCACTTTTCTGAACGACTCCAAAGCTTCATCATTCTGATCCTGGTTGTACTGCACCAGTCCGATAGTCACCAGGGCACGAGGTACATAACTGCTTCTCGGATACTGTTGAATTAGCCCCAAAAGATCAGATTTTGACTTATCAAAGTCACCCTTATTAAAGTAGGTATACGCCGTTTCGAAGCCGGCGTCGTCTGCATAATTCGAGTTCGGATAGGTTTTTAGCAGTTCCTGCATGGTCGCTATCTTGGCGTCATTTTGATTTTCCAAACCTTGGATCATACCTCTTTGAAAGAGAGCATAATCTTCTCCTGTGGCCCTGCTGTTGATAATCCGATTGTAATTGACCAAGGCATTCCCATAGCTTTTACTCACGAAATATGAGTCGGCAAGTCGAATTATCGCATCATTAACAGTTTTAGGGTCCTTATCATTTCCAGCAAGGAATCTTTCAAAATAATTTGCAGCTTTTGAATAACGTTCATCCTCAAACGCTGCATAACCCAAAGCATAATTGGCAAAATTATAAACTCCGGTCTTTTTGGCGCCGGGCATACTTAAAAACGTTTCGAAGTGTCTTACGGCTTCGCCGAACTTTCTTAATTCATACGATGCCTCCGCCTTCCAATATGTGCTCAGCGCATGAATTTCTTCATCAATAGGGAATTTCTCTGATCTTAAAAACATGGATAGTGCATTCGGAAATGCCCGTTCATTATAAAACTCGAGACCTCGAAAATACGTCACCTTTTGATAGGCAGCCTCTGCTTCTTGTGATTTGTTCGGTATCGATTCAAGTATGTCTACAGCAGCCTGGTAATTCTTGCTGGTCAGGAGGATCTCACCCAAAAGCGTTTTAGCCTCACTCAATTTTCGAGATGATGGGAACTGAGTTAAGAATGATTGGATTGATTCCAGCGCCTGTTGGTTAAAGTCCAGTTCATAACTTAGACGGGTATAATTAAGCCAAGCCTCCTCCTGAATAACTTTATCGAAATCAAGCCTTGATGCTCTGAAGAAAGCACTGCGCGCTTTCGGCTTGTCTTGCAATTCAATAAAAGCACGTCCAAGTGTATACATTCCGTTCTGCAGATAAACGTCGTCGGTGTCCAGACGTTCAAGTACGGCTATAGCCTCCTTATATTTTTTTTGCGTGAAGAGTGAATAACCGAACTGATAAGTGAACAGGTTATTTCTGTTATTCGATTTGTCCTTTGCATAGAACTCCCTGAAATACTTTTCTGCATTTATATAGTCTGCCTTGGCAAAGTACGAGGCGGCTATGATACTTAACATCTCCGCTTCATATTCTTGTTTAGAAGATTTAAGAATAGGTAGCGCATATTCTATAACATCATCATAACGTTCATCCAGATAATACATTGAGGTGATGTAATATGGATAGCTAGCTTCATACGTTGGGGAGCCTTTAAGCTTTTCAAAATTTGTTAAGGCAGTTTTATACTCTTTATTGAGATAGTTGATATAAGCGAAGTAATAGGTTGCACTCTCCTGAAAAGGGGATGGGTCCTTCTTTACTGCTTCAAATAACGGTTCTGCTTTTTCTATATCGTCGGAAACGAAGTATGCATAGCCTTGTTTAAACTGATACTCTAGACGTTGTTTAGCGGAAAATAAATTGGGATCTGCTTTTTCAAACCACTCTAATGCCTTGGTGTAGTTTTTACGATCAAAGTATGATTTTCCGACATGGAAATAGGCGAGCTTCGTATTTGGATTTAAGGGATAGTTCCGTATAAAATCCATAAATTGCTCTTCTGCATCGTCATTGCCTAACTCTAACGCACAAACAGCAGCATAAAATTTAGCGTTTTCTTTAAGCAAAGAAAGCTCAGCATTGCTTTCTTGTTGGGCATCTGGTCTGTTACGATCCTTCTCAACGAGTCTGAATTGTTCCGCCGCTGCCACATATTTTTCGTTATTGAGGAGCTCTACTCCGGAACGGTAATGTTTATTGAGATTTACGAGTACACTTGATTGCGCATATGCGGCCGTTAACCCGCTTGCCATCAGGAGCGGGACGAGGAAATATTTTTTTTGCATCTAGTTTCAAATATGGTTGGTACTAATATAAATATAGTGTAACATCTAACGCGTGCAAGAAATTAACAAGTGTTGATAACGGTTTAACGAACGGTTCCGGAAAATGTTATTCGGTCACTTAAGCGTTAACCACGCTGGGAAGCGAGTAAATATAGTACAGCCATTCTAACAGCCACTCCATTTTCTACCTGTTCCAGTATAATAGATTGCTTACTGTCAGCCACGTCACTGCTAATTTCAACACCACGATTAATCGGTCCGGGGTGCATAATAACAATTTCTTTTTCTAAGTTGTCCAGAATTTTCTTATTAAGACCGTACATCATCGCGTACTCCCTCAATGAGGGGAAATATTTAATGTCCTGGCGCTCCAGCTGTATGCGAAGCATATTTGCTACGTCACACCAGTTTAGGGCCTTGACCAAATCGTGTTCAACTTCCACACCTAATGCAGAAATATATTTTGGGATTAACGTGCTGGGACCGCATACCTTCACTTGTGCCCCCAATTGCTGTAAACACAAGATATTTGATATCGCTACCCGAGAATGCAATATATCTCCAACTATGACCACTTTCTTGCCTTCTACTGTGCCTAATTTTTCACGAATCGAAAAGGCGTCAAGTAGTGCCTGCGTCGGGTGCTCATGCGCGCCGTCACCTGCATTTACGATCTGGGCTTTGACATGTTTGCTTAAAAACTGTCCTGCCCCGGCATACGGGTGACGCATAACTACCATGTCAACCTTCATCGCAAGAATATTGTTTACCGTGTCAACCAGTGTTTCTCCTTTGCTAACAGACGAAGAGGACGCAGCAAAGTTAATGACATCTGCGGAAAGCCTTTTTTCAGCTAGCTCGAATGATAGTTTTGTTCTGGTAGAATTTTCAAAAAATACATTTGCTATGGTGATATCGCGCAACGAAGGCACCCTTTTTATGGGCCGGTTGATAACCTCCTTGAAATTGTCCGCTGTCTCAAAAATCAGTTCGATATCACTTCGGTTGATATCTTTAATGCCCAACAGATGTTTCGTTGATAGGTTTTCAGTTGCCATGTTATTTGATAGTTTCTGATAATAATACCACCTCGTCCTTTCCTTCAGTCTCGCTCCAGCTTACTTTAACCCGTTGAGAATTTAAACTGTCTACCTGCTGGCCAATATAATTCGGCTCAATAGGGAGTTGCCGTGAAAAACGACGATCTATAAGTACCATAAGCTCTACCGTTGCGGGCCTGCCATAAGCCAGCAAAGCATCCATAGCCGCCCTAATAGTCCGGCCGGTCCATAACACATCATCAACCAGAATGACATTCTTGCCTTCGATTATGAAATCTATTGTATTACTGTTTGCAGACACAATGCCATCCTTTCTTCTGAAATCATCCCGAAAAAAAGTAATGTCCAGGTTTCCTTTGAGTATGGAGTCTTGTCCCAGAATTACGGAAAGCTCCTTTTTTATACGGTCAGCAAAGAAAGGTCCTCTTGGCTGTATACCAACTAAAACAGAATTAGAGAAATTATCATGATTCTCAACAAGCTGGTGGCAAAGCCGTTTGATTGTGATCTGGAATTTTTTTCCGTCTAGCAGTGTTCGTTTTTGCATTGACTTATGATTAGGCAAATATAAAGAAATGAAATTGAATAGTGTTTCTTTTCCGCAATTTGGGAAAAACAAAAATAAAAAAAGGCGCCGTTGAAGTCAACGACGCCTTTATAATTTAAGGATATTACCGCCTATTTTTTAGCTTTATTTTCCTCGCCTTCCATTTGCTGTTTTAGTTGTGCAAGCACGCCTAAATCACCTAGAGTAGACTTTTCAACAGAATCTTTCACTTTCTTCACCGCATTGCTCGAAGCTTTAGCCTCTTTTTTCTTAGCGTTACGTTCTTCACTAGCAGCTTCTGCTTTTGCCTCTTCCCAAATTCGTGCGTGAGATACAACGATGCGTTTTGCATCCTTATTGAATTCAATGATCTTAAAGTCATTGGTCTCTTCAGCCTTGATCGAAGTACCGTCTTCTTTTACCATATGCTTGGTAGGTACAAATCCTTCAACCCCATAAGGTAAAGCTATTACAGCACCCTTATCAGTAACTTTTACAACGGTGCCCTGGTGAATCGAATCTACCGTGAAGATAGTCTCAAAAGTATCCCATGGGTTTTCTTCCAGTTGCTTATGACCTAAACTTAGTTTCCGGCTTTCTACATCAAGCTCAAGTACTACTACATCTAAAGTGTCACCTACTTTCGTGAATTCATTAGGATGGTTCACCTTTTTAGACCAGGAAAGATCTGAAATATGGATTAAACCGTCAATTCCTTCTTCGATTTCCACAAACACTCCAAAGTTTGTCATGTTTTTAACGACAGCAGTATGTCTGCTTCCGATCGGATATTTTGCGGCTACGTTTTGCCAAGGATCCTCAGTAAGTTGCTTAATACCCAAGCTCATCTTGCGCTCATCCCTATCCAAAGTCAATACTTCAGCCTCTATCTCATCACCTACTTTCAGGAATTCCTGCGGACTGCGCAAGTTTTGTGACCACGACATCTCAGAGACGTGAATAAGGCCTTCCACTCCCGGGATGATTTCCAGGAACGCACCATAATCAGCTACAGTAACAATTTTTCCTTTAACCTTAGAGCCGATAGTCAGGTTAGCATCTAAAGATTCCCAAGGATGTGGAGTCAATTGCTTCAAGCCAAGGGCGATACGTTTTTTCTCATCATCAAAGTCAAGAACAACAACGTTTATTTTCTCATCC
The DNA here is from genome assembly GCF_024436415.1 of Pedobacter deserti. Lineage (GTDB taxonomy): Bacteria > Bacteroidota > Bacteroidia > Sphingobacteriales > Sphingobacteriaceae > Pedobacter > Pedobacter faecalis. The sequence goes on along the minus strand of NZ_JAFMZQ010000003.1, from coordinate 104,835 downwards.
AGGCTCAATACCTCTTTCGGATGCTCTATGCGGCCCCATGAGATATCAGTGATATGAAGCAATCCGTCTACACCGCCAAGATCAATAAACACGCCGAAGTCAGTGATGTTCTTAACGGTGCCCTCAAGTACCTGGCCTTTTTCAAGTTTAGATACAATTTCAACTTTCTGGCTTTCCAGATCGTCTTCGATAAGGATTTTATGAGATACAACAACATTTTTAAACTCGTGGTTGATTTTTACCACCTTGAATTCCATTGTCTTACCTACATATATATCGTAGTCGCGGATCGGCTTAATGTCGATTTGAGAACCAGGCAGGAATGCCTCAACGCCCATAATATCCACAATAAGACCACCTTTAGTACGGCTCTTAACGAAACCGTTAATGATCCTGTCATTATCCAGAGCTTCATTGATAGTTTCCCACGACCGCTGAGTTTTTGCTCTTTTACGAGATAAAATTAGCTGGCCATTTGCGTCTTCGGGTGCTTCCACGAAAACATCGACCTTGTCGCCCACTTTCAAGTCAGGCATGTCACGAAACTCAGAAGCAGATACCAAACCGTCCGACTTAAAGCCTACGTTTAATACCACATCTTTGTTGTTAATTGAAACAACAGTTCCGCTGATTATCTCACCCTGGGTGATTTGGTTAAAGGTATCGGTATACATATCCTCAAACTTTTTACGGTCTTCGGCAGAGTATTTTCCGAATACTTTATCATCTGCGTCCCAGTCAAAATCCTGATCAGGGGTAGCTAGTGATGATTTGATCTGTTCGATCGACACTGAATCAGCTTCCGATTCAATGGTTTCTTTTTCTGCCAAGCGAGCATCTGCTCCCTGCAGTTCAGCTGTTTTAGCTTCTAGTTCTTTTTCTGCTACTTGTTTTTTAGCCATTAAAATTAAATCTCCTTTTCCCCGTTAGGGACGGCAAAGATAAACATTAATATTTCTAATAGAAAAGTATTTTTTAGAAATGTTATTGATTTTGAACCAATTGTATTAAGGCTAAGCTACTGTTACAACATTCTGCTATTCATTTTCCCAGCCTCCACCGAGTGCTTTGTAGAGATTCACTGTCGATTGCAGTCTTTGAAGGCGGTCGCTAACACTGCTTATTTGCGCGGTAAGCAAACTTTGCTCCGATGTTAACACATCCGTATAATTGGTAGCCGAACTATATCTGAGTAGCTCTTTTGTAAAATCTACTGCCTTAGTAAGAGCGGTAATCTGCTGATTTCTCAACAGCTCCTTTTGCAAAGCAGTTTCATAGGCGAATAGCGCATCAGACACCTCCCGTCCTGCTATCAACAAATTTTGCTGAAGATCATAGAAGGCTATCTGCTGCTGAGCCTGAGCAGTTTTCAAGCGGGCTTTGTTCTGGCCACGGGCGAATATAGGCTGTGTTATTCCTCCAATTAGATTATAGAAAATGGAGTTGTCAAAAAAATTCTTCAGTTCAAGTGTAGATAAGCCGCCGCTGGCAGTTAGCGTGAGTGAGGGATAAAAGAAAGTGCGTGCGGTGTTCGTGTTTTCAAAGGCGGCACGGAAAGCGAATTCTGCTGCCTGAATATCAGGACGGTTTTGCAGTAATTGTGCAGACACCCCGGTTTTCAGATCCTCATACAGCCTTTGCTCATCCAAACTCGTTCTTTCGATTGACTGCGGCGATTGCCCTATCAGCACACTAAGGGCATTCTCAGTCTCCCTGATATTTCTTTTAATATCCGGTATCGTTACTTGCGCCGCATACAAGTTGGCTTCGCTTTGTACTACAGCTGCCCCGTTTACAATAGCCCCTTCTTTCAGCGCCTTCATGGTTTCAACGTCGGCTTTTCGGATTTCAATAGTCTGTTCAGTTATGGTAAGCTGCTTGTCAAGCGCAAGTAACGAAAAGTAACCGTTAGCTATACTTGCTACCAATTGCGTTTGAACGGCCCGTCTGGCCGCTTCAGTCTGCAGTAAGGCGGCGTACGAAGATCTCTTAGCGCTGTTTAACTTCCCCCATATATCCGCCTCCCAACTCGTATTCAGTTGCAGTCTATAGGTTTGTGTTTCTGTGTTGATGTTGATTCCGGGGGGGAAGTTTAGTGCCGCCCTTGATTGTTTTGCGTCGGTAACCGAGGCGTCTGCTGACAAATTGGGTAGCATCGCCAAACTACTCTGGCGTAGATTAGCCTCCGCAATCCGTATGCGTTCTACTGCTCTTTTCAGATCGAAATTATTCTTGATGCCTTGATTTATCAGGTTTTGCAAGATTGGGTCGGTGAAAAGTGCTCGCCAAGGCAGTTTGGCAATGCTGGCAGTATCTTCTCCCGACGAGCCGCGATACAACCCGTTTTTGTTCAGCGACGGCAAGTCATATTTTTTTGTCACGCAACCACCAAGGCTGAGTAAGAAAAGTCCGGCAAGTAAGTAGTTTTTGAGACGGGGTATTTTCATCTTTTCTGATACGTTTCTGGAAGACCTAATGACGATGATCATCTTCATTCCGGTCATTAAATTCAATAGTTGTCTGATCAAACGGTTGTTTTCGGCTTATTTTCTCCTGCAGATGCTGAAATATGATAAACAGTGTAGGTATCACGAACACTCCGAAAATAGTACCTATAAGCATGCCCCCAACCGCTCCGGTTCCGATAGACTTATTCCCGGCTGCACCTACGCCTGTTGAAAGCATCAGCGGAAGCAAACCGAGAATAAATGCAAATGAGGTCATCAGAATCGGACGAAGCCGAGCCGTTGCGCCATCTATTGCAGCGCGCACTATGCTCATACCTCTTTTTCGCCTGTCTGCCGCGTACTCCACGATCAGGATAGCGTTTTTTGCCAGTAGCCCAACCAGCATGATCAGCGTGATTTGTGTGTATATGTTATTGTCAACCTTGAATATTTTATCGAAAATAAAAACTCCTGCTAAGCCGATTGGCAGAGAGATTAGTACAGCAAGCGGCAAAATATAACTCTCATATTGCGCACAAAGTAAGAAGTAGACAAACACCACACAAAGCAGGAAGATGAAGATTGTCTGACTACCGCCAGCCATCTCTTCCCTTGAAAGACCTGAGAATTCATAGCCGTAGCCGGCAGGAAGATGTTTTGCCGCCTCTTCCTGGACTGCTTTCAATGCGTCACCGGAACTATATCCCGGGTTTGGAGCACCAGTCACCGAGATGGATGTAAAAAGGTTAAATCGCGATATCGTCTGCGGTCCGTATACCCTGGTTAGAGTGATGAATTCGGAGATCGGGGCCATGTTTCCGGTCGCGTTTCGGACATATATACGATTCAATGATTGCTCATTATTTCTGTAGATGGCATCAGCCTGGTACATCACGCGGTACTGTTTGCCGAACTTGTTGAAGTTAGAGGCATAAACACCGCCGTAATAACCCTGCAGCGTGCTCAAGACGTCAGTTACACTAATTCCGGCCTGTTTTATTCTAGCTACATTTACGTCAATCTGATACTGCGGAAAATTTGGGTTAAAAGAGGTCGAGGCATACTGGATTTCTGGTCTTTGAGCCAGAGACGCCAGGAAGGAAGTGCCTACTGTGTTAAACTTGTTGATGTCACCGCCAGTCTTGTCCTGCAACTGGAATTCGAATCCTCCGCTTGTCCCAAAACCCTGGATGGTTGGGGGAGCAAAAAATATAATTTTAGCCCCTCTGATGTTTGCTGTCTTCGCAAACAACTCACCGATAATCTGTTTAACGTCTCGTTCCCTTTCGTTCCAGGGTTTAAGTCTAGATATTACCATGCCGTACGAACTACCACTTCCACTGATCATACTCCGACCCACAACCCGCAGTGAGCTTTTTATCTCGGGAATGGTATGAACAATGCTGTCAATTCGCGTGATAATCTCATCCGTGTGTTCCTGCGAAGTAGCTGCAGGTAAGGAGATGTCAGACATAATTGTACCTAAATCTTCATTAGGAACGAAGCCTTTAGGTGTGGTGTTCATAGCCCAGATCAGCATCACGACAAAGACTCCGATGCCGCCTAGCGCAATCCATTTCCTGCGGGCAAGATAGCTTACCGAACGCTTGTATCGGTTTGTCATCGTATCAAATGACGTATTAAAAGCAGTAAAGAATCGTTGCAGGAAATTACTCTTGCGATGATGATCTTCCTTGTGAGGCTTCAAAAGCAGTGCGCATAACGCCGGGCTCAATGTTAATGCATTCACCGCAGAAAGTATAATGGCAATCGCAAGCGTCAAGCCGAACTGTTTATAAAATACTCCAGACGACCCTTGGATAAAGCTTACAGGGACGAACACGGCGGCCATAACCAGCGTAATGGACACAATAGCACCTGTAATGTCCTCCATTGCATCAACCGTAGCCTTTCGGGCCGATTTATAGCCGCTGTCAAGTTTGGCGTGCACTGCTTCCACTACCACAATCGCATCATCCACTACAATACCGATTGCCAGCACCAGTGCAAACAGCGTCAGAAGATTGATGGTAAAACCGAAAAGATTTAGGAAAAAGAACGTACCAATAATTGCAACAGGAACACTTATGGCTGGAATAAGTGTCGACCTTAAATCCTGAAGAAAGACAAAAACCACAAGGAAAACGAGAATAAACGCTTCCACCAATGTGTGAATCACCTTTTCGATAGAAGCGTCGAGAAAGTCATTAATGTTAATAAGCGCGGTATAGTGAATGCCTGGCGGGAAGCTTGTCGAAGCATTTTCAAGCACCTTAAGCGATCCCTCAATAACCTCTTTAGCGTTTGATCCAGCTGTCTGGTTAATGGCAACACCCAGGGCGGGCTTACCGTTAAACCGTACGGAACTGGCGTAACTTTGCGCGCCCAATTCAATACGGGCCACATCACGCAATCTCAATACCTGACCATTATCCGCAGTACGGATAATGATATTGCTAAATTCCGTCTCAGTTTTTAGCCGGCCGGAGTACTTTAGTATATATTGAAAAGATTCATTTCCCTGTTCGCCTAGTTGTCCCGGCGCCGCTTCTACGTTTTGCTCGGCAAGTGCCGCACTGATGTCATTTGGAACGAGACCATAAGTAGCCATTACATCCGGTTTAAGCCAGATACGCATACTATAATCCATTAATCCAAAAGCACTTGCATCGCCGACACCATTGATCCGTTTTATTTGCGGTATAAGATTAATGTTTGCATAGTTCTGGAGAAATTTCTGGTCATAAGAATCATTGTCGCTGTATATCCCGAAGATAAGCACATTGCTGGCCTGTCTTTTGGCAGTCACCACTCCGGCCCTGGTTACTTCTGCGGGTAGCAGGCTCGCCGCTCGCGATACACGATTCTGCACGTTTACCGCTGCTAAATCAGGATTGGTTCCCAGTTTGAAATTGATCGTGATTGTTGCAGTCCCGTCATTTCCAGCGGTAGAGGTCATATAAGTCATATCCTCTACGCCATTAATCTGTTCCTCAAGCGGGATTACCACGCTGTTCATTACCACGTCGGCGTTTGCACCCTGATATGAAGCTGAAACCTGAACGGTAGGGGGGGCAATCTCTGGATATTGGGAAACAGGAAGGGTGATTAGGCCCAGTATGCCCAGAATTACGATGATAACAGATATAACCGTAGAAAGTACCGGTCGTTCAATAAATTTTCTAAACATAATTACTTCTAAATTCCGGTGTACACCACGTCCGAATTCTGCATCTCTGGTTTAATCTGAGCGCCGTTCTTAAGAGACTGGAAACCTTCCAGCACCAGGTGGTCGCCAGGTTTAAGTCCTTTTGTAACCACATAGAAGTCACCACTGGTAACCTCCATGATCTCGATTTCCGTTTGTGTTACAGTTCCCTTTGCATCTACCAGGTAAACGAACTTCTTACCCTGTAAATCCATAGTCGATTTCTGCGGAACCAATATGGCGTTTTCAAGATGCTTTGGAATGCGTACAGAGGCACTGGCGCCTGTTTTTAATAGCATTGCCTGGTTACTGAAAGTCGCCCTCAGACTGGCCGATCCGGTACCTGTGTTTATCAACCCGTTAATAGATTCAATTTTGCCGGTTTCAGGGAAAGTTGTTCCGTCTGCCAGGGTTAAGGTAACAGGGGGGATGCTTTTAATCTTGCTTTCAACACTCGTACCCTTAGTGTCGCGTGTAAAGTCCAGGAGCTGCTTCTCATTCATGGAGAAATAGGCATAGATTCTGGAAATATCTGAAACCGTTGTGAGAGGCTGACTATTTGAGGGACCTACAAGACTGCCTTCTTTAAATGGGATGCTCCCCACCACCCCGCTTACGGGGCTCAATATCTTTGTGTAACTTAAGTTTGTTTTTGCATTTGCCAACTCTGCTTTCGCCTGGGCCAGGGCTGCCCGTCTACTTTGTAGCGTGAGTTGCGCAGCTTCCAGATCATATTTACTTATGATATCTTTCTCAACCAGAGGCTTTGTCTTGTTAACCTGTAGTTGCGCCGCGTTAACGTCAGCCTCTGCACTGCTGATGGCTGCTCCGGCAGTTCGGACAATCTGTTCATATTGGGGCGCATTAATCGAGAAGAGTAACTGTCCTTTCTTGACTGTCGCGCCCTCGTCGATGTAAATCTTGTCGATAAAGCCGTCTACCTTGGCCCTGATATCCACATTTTGCACACCTTCCAGTGTAGCTGGATATTCTGTCTCTAAGGAAGTGGACTTCGCTTCCACAGAAAATACCGGATAGGAGGGGAGAGAACCAGCTTTCGCATCACCTTTGTCCTGACCGCTATTGCCGCAACTGGCCAAAAGTAGTAGCGCCGGAATACTCAGTGATAGACAGAAATTTAACTTTTTCATCAATTGCAGTTTTTGAGATTCTAAATTAGAACGCGAAATTATCTATAGACTGCTAGAGATAAACCATCGAAATGTAATGTTTAAACCGGTTGCGGCTGTGTAACTAAAGCTTTGCAAAAAAAAGCGGAAGTGATTAATACTACTTAGATATTAAACCGGAAAATGCTTGTGTACCTCTTCTAACGCAAATTCAAGCTGTTCTTTTTCAGTCATTGTGGTGTTGTCCAGAATAACAGCATCCTGAGCTCGTGTAAGCGGACTTTCTGCCCTCGTTGTATCTGCATAATCGCGGTGCGCAAGATTTTCAAATACCTCCTCCAGGGTAGTCTCCGTGTCGCCTTTGGCCTGCATTTCACGATACCTTCGTTCCGCTCTCACCTTTGGGTCGGCTGTCATAAAGAGCTTAAGTTGCGCATCTGGGAATACGGTGGTTCCAATATCACGCCCGTCCATCACAACATTCTTAAATTTCCCCATCCGCTGTTGCTGCTTCACCATTTCGTTTCGCACAGCTTTATGCGCTGAGACTTCGCTAACACTTTCAGAAACACGCATGCCGCGGATTTCTTCGGAAACGTCTTCTCCGTTCAACGAGATATGCGAATCATAATCCCGAGAATGAAAGTTGATCTCAATTTCCCCGAGCGCGTTCTGTACCTGTGCTAAGTCGGCAACGTCGACATTGTTCCTCAAAAAGAACAGTGTAACGGCACGGTACATCGCCCCGCTGTCGATATAAATAAAATTAAGCCGTTTTGCTAACGCCTTGGCTAAGGTGCTTTTACCGCAAGACGAATATCCATCAATAGCAATGATAAGGTTCGTTCTCATGCAAAATACTTCTAATTAAACCGGTATGAAGCAGACACAGCGCCATATTGGTGGGCCTTTGCCGTGCTTTCAATCTCCTTCGTTTTAAAGAAAACGCTGAAGTCAAACGTAAATCGCGGCGAATTATAGCTAAAACCCAGCTGCTGCGTAAATACCAGTGGTTTAACGTCAAAAACAACGGGGCTGTCATTATTAAAAATGCCACCTTGCACAGTGGCGTCGAATACCACGTAATTCAGCTGCGGTTTAGCATAAAAATATAACTCCCTATTTGTCAGTTTCGTTGTTCCGGATTCACCAACAACGGCATCGTTATAACCTGAATTAAACAATTGATTAATCCTACCGGCTCTAAAAACAATCGCTGCCGCTGCGTCATTACGGAGTGTGCCTGCATTTACATACCCATCCAGCAAAAAGTCGGTATGCTGATTCGCTGCCCTGTGCAGCAAACGGGTATACCGCGCAGCCAGATTGACAGTCGCTTCGTTACTGATCTGATAATCCCATCCTGATAAACGATAGAAGCCAATTGTCCGATGCAGAAGATCCTGTCCATCTTCTCCCAATGAGTTTGGTCCGATGGTGCCAACTTCCACTGATGCTTTTAAAGACGATTCTGCTGCATACAACCAGTGAAGAGCAGCTCCAGCGTATAGATAGCCAGCGAAAGGACGGTCATGTTTAGCCGGATCTGGCGCATATCCGGAAAACGGGTTATATATACGCTGTCCTGCCGTAATTTCAAAGACTTTCTTTTCTACGTTCTCAATCAGTTTTTCCGGATTCCCGGCGTGGCGATAATACAGAAATAGTCCATTGGTGTAATAACGGTCGGAGCCTTGTCCGAGGTAAGAATCATTTTCGCTGCGAAACCCGAACTCATTCCTGTAAGACTGGGAATAACAGTACGCCGCCTGTATCAGTAATAAAAAAACAGAGAACCCGGTTTTAATCATCATATTTTTTATTCCGTACACCCATCTTTATGGTAGGTTAATAGCAGGCTGGTCCAGCGCAATAATACTCAAATCCTGCGGATTTTTTACTTTCTCCTTAGTGAGGGCCAGATTAATTACCTCGCGCATATCCGTTACATATTGAAAATTCAGGTCTTTGATATAATCCTCTTTAATTTCCAAAATATCCTTGCGGTTAGAAACACATAAAATGACATCTTTTATGTTCGCGCGTTTTGCCGCCAGGATTTTCTCCTTGATACCACCAACGGGCAAAACCTTTCCTCTCAGCGTTATCTCGCCTGTCATAGCCAGGTTCGGTTTTACCTTACGCTGCGTAAAAGCAGAGGTAAGCGCAGTAAGCATGGTGATCCCGGCCGACGGGCCATCTTTCGGAGTTGCACCCGCCGGTACGTGCACATGTACGTCCCAGTGGTCAAACAACCTGTAGTCTATATCAAAAAGCCTGGCGTGTGCACGTAAGTAGGCTAAGGCTATGATGGCAGATTCTTTCATTACATCACCCAGGTTACCCGTTAAAGTGAGTTTACCTTTACCCGGGCTCAGGCTTGCTTCGATATACAAAATATCTCCGCCTACTTGTGTCCAGGCCAGGCCGGTCACCACCCCGGCTACTTCATTACCTTCGTAAAGGTCTTTATCGTAAACAGGCGCGCCTAAGATCCTTTCCACATCACTTATTGTCAGGGACGGCTCGTACTTCTCTTCCATAGCAATCTTTGTTGCAACCCCGCGAACAAGAGCGCCGATCTTCTTTTCCAGCCCACGGACACCCGACTCCCGGGTATAATCCTCAATAACCCGCTCAATAAGAGAATTTTTAAGGACGATATCCTTAGTCTGTATGCCGTGCTGCTCTTTCTGCTTAGGCAAAAGATATTTTTTTGCAATCTGCACTTTCTCTTCAATGGTATAGCCATTTACCTCAATGATCTCCATACGATCCAGTAATGCAGGCTGAATAGAGCTTAACGAGTTGGCCGTAGCGATAAACAAAACGTTAGACAGGTCATATTCAGTCTCGACGTAATGATCGTTAAACGCAGCATTTTGCTCAGGATCCAGAACCTCAAGCAATGCAGAAGAAGGGTCGCCCCGAAAGTCGGATCCAACCTTGTCTATTTCGTCCAGCACAAACACAGGATTAGCTGCTCCGGCCTTCTTTATCGACTGGATAATGCGTCCGGGCATCGCTCCGATATAGGTTTTCCTGTGGCCACGTATCTCCGCTTCATCACGCACGCCACCTAGTGCCATTCTCACATATTTTCTGTTAAGCGCTTTAGCGATAGACTTTCCCAGAGAAGTCTTTCCAACTCCCGGAGGGCCCACAAGGCAAATGATCGGCGCTTTCATATCCCGTTTCAATTTAAGTACCGCCAAATACTCTATAATTCTCTTCTTTACCTTTTCCAGCCCGAAATGATCTTTGTCCAGGATGCGCTGAGCCCGTTTCAAGTCGAAATTATCTTTGGTGAAGTCGTTCCAGGGCAAATCCAGCAATAATTCAAGATAATTTAAAGTGACCGAGTAATCCGGAGCGGCAGGATTCATCCGGCCTAGTTTTTCGAGCTCTTTATTAAAGTGTTGCCCCACTGGTGCAGCCCATTTCTTTTTCTTAGCCCGTGCCTGAAGGGCCTCAAACTCCAGATCTGATGAGTTTCCCCCAAGTTCCTCCTGTATGGTTTTTAGCTGCTGATTTAAAAAATAATCCCTTTGTTGCTTATCCAGATCAGTACGTACTTTTGATTGTATCTGATTTTTGAGTTCCAGCATCTGCAACTCAAGAGTAAGCAATTCCATAACCATGGTCGCACGTTCCCGAAGGTTGCCCATCTCAAGCATTTTCTGTTTGTCCGAAACATCGGCGTTCATATTGGAGGATATGAAATTGATCAGAAATGAAGTGCTTTCAATGTTTTTCAGCGCAATGCCCGCTTCGCTCGGAATATTAGGTGAAAGCTGAATGATCTGTGCGGACATTTCTTTAATCGATGCCACGAGCGCCTTAAACTCCTTGTCCTCCTTCGGCTTCGATTCCTGGAAGCGGCTGATGGTTACTTTTATATATGGTTCAAGTTGCACCGGTTCTACCAGGCGAAACCGTTGCTTGCCCTGAATGATTACTGTCGTATTGCCATCAGGCATTTGCAACATCTTTATAATGTGGGCTACGGTGCCCACCGTATTCAATTGCTCAAAGGTTGGATCTTCAATGGTTGTATCGCGCTGAGACACTACGCCAATCGTCCTGTCACCCTTGTAAGCTTCCCTGATAAGTTTTATAGATTTATCTCTCCCCACCGTGATAGGGATAACCACGCCGGGAAACAGCACGGTATTTCTCAAAGGCAGAATTGGTAAGATATCGGGCGTCTCCTCATTGTTCATGTCGTCTTCATCCTGTTGCGACATAAGGGGGAAAAATTCCGTATCTTCATTTATAATAGGTAATGCTTGGGAAAAGTCAAATTGGTCCAGTATGCTCATTAATGGGTCCTCTAAAATTTAAAAACGACATTGTGACAGCCCCGTCTTATTAAAACAGTAGTCTCCGCTGCCCATTACAGGATTTCAACTCCTATGCCAAAAAGGGGATACGTATAATTATCGGATAAAAAGTCAGCTATTAACTTATCGTCAGTCATAATTCCCTCCAATTGCCGTTATAACATTGAAGAGGCAAAGGAAAAGTCGCAAATAATTATAACTTTGCTTGTACATGTGGGATAGTTTTTAACATAAAAAGATGAATCATTTAAAACTGGCTGTGTTTATACTTCTGCTAAGTTCCAGCAGTGCTGCCCTCAGTCAAGCGAATAATTACGATAGATTAGCAATGCGCGCCATGTTGAAGGGCGACTATAAGGCAGCGGTAACGCAGCTGGAAAAGGCGGAGGCAAAAGACCCCAGCAATGCTAACATTTTAAAAATGCTTGGTTACTCGTATTATCAATGCGGCAACTTTGATCACGCCATATCCGCATATTCCCGGTTTATTAATGTGAAGCCAAGCGATTATTCCGCGTACTACTATCGTGGCAAAGCACGGCTAAACGTTGCAAACGACCCTAAAGAGTCCTCGAATCAATTGCGGGAAGGCTTCTATCTGGCGTCTATAAAAGATTTCAGCAAAGCAATAGAAATAAACGGAGAAGAAGATCCGCAACTTCTCCAAAACAGGGGACTTGCCTATAAGGACTATGCAATTTATAAGTCCTACAAGATCAAGCGGTCGTCCGACAAAGCAGGATGCCTTGCCTTGTTTAATAACTCAATTTCTGACTTTAATAAAATCCTCCTGATCCAGCCTCAACGTAAAGACATCGTTTCACTGGTAGATTACGTAAAGGCACAAATAGCCAGTTTAAAATAGCAATTATTCCGCTTTGCTTTTTTTTAAGGAGGCGCGAACCGTGTAAACTTTTTGTCCCAGCATGTTAATTTTTTGAACCCGTCTGATCTCATAGAGACTATCGGGGAAGAACCGCAGGCTGTCGTACGATGAATACAATATATTATCCGTTTTAAGTACTATAGAAATCGCATTTATCGCATTGTTTTCGAACGAAACTGAAAGCTCCTTAACCGGTATCTTTGTGTCTTCCGACACGTAAGAAACCTTATTCGTATCCTTAACTTCCCTAAACTTTCCCCTCCATGCAGCCTTATTGATGTCGGCATCGATGAAAGGGGCAAGCTCCTCTTCCCAATCTGTGATTTGCAATTCCTTTGTCTCATAGCTACCATCAATACCTACGGTTTTTTTGGCTCTCCGTACGGTTGATGATAATTGCCTGGCCTCTTTATGCAGATAACCCGCTAGGTCGAAATACTCGCCTCTTAATACCTCCTTCGGTTCGCTGGTACAAGCAGATAAGGTAACAATCAGTAAACAAAGTATTTTGGAAGCAGGCTTCATTAAACAAGACTCGTCCCGGTCATTACCTCAGGCTTGGCAATACCCATAATTTTCAGAACGGTGGGCGCGATGTCGCCTAATTTTCCGTCCGCAACTGAATGGTAATCATCATCAATTAAGATGCACGGCACCAAATTAGTAGTATGGGCGGTGTTTACAGAGCCATCCTCGTTAACCATAAATTCAGAATTGCCATGATCGGCTAAAATGATGAAAGAATACCCATGCGCAACGCCTGTTGTCACCACGCGCTCCATACAACGGTCTGCAGTTTCTACCGCCTTTACCACAGCCTCAAAAACACCTGTATGGCCTACCATATCCGGATTTGCAAAATTCAGACAAACGAAATCAGGCCAGCCAGTCACCAGCTCTAAGCAAATTGCATCAGCAATTCCATCTGCGCTCATCTCAGGTTGCAGGTCGTAGGTAGCCACCTTCGGAGAGGGGATAAGGATACGCTTCTCTCCGTCAAACTCTTTTTCACGTCCGCCCGAGAAAAAGAACGTAACGTGAGGATATTTTTCCGTTTCAGCAATGCGGATCTGCCGTTTTTGGTTTTGCTCCAAAACTTCGCCCAGTGTAAGCGAGAGGTCGTCTTTTCTAAAAATAACATTAACGTTCCTGAAGCTCTCATCGTAACTCGTCATCGTTACATAATGCAGCTTCATACAATGCATATCAAAGTCAAGATAATCTGTCTGACAAAGCGCCGAAGTAATTTCGCGGCCACGGTCTGTTCTGTAATTAAAACAAATTACCACATCGTCGGGCTGGATGGTGGCAACCGGACGCAAATCAGGTGCTGTTATAACTATTGGTTGTACAAATTCATCTGTTACGCCCTTTTCGTATGAGGCAGTAATAGCACCGAGCACGTCATTGGTGTGTTGGCCGATGCCCTTTGTAAGCATATCATAGGCAATACGGATTCGCTCCCAGCGGTTGTCCCGGTCCATCGCGAAGTAGCGACCCACTACACTGGCAAGTTTCGCGTTCGAATTCCTCTGAGACAAATGCTCGGAAAGATCCGTAACGAAGCCCTTTCCTGAGTTAGGGTCAGTATCTCTGCCATCCAGGAACGCATGGATAAAAACGTTTTCAAGATGCTGCTCGTCGGCAGCGTCACAAAGCGCTTTAAGATGGTTAATATGAGCATGTACTCCTCCATCTGACAACAAACCGATAAAATGAACAGCCTTGTTGTTTACCTTGGCATAATGGAATGCATCCAATAAAACCTCATTAGCGTGCAATGTTCTGTCGCTTATAGCCTTATTAATTCTGCCCAGTTCCTGGTACACAATTCTGCCTGCGCCCAAGTTCATATGACCTACTTCAGAATTACCCATCTGTCCTGCAGGCAAGCCAACCGCTTCTCCTGAGGCTTCCAATTTGGAATGAGGATATTTCTCCTGCAGACTGTCAAAGAACGGTGTATTTGCAACAAAAGCTGCGTCGGAATGATCTCTTTTTCCATATCCCCATCCATCCAGGATTAGAAGCACGACCTTTTTATTAGTATTCATTAGCACAAGTTTAGAATCTGTGGAATGGCAAATATAGGGCATAGATATGTTCTTTCGAAGCAAATTCGCAAGTTCGGACACCTGTGGCATAGTTTGTGTGCGAATTCTGACATTAGCTAATGATATGATCAAGTACCTTTTATCCATACTCCTGCTCTCTTACAGCGTTGTTTCAGGCAATGCGGTACAGGTCGATATTTTAGATAATCTATCGAATCAGCTCAAGGCGGGTAATTCCAAAGAGATCGCATCCTCATTTACCTCATCAGTGGAATTAAGCGTTATTGACGAAGAAGATGTGTATGCAAAAGCACAGGCAGAACAAATATTGAGAAGTTTCTTTTCTAAGCATCCTCCTGTCAAGGCAGCAGTTATACACCGCCTTGATACAAATCCTAATTACAGATACGGAGCTTTCTCGCTTGCAACAAAAAGCGGAAATTTCAGGGTATCTGTTACAATGAAGAAAATCGCCGCTTCGTTTTTTATCACCGAATTGCGAATTGAGGCCGAGAAGTAGTTCTAAAATGCTATTTTTGGAATAAATTTAAGTTTTGGATAAGCAAATCATAGATCAGTTCGTAAGACACGCTATTTCAGAAGATCAGGGAGATGGTGATCATACCTCACTAGCAACAATTCCGGGGAATACACAAGGCAGAGCAAAACTGCTTGTGAAAGAAAGTGGGGTCATAGCAGGAGTCGAACTCGCGCTAAGCATATTCCACGCAGTAGACGAGCAGTTGATCGTTGAAGCGTACGCTAAGGATGGAGACAAGGTTGCAGAAGGTGATGTTGTTCTGGTCGTTTCCGGAAATGTGCAGTCCATCTTACTTTCAGAACGGTTGGTGTTGAACTGCATGCAACGCATGAGCGGGATAGCAACCATAACCCGCGACCTCGTCAACCTTCTCGAACCCTACAAAACCAAGCTTTTAGATACGCGCAAAACGACGCCTGGATTCCGCTACTTCGAGAAGTGGGCAGTACGTATCGGAGGGGGTGTTAATCACCGTACGGGCTTATACGATATGATCCTCATCAAAGACAACCATGTTGATTTTGCCGGAGGTATCAAAAACGCAATTGAGTCGGCAAACGACTATTTAAGCAATCATAAAAAGCAACTGGAGGTCGAGATTGAGGTGAGAAACCTTATGGAGCTGTCGGAAGTTTTAGCGGCAGGCTCTGTAGACAGGATCATGTTAGACAACTTTAACTATGCCGACCTGACAGAGGCAGTTAACCTGATCGGCGGACGTTATATAACCGAAGCATCAGGTGGCATCACCAGAGACAACCTGGTGGCTTACGCCGCTTGTGGCGTCGATTATATATCCATGGGTGCGCTCACTCATTCTGTAAAAAGTCTTGACCTGAGTCTAAAAGCTTTTTAAGGATATGATATCGGTCTACTCGATTTTTGCGGTTCTGTTTGCCTATCTTTTAGGATCCATACCCACGGCAGTCTGGCTCGGACAGGCATTCTATGGCGTGGATGTAAGGGAATACGGAAGTGGGAATGCCGGGGCGACAAACACTTTCCGGGTACTGGGAAAAAAGGCAGGACTTGCCGTAATGATCATCGATATAGCTAAAGGTTTTACAGCAACCCAACTGGCTTATTTTATAGGGCTCTCTGTTACCGGGCCGCAAAACTCTTCACAGTTTATCAATTACCAGCTGGCACTTGGCGTCACCGCTGTTATGGGCCATCTTTTTCCTGTTTTCGCCGGGTTTAGGGGTGGTAAGGGCGTTGCCACGCTTTTTGGAATGATTTTGGCAGTAAACTTCCAGGCGGCTATGCTTTGTGTTCTTGTCTTTGTTGTCGTGTTGCTGGTTACGAAGTACGTATCACTAAGCTCCATATGTGCAGGGTTTACATTCCCTTTAAGCATTGTATTTATTCTGCATTCTTCTATAAAGTCGGAAGTTTTATATGGGATGTGTGTCTGCATACTGGTCCTGGTTACCCACCAGAAAAATCTCGAACGGCTGCTTAAAGGCAAGGAATCGAAAGTATACCTCTTTAAAAAAGGAAAAATTTAATTCTAAATCATGAGAAGGATATTACTTACAGGATCAGTTGCGGTTGCGCTGGCCCTATCATCTTGTTCTACGGTACCCTTGACTGGCAGAAGCAGGTTAAACCTGGTGAGTAACGATCAGGTGTTGCCAATGGCATTTCAAGCTTACAGCGAGTTTCTTACAGAAAACAAAAGTGCGGTTTTGCCCAGTAATAACGCTCAGGCGCAGCGGGTTAAGAATGTAGGCAACAAGCTAATTGCTTCTGTGAAGAATTATATGAACAACAACAATTACGGAGACCTGATTGCCGACTATAAGTGGGAAGTGAATGTTGTTCAGAGTAAGGAGCTGAACGCATGGTGCATGCCCGGCGGAAAAATTGTGGTTTATACCGGAATACTGCCTGTCACGCAGGATGATGCTGGCCTGGCAACGGTTTTAGGGCATGAAATCGCTCACGCAATAGCAGGCCACAGCGCCGAACGTATGTCTCAGGAAATGGTGTCGCAGGGCATAGGTGTCGCCGGAAACGTGGCCTTGTCTAGAAATCCACGCAGTCAATCTGTTTTTAACACCCTGTACGGCGTTGGAGCTCCAATTGCGATGTTAAAATACTCGCGAAATCAGGAATTGGAGGCAGACAGATTAGGTCTCATATTTATGGCAATGGCAGGATACAATCCGCAAAATGCCACATCCTTCTGGCAAAGAATGTCCAGCGCCTCACAGGGAAGCCAGAAACCACCTGAGTTTTTAAGTACACACCCGAGTGATGCTACACGTATTGCTCAAATCCAGCGAGCTCTACCAGAGGCACAACGATATTACAACTCTACAACAGGGAAACCTATCCGATAGATTCAAGACCGCTGTTCACAGCGGTTTTTTTGTTGTTAAGCACAGCCATGATCGCAGAGGCCTTCAAAAGGCATTCTTCGTATTCGTTCTCAGCGACAGCAGTATGCGTTATTGCGCTGCCAACCTGAAAAGAGACATAATGTTTAGTTTCGTTGTACAAAATACTTCTGATCACCACATTAAAATCGAAGTTTCCAGAGGGAGTAAAATACCCTAGCGCGCCGGAATAAGCACCTCGCTTACTGCGTTCATATTCTTCAGACAATTTCAAGGCACTTACTTTTGGCGCGCCGGTCATCGAGCCCATTGGAAAAGCATTTTTAATCACGTCGATCAGATCCACTTCAGCATCCCTTTCGCAGGTCACCGTGGAAATCATTTGATAAACCTGCGGGAAAGCATAGATGCCAAAGAGTTCCTCTACCTTAACTGTGCCTTTCTTGGCAGATTTGGTCAAATCGTTTCTTACCAGGTCAACAATCATCACGTTTTCGGTCTGCTCTTTCATGTCCGTCTTTAATCGTTCCCGGATGAGTTGATCCGCATCGGCGTTAGATCCGCGTGGTGCTGTTCCTTTAATTGGCTGTGAGATCAAGCGTTCGCCATGCTTACAGATAAACCTTTCCGGACTGGCGCAAAGTATATATTTGTCGTTCATTTTTAGGAAGCCCGAAAATGGAGTGGGGGATATTGCTTTAAGTTGCTGGTACACCCCGGCAGGGTCAAGGTATGCCTGATTAGCAAAGAACTCCTGGCAAAAGTTGATTTCATATATATCACCACGCGATATATGGTTTTTCAGCTTGCTCACAATTTCAAGGTACGCCTGCTTGGAAATTCTTTGCTGAAATTGTATTGCGACATCAGGCGTCTGGAACGTTTCCTGTCTGTCAATTTCTTTGAGAATGTGCGTTTCTCCGATTACGACTTCAATCTTCGTCCCACAAGCGATAATCAGATATTCGGGAACGAAAAAAAACAAGTCAGGAAATTCAAGACCGTCTATATTTTCGGACCGAAGGCGTTCGGTTTCGTTTTTAAGGTCGTACCCAAACAGGCCGAACATCCAAGGCTTATCTTTGCTGTAGAAATGCTTTAACGTGTCAAAAGCATTGCCTGCCTGCGCCTCAACACTTCGGGCTGCTCCGGCGGCAAGCATAAACTCATAATGTCCAAATCTATCGTCATAGCCGTTAGAGTCCAGGCAGCAGCAAACGTCAAAATTCGACGCCCATTGCAGCGCTTTTCGTTTAAACAGCAGAAAATCCTCTGGATCCATCCGATTAATAAGCATGTGATAAATAATAAAAGCGGCATAGCCGCTCTTTATCACTTATGTCAATTGCAGTGTCTGTTTCCGGTCAGGCCCTACAGAAAGGAAGCGGATCGGTACCGCAAGCTCGCGCTCCAGGTAGCTGATATATTCCGACAATCTGCCAGGAATTTCATTTGCAGATGTAATGCCCGTCACATCAGTTTTCCAACCCTCAATTTCCTTCAATACAGGTGTTGGTTTAATCGAGGTAATGTCATACGGCATATAGTCAATGATCTGTCCGTCATGCTCATAATGCGTACAAACATAGATTTTCTCAAAGCCGTCCAGAACGTCCGCCTTCATCATGATCAATTCCGTCACACCATTCAGCATGATTGCGTATTTCAGCGCCGGCAAATCAATCCACCCGCAACGGCGTGCTCTTCCCGTAGTTGCACCGAACTCGTGGCCTACGCTACGTAAGGTTTCACCGGTTTCATCGTCAAGCTCAGTTGGAAAAGGGCCTCCACCTACCCGGGTACAATATGCCTTAAAAATACCGTAAACATGACCAATACTGGTTGGGGCAATTCCAAGACCTGTGCAGGCCCCTGCGGTAGTTGTGTTAGAAGAAGTTACAAAGGGATATGATCCAAAGTCAACATCAAGCAAAGTACCTTGAGCACCTTCCGCCAATACTGTTTTGCCCTCTCTCAAGTAACCATTTACGTAATGCTCGCTGTCTACATGCGGTATCTGCTTAATAAATTCGATCGCTTCAAAAAAAGCAGCTTCCTTTTCAGTAAGGTCATATTGGAAATCATAGTGAGCAAGCATTTCTTTATGCTTCTCCACAAGCCTGTCATAACGCTCCCTGAAATCCGGAAGCGTAGTGTCACCAACACGAAGCCCGTTCCTTCCGGTTTTATCCATATAAGTCGGGCCTATGCCTTTTAAAGTAGAGCCTATCTTGTTTTTTCCCATCTTCTGCTCATTAGCTGCATCAAGAAGCTGATGAGTAGGCAATATAAGATGCGCTTTCCGCGCAATTACAAGTTTACCTTTAGCTACAGGGTCGTGTCCGGCATCTTTAAGTTTGTCCAGTTCCTTCTTTAAAATAATGGGATCAATAACAACGCCGTTGCCGATCAGGTTCATGGTTTTTTCATTGAAGATACCAGAAGGTATGGTATTCAATACAAATTTTTTACCATCAAATTCCAGCGTATGGCCAGCATTTGGTCCACCTTGGAAACGAGCGATCAAATCATATTGCGGACTTAACACATCAACAATCTTACCTTTGCCTTCGTCGCCCCATTGCAGGCCAAGAAGCACATCTACTTGCGTCATTACTTAAATTTAAAAACTAGGATATATATAATTGGATAGTTTAACTTGCATTTTTCACGTCAGCATTCTGGATATTCATCGCGGCCTTTGCTGAACAATCGAAACAAATACCATACAGGTTAAGCGAATGGTGCTTTATATCAAATTTTAACAAATCGCCAACCATAGTTTGGATCTGGTGGATCCTTGGGTCACAGAATTCAACCACTTTGCCACAATCGATGCATATGATATGGTCATGCTGGTGATATCCATACGACTTTTCAAACTGCGCCATGTTTTTGCCAAACTGATGCTTGGTCACCAGGTCACACGATACGAGCAATTCGAGGGTATTATAAACAGTTGCCCTGCTCACACGATATTTTTGGTTTTTCATGTGTATATACAAGGTCTCTACGTCGAAGTGATCATCTCTCGAATAAATTTCTTCCAGGATAGCAAAACGTTCAGGCGTTTTCCTAAGGCTTTTATTCTCGAGGTAAGCTTCAAATATTTTTCTTACCAGCTCGCTGTTATGGTTTGTAGACATAAATTTCAACTCCTTCAAAGGTACCACTTTTTATATAAAACGCTAATATTTGTCCGGAATTTTAGGCGTCAAATCGCGTAACTCCCGTTACCCCTTTTACACGTAACAGGTTTTCGATCAGGTTATCCAGGTGTTCCTTGTCATGCACAAACACCATGATCGAACCGTCAAATATCCCGTTATCTGTATCCACCGTTATAGACCGCATATTGACTTTAAAATCGTTCGAAATTACTTTGGTGATGTTATTGATCAGCCCCACATCATCAATACCAATAATATGCAGTCCGGTCAGGAAAGTCAGTTCCTGCTGCTTGTTCCATTTCGCCTTCACAACCCTGTAGCCATAATTCGACATCAGCTGTGCTGCATTCGGGCAACTTGTCCTATGAATTTTAATCCCCTCGTTAACCGTCACAAAGCCAAATACGTCATCACCCGGAATTGGGTTACAGCAAGCCGCAAGGGTATAGTCAATTTTTTGCAGGTCTTCGCCAATCAGTAAGGTGTCAGACTCCGGGCTTTTAACCTTGCTTAATATCGTTTCAATCTGCTGCTGCTCCGTTTTCTCCGTTACCCGGCTTTCAAGTTCCTTTTCGCTCGCCTGGTACTCGCGCAAATCCTTAACCTCTATCTTTCCGTTTGCAACAGCGATAAATAAGTCCTGTGTGGAGGGTAACTTAAAAAAGTAGGCAATCTTGTTCAGGTTATCCGTGCTGTAAGTGATTTTGAGCGACTTTAACTTCCGTTCAAGGATCTCTTTGCCCGTTTCTGCAATCTTACGCTTCTCTTCTTTCAGTGACGACTTGATCTTCGACTTCGCTTTGGCCGTCACCACAATACTCAGCCAATCTTCCTTCGGCATCTGTTTGCCTGAAGTGATAATTTCCACCTGATCGCCGTTCTGCAATTTATAGGAGAGAGGAACCAGTTTGTGGTTCACTTTCGCGCCAATACACTTTGCGCCAACATCAGTATGTATTTCAAACGCAAAATCCAGTGCGGTGGCCCCCAGCGGGAGCTGAATCAGCGCCCCCTTAGGCGTGAAGATGAATATCTCATCAGAAAAGAGGTTCATCTTGAAATCATCAAGGAAATCCAGGGCGTTCGACTCCGGATTGTTCAGCATCTCCCGTACCTTCATGATCCACTGGTCAAGCCCATTGTCATTACTCGATTCCTTGTATTTCCAATGGGCAGCAAAACCCTTCTCGGCAATCTCGTTCATCCGTTTTGTACGAATCTGAATCTCCACCCACTGCCCCTTCGGGCCCATTACCGTGGTATGAAGAGATTCATATCCATTCCCTTTGGGCGACGATACCCAGTCGCGCAGCCGGTCAGGATTGGGCCGGTATAGATCCGTTACAATAGAATAAGCCTTCCAGCAGTCGGCCTTTTCACTTTCCGGAGCGCTATCCAGAATAATACGTATCGCAAAAAGATCGTACACCTCGTCGAAAGGAATATTCTTGCTTTTCATTTTGTTCCAGATCGAATGAATAGACTTCGGGCGGCCATACACGTCGGCCACCAATCCCTGTTCAGCCAGAATCTCATTGATCGGTTCCACAAAACGCTTTATGAAAAGCGCCCTTTCTGCCTTTTTCTCATTGAGCTGAGTCGCTATATATTTGTAAGTGTCAGGTTCCAGGTATTTCATGGACAAGTCCTCCAACTCCGACTTAATCGCATACAAACCCAATCGGTGCGCTAATGGCGCGTACAAATAAATCGTTTCCGAGGCAATCTTCAGCTGCTTCTGCCGGGGCATAAAGTCCATCGTACGCATGTTATGCAACCTGTCAGCCAGCTTGATCAGAATAACGCGCACGTCGTCAGCAAGCGTAAGAAGCATCTTCCGGAAATTCTCAGCCTGAAGCGAACTGTTGTAATCGAACACCCCGGAAATCTTGGTGAGGCCATCAATGATCTTCGCCGTTTTCTTGCCAAACTCCCGCTCAATATCCTCCAGCGTTATATCCGTATCCTCAACAACATCGTGCAGCAAAGCGCAAACGATAGAAGTGGTGCCCAGTCCAATCTCTTCCGCGGCAATTTGTGCCACGGCAATAGGATGATAGATATAAGGCTCGCCAGACTTCCTGCGCATGTTTTTATGGCTTTCAAGGGCCATATCAAATGCTTTTCTGATCTCCTTTTTATCTCCCCGCTGCAATGTAGGTTTGCAGGCGCGCAGCAATGCCCGGTATCTCTTTAATATCTCCTGTTTTTCCGCTTCCAGATCTATCACCAAGGCGTTCTTCATCAATCTTTATTTCCTTTCATAAACTAAATTTAACCTTTTGCAAAAGCCTGCGTTATAATGTACAATAATTATTCGAAATATCAGTTTACTGTTAAGTTGGGATGCTTGATTAGTTGCGAATAATTTGCTACATTAGAATAAAATCAAATGCCAGATTATATTAGCGTTATCATTACAGGGGTATAAATTTATGAAATTTTATAGGTTAATTGTTCTGTTAATTGTCATTATTGCTGTGGCTCCCGTGCGGGCGCAGGTTAGTGGCATATCAGTAAAAATGCCTGTACTCGGTAAAAATGATACTATCCGTGTAGCCGGAACCAATGTAGACGGCGAAATGATCCCCTGGATCCCGCTTCGGGAAGTAACCATCTACGGCACACGCATCTTCAGGTCCAACGCCGAGCGCGTTGCCTACAACCGCCTCAGATATAACGTTATGAAAGTAATGCCTTATGCGCTGTATGCCAAAAGGCGTTACGAACAGCTTGAACGCGATCTTGCGGTAACGCCCGACAAAAGAGCGCAGAAGAAGCTGGTAAAACAATGTGATAAGGAAATTAAAGACATGTTTAACCGCGAGATCAAGGAACTTACAATCACCCAGGGGCAGATACTGACCAAATTGATCGACCGAGAATTAGGACGGACGACCTACGATATCGTGAAGGAAACCAAGGGCGGAGTTACAGCGTTCCTGTATCAGTCGGTTGCCAGAGTTGTCGGGCACAATTTAAAAAGCACGTACGACCCATCTCAGGAACGCGATATTGAATCCATAATTGTATCTTCGGGCTATTATCAGTAATACTTCGTAAGACACCTTTTAATGAAATTAGATATACTCGTACTCGCAGTCCACCCCGACGATGCTGAGCTCGGATGCTCAGGAACAATTCTTAAACATATAGCACAACAAAAGAAAGTCGGCATTGTCGATTTTACCCGTGGAGAGTTGGGCACCAGAGGCACGGCAGAGACGAGGGACCAGGAAGCTCTTGATTCAGCACAGATACTCGGTTTGCACGCCCGTGAGAACCTCAGGCTTCGCGACGGTTTTTTCAAGAACGATGAACTGCATCAGATCGAAGTCATTAAAATGATCCGTAAGTATCAGCCCGAAATTGTGCTCACCAATGCGCTTGATGACCGGCATCCTGATCATGGCCGTGCCGGCGATCTGGCCAATGATGCCTGTTTCCTTTCCGGTCTTTCCAAAATAGAAACATCATTAGACGGGACAGCACAGTCTGCGTGGCGGCCGTCGCTGGTACTTCAGTACATACAGGACCGGTATATCAAACCGGATATTATTGTCGACATAACCCCGTTTATGGACACCAAAATCGCTGCTATAAAGGCATTTAAAACCCAGTTTTACAATCCTGAGCTCGAGGGCCCCGCAACCTATATCTCTTCACCGGAATTCATGGAAAGCGTTATCTCCAGGGCAAGGGAATTTGGCAAGGCTATAGGCGCAACGTATGCAGAAGGCTTTACCAGCCGTAAGCTGCTCGGCGTAGATGATCTATTCCACTTGCGGTAAACCACTTAAGCCAGCTTTTCTTTCATCCCCAAAATACCCAACAGTCCCCCGGTATGCAGGGCCACAACCGACTCCAATCTGTCAAGACTGCCTTTTATCCGGAGGTCGTCAATGGCAAAAAACATTTTCGCCGTGTACACCGGGTCAATCAATATCCCCTCTGCAGCAACAAACGAGCGGATGTATGCAATCAGATCAGGTGTAGTTTTGGCGTAGCCGCCGAAGTGGTAATTCTCATGAAGCACCAGCTGTTTCAAAGACCCTGTATAACGCAGAATTGCGTCGCTGATGAAGCTGGCCCCTTTCAATACCGGGACAACATGGAGTATCGTTTTCCTGCCCTGGTCATGGATACCTTTAAGCAGGCCCGCTGCCGTTGTGCCTGTGCCGGCCGCACAAAACAGATGTTCAATATTGTCAGGCAGTTCGCCGATGATCTCGCTGCAACCTCGCGCGCCTTCCGCGCCCGCACCGCCTTCATCTACAAAATATGCGTCAGGATCGCCTCCAAAATGCGTCTTAAAAAGATGCGCTTTGTCTCTATAATGCATCCTGTCAGTAAACAACAGTTTCATGCCATACAGTTTGCATAGCACCAGCATCTCATTGTTGACTTCTTCGCCGCGGACAAAAGCGCTGCATTTTAGTCCGTTTGACGCAGCCGCAGCCGCCGTAGCGAGTAAATGATTGGAATAAGCACCCCCGAAGGTTACCAGGTGAGACTTTTCTTCCAG
This sequence comes from Pedobacter deserti, assembly GCF_024436415.1. Taxonomy (GTDB): domain Bacteria; phylum Bacteroidota; class Bacteroidia; order Sphingobacteriales; family Sphingobacteriaceae; genus Pedobacter; species Pedobacter faecalis. Next base: position 80,189 of record NZ_JAFMZQ010000003.1, on the reverse strand, counting down.
CTCCGCCTTCTCCAGAATATACTTTAGCTTACGCCATTTATTTCCGGAAATAAACGGATCGATCAGGTCGTCCCTTTTTACCAGGATATTTCCCCTCGAGCCATCCCTCAGTCTTTGCAACGGGCTATGTATAATTGCGCACATGACGCAAAGATATAGAGGTCAGCCCCAGCAGAGCTCAGTTTTTAAAATAAATCTGTTTTAGTAGATATGGGAAGAAGTTAAGAATAATTTTAACGTTCTGAGTAAAGTTTTTCATAAGCATGTATTACAGGTAGTATGATGCTTCACAAAAAATAGGCCAGTTTCACATTCCGTTTATGGTTTGTAAAGATTAGCTTTGCATTTAATGAAAAGCATATCTGCACAAGAGACCGAAGACCAGGATCTGTACGAACATCTGAACATTGTTGTTGATAAAGGACAGTCACTGCTGCGTATCGACAAGTTTCTTATGCATCGCGTTGAAAACGCGTCCCGCAACCGCATACAGAACGCTATCGATGCAGGAAATGTGCTTGTGAACAAACAGGCTGTCAAGCCGAGTTACAAGGTCAAGCCCGCCGACGAAATATCCATCGTATTTCCGCACCCTCCCAGAGATACGGAGGTTTACCCGGAAGATATACCCATTGATATAGTATATGAAGACAATGACCTGCTCATCGTCAACAAAACGGCGGGCATGGTTGTGCATCCCGGCTATAACAATTACACCGGCACACTTGTCAACGCACTGACTTTCCATTTTGCCCAGCTGCCGCACCTGCCGGGCAACGAAGGCCGGCCGGGCCTCGTGCATCGGATCGACAAAGACACCTCCGGCCTGCTGCTGATCAGCAAGAACGAGATCACCATGACGAAGCTTGCCAAACAATTTTACGATCATACCATTACGCGGAGGTATGTTGCACTCGTTTGGGGCGATATTGCTGAGAACGGGACAGTTACAGGTTATATAGGCCGCAGTGCCAAAAACCGTATCATCATGGATGTGTACGACGATGAAGAAAAAGGCAAGTGGTCGGTAACACATTATACGGTGCTCGAACGTTTAGGATACGTAACCCTCATAAGCTGCCAGCTTGAGACAGGGCGTACACATCAAATCAGAGCACACATGAAACACATAGGACATCCGCTGTTCAACGATGCAAATTATGGCGGCGACAAGATCTTAAAGGGCACTACCTTCACCAGGTATAAGCAGTTTGTGCAAAACTGCTTCGATCTCCTTCCCCGTCAGGCACTACATGCCCAGGTTCTGGGCTTCATGCATCCGTCCACCAGGAAATACATGGAATTTGAAGCACCGCTGCCGTCCGACTTCAGTGCTGCGCTAGACAAGTGGAGAGATTATAGCGCATATAATGCAGTCAATGGATAGTATGCAGCAGTACATTTTGCACAACGATCAGTTGGTGCCGGCCGGACAGAGCATCTTAACTGCGCAAAACCGTGCCTTCAGGTATGGCGACGGCCTTTTCGAGTCTATGCGTCTTTTGGGCGGCAAACTTATGTTTGCCCAGCAGCATGCCGACAGGCTCAAAGCCGGAATGAAGGCGCTCAAAATAGATGGCTCAGCGCTTATGGACGAATATTTTCTCAAAAGCAAGGTTACAGAGCTGGCCAGGCGAAATAAATTGGAAGGGAATGCAAGGTTCAGGCTTAGCGTTTATCGCGATGGCGAGGGCTTGTATACGCCCGAATCCAATAAGGCGGCTTATGTACTTGAAAGTGCGTCCATATCAGAAGAGGGCTACGAATTAAACAAGAAGGGGCTTATTGTCGATGTATACGACGAGATGACCAAGCCGGTCAATAAACTGTCCAACGTAAAAACAAGCAGTTCGCTGCTCTACGTCATGGCCGGAATCTTCAAGAAGCAGCGAAGGCTCGACGAGGCCTTTATTCTCAATCAGTCAGGTTTTTTATGTGAAAGCATCAGCTCTAACATCTTTGTGGTATATAACGGACAGTTGTTTACACCAGCCCTTTCAGAAGGTTGTGTGTCCGGTATTATGCGGGGGGTGGTCATGGGACTGGCCAAATCGAACGACATAGCCGTAACAGAAGCGCAGATCAATCCCGAAGTCTTGCGGGAAGCTGAGGAAGTTTTTATCACCAACGCTATAGGTGGAATCCGCTGGGTAATGGGCTATGGCAGAAAGCGATATTTCAACGAAATTTCCAAGCTATTAAGCGTCAAACTCAACGAAATGAATGTCGGATAAGTAATCCGATAACCCTGCTACAAGCGGATTCCTCTCAGGAACTCGTCAACCGGCATGCGCTTTTTACCTTCGTACTGCACGTCGGTTAGCCTCACAAAACCATCCTTTGCGGCAAATTTCAGGTAGCTTTTGCCATCAGTCAGAAAACCCCCTGGGGCCAGGCCCGTTTCCTTCGTCTCAACCGCGGAACCGAACACTTTAAGTATTTTGCCGTTTAACATGGTGTATGCCGTGGGGTAGGGGCTCAATCCCCTTATAAGATTGTAAATCTGCTCAGTCGGCTGATTCCAATCGATGAAACAATGCTCTTTAAAGATTTTCGGCGCATGCTTTAAGTCATCGGAAGTAAGCTGTGCTTGTTCACTATAGCTGCCCTCTTCAATTGATCTCACTGTTTTCACCAGCAGTTTTGCACCAACCTCCATAAGTTTATCATGAAGCTGTCCGGCATTGTCATCATCCGCGATGGCCACCTTCTCAGACAAGATCAAGTCGCCCGTGTCGATCTCATGTTTCAGGAAGAAAGTCGTTACGCCACTTTCTTTTTCCCCGTTAATGATGGCATGGTTTATCGGCGCAGCCCCGCGATACTGAGGCAATAAAGAAGCATGCAAATTGATGGTGCCCCTGGACGGCAAGTTCCATACAATTTCCGGAAGCATCCTGAAGGCAACAACCACCTGTAGGTCGGGCTGCAGATCTTTTAGCGCTGCCACAAACGCAGGGTCTTTCAGCTTAACCGGTTGCAGCACATTAAGGCCACGCGCCACGGCAAACTGCTTAACCGCGCTCTCCTGTATTTTTTGCCCCCGTCCCGACGGCTTATCAGGGGCCGTCACCACACCCACTATATCGAAGCCTGCCTCTAAAAGCGCAGCTAAAGAGGCGACGGCAAAATCCGGAGTTCCCATGAAAACTATTCTCATCATCGTATGTTTATGTTAAGCTGCGAGCTAAAAAGCAGGCCGGCATACAAATTAACTAAAAATTGAACGAAATTATCCTCCCCTATGGTGCAAACCTTAGACGAAATTAAGTCGAGCGGACTCTGCTATGTGTCCGATAAAAATCCGGGTATTACCCGGCAAGGTCACCCCGGGAAGTTCTTTTTTACAGATGCCGAGGGCAAAAGGATAAAAGATCAGGAACAGCTCGACCGTATCAAGACCCTGGTCATACCTCCGGCCTGGACTCAAGTCTGGATTGCGCCTGCCGAAAATGCCTATCTGCAGGTAACCGGTATAGACGCGGCGGGAAGAAAGCAGTATAAGTACCACCCCTTGTGGACATCCAGGCGGTCAGACAGTAAATATTTCAGGTTGCTGGAGTTTGGCAAAGCACTTCCCGGAGCGAGGAAGAGCATTGCACGCGATCTCCGCAGGAAAGAGTTCGACGAACGTAAAGTGCTGGCCATCTGTGTTCAGCTCATGATCAAAACCCTGATACGTGTGGGCAATCAAACTTACCAGCAGCTTTATGGTAGTTACGGACTGAGCACGCTTAAAGACAAGCACGTTAAAATAAATGGAAACTCCATGAAGATAAGCTTCGTGGGTAAAAAAGGCGTAAAGCAGGAACTGGCCTTGAACGACCGCACCCTGACCAAACTTGTTAAAAAATGTCGCGATATACCGGGTCAGGATTTATTTCAATACTACACCGAAGGAAAAGAACACAGGGCTATAGATTCCGGAAAGATCAACAATTATATCCGCGAGATCACGGAAAACGATTTTACAGCCAAAGACTTCCGTACATGGGGAGGAACCCTGGAGGCATTCCGCCAACTGGCCCGCTGCTATGTCACCCATACTGAAGTGCCCCGGAAAAAAGTCGTGGTAGAAGTGCTCGATTGCGTGGCGTCCAAGCTGGGAAACACCAGGGCGGTCTGCAAGAGCTCTTATGTGTATCCGCTGCTGCTCGAAGCATTTGAGCACGGCGAACTGGACACTTATCTGAAGAAGATCAACTACAAGCCCACTTCCTCAATATCAGCGATGGAACATGATGAAAAAATACTCATGCAGTTCCTGAAGCGCGCACAAAAGACAGCCATGGCTCAGAAGAAGGCAGCCTAGTCCCCGGGCGCCTTTTTTATGGGATGAACCGGCTGTTCGCCCAGTTCCTTACGTTTCGCCGGATTTTTAAACTCAGGCTCGTCCGCATGATAAACCTCATCTTCCGTTTTTTTTACCACCTGGTCATCGGCCGGTACACTACCTTTCGGAACCTCCTCACGGTAATTGCTGCTCGGCTTTTCGTTCTTCTGTTTTGGTTTCTCGTCCATTCTTTGCTTTTAGGGATACAACAAGTATTTCTTTCGCATTGTTTTGTACCGGCTCAGGCCCGGTTCCCAGCTTGCCCTGATCTCAGCCTCTGTTTTCCCTTCCATAATCTGGTGCCTGAAATCTGAAACACCTACCAAACGTTCAATTACCCCCATCTGCTTGCTCAGCTTGGTGTTAAAGAAATCCTGCTTGTTTGGCGAGGCCTTATACAGTTCCATAAGCCAGCTCAGATTGATCTTCCGTGTGCGCCTGAACTCTTCTACATCATAAGTTCTCAGGTCCAAACCGTAACAAACCTGATCCTGGAATATGGGCGTCTCAGCCATGCCTTTAATACTTCTTGGTGTAAACGAAAAGCTGTATTTCCCTTTCAGGAAAGGCGAACCTATTACGGTGAAGGGATATTGCGTACCCCGACCATGATTTAAATAGGTTCCCTCAAACAAACAGGTTGATGGATAAAGGAGAATCGCCTGACGGGAATTCAGGTTCGGAGAGGGTTTCACCGGGAGGTCATAAGGCGTGTCGTGCGTATAGCCCTCTACTTTAATCACCTTGAGTTTGCATTTAAGCTTGTTGTCGAGCCAGCCTTCCCCGTTCAGCATCCCTGCGTATTCACCAACCGTAAGGCCATGCACAATTGGTATGGGCTTCAGTCCTATACCGCTTACATGCTGCGGTTCAAGAACAGGCCCGTCTACGTAGTAACCGTTAGGATTTGGCCGGTCCAGCACAATCAGTTCCTTATCATTAGCCGCGCAGGCTTCCATCACATATTGCAGGGTGTTGATATACGTGTAGAACCGGACGCCGACGTCCTGTATATCAAAAATTACAATATCCAGGTCGCTCATGTCTGCATCCGTAGGACGGTGATGCTTTCCGTACAGCGAAACCACCTTAATACCTGTTTTCTGATCTATCTCATCTTTCACGCTCAAACCTGCACTGGTATTGCCTCTAAACCCATGTTCAGGTCCAAATATCTTGACGATGTTCAGCCCAAGCGCCCGAAGGCTGTCTACAGTTGTTTGTGCCCCTATAACCGAGGTCTGGTTTAACACCATGCCCACACGTTTCCCTTTCAGCAAGGGTACATAGACCTGCGTTTGCTCAGCGCCGGTCCTCAGTTGCGGCGCTGTCTCTGGCATTACCGAGGCGTCCGCCACCACTTCCTTCGGCTCTGGCGTCGGATTTTTCCTTTCCTCGCCACTGCCCCGGCCATTGCAGCCCTGAACAGAAAGCAGGAACATCAGACCGCCTAAAACCTGCGAAACAAATACCATCATCACTGAACCTTTTTTATTTTAAATATGTTAAATCAAATCATTTGAGCACTTTTGCTAAGTTACAATAAATGGGTAAAGGTTGAACACAGAATATTTCATAGCCAGTCGGGTATCGATTAAATCAGAGCGAACGTTCTCGGTGCTGATCGTGCGGATTGCTATAGCGGGTGTAATGCTCAGTCTGGCCGTGATGATGCTTGCGATCGCCATCATCAAAGGGTTCAAAGGGGAGATCAAGGAAAAGGTACGCGGATACACTGGCGACGTCCGCATATTCAAATTCGATCTCAACAACTCTTTTGAGTTAAGTCCGTTTGCACCTTCGCCGCATACCCTAGCAAGTCTCAAAAACGACCCTAACGTTGATTATTTTCAGTCATACGCCACAAAACCCGGAATTATTACGGCCAATGATGAGATAGAGGGTATAAATTTCAAGGGCATCGATAAAAGCTTTAACTGGAACTATATCAAAAAGCATCTGGTTAGCGGTACTACGATCGACTTTTCAGACAGTGTGAAGGCCATCAGGCAAATTATGATCTCCCAGTTTACGGCCAACAGGCTCAAGCTAAAAACCGGGGATGATTTTATCATGCATTTTGTTCAGGACCCGCCCCGCAGGCGACCCTTTACCGTGGTAGGCATATACAACATTGGTGTAGAGGAGATCGACAAGAACTTTGTGCTGGGCGATCTGAATCTGATCCGCAGGTTAAACAACTGGAGCCCCGACCAGGTAGGCGGCATTGAGGTGCGGCTCAAAGACTTCAGCAAACTTCAGGAAAGCGCGGCCACCATTTATCAAAACCTGGACGTAAAACTGCGATCCGAGTCTGTACAGGAGTACTTTCCGGCCATATTTACCTGGCTATCGCTGCTCGACGTAAATACCGGCATCGTTCTGGCTTTAATGATGATCGTAGGGGTAATAAACATGATCACCGCTTTGCTCATCATTATCCTGGAGCGCACCAATATGATCGGTATGTTAAAGTCATTCGGCATGAGCAATTTCAGCCTGATGAAGATCTTCCTGTACAATGCACTATACCTGGTGGGCATCGGACTGGTTCTTGGTAACATACTCGGTCTGGGCATCGGTTTCCTCCAATACCATACCCATATATTTAAGCTCGATCAGTCCTCGTATTATCTTGCCTATGTACCTATGCAGATAGAACTCCTAGATGTGGTGATATTAAATGTGGCCACCGCCCTCATTTGCCTGCTCGTGCTCATCGTGCCTTCTATGCTGGTAAGCAGAATCAGTCCGCTAAAAGCCATACGTTTCAAATAGCACCCTAAAACAAAAGCATCCCAGCGCGGTTTCTATATTGCTTATTTAAACCGTATGCCAGAGGGACCCTCTATCGTCATTTTGAAAGAACTGGTTCAGGAACTCCACCTGGAAGGAACCAAGGTTATTGCTGTGAGCGGGAACACCAGTATCGATAAAGAACGCATGGTGGGGCAAACTTTGAGGGGCTTTGCCAGTTGGGGCAAGCATTTTCTGGTTTGTTTCGGCGACTTCAGCTTACGTGTTCACTTTATGCTGTTCGGTACCTATCGCATCAACGAGCGTAAAGACACGCCGGCGCGTTTGTCGCTCCAGTTTGAACAGGCAGAGATCAATTTCTACGCCTGCTCACTGGCCATCATAGAAGGCGATTTGAACGAAGTTTATGATTGGTCGGCCGACGTGATGTCGCCCGCCTGGGACGAAGACGCAGCACTCGAAAAGCTCAAAGCCCGGCCTTCGCTGCTGGCCTGCGATGCCTTGCTCGACCAGCAGATCTTCTCTGGATCGGGAAACATCATCAAGAACGAAGTCCTGTACCGCACAGGGATTCATCCGCTCAGCACGATGCGGGCTATACCGGGCAATAAGCTCGCAGAAATGGTGGCCCAAACCCGGATATACAGTTTCGATTTTCTTCGCTGGAAGAAAGAATATACCTTAAAAAAACACTGGCTTGCCCATACCAGGCGCAGCTGCAAGCGGTGTAACCTTCCCATGCATAAGGAATATCTTGGTAAGACCCGGCGGCGCAGTTTTTTCTGTACCAACTGCCAGCAATTGTATATCTGAGCCTCCCGGGGCAAACAATTCCGTATTTCCAGAAGTTATACCATCAAGAACACATCATATGGCAGATTTAAGTGTACAACCCAAAAGAAAAAGTAATTTCTGGCTTTGGGTGATTATTATTTTCATCATCGGCGCCTTGCTCTTTTTCTTTTTAAACCGCGACAATACGGAAACATCAGATCGCATCGTAGATCCGGATACCCTCGTCCAGTAATACGATACTTTGCTTATCTTCACGGTATGATAAGATTGAATCAAGATACCCCGGCCAGTGTGCTGGATGAGGTTAAAAAGGGGGATCTGGTGACAGATACCTTCAGCAAAACCGGCCTGGTTGAAGAAATCGTTGTAGGCGATGACGGTCTGCACAAAACTTACCAGTTTCATCTCGTTACCGGGAGGACAATCACCATTAAAATATAATACGGACCATTCCCATACCTGGTAGCAGGTGAGAGCGCCTTGCTACCACTATGACACTGCCATGAGTCCGCCTTTTTTCTGGGAAAAGGCGGACTCACCCCGGACTCATGGCGGACTCACTGCGGACTCACATGCTTCCAAGTGGCCACTTGGGTCAGACGGTTTTGCAATCCGGGTCAAACAAAAGCATCATCTTTTTTATTTAAGGTATGCTATGGGATATTTAAACAATATGAGAAGATACAAAACAACAGCCGCTATTTTTGCGCTGTTTATGCTGTTCGCAGTGCAGGCCTGCAAGAAGAGCCGGTCAGACATCGGGAAGGTTTTCTTTGATGAAACGAAAAACAGGATTTTTAAAAAGGTTGAAGCGGAAACCTTCGCTCAGGTCTTCAAGCAAACGCTAGAGGAGAAACGAGGCAGTCTCCGCAATCCAAAGCTGATCAGCGCGTTTTATGAGACGAACGATTATGATCCGGTGCTGATGATGAAGCACATGCCCGAGGAGAACGTTAAGGCATTCGCGGAAAGGCTGGGCAAAGCCGAAGAGCATGGCCTGGCCCCGGAAATGTTCGATGCGGCGCATATCAGCAGCTTGGTGAACAAAGTTTACGATAAAAAAGCCATTAAGTCGGTCGACGAGGCCTACAGGACTATTGCCGAACTGGAACTGGCTACGGCCAACTCCCTGATCGACTACAGCAATGCTTTGCAATACGGGATTATTAGTCCGCGTCGCATCTACGCCCGTTACTTTACCGAAACCAAGCGGCCCGACAGTGTGTCTATGAGCCAGGTGTGGAAGGTAGATGACCTGAAAACCTTCCTCGACAGTATACAGCCTAAGGCTGAAGGGTATCAGACCCTGCAGAAAGCGCTGGTGAGCGGAGTGACTGCGCCGGGCATGACAGCGGAAGAAACGAAGCGGATTTTGCAGGTCAACCTCGAGCGCCTGCGCTGGAAGAACCGTGAGGATGCTAAAAAGATGGTGGTGGTAAATATCCCCGATTTCAGGCTCGATGTGCTGGAAAATGGAAAATCTGTTTTGAACATGAAGGTTTGCGTAGGCGAGGGCCGTGAAGTTGACCCCACGCAATTGCGGGAGTATGATGAAAACGATTTGAAGAAAGACCGGCCGTTTAGTCGCGAGACGCCGCAACTGGCCAGTTTGATACACAGTGTACAGGTAAACCCGGTATGGAACATACCTAAAAGTATTGCCACCAATGAAATTTCCAAGCATGCTGCGGCTGATCCTTACTACCTCGCGAACCAGGGTATTGACGTGTATCAGAATGGTGAACGTATCGAGGATCCTGAGTTAATTGACTGGAGCGATCCGGAGGCGGGTACTAAATACAGCTTTAAACAACGACCAGGCGATGCAAACGCTTTGGGCAAGATCAAGTTTCTGTTCAAGAACGGCAGTTCCGTGTACCTGCACGATACTCCGGCTAAGGCAGCTTTTAGTCTGGCCAACCGTGCGGTGAGCCATGGTTGCGTGCGTGTAGAAAAACCATTGGAACTTGCTAAGGCACTTTTCGGCAATGGCGCTAAATATGAAACCATCGCCAGAGAGATGCAGAATGAGGGTAACCCCGAAGCCAAAGATATTGCACTGCCGGAAAAAGTCCCTGTACACCTGACCTACAAAACGGCCTGGGCCGATGAAGGCGGCAAGGTTCAGTTCCGTAAGGACGTGTACGGACTGGATGTGGTGCTGTATTCGTACCTCAGCAAGATGCAGGAAAAGCGTAAGGCTTAGTCCAGGCTCGCTGCGGATACCTCGGACGAAAGGTTCTGCGCACTGGCGAAAAGAGCTGCAGCCTGGGTATCAAGATACTTAGACTGGTAGTTCTGTTCACTTGAATTGATAAACAAAACGGTTTTCCCTTCAATGGCGTCAATCACTTTGTTTGTCAGTTCAGGTGCCACTGCCGGACATCCATGGCTTCGGCCCAAACGGCCCAGCGCATTTATGGTACCCTGACTCACATAGTCGGCGCCATGTACAACGATGGCCCTGCTGCGGGCATTGGAGTTAAAGCCTGCATCCATACCATCCAAACGTAAAGAACGGCCGTGCTGCCCGCGATAAATCTCGCCGGTAACATAAAAACCTAAACTGCTCTGGTGCGAGTTGCTCCTGTTTGAAAAGGCATTAGCTTTATCGTTTCCGCTTCCTTGTCCGTGCGCAACCCAGGTATTCAGCAGAAGTGACCCCTTGTCCAGGTCAACGATCCACAAACGTTTTTTTGTACTGCTCATGTCAAAGTCAGCAATGGTAAGGACGGATTTGTCTTTGCTCAGCTTCCCTGAATTTTTAAGGTTGTAAAAGCCTGTAACGGCTTTCTCGAATACCGGAAGACTTAAACCAGCCTCGGCAAGATGCGCAAGGTCGTATACGCGCTTCAGATAGGTTTGATACCTTGAAGTTTCTGTTTCCATCAGGTTCCCGGAAGCAGTGTCTTTACCTGCTGTCTGTACATTAAGGGTGGTACCTGAGGTGTCAATGCCTGCGGAAGCTGCTTTTTCGGGACTGGCTGTCCAGCTGATAAACGTTAAAGCGATGGTTGTAACCAATAATCCTGCTCCTCCTAAAATCTCTCTTCTCATACTCATTTGGTTAAAAGCGTTAGCTTGTGATATTATACGTTAAATAATTCGCATTCGTATGTACGAATAGAATTGTTTTCGTTTTCTGTAACCTTGTTGATACAAATATAACGAAAACAATTCTAACTTAAAAACTTTATTTGCAAGCTATTACGCTTATATGACTTAAGCCTTGCCCATATAAGGGTCAGTAAAACTATCCTTGAGCAGCTCTACATGGCCTCCGTAATGCCGGATAAAACCGGGATGTTGGTCTACCGTTACGTTGATGTCGTACCAGTGGTGCGCCTTGCTTAAATCGAAGCTAAGCAGCAATTCTTTCTGGCCTTTCTTCATGCTTACCTTACGGTTAGCGATGTTATACATAGCGTCGGAAATATTCAGGCTTAGGGCTGCTCCTGCCTCGGTACGCGTGGCCCGCAGTATTACGCCACCGGTAGGCCGGTTGCGGTTGTCGCGTTCGTACAACAGGTTTATAAGAAGGCCGGGGTCCTGGGCATTTCCGGTATACCTGCGGTAGAATCCGTTGACGCTATACACCTGCAGGTCGTACGCCTGTTCCCGGAAACCCTCCAAGCGCCACTGATGGCTGAGCGTATCTCCCGCCGCGGCGGTAAAAGGCCATTGTCGCCCATTGCCGTAAACAAGGAAACTGCCGGCGCTGGAGCGCTTGCCAAAAAAAGTAATGCCCGCTGTAAAGCGAAGTTCTATTGCGCTGCGGTCCTTAGTCAACGCCGCTTCTGCATACAGTTCGTACGGAATGGCGCTGGCAGGTTTAATGCCGGGCTCCTGCCGGGGCAGGAGCAGACTCTTCATTGGGTTTTTAATTATATCAGTAATCTCCGCATCGCTGAGCTTTTTAAAGCCGTCGGGCAGCTTTGCAAATTTAGCCTTGTGAATCTGCTCAATGAAGGGAATGCGTTTTAAACGCGAGGGACCTTTAAGCACCTCCCCATGATAGGGCCTGAATACAGAACTCAGGTCGCCACAAACACTGCGTCGCCAGGAACTTATGTTCTCTTCCCGGATAAGTTTCCCGGTTTTATGCTGAAGAAACTTCTCCAGGAACTGTATGTTCGAGGTGTGGTCAAAGACTTCCGAATTCACATAGCCGCCGCGGGTCCAAGGCGATACCACCACCATAGGTACACGGAAACCTAAACCTATCGGACTTTTACGGCTCGTTTGGCCCTCGCCTGCATACTCTGTACTGATGTCGAGCGAATCAGACACCCGGCCGCTTTCTTTGTCCTCCGGATCAGGCGCAACAAAGGGCGGCATATGGTCGAAATAGCCATCGTTCTCGTCATAGGTCAGCACAAAGATGGTTTTCTTCCAGACCTCCGGATTCTTGGTAAGGATGTCTATAGCTTCGGACAAGTACCATGCACCATACCAGGGTGCACCGGGATGATCGGAGAAATTGCAGGGCGCCACCAGCCAGGAGACTGTTGGAAGCCTGCCGGCATCAACATCGGCCCGGAACTGATGAAACACATCTCCTTTAGGAATACGTACGGTCCGTGACACGCCATTATCGTCGTACGTGATGGTTTCCAGCGTATGGTAGTCCGGATCTGCCCGGTTGGTAACAAAAGCCCGTTTATGCAAGTCCTGCTGCTCAGCACTGAGCGAGCTTAAGGGGTTTTGCTCCAGAAAGATGATGCGCTCGCTGATCTCATCGAGTTTTTTCTGAGCGCTGGCGTCGGGTTTGTCTTTAAGCTGCGCTTCGATCCTGGCCTTGCTTTGCCGCAGGTAGACCAGATGTTCAGGATGACGGCGGACATGGTACTGCTTAAAAAACTCCAGGTCATTGTCCGTAAAGTTCGCCAGCCAGCTCTCTGCTTCACCCTCGAGATCGGTGCCCACACTGAGTTCATTCTGGTATACCTTCCAGTCGACCCCATGTTCCGACAACCGTTCGGGATAGGTCTTCCATGATACGCGTTCCGGGCCGTCTATATCGCCGTTTGAGATATGCGGTTTAGACCGGGCGTTTTGTTCCGGGCGTATCGTGCCGGTCCAGAAAAAGCAGCGGTTGGAGCTGGTACCCGTTAGCGAAGAGCAGAAATGGTGATCGCATACGGTAAACGCATCCGCGAGCGCATAATGAAAAGGAATATCGTCCCTGTTATAATACCCCATGGTGAGGGGCATATCTGCATAATCCTTGTTGCCCGGACGCTTCGCCTCGAGCCATCCATCATGAAGGCCCTTATTCCTTGCATCTACCTGGTTTTCCCAGGAGTGGGGCAGGTCACTCATCCAGGTCGCCCTGGTATCTTTAATATTAAGCCGGAAAGGCGTGTACGTCTCGCCCTTTTTATTGCGCTGCAACCAAACGGGATAGTCGTTGGCCAGCCGTATAGCACGGGGATTATTAAAGCCGCGGACGCCCTTAAGTGTGCCGAAGGTATGGTCGAAAGACCGGTTCTCCTGCATCAGGAAGACCACGTGTTCTGCATCCAGATAGGTGCTGCCCGGTACAGGGTTTATAGCAAGGGCTTTTTGAATGGAATCTGGAAGTATCCCGGCCAGTCCGATGCTCCCGGTAAGGAGGGAAGCTTTTTTAATAAAGTCTCGTCGTTGCTGCATGGCTAAATATACAAGTGTTTCTGTTAAATTTGCATCGTCGGGCAACGAAGGCCGGCGTCCTTAAACATTCAGCATGCAGGAATCGTTAGAAAAGTTAAAATTGAGCAAGCCCCTTATCCGGGCCATGCAGGAGGCGGGATATGAGTCGGCCACAGCCATTCAGGCAAAAACGCTGAAACGCATTGCCGGCGGGCAGGACCTGGTTGCGCTGGCTCCGGACGGGAGCGGAAAAACTACTGCATATGTGATGGGTGTGCTGGCACAGATCAGATACACCGAAGATGAGGCTCCTAAGATCCTGGTGCTGGTACCCGATGAGGTACGCGGAGGGGAAGTGGTACAGCAATTCAAGCTGCTGAGCCAGCGTCGCGACCTCCGGGTGATGATGCTTTCCGACGCTGTTTCGCTCGACGATGAGATCGATGAACTTTCTGCCGGAACCGATATTGTGATAGCTACACCTAAACGGGCAAGAGCCGTTTACCTGAAGCTGGGGTTGAACCTGAATAAACTCCAGATGTTTATTGCGGACGACGCAGATGAACTGATGGCCAAAGGATTGCAGCTGCAGGTTTTTGAACTTGCCAGAAGTTCAGGGAAGTGCCAGCACCTGTTCTTTGCGCAGTCGTTTCACCCTAAGCTAAACCGGATTGTCGACGAGTTCATGAATTTTCCGGCCGTTATAGAAGCAGAATAGGGGTATTATAGTTTTTTAGCCTCGTTCCAATAGACGTCCATTTCAGCGAGTGTCATGTCCTGAAGTGCTTTGCCTTGTTCTTTCGCTTTCGACTCCAGGTACTGGAAACGCTTTATAAATTTCTTGTTGGTTTTTTCCAGTGCATTTTCCGGATTGATGTTTACAAATCTCGCATAGTTGATCAGCGAGAACAGCAGGTCGCCAAATTCTGATTCGGCCTTGTCGAGGTCAATGTCTTTTTGATCGGCACCGTTATATTCGTCTTTAAATTCCTGGAGTTCTTCCTCAACCTTTTGCCAAACCTGTTCTTTATTGTCCCAGTCGAACCCTACGCCCCGGGCTTTTTCCTGAATACGGCTTGCCTTTACCAAAGATGGGAGTCCGGCCGGCACACCGGCAAGCACAGACTTGTTGCCCTCTTTTAGTTTCAGTTTCTCCCAGTTTCGCTTCACGTCCTGCTCATCCTGAACATTTACATCCCCATAAATATGCGGATGGCGGTTCACGAGCTTATCGCACACACTATTGAGCACATCAACAACATCGAATTGCTTGGTTTCCGACGCTATCCGGGCATAAAAGACCAGATGCATCATGACATCGCCCAGTTCCTTCTTAACCTCGTCGAGGTTGCCCTCAAGGATAGCGTCAGAAAGTTCGTAAGTCTCCTCGATGGTCAGATGCCGCAAGGTTTCCATGGTCTGCTTTTTATCCCAGGGGCATTCCGTACGCAGGGTATCTATAACGGTGAGCAGGCGCTGAAACGCAGAGCTTGGATCAGTAGCGGTTGGCGGAGGTATATGATTTGGCATATGACAGTTTAATTTTTTATGGCGCGAAGCATTTCCCGCTTACCGGGCGCGCCAGGGAGTTTTTCAATATCGAACCCTAGGCTTTTAAGGGCACGTTTCAGTTTGCCTGTAATGGCATAAGTTACAAAGATGCCGCCGGGCTTCAAAAACCGGCAGGCATGTGCGATGATCTCATCGGTCCACATTTCAGGCTGGTGTTGTACAGAAAACGCATCGTAATACAGCAGATCGAATAATGTGGTAGGTTCGTACCTGTGAAGATAGGTATGATGAATTTTGAGGCGCTGTGCGGGTATGATTTCTACGCTTTGCTGTAAAGCTTTTCCATAGTTCAGCAGCATGCTTTGCCAGAGTTCCGAAGGCACATAAGCACCGTAGCCAGTTAGTTCAAGCTCTTCCGCGCGTAAAGGAAAAGCCTCCAGGGCTACATAATTTAACGGTACACCGGCCTCATGGGCAGTCGCGGCACTGAGTAAGAAATTAAGGCCGGTGCCGAAGCCTACTTCAAGGATGGAAATCTCCCGACCTGGGAAGCGCTCGATGGCATGGTTCAGGCCCGCATCAACAAATACATGCCTGCTTTCCTGCAGTGCGCCGTGTTTGGAATGATAGTGTTCACCAATGCTCTCACTGTAAAGGGTATTCGAACCGTCGGCCGTCTGCGTAATCCTGTTCATCTTTGCAAACTTATAAAATGTGCATGAGGGTTTCACGAATAAGTTTAACTTTAGGAGTTTCAACGCACGTTATGGATATTGAAACATTCAGAGATCATTGTCTGGCACTGCCGGGGACAACCGAAGGCATGAAATGGGACCACCTCTGCTTTATGCTGGAGGAAAAGATATTCGTGCTGGTTTTGCTTGAGGACGGACATTTTTGTATGAAATGCAATCCCGAAGAGTTCGACGCTCTGGCCGCCCGCCCGGGCATCAGGCAGGCTCCGCATTTTGCCAGGAGGCAGTGGATTGAGGTAGAGGGGCTGGAGGTGATGCCCGATCAGGAACTCCTGAAGCGCGTAAAGGAGTCGCGGGAGCTGGTATTAATTAAATTGTCAAAAAAACTGCAACAGAAATATGCATAACAGTATCAAGGTTAAAATATACATGCTTTTTGCCGGAATCACGGCGATGTTGAGTGGTGCGTTCAGCAGCGGATATGCCCAGAGCTCCGGTAAACCGCTAAGACTCGCGGTAGCAGGTACGGCGCATGGGCATGTGCCGTGGATATTGAACAGGAAGGGTAAAACAGACGTGGAGCTTGTGGGCATTTTTGAACCTGTAAAGGCGCTGGCGGAAAAACGGGCAAACAGTTACAAGCTCGATCCGAAGCTTTTCTATTCAGACCTCGGCAAAATGCTCGACGAAGTGAAACCGGAAGCTGTCGTGGCCTTCGGATCTGTGTTCGATCACCTTATGGTGGTGGAGGCTTGCGCGCCCCGCGGCATCCACGTGATGGTGGAGAAACCACTTGCAGCAAGTCTGGCCCATGCCCGCAAAATGGAAACGCTGGCTAAAAAGCACAAGATTCATTTGCTGACGAATTTCGAGACCTCATGGTACCCAAGCACGGCTAAGGCCTATCAGCTGGTCAACGACAGCAACTATGTAGGCCGGATCAGAAAAGTGGTTGTACACGATGGTCACCAAGGCCCGAGAGAGATTGGCGTAGGGCAGGAATTCTTCGATTTCCTTACCGATCCGGTAGGCAATGGTGGCGGTGCGCTGGTAGATTTCGGTTGTTACGGTGCAAACCTGATGACCAACCTGATGAAAGGCCAGGAGCCGGTATCGGTTACAGCGGTTACACGACAGTATAAACCGGAGATCTATCCTAAGGTGGAAGACGACGCTACCATCATTGTGAACTATCCAGATGCGCAATGCATCATCCAGGCCTCTTGGAACTGGCCGTTTAACCGGAAGGACATGGAAGTTTACGGCGAGACCGGATATGTGATCACGGTCGACCAAAGCAATATGAGGATCAGGGCCAAAAATGACCGGAAAGAGCAGGCTATGGCGGTAACAACGAAAGAGATGCCGGTGTATGAAGATCCGTTTGCTTACCTGGCAGATGTACTTAAGGGTAAAATAAAAGATCCGGACTTTGGTCTGTATGCTTTAGAAAACAATATGACGGTAGTCAGGATCCTCGAAGCGGCAAAAGAGTCTGCCCGTACAGGTAAGACTGTACCATTCAAAAGGTAGGATATTACTTGTTAAACCAGCAGTAGATCTTTGTGATCCCAAGCCTTCTCATGATGTTGCCCGTTACAGAAAAAACATTTATCGTTTTCATGATTGAAGTTGTATATGTATTTAACATATTTTAACACAATTTATTGTGTTGAAACTCAATCATGAGTTCTTTTTTTTAGCCTGTCCCGCTGCCCCAGATAAAGCCCGCCGAGAACAAGTAAAGTACCCAGAAGGGTATAGATTGTTATAGGCTCGTCGACCAGCCACCAGGCGTAAAAGAAACCGAATACAGGGCAGAGAAACAGCCAGAGGGAAGCCTTAACGGTATCGATTTTAAGTAGGTAAAACCAGCAGATGAGTCCGACTACCGATACGGCCAGCACCAGCCACAGCACCGAGAAAATAAAACGGTTGTCGATGCTTACGGCCGACCAGTCGCTGAACACCAGGGTAAAAGGCAGGAGGAAGAGTCCGCCCAAACCCACCTGCCAGCCGTTGATCAGTATATTGGGCAGGCTCCATTTTACGCTGGCGTAGTACACGCTGGCAAAAGAAACCGATACCATGCTGGTCATGAGCACGGCAAGTCCGAACACCGTAGTCGAGCTGTCCTGCAGCAAAGGCCAGCTGGCAACGCCGATGCCGGTCATGCCAATAACGATACTGAGCACTTCAGACCGGGCGGGCCGGCGCCCGATGAGCCATGCCGAGATGAGTACAATGAGCAGTGGGTTGGTCGACGTAGCCAAACTGCCGATACCGGCGGCGGTAAATTTTAAAGCATAGACAAACAGTCCGAGATAAACGGCGGTATTGAGCAGGCCAAAGAGCGCGAGTTGCTTCCATTCAGGTCCGGCAGGCAGGCGATAGGAGCTGTCGGGCTTGTATATGTAGCCGTAGCACAGCAATACAAGTCCCGCCAGCAGAAAGCGTACATTGGCGAGTAACAGAGGTGGTGCCGACTGGATGCCGAACTTGGTCGCGACGGCAGCAGAAGCCCATAGCATGGCGAACAGGATGCCGATTAAGATGTTTTTCACACATCAAAGGTAAGCTCCAAAAAGCCGATATTTGGTCACCATATTTTAACAAATATGGTTATGTTTGGCAAGCTTACTATTTATTCTACAATATGATCAGGAAACTCCTAGCGATTGTCCCGCTGCTGGCTGTCGCGTTTTGTTCTTCGGCACAGGAAAAGAAACTAACGATTCAGGATGCGATGCTCAATGCCCGGACGGCCCTGGCACCGCAGAACCTTTCCCAGATCCAGTTTATTTACGGTTCTGAGGATTATGTATATGCCAAACCTATTGGCGGAAGCCCCGTTTGGTATTCAGGCAACGCGAAATCTGCGGAGAAAGCTTTCCTTACTCTAACGCAGTTGAATCAGAGGTTTCGTGCAGCGCAAAGGGATACGCTACAGGCCATGCCCTTTATACAGTTCAACCAGGGCGCAGACTGGGTGATTTATACCGGTACTGAAAAGATTGCTCTTAATCCCCAAAGCAATAAAGTCCGCGTGCTGGTCGACAAAGACGCCGCGACAAAACAGCATGCTGAGGAAAGCAGTGCAGGCTATGTGGCGTATGTAGACAACCACAATCTGTTTGTATCCAAAGACGGGGATAAGTTTCAGGTAACTACCGATGGCAGCAGTGACATCGTTTATGCCTCTTCCGTACACCGGGAAGAGTTCGGTATATCGAAAGGTACATTCTGGAGTGACAACGGTAAACTGCTCGCTTTTTACCGGATGGATCAGGGCATGGTAACCGATTATCCTATCATCGACTGGACAAGCATTCCGGCAAAAAATGTAAATATAAAATATCCCATGGCGGGCGACAAGAGTCACCACGTAACCCTTGGTGTTTACAATGCCGAGACCAGGGCTTTGGTTTACGTTCAGACCGGCGAGCCGGCGGAACAGTATCTTACGAATATCGCCTGGAGCCCGGACAACAGGTTCGTTTACATCGCTGTGGTCAACCGCGAGCAAAATCATATGAAGCTCAACCAGTACGATGCCGTTAACGGAAAGTTTGTAAAGACTCTTTTTGAAGAGCGTGACGAGAAATATGTAGAGCCGCTGGTGCCGATGCTATTTCTGAAAAACGACCCTTCGAAGTTTATCTGGCAGAGCAACCGCGATGGCTGGAACCACCTGTATCTGTACAGCACTACTGGAAAATTGTTGAAACAGCTGACCAGCGGTCAGTGGGAAGTGCTGGACGTAAAGGGTTTTGATGCCAAAGGCGGCAGCTTATTTTATGTGTCGACCGAAGACTCCCCTCTCACCAGAAATCTTTACGCGCTGAATCTGAAAACAGGTGGCAGTAAGCGAATTACCTCTGGCTCCGGGGTACACAACACCCAGGTAAGCAGTTCGGGAAAAACGGTGATTGACAACTTCAGCAATATTAGCTTGCCGAGGGAAATACGTTTGCTTTCCGTAGCGAAGCCATCGGATGTTAAGGTATTGCTCCGCGCAGAGAATCCTTTGCAGGCCTACGCGGTTTCGGCACCTCAGCTGATCACGATAAAGAGTAATTTGGGCGACGATCTGTACGCTACGTTATACAAGCCTGTGGGCTTTGATGCGGCAAAGAAATATCCGGTGGTGGTATACTGGTATGGCGGTCCGCATGCACAGCTTATTACCAATAGCTGGAACGGAGGGGCGGGCGACTACTGGTTCAGGTTTATGGCCGAACGCGGATACGTTGTGCTAACGGTTGATGTACGGGGAAGTGATAACCGCGGAAAGGCATTTGAGCAGTCTATGTTCCGGAATGCAGGTACGGTGCAGATGGAAGATATGCTGCGGGCGACTGACTACCTGAAAGCGCAGCCTTTTGTAGATGCCGCCAATATGGGACTGTTTGGCTGGAGTTTTGGTGGTTTTGTAACCACGAATTTCATGCTGACTCACCCTGGTGTGTTTAAAGCGGCGGTTGCTGGCGGACCGGTAATCAACTGGCGCTTTTATGAGGTGATGTATACCGAACGTTATATGGATACACCACAGGAAAACCCCGAGGGTTATGCAGCGACCTATCTGAGTAATCGTGTGGAACAGCTGAAAGGTAAGCTCCTGCTTATTCATGGTCAGCAAGACCCGGTTGTGGTGCAGCAGCATTCGGTCGACTTTGTAAAGCATGCGGTAGATAAGGGCGTGCAGGTAGATTACATGATTTATCCGGGGCACGAACACAATGTATTGGGTAAAGACCGTGCGCATTTGTATCAGAAAGTGACGGACTATTTTGACCTGTACTTGAAGTAAGCGGCATTTTATTGTTATTTTTACCGGCTAAAATCTGATACTTTTTTATTAGCAATGAGCATTTCTACTAAATACGATCCGGCAGCAACCGAAAATAAATGGTACAGCTACTGGATGGAAAAGAATTTTTTTCATTCAGAGCCTGATGAGCGCGAACCTTATACGATTGTAATTCCTCCGCCCAATGTGACGGGGGTGCTTCACATGGGTCATATGCTCAACAATACCATTCAGGATGTGCTGATCCGCAAAGCACGTATGCAGGGGAAGAATGCCTGCTGGGTGCCGGGTACAGACCACGCGTCTATTGCTACGGAGGCCAAAGTAGTGGCCATGCTCAAGGAAAAAGGGATTGAGAAGAAAGACCTCAGCCGCGAAGAGTTTCTTAAATACGCCTGGGAGTGGAAAGAGAAATATGGCGGCATCATTCTCGAGCAGTTAAAAAAGCTCGGCGCGTCGTGCGACTGGGAGCGTACGCGCTTCACCATGGAAGATGATCTTTCTGAGGCGGTTATTGACAGTTTTATCCACTTGTACCGGAAGGGCTGGATATATCGTGGTGTGCGGATGATTAACTGGGATCCTGCTGGTAAGACCGCGGTATCTGACGAGGAGGTCATCCGTAAGGAGGTTGACCAGAAGCTTTATTATATCAGATATACAATTGCTGGCACTACCGGCGAAGCATCTGAATATCTGACAATAGCGACTACCCGGCCGGAAACGATTATGGCCGACTCGGCGATATGTATAAATCCTAACGATGAGCGTTATGCGCATCTGAAAGGCAAGAAAGTGTATGTGCCGCTAATCAACAGAGAGATACCCATTGTTGAGGACGAGTATGTGACGATGGACTTCGGTACAGGTTGCCTTAAAGTAACGCCCGCACACGATCTGAACGACTATGAGCTGGGTGTGAAACATAAGCTTCCGGTTATCGACATCCTGAACGATGATGGTACCTTAAATGAACTTGCCGTAATTCTGGTTGGTGAAGACCGTTTCGCCGCGCGTAAGAAGATTGCTGTGCTGCTTGACGAAGCCGGGCACCTGGAAAAAGTGGAAGGGTATAAGTCGCAGGTGGGATTTTCTGAGCGTACGAATGCTGCGATTGAACCTAAGCTTTCGATGCAGTGGTTCTGTAAAATGGATCAGATGGCCAAGCCAGCACTGGAAGATGTTATTAACGGCGATATCAGGTTAATTCCGGACAAGTTCATCAACACCTACCGGCACTGGATGGAAAACGTGCGCGACTGGAACATCAGCAGGCAACTGTGGTGGGGTCAGCAGATACCGGCCTGGTACGACGATAAAGGGAATTGGGTGGTAGCTAAAACAAAAGATGAGGCGCTGGACGAATTCCTTAAGCTTAAAGACATTGACGGTGTCTTTACTGAGGAAGAGAAAAAGGGCTTTAAGCATCAGCTGGCGCCTTTTCTTACACAGGACCCGGATGTTATGGATACCTGGTTCTCGTCCTGGTTATGGCCCATCTCCGTGTTCAACGGTTTTAAGGATCCGGATAATAAGGATATTAATTATTACTACCCCACGAATGACCTGGTGACCGCGCCGGAGATTTTGTTTTTCTGGGTGGCCCGGATGATCATGGCAGGCCATGAATTCAGGGGCAAAAAGCCGTTCACCAATGTTTACCTGACAGGTATAGTGCGCGACAAACTGGGCCGTAAGATGTCCAAGTCGCTCGGCAATTCACCTGATCCGATCGATCTTATAGAAAAATACGGTGCAGATGGAGTACGGGTAGGTATGTTGCTTTGTTCGCCTGCGGGAAATGACCTCATGTTTGATGAAAACTATTGTGAGCAGGGCAGGAACTTTGCAAATAAAGTTTGGAATGCCTTCAGGCTGGTAAAAGGCTGGGAGGTGAACGATCAGCTTGAAAACCCCAATAAGCAGGCTATCCTGTGGTTTGAGAACCGCTTCAACGAAGCACTTTCAGAAATAGAAGATAACTTCAGGCAGTACCGCTTGTCGGAGGCCCTGATGGCTACGTATAAACTGGTGTGGGACGATTTCTGCGCATGGTATCTTGAGATGGTGAAGCCGGCTTATCAGCATCCTGTGGATCAGGAAACGATGCGGGCTACAACTGGGTTCTTCAGTAAGATACTGACACTTCTTCATCCGTTTATGCCTTTTATAACCGAGGAATTATGGCACGATGAGTTGTTTGGCAGCAGGGCAGAGATGGATTGCTGTATCGTTGCCAGCTACCCTGTAGCGGGCGAGGCTGATGGCGCTCTTCTTAAGGAGGCTGAGGCAATCAAAAATGTGGTCGCAGAAATCCGTAACGTCCGTAACACCAAACAGATCTCACCTAAAGAGGCTTTGCCGCTCGCTATAAAGGTTAACTCGGGTATGGACTACGAGAAATGGATGAATATTGTCTTTAAACTGGCTAATATCAGTCAGACAGAGTTGGTGAACGATAAAATTCCGGGGGCTGTTGCGTTTATGACAGGCGCGGACGAGTTCTTTATTCATTTGAATGAGGCCGTAGATGCTGATGCGGAACGTGAGCGTTTAAATGCGGACCTACAGTACCTGCAGGGCTTTTTGAAATCTGTAGACGCAAAACTAGGTAACGAAAAGTTCGTGGCCAATGCGAAGCCGGCAGTGGTGCAGAACGAGCGCAACAAAAAAGCAGATGCCGAAGCGAAGATCAGGATTATTGAAGATAGTTTAAGCGCCCTGGAAAAGTAAATCCGGGCCTCGCTTATAACAACGTGTACTCAGGGAGGTCGGCGACGAATGCAAAGCTTCCTTGTGTATGGTCAATTTGTGCATAGCAGTGCTTGATTCCGTTTGTAACGACAAGCCATCTGGTTTTGTGTACGGAATTATATCGTGCAGCCTGGTCGAAGGTGGCCTGCGTAATTTTTACTGAAGGGGCTTTGCATTCAACGATCATGATTTTTTCGCCCTGCGAATTAAAGATGACAATATCTGTTCGTTTTTGCAGCCGGTTGAGCTGCAGCCCGCCTTCAATCTGTATAAGTGACTTAGGGAAGTTTTTCCGGCTGATCAGATATTGAATAAAATGCTGGCGTACCCATTCTTCGGGCGTGAGAACCAGATGTTTCCTGCGTACTTCATCAAAAATGTAATGCCTGGAGTCTTTCAAGGTGATTCTGAAGGGATATTGCGGCAGACTGAGGGCAGTTGGTACAAACGACATATATTGTAAAAATAGATAAAATATTATGTAAGTTTTCCGCTATGTTTGAACAATTCTATGACTGCTGCTGAGATTATCAAAGACATCAAATCCCGAAAGTTTAAGCCGGTGTACCTGCTTCATGGTGAAGAACCTTACTACATTGATCAGGTTGTGAGTTATATAGAGCATAACGCGCTCAATGACATGGAGCGGGGATTTAACCAAACGGTCTTATACGGCAAGGATACAGACATGGTAACCATTATGAATGCGGCAAAACGCTATCCGATGATGTCGGACTATCAGGTGGTGATCGTTAAGGAGGCGCAGGAATTGAAGTGGGCGAAAGAAGTAGAGGGGAACAGTAAGCAGGCCGAATTTGTGCTGAGCTATTTTGAAAAGCCCATGCCTGCGACCATTTTGGTGCTGGCCTATAAATATGCCAACTTTGATAAGCGTAAAAAGATTTATAAAGCCATCGACAAGAACGGCCTGGTGTTTCAGTCGGATCCCGTACGCGATTACAAACTTGCCTCCTGGATTGAAGATCTTGTGAAAGAAAAGGGATATAAAATCGACCCGCAGGCGTCTGCCCTGATGGCTGAGTATCTTGGGGCGGATCTTTCCAAAATCGCTAATGAGGTGGAGAAGCTGATGCTTAATATCGGAAAGGATGTTGTGATTGACACGGGCCTTGTGCAGAAAAATATTGGGATCAGTAAAGAGTACAATGTTTTTGAACTCCAGAAAGCATTGGCTACGCGAAATGTGTTGAAATGCAACCAGGTTATCAATTACTTTGCCGACAATCCCAAGGCCAATCCCATGGTTATGGTGATGGCCAATCTGAATGCCTATTTCTCTAAAATCCTCAAGTATCATTACCTGCAAAACCGTGGAGATGCAGCCAAAGAACTTGGCGTGAACCCTTTCTTTGTGAAAGATTATGAAACTGCGGCGCGCACTTACCCGGTCAACAAAGTGTTTGAGATTATCAGTATGCTTCGCGAATACGACCTTAAGAGCAAAGGGGTCGACAGTACAGGAAACACTACTGATGGTGAACTTCTTAAAGAGCTGTTATTTAAAATTCTACACTGAGGCACTTGCTTCGCCGCTTTGTAACTGTAAAGTTATATTCAGCAATTTTTTCTGTCCGCTAACTCGCTTACCTTTACGGGCTTCAAAGCCACCGGTCTCAACCCTGTGTTTTTGAGAGCACCAACAAACTTATTAGATCAACAATGAAAAAGAACGTATTATTGACATTGCTGGGCCTTGCCTCAGCTGCGTACGTCAATGCCCAGGACAAGCCTGCAACTCCGCCTGCAAAGCCGGCTGCGGCTAATCCAAATGCCATGAACCGTCCGGCTGCACCAACTAACGGGCCTAAGCCTTACAAGCAGGTGATCACCGACAGCGCCAAAACGGACCATGGGTTGTTTAAGGTTCACCAGGTTCAGGACCGGTATTATTTTGAAATCGCAGATTCCCTGCTTGGCCGTGAAATTCTTACGGTAAACAGGATCAGTAAAGCTGCTGCGGGAAACCGTGCCTCCATGATGGGCTATGGCGGCGACCATATAGGTGATAATGTGATCAGCTTTGAAAAGGGCCCCGCGAATAAGATTTTCATCAGGACGATCTCTTATGGCGAGCGCTCGGCTGACTCTACTGAGCAAGGCATGTACCGCTCGTTGATGAGTTCTAACATTCAGCCTCTTGTGGCGTCTTTTGATATAAAGGCACTGGCAAACGATTCTGTAACTAAGGTTAAAGGAAGCGTAATCGACGTTACAGATTATATGAATGGAGATAATGAAATTTTCTTTTTTGAGTCAAGAGCTAAAAGAGCGTTGTCGTTAAGCAACCAGTTAAACGATCGCTCCTATATCAGGGAAATCAAGTCTTACCCAACCAATATAGAAATCAGAACGGTGAAGACTTATACCAAAACACCTGCTCAGATTCCAGGCATGCCGCCCGCTATGGCCGGATCGCCGACTCCGGTAACTTATGAACTGAACAGTTCCATGGTTCTGCTTCCAAAAAAGCAGATGAAGCCAAGGTTTTTTGATGCCAGGGTGGGTTATTTCGCCACAGGATACGTAGATTTCGACTCTAACCCGCAAGGTATCAAGAATCAGGCGCTTATAACGCGCTGGAGGCTAGAACCTAAACCAGAAGACGTAGAAAGATATAAGCGCGGAGAGCTTGTGGAGCCGAAAAAGCAGATCGTTTATTACATTGATCCGGCAACGCCAAAAAAGTGGATCCCTTATCTGATCCAGGGTGTAAACGACTGGCAAAAGGCTTTTGAGCAAGCAGGCTTTAAAAATGCGATCGTTGCTAAGCTTGCGCCAAATGATCCGAACTGGAGCATTGACGATGCGCGTCACAGTGTAATCGTTTACAAGCCTTCGGATATACCAAATGCGAGTGGTCCGCACGTGCACGACCCACGGACCGGTGAAATTCTGGAGACGCATATCAACTGGTACCATAACATTATGCAACTGGTGCGTAACTGGTACATCATTCAGGCTGCGGCGATAGATCCGGGTGCGCGCAAAATGAAATTCGACGATAAACTGATGGGCGAACTTATACGCTTTGTCTCATCGCACGAGGTAGGCCACACTTTGGGATTACGCCATAATTTTGGTTCTTCGGCAACAGTTCCGGTTGAAAAACTTAGAGATAAGCAATGGGTAGAGAAGAACGGCCATACGCCGTCGATCATGGATTATGCACGCTTTAACTACGTTGCACAACCTGAAGATAAGATATCTGCGAAGGGTATTTTCCCACGAATCGGTGATTACGATATGTGGGCGATAGAGTGGGGTTATAAGTGGCTGCCTCAGTATAAAACGGCAGAAGATGAGTCTAAATACTCGAACCAAACGATTATTAAGCGAATTGCGGAAAATCCTAGACTTGCGTTTGGAACAGAAACTGATCCAAACGATCCGCGTAATCAGAGCGAAGACCTCGGAGACAATGCCGTATTGGCGTCGGAATACGGGATCAAGAACCTTAAGCGTTTGGTTCCAAATATTCTTGCGTACAGCAAAGAGCCCAATGAGGGTTACGATAATGCAAAAGCACTTTATGGTGAGCTGGTTGGACAATTTGGCCGCTATATAGGCCATGTTGCTAAGTATGTTGGTGGTATTTATGCTACGCCAAAAACCATGGAGGAATCGGGCACCCAGTATAGCCGGGTAAATGCCGCCCGCCAAAAGCAGGCGATGGATTTCCTGGGCGCTCAGGTGTTTAACACGCCGAAGTGGTTGCTCGATAAGAATCTGCTGGATAATATTGGCGAAGATCCGATATCGGTAGCAAACCGCTTGCACATTAATGCCCTGGCCCGGTTGGTCAACGCTAACACATTCAACAAACTTATCTCTGCCGAAGCAGCAGACGGGCCTACAGCTTATAAGATCACAGACCTGTTCTCTGATTTGCAAGGTTCAATATTCTCGGAGCTGAAGTCGAACACAGAAATCGATGTATACCGCAGGAACCTGCAAAAAACGTATGTGAACACAGTGATCAGTTTGCTTGAGCCGCCAGCGCCTGCTGCGGGAAGCACATCTGGCAGAGGTGGTTCTAACGTGATGCAAAGCGATGCCGTCTCACTGGCTAAGGCTCAGCTGAGAGAGCTTTCGTCGGCGATTAAATCTGCTACACCAGCAGCTTCAGGGATGAGTAAATTTCACCTGGAAGACTTGTCGCAACGTATTGACGATGCTTTAAAAGGTAAAGGGTAACCTGAATTTATTCCAAAAAAAAGGGCTGTTTTTTCTAAAGACAGCCCTTTTTTTATTTCCTCCGCGAGACTGTGAGCACTGCGGCCGTAACCAACGCGCCGAAGAGATAGTATCCTACGGTCATAGCAGATATTGTCTTTGTTTTTGCCACGGGTTTCTCGTTAAGCCCCATCGGTTCGGGCAACTTAACGGCACCTACTCCTGCAAGCAGTCCCATTGTGATGGCTTTGAGCCAGATATTGGATTGCTTTTTACTGCCGATCATGCTGTAATAGAGTGTATTCGAGATGATGTCTCCGGCGAGCGTTGCGTTATACAGGGCTTGCTCATCGGTGATGTTTCCGCCCAGATGCCGTACAGTCTTTTGAAGTGCTTGTTCTCCAAGCAAATCAATCCTAGGTGTGTTACGCTTATGCTTTAACGACTCGTGCAGTATATTTAAAGCGACCGCACCACACAGTCCTGCAAAGAGATTCTTAAGCTTTCCCATAATGTGTCTTTTAAGGAACAACAATCCAGTCGGACAGAGGTTTCCGAGAAACTTAAATACCTTGTATCGCACCTTGAAACTGCTCGAAATGTGTAACATGTTAATTACTCTAAAACCGTTTGTACTAGCTTGTTGTACTTTTGCGGGACACACACAACCAGAATGGGCCTTTTTCAGCGGATAATTTTATTCCTCGTAGTATTTACGGGTATTTCACACTATGCCAAAGCGCAGACATTTACTGTTAAAGGTACCGTCGTAGATACCGCCGGCCTGCCTTTGCCGGGCGCCGTGGTGCGTGTAAAGTGGGCGGCCGACAGCGTCGCTATGTCGGCCAGCGGAGATGGTAAGTTCAGCTTCAATAATGTAAAGGCACGTCAGTTCACACTATCGGCCGCTTTTATTGGTTTCAAGAACTTCACAAAGGAATACAACATCGAAAAAGGGAATACCATAACGTTGGCCCCGGTCATGTTACAGCCTTCAAGCAACACGCTCGACGCAGTGGTGATTTCAGGAGCTCCGCCGGTACGGGTAACGGAAGATACGGTGAGCTATAACGCCGCACACTTTCCCGTACGCGAAGGAGATGCTGTCGACGAAGTGCTGAGAAAGTTGCCCGGCATTAAGGTGGATCAGGACGGTAACGTAACCAATCAGGGCGAACCAGTTACCAAGATTCGCGTAAATGGTAAAGATTACTTCGGTACCGACGTGGCGACTGCGATAAAGAACTTACCCGCAGATATCATTAAAAACCTGCAGTTCATAGATGATTATGGTGATCAGGCCAAGCTAACAGGGATAAAAACCGGTGAGCCTCAAAAGATACTTAATCTAACCATCGATCCTGATAAGGATAAGGGGTATTTTGCACGTGTCTCAGGAGGGCTGGGAAGCGAAGATCGCTACAACACAAATATACGTGCCAATATGAAGAACAAGGATCGGATGACTTCTCTTCATGGCACCTTTAACAATGCAAATATGCGGGGCGGCGGCGGAGACGGAATCAATACCCGGAACGCGTTTGGCGCCAACTATCAGAACCAGTGGAACGAAAAGATTTCCGGGAACGCAAGCTACAACTTCAACAACAACCGGAACAATACCATAAGTTCCTCACTTACGAGGCATAGTCTGAAGGACGTTTTAGGAAACTCTTTCATACGGTTAGAGGATGCGCGTAATAATAACCTCAACAAGAATTTCAACCATGAATTGGAAGGTGAGCTGGAGTACAAGATCGACACCATGAATTACCTGAAGATATCGCCGCGGCTTGCTTATAATGGAAATGAAGGGAGCAGTTTCGGCGGTTCATCGATCACACAACCTAACCTGCGTACCGATCGCAATAGTCAGAACGCTAGTAATGGCAACAACTTTAATGGCCGGACAAATGTATTCTACAACCATAAATTTGCAAAAAAAGGCAGGAACTTCAGCTTTTGGGGGAGTGTCAACTATTCGCAGGGCGACAGTTTCAGAGATGTTTTCAATGATTATCTGACCGTCGTACCCGACACAGCGGATCTGGCTCAGTTGCAAAGCCAGTTGATAGATAACGCAAATGACAATCTTGGGGTAAATGCAGGCGGCTCGTACATGGAACCCATCTGGAATAAAACCTTTGTTGAGCTAAGTTATAACTGGAACCGATCAGCAACCTCTAACTCGAGATATACACGAGATGTAGAAGGTGGTACTGAGATTTTTAATCCAAACCTGAGCAACGATTATGAGTATCAGTTTATCACAAACCGCATTGGATTAAATTATCGCTTTATTGATGAGAAACTTAACTATACTCTTGGCGTTAACGTGCAGCCGGCGGTGCTTACCGGCCAGAACCTTAGCCAGAACATCGATACCAGAAAAGAGACCTTTAATGTCATACCCAATGCAAGGTTCGTTTATAAGTTTTCCAATCAGGAATCTTTTGACGTCAATTATTGGGGAAGGAGTAATCAACCAGGATTTTTACAATTGCAACCAATCACGGACAATTCCAACCTTCAGAATACAGTAACTGGAAACCCGGATCTGAATCCTGAATTTATCCATTCAATGAACGCTCATTATAAGCAGTCAGACTGGAAGCAGGGTTTCTTGCTTGATGCCAGGGCATGGTATAACATTACCAAGGACCGTATTGTAACGACCAAGGTTCTGATCCCAAACACGGCAAATCAGGTGACCAGTTATACCAACACTGATGGATATTACAATATGGGTACAGAGTATTCCTACAGCAAACCTTTTGCTGAAAGAAAGTATACGCTGACATATTCAGGGGGTGGTTCGCTCTCTAACAATGTAAACTTTATTGATAATAACCGAAATATTGGCAGAAATACGGTATGGCGTCAGGAACTTGAATTCGAGATCGATATTAAGGACGTCATGGACACGGAGTTTGAGACCTCGTATTCTCAGAATCATACCAGTTATTCTCTTGAGGGTTTTGACGACCGGCAGATCAACCGTCTGCAATTTGGCGTTAACGGGCGCAATTTCTTTTTTAAGGATATAACGTTGGGATATAATTTTTCTAAGGTGATCAACTATGGTTTGGAGAGCCAGTTGGTGCGCAATCCGTTGGTGTTGCGGTTGTATGCTGAATACCGGTTCATGAAGAACGACATGGCCAATATAAGAATAGATGGATTTGACCTGTTCAACCAGAATACAGGTATATCTTACGACGTGTATGATAACATTACCGTCGACAGGCGGGTAAACCGCCTGGGACGGTATTTTATGTTTTCATTTACTTACAGGGTAAGTAAGTGGGGCGGCCGACGGTAGGCCGGATCAAAAATCAAAGAAATCATTCAGGAACGACTTCTTCTTTTTATGGGGATATCGTTTGTTATAATCATCATTATAATCACTATATCCATATTTACGGTAGTCCTGCTCGTAGTTGTCTTTTTGAGCATAGTGGTTCGCGGAATGTTCGATGATTTTTTCAAGTTCACCACGGTCCAGCCATATTCCCCGGCAATTCGGACAGTAATCAATTTCTACACCTTTTTTCTCACTCATAAGGAGTGTTTCGTTACAAGACGGACATTTCATGGAATAGCTCTTTTATTTAATTTATAGGTTTTTAAATATAACGTTTAAAGTCGTGATTGCATATAGCCCCGGGAGAATTACTATTAATATGAGGTTATCTCGGGCTATTTTATCAAATTTGCATAACAACAAACGATCATGAGCGATACTAAATACTGGCTTGTAAAAAGCGAACCTTTCAAATACAGCTGGGAGAAATTTAATGAAGACGGGCGTACCTTCTGGGACGGCGTGCGCAATTATCAGGCACGAAACAATCTGAAAGAAATGAAGGAGGGCGACTTGGTATTATTTTATCACAGCAACGAAGGTAAGCATGTTGTCGGCATAGCTAAAGTAGTACGTGAATATTACCAGGATCCGACCACCGAGGACCCCAACTGGGTGGTGGTGGATTTGTCGCCGGTAGAAACACTTAAAAATCCTGTGTCGCTGGAACAGATCAAAGCAGAAGAAAGCCTGAAAGACATCTCGCTGATTCGCCAGGGGCGATTATCGGTGATGTCGCTCAAACCCTCGGAGTTTGATAAGATATTAGAGATGTCGGAAAAATAACGCCTATTCTGAAAAGAACAGCGCCTTCAATTCAAGGGCATCATTTGGCTGCATTTTACCACCGAGTATCAGGCGTAGTTGCCTGCGCCTTAAGGCACCTGCATATAATTCCTTTTCTTCGGTCGTTTCAGGCACCAGTTCCGGCACAGCTACTGTTTTGCCTTCCGCATCAAGTGCTACAAAAGTGAAATAAGCTTCGTTAGATTTATTCCTGGTCGCCGAGGGCACATTCTCCGCCCATACGTCTAGTCTGACCTCGACGGAGGTGTTAAAGGCACGGGTTACCCTGGCCTCTATAGTGACCACATCTCCAAGTTTTATGGGCTGCTTAAATGATACATTGTCTACCGACGCCGTGACCACAATCCGATTGCAATGTTTCTGTGCAGTGATCGCCGCCGCAATATCCATCCAATGCAGCAGCCGGCCTCCCATCAGGTTGTGCAGCATATTGGTGTCGTTGGGCAGCACAAGCTCATTCATTATCGTGAAGGAATCTTTAGGGCTCTTTCCTTGTGTATTCATGCGGCAAAGGTAAGTAATCTATGGCAAAAGGGCATATTTACCTTTCCCTTGTATCGGTTTCCGTAAAGCCGATCAGCTCCTCCCAGCGCGAACCCGGCCGCCGGTAATACACAAAGACCTGGTAGGTGTTACCGGTTTCATAGAAAGAGCCTTCAAACACTGCCTGGTCTGTCATATGTGTAGATTTATCGGCCCACACGTACCGGTAGTCGTACAGTCCCTGTTTAAGCTTCATTGTGCCCGAAAACTGTTTGCTTGAGGCGTCATAAGTTAATCTTGATTCATCGTCGAGCCGATAATTATTAAACCGGCCAATCACATAAGCTTCTCCATCCCCGGTAGGTGCAACAGCGTTGAGCGTAAAAGAGACATTCACATAGTCGCTTTCTGTGCGGTCGTCCCGGCCATCCTGGTTTCGGATATAAAATCTGCCATCTTCGTCAATCCGGTTGCTGTATTTGTCGCCCGCAGTTTTTAAATCAGCGAAAAGCCTGACCCTCACTCCGGTATCACGCACAATTTGCTGAACATTTTCGGCTTTATACCGCAGACTGCGGATGTCGAATTTCCTGTACTCATTTAGTCCGGGAAAATCATTGCTGGTCATCTCCGTATACACCAGCGAGCCCTGGCGGATAAACTGAGGACGTGTGTTGAGTTTAGTAGCCAGAGGATTGCCGTTTTGCATGACCAGCACCTTGAGGTCCGCATACGGATTCTGAATAGGTGAAGAGTGAAAAACCGTGAAGTTCAGCTTTTGATTCGTTTGCCGCAAGGCTACCTGGGGGCTAGCCACCACATCCGCGCTAATATTCACTGAGGGAGCCAGCACATAGAAGCGCTGAGACACGACGGGTTTCCTTTGATCCCCCTGTTCGTAAACTTTCAATAGGTAGTTGCCCGGGATCTTAGGCCTGACCTGCTCGTTTGGGA
The DNA here is from genome assembly GCF_024436415.1 of Pedobacter deserti. Taxonomy (GTDB): domain Bacteria; phylum Bacteroidota; class Bacteroidia; order Sphingobacteriales; family Sphingobacteriaceae; genus Pedobacter; species Pedobacter faecalis. The sequence goes on along the minus strand of NZ_JAFMZQ010000003.1, from coordinate 47,097 downwards.
AGGCCAGTGCGTAACTGGTATATTTCTGCAATGTTCCAAAGGAGTACTTATAGTCCGTGATCCGATCCTCCGGCAGTCTTTCCATGTAGTCAGTCGTAGAAAGACCCGAGGATTGCCAATCTGACCTGCAATGTTCAATAGTATACCAGTATATTCTTGAGCCGCCCCGTAAATCGTCGAAAGAAAAAAGCAACTTCTCGTCCGACCCCAGTACAACCAAAGGGATCCATTGCTCTTTCTTAAGATTATAGCATTGCACAGTCCCGATATGCGGCTGATATACCTTGTTTTCAAAAGTAAAAGCCTGGCGGGCCGGAACACTATGGGCGGTTGCCATGAGCCATAAAAACAGAACCCATATCGCCGCCCTCATATTACTTTCCCTCGAGCTCCATGATTTCTGAAGCAAGCGTTTCCCAGGTCGTCTGAGCGGTATCCAGCAGTGCCTTGGCGGCCGAATAACGGGTGTTTGCATCATTTAATTTCGCTGAGTCCGCATAAGTGCGTTCATCGGCGATCTCCGCTTCTATAGCTTTTACCTGGCTTTCAAAGTCGCTGATGTCAGTTTCGATCTTCTTCAGCTGATCGTTCAGTTTCTTCAGCTGCTGCTGGAGATTAGGAGTAGCGGGTTTTTCCTCAGCCACTTTCTTCACTTCCTTGTCGGGCCGTACGGGTATACTCGACGGCTTGGCCGGCGGACGCTTACTGTTCCATTCTTCGTACTCCGCGTAGGTACCCGGATATTCCTTAATTTTCTGATCTTCTATAAACCAGATCTTATTGGCTACATTGTCGAGGAAATACCTGTCGTGCGATACCGCTATGAACGTACCCTCATATTGTTGAAGTGCCTGGATCAGGATATTGACCGACTGTATGTCCAGGTGATTGGTCGGCTCGTCAAGGATCAGGAAGTTTGAATCCGTGGTAAGCGATTTCGCAAGCGCAACCCTGGATTTCTCGCCGCCCGATAATACGCGTATCTTTTTAAAGACGTCATCACCAGTAAACAAAAAGCAGCCCAATATCCCGCGGAGTTCGGTGTCCGTATGCTTAGGCGCAAAGGCCTGAAGTTCTCCCAGGATCGTGTTGTCCAGGTGCAACGACTCAAGCTGGTGCTGAGCAAAGAAAGTAGTTGTTACATTGTGCCCCGTTTCACACTTTCCGCTAAAAGATTCCGTCCCCGCTATGATGCGCAAAAGCGTAGATTTACCTTTACCGTTCGCGCCAATAAGTGCGATCTTATCGCCTTTCTCAATCACTGCTTCAGCATCGTTAAGAATGGCGACGTTCGGGTAACTTTTCGTAGCATTTTCAATCCTGACCACATGTCTGCCGGAGGGTTTGGAAAACTTAAACTGGAAGTTTACCGTCGGGTTGTCATCATCTACATCCTCTACACGCTCCATCTTGTCGAGCGCCTTCATTCTGGACTGAGCCATTTTCGCCTTCGAGGCTTTAGCTTTAAAGCGCTCAATCAGACGTTCTTCCTGCTTGATCTTCGCCTGTTGGTTTTTAAATTCTCCCCGTTGTATTTCCGAACGCAGTGCTTTCTCTTCAAGGTAGAAACTGTAATTGCCCGCATAAGTGGTCAGTTTGCCCTTTCTTGATTCGACCGTTTTGTTGACGATCTTGTCGAGGAAATATCTGTCGTGCGAAACAATTACGATGGCTCCCTCAAAACCCATCAGGTAGGTTTCCAGCCATTTAATGGAAGGTAAGTCCATGTGGTTGGTCGGCTCATCCAGCAATAGTATGTCCGGTGTCTGCAACAGGATCTTAGCCAGCATAACACGCATACGCCAGCCTCCCGAGAAGGTGTTCAGCGGACGCTGCTGGTCTTCCGTGCTGAAGCCAAGTCCCGCCAGGATTTCATTGGCCCGGTATTCAATATTGTAACCGTCAAGGGCCTCAAACTCCTGCTGTTTATCGCTTAGTTTATTCAGCACCTCCTCGGAGTAGTCGGTCTCAATTTTCTTCAATAACGCTTCGATCTCGTCGTGCAGCTGGTTCTGACGTTCAAAAGCCTCCATGGCCACATGCAGAATACTATGATGAGAGTCGTAAGAAAGCAGATCCTGGTTCAGGTAGCCAATTTTTAAGTCCTTCGACATCGAAATTGTCCCCGATGTTGGCGCATATTCACCAACGATTATCTTGAGTAAGGTAGATTTTCCTGTTCCGTTGGCACCAATCAGTCCAACCCTGTCGCCCGGTTTAATATGCCAGTTCGCCTCATCATACAAAGCCCTTGCGCCGATAAGAAAAGTTAAGTCGTTTATTGAAATCATTTGGGCGCAAAAATACGTTTTTTTCCTATCTTCGCTCCATGTATCAGCTAATTAAGCCCATATTCTTCAAGTTTGATCCAGAGAAAGTGCACTATTTCGTGGTGAAACGCCTGAAGTGGTTTCATGAGCATTTTCCGCTTGGTAAAACCATCTTGCGAAGCAGTTTCGATGTCAGCATCAAGGGGCTTGAAAGAGAAGTATTTGGCATCCGTTTCCGCAACCCTGTGGGGCTGGCTGCGGGCTTCGACAAAAATGGCGAATACATTGAAGCGTTGAGCGACCTTGGCTTTGGCTTTATTGAGGTGGGCACGGTAACACCTTTGCCCCAACCCGGCAATGACAAGCCGCGCATGTTCCGTCTGGAAGAGGATGCAGCATTGATCAACCGGATGGGTTTTAATAACAAAGGTGTGGATACGCTTGCCGAGCGGCTGAGAATACTGAAAGCAAAGAACACCGGTATTGTGATTGGGGGCAATATTGGCAAGAATAAGAACACACCGAACGAAGAGGCCACAAGTGATTACATCAAATGCTTTGATCGCTTGTTCGATGTGGTAGATTACTTCGTGGTGAACGTGAGTTCGCCAAACACACCAGGCCTGCGTGCACTGCAGGAAAAGGAGCCGCTGATGGAATTGCTTAATACCCTGCAGCAACGCAACCGGAAAAACGATATATCCCGACCTATCCTTTTAAAGATTGCGCCAGACCTTACCGACGAACAACTGGATGACATTGTAGAGATTGTATTAGAGACGAAGATCGCAGGGGTAATTGCTACTAACACAACGATAGACCGCAACGGTTTATACGCTTCAGATACGGTCAAAAAGGAGGTGGGTGGCCTTAGCGGCAAACCGCTCGCAAGCCGTTCTACTGAAGTGATCCGTTACCTTTCCAGCAAATCAAATCGTGCATTTCCTATTATTGGGGTAGGCGGCATTCACTCGCCGGAAGATGCAAAAGAAAAGCTTGACGCTGGCGCATCACTTGTGCAGCTCTATACCGGGTTTATCTATGAGGGGCCGGGACTTATCAAAGCCATTTGTAAATCCCTCGTTAACTAGGCCACGGCCTTCCCTAAGGTTACGGGCACAAAAAAGCCCCCGCATTGCGGAGGCCAGATCTTTCAGGCAATTTTAAAATTAACCTTTAGCAAGCTGAGCTAAAACAGCATTGTTCTTAGCAAGCTGATCTTTAGTAGACTGCTTTGAACGGCTTCCAAGCTCTAAGTTGGTGGCTTGTTTCAAATGCTTAACATCTAACTTTGCAAAAGTTTTATTTCTTCTGTCTTTTCTCTTTAGTCTGGTAACTGCCATGTCTTTTTAATTTATCGTAAATCCTGAGGTCGAGAGCGGATTCGAACCGCTGTAGAAGGTTTTGCAGACCTCTGCCTAGCCACTCGGCCACTCGACCCTATAAAATCAGGCTGCAAAAATAAACATTATAAGTTAGGATGCAATTTATTTGTGTAAATTTCTGCTGATGTCTGCACAGAGGATAGCCGCCGAGATCGCGACGTTTAAAGATTCGGCACCACCCACCTTCGGTATGGTCACAGGCTTACTCACCAGGTTCAGCAGTCCTTCCGAAATACCCTGCCCTTCATTGCCTAAAATAAGTAATCCCTCGTGTCCCCATTTCGTATCGTAGATGCTTGTGCCGTTTAAGACCGCGGCAAATACAGGAAGATCAGTGCTCCTTACAAGGTTCTCCAGTTCTGCATACATCACATTAACCCTGCAAAGCGAACCCATGGTGGCTTGTATAGTCTTAGGGTTATACACTTCTACGGTGTTGGGCGAGCATATTACGTTTTTAAAGCCAAACCAGTCGGCCGTGCGGATTATTGTGCCCAGATTGCCCGGGTCCTGTATCCCGTCGAGCAACAGGGAGAAGGTATTTCTTAACCCGGACTCGGACAACTCCTCGCTATGCTGCATATGCACCAGCGCCATAATTCCCTGAGGAGCCTGTAGCGTACTAATCTTGTCTAACTCAGCGTTGTTTACTTCAAATAACTTTATATTTGCAGCCAGCTGAGGTAATGCGGAACGGAATTGCGGCAAAAAATAGATGCTGTGCACCCGATACGGCGATTGAAGAAATTCTGAGATAGATTTTATACCTTCAATAATAAACAGCCCGTTTTCCCTGCGGTATTTTTTTTGATGTAGAGATTTTATAAAACTGACCTGAGATTTTGAAAGCATACCCGAATACTAAAAGCAATGTTCTTGACCTTGCAATAATACTATTTATTATCGTCATTGCTACAGGGTGTTCATCCACAAAATATATTGCAGACTACCAGTCGATCGTCAAAAAAGTCACCATCGACAGTGTCGATAAAGCCTTTGAAGAGGAAGCCTACAATTACATTCAGAAAGACATCCGTCCGATATCGGGTATTGGCATCAATGTCTGGATATACAATATCTTTAATACGAAAGACGGCAGATATAAAACCAGTGGTGTAAAACCGCTCGGAACGCCGCCGCCTATTCTAGACAGTACGCTGGTCGAGATCTCGCGGACGCAGGTAGAGAAATTTCTGATGAGCAAAGGTTACTTCAACGCACGTGTTCAGTCAGATATCAGTGTAAAGCGTAAACGCGCAAAGGTGAGGTTTACCGCCTCGCCAGGTCCGCTTTTCTCGTTCAATGACATTGCTTATGACATCCCGGATCCGGTGGTCAAAGATATCTATCTGAGCAACAAGGCTGCCTTTACCCATATCAGGTCTGGCGAGCGCTATGACGATGATTCGCTGGCGCTGGAGCGCGACAGGATCTATGAGGTAATGCGGGAAAATGGTTACTTCGACTTTTCCCGGCCCTATGTAAAGTATACTGTAGACTCCAACCTGAATGCGAGTAAAGCCAATATTACGCTGATTATTGACAATCCTGTCAACAAACCCGCGCATCAGCAGTATACCATAGGTGAGGGCAATCTCATCATAGCACCCGATGCCGATGGGTTTCCGGATACGATTTCAATGAATCCCAGGGTTTTTCGCGGACTTCGATATACAGATCTGTCCGGAAAGTTCCGGCGAAATCCCATTTCCCGATACAATTTCCTGACGCAGGGCGAGCGTTACGACATTCGGAATGAAGAGCTGACGTATAACCGGATGTATGAGCTCAATGTCTTTAAAAACGTAAAGATCGATTACAATAAAATGCCTGATAGTGGCAGCAAGGTGTTTCCTGTAATACAACTCATTCCGCAAAAGATCATGAGTAACCGGATTGAGGGTGAGGTGCCCTTTAATGCCGGTACGGTGGGCTTTACGCTGAGCAACACGTATACCAATAACAATATGTTCAGGGGTGCCGAACGCTTCGAATTTCAGGTTAAGGGCGGTCTGCAGTCTCGTTTGGGCAGAGGCAGTGCGCTGTTCAGCGATATTTATCAGCGCGATTTCTCGTTGAGCGCTAACCTGAGCGTGCCGCGACTTATGCTTCCGCTGATTACCGCAAGGCCAGGCCGCAGGGGAGGGATGCCACGCACGATTTTCTCAACCAGTTATGTCTATGCGCAGCAGAAAGACATTTTTGACCGCCATGTGCTGTTGAACTCAGTCACTTATGAGTTTGTGGAGTCCAAATCGAAATATCACACCGTAACACCCTTGAATTTCGAATATCGTTTCGGCAAGCTTCTGCTCGATCCGGATTCAGAATTCGGTCAGCGTATCATTGAGAGTAACACCTACAATATCATTTTGCTGGCGCGTAGAAACATCACGCTCGGCAGCAAATATACCTTCTCATTGAATTTTGATAAGTTGCTTACAGGCAATGACTTCGTTTATCTTCGGGCTAATATGGATGTTGCCGGCAACATGCTCGACCTGGTTTCCCGGCTTACGGGGACGCGATCAAATCCGGCTGCCGACCAGTACACGACGATATTCGGATTGCCTTATAATCAATACATCAGGCCTGAGGTCGATTTCAGGTGGTATAAGGGCCTGGGGGGCGCCCAGCAGTTTGTTGCCCGCGTCAATGCCGGAATTGGTTATGCCTACGGTAATTCATTGGTAATGCCTATTGAGAAGTTGTTTTTTGCAGGAGGCTCTAACGGCATCAGGGCCTGGCAGGCACGTACCCTGGGGCCAGGCAATTATAACAGGGGAGAAAGCATACCCGACGAAGAGACCCGTCGCGCACTGTTTGGGATTGATCAGTTGGGCGATACGCATATAGAAGCCAACCTGGAGTACCGGTATAAACTTCTTAACAGATTTTTCGGAGCACAGTTAAAAGGTGCAGTGTTTTTAGATGCAGGTAACGTGTGGAACATTTCCAAAAATTCAACCAATCCTGAAACCCACTTTGATTTTAGTAAGCTTGGTCGACAGATAGCCCTGGGCACAGGAATGGGTTTCCGGTATGATGTTCAATACTTTGTATTTCGGTTCGACGTTGGTTTGAAACTTAAGGATCCGCAGTTTGACGGTTCAGAGCAATGGGTTATTAAGAAATTCATCAATGGCGGACGCGCATTTAAGGATGCCTACGCTATATCGCACAGCCCCGAACGCTACCGCTTTGTTCAATACAACTTCGGTATAGGCATGCCGTTCTAGTGCCTAAAAAATAGACTTCAGACCGTCAAACACCGTCTCGAAAAAGGTAGACAGACTTAATCCGTTGCTGTGATTGAAGTAAATGTAGATCAGTAGAATGACAACGGCGAAGATGATGAATTTCCTGAAAGCCAGCGCAATCAGAACAATGATCACCGGGAACATGACAAGCCAGAAACTGCTGATGGTAAACGGATTCAATGCCCCGTCATTCTCGTACACATAGAGCAAACGGGAATGCGTGCCATTCATGTTTTTATGCTTTACATACACAAAAGCAGAGCGCTCCAGTTGCATAGGAAGCACGGCCACCCCGTCGTTGAAATTCAACTCATGCTTAAAGCCGCTCACCGTAAAGGTGTAAACACCTTTAATATGCTCCATAGGGTTTCCGAGCGAATCGGTCGCAATTACGGCCAGCTTCTGGTTTTTCAGAAGACTCTCCTTTACAATAAAGTTATTGATGTCGGCGCCCTGTGCAAAGGCAGTCACCGAAAAAAGAACAAACAAGACAGGCAGGCGAAATCGTTTCATTTAGCTTAAATATTACAGGCTTTCCATACCATATCACTAATTCAGCTGAACGATGCTGTAGTTTAATACAGTAGCAAAACTTACCCACAAAAGATAAGGAATAAAAAGCAGACCAGATGCTTTGTCTACCTTATAAAACACTATTGCGTTCACAACAATCATTGCCAGAAGAATAAATATCTCTACCAAAGCCATTGCGGGATCACGAAGATAGAAGAATATGTATGACCACAACAAGTTCAATATTAACTGGATGGCATAAATAGCAAAGGTACGTGGGAAATGAGTGATCGTATCGCGTTTCTGCCATACCCGGTATGCCGCAATGCCAATCAAAATATACAACAAAGTCCAGACTGGTCCAAAAACACTGTCGGGCGGGTTAAACGATGGCTTATTGATACCTCTGTACCAAGTGTCGGTTGAACTTCGTGTGAAAAAGCTGCCGATAAAACCCACTGAAAGCGTAATTGCCACATTGATGATTAGCGCGGGGACATTGATTTTGCTGTTGTTTGCCATATCTATGGATATTAGCAAAGTAAGCGCCAATTTTTTATCTTTAAGCCCACACACTGTTAACCAATGAACAAACCTGTACGCAAATCCTGGAAGATTTTATTCCGGGTGCTTCTGCTTTTTATCGTCGCCGTCGTCTGTCTGCATTTCACACAAAAGCAAACTCCACCTGTTGGTCCCGACCGGCAGTCACATATTGTGCTTGTCGGTAACAATCTGGGATCGCGGATGATGAACTACGGACATTTTGAAACGGAGCTGCATTTGCGTTATCCTGATCATCAGTTGTTCATCCGCAATATGTGCGATGGTGGCAATACGCCAGGTTTCCGGCCGCATTCGAGCCGTAATTCGCCCTGGGCATTTCCTGGTGCAGAGCAGTTCCAGACGGAACTTGCCGCGGATGCCGACAGTCAGGGCTTTTTTGAGACGGAAGATCAGTGGCTTACACGTTTAAAAGCAGATGTGATACTAGCTTTTTTTGGTTACAGCGAATCCTTTGACGGGCCTGCTGGTGTGGAGAATTACCGGCGGGAGCTCGATGCCTTTGTTAAACATACTTTAAAGCAACGTTACAACGGTAAAACGCCGCCACGCTTAGTGCTGATCTCGCCAATTGCTTTCCAGGACTTGTCATCCGTCATGGACTTGCCCGATGGAAAGACACAGAATGCAAACCTCGTCTTATATGCTGCTGTCATGAAAGACGTCGCTGCCGAGAATAATGTCCTCTTTGCCGACCTATATAATCCAAGCAAACAGTGGTTTGCCACAAGTAAAGTGCCGCTCACTATAGATGGCTCCCAGCTTACCAGCGAAGGATATGCAAAGCTTGCCCCGGTGTTGGCCGACCTTATTTTCGGGAAAGCTACCGTAAAGACACCCGCCCGCCGCGAACAGGTAAGGCAGGCCGTAGTGGAGAAGAACTGGATGTGGCACAACGATTTCAAAATCCCTAACGGCGTGCATGCATACGGTCGCCGCTACGATCCATTTGGCCCGGACAATTATCCCGCCGAGATAGCCAAGATCCGCGCACTTACGGCCAACCGGGATACGGCTGTTTGGCAAGCCGCCCGGGGACTAAACATGGATCTTGCTGCCGCAGATGCGCGTACTCCTGCAGTACCTGAAGTCAAATCCAACTATAACCCCGGCCCGGGAGAGAGCTTAAGGTATTTATCAGGTGCTGAAACGCTTAGTAAGTTCAACATGGCGCCGGGCTTTAAGATTGATCTCTTTGCTTCGGAAGAACAATTTCCGGAGCTGGCTAAGCCATGCCAGATCAGCTTCGACAATAGAGGTCGTCTGTGGGTGGCCACAATGCCCAGTTACCCACACTATAAACCGGGCGATTCGAAGCCTAACGATAAGCTAATTATCCTGGAAGATACCGATCAGGACGGAAAAGCGGATAGGCAGACTGTATTTGCCGATGGTCTGCATTTGCCGCTTGGCTTTGAAGTGACGGCAGAGGGGGTGTACCTCTCGCAGGGTACCGACCTCGTGTTGCTGAGAGATGCCAACGGCGACGATCGTGCAGACAGCAGGGAGATCTTACTGAGCGGATTTGATGACCATGATACCCATCACAATATCCATGCGTTTACAACCGACCCTTCAGGTGCCATTTATATGGGTGAGGGAATATTTTTGCATACCAATGTGGAGACTTCCTACGGGCCCGTGCGCGCGTCTACTGGTGGCTTCTATCGATACAATCCCCAGCGCAGGCACCTTGAACGGACGGCCCAGCCATATGCTCCAAATCCCTGGGGCATAGCTTTCGACGACTGGGGCCAGCCTTTTTATGCCGAAACCTCAAGTCCGAGCGCACATTGGATGATGCCGGTTACAGTGAGGCCACGCTACGGGCAAACCACGGAGTCATCGCCCAACCTCATTCAGCAGGAACATCTTGTTAGGCCCACATCAGGGCTTGAGTTTGTTTCCAGTCGCCATTTTCCTGAAGAAATGCAGGGCGACTTTCTTATTAACAATACCATTGGTTTTCTTGGTACCAAGCAGCACACGCTTAACGATGCGGGTACCGGATACAAAAGCAGCCACCGGGCAGATCTGCTGCAGTCGTCCGACAAGAACTTCCGGCCGGTAGACCTGGAATTTGCGCCCGACGGGTCGCTTTACATTGCCGACTGGCACAATTTGTTGATCGGTCACATGCAGCACAACGCCAGGGATCCGCTGAGAGATCATGAGCATGGCCGCATTTACCGGGTCACTTACCCGGCGCGACCGCTGGTGAAGCCTGCAAAGGTGGCCGGGGCAAGTGTATCAGAACTGCTCGATAACCTTAAGCTGCCAGAATACCGTACGCGTTACCGCACAAGAAATGAATTGAGAGGGCGCAAGCCGTTGGAGGTATTACCCAAGTTAAAGGCCTGGGTGGCGGCACTTGATCGTAATGATCCGAAATATGAACATCATTTGCTTGAAGCGCTTTGGGTGAGCTGGGGCTTAAACAAGGTCGACCAGCAATTGCTCGAGCAACTGCTTAGCGCGCGCGATTTCCGTGCAAGAGCTGCCGCAGTACGTGTACTTCGCTATATGAGTCACCAGATAAGCAATCAGCAGGAAATGTTTAGACAGGCCGGCGCTGATCCACACGGACGAGTACGTTTGGAGGTAATAGCCGCGGCCTCCTGGATGCCCAAAGAGCAGGGGCTGTCGCTTTTAGGCTATGTGGCCGATAAGCCGCTCGACGAATGGATGAAGTCGCCATACGAAACCGCGGTAGCTCATCTGAATGGTCGACCCAAAGGCGCTAAAATCGAACCAGAAGACAGCGCGCCGGCCGGTCCCTCAAAAGACATCTATGTGAAGGGAAAAGCGATATACATGAAGGAAGGTTATTGTACCACCTGTCACCAACCCGATGGAAAAGGGCTTCCCTCCTCCGGCTTTCCGCCGCTTGCCGGTACGGCCTGGGTTACAGGCAGCCCGGACAGGCTTGTAAAAATCATTCTAAAAGGCCTCCAGGGCCCTATTACAGTAAACGGCAGGAAGTATAGCGGACAAGTACCCATGACGCCTTTCGGCGGTATGCTGACAGACGAAGAAGTAGCAGCAGTAGCCACATATGTGCGCAACGCGTTTGGGAACAAGGCGCCGGCAATCAGCCCCGAAAAGGTAAAGGCTTTGCGGGCCGCGACAAAAGCTAAAGCCGGATTTTATTCTCCGGCAGAACTTCTAAAGCAGCACCCGTTGGAAAATAATAAATAATCAGGCTTATGGCTCCCGATAGGGAACGTTCATCGCAAATTTTCCTGCCCATTTGACCGGTACCGGTTTGCCAAGCGACCAATGAACGGCATTGATAACCAGGCGTTGTAACGCCTCTTCGTTAAAATCAGCCGGATGGCCCAGGGTAGTCATAAATACCTTGCCGCCTGCGGGTGTACACCAGGTCCAGGCTACGGGATTGTCGACAGCCTCTTTGTCCGGACGAATAGCTCTGCCCATCAATAATGGCGTAGCGCCCTTTACAGGGTAGTCTGGCAGTACATGATACAGCCAGGAGGCAGCCGGAAACTTAGCTGAAACACCCGTTAAGACCGGATGCTTAGCCTGATCTTTAATAAGCGTAACCTCTGTGGTAGAATTGTGCCCGTAATGTGTATGTCCGCCTTTACCCCAGCCACCGGGAGCACCGAGAGCAAATTCACCAAATTCATTCCATTTCACTAGTGGATGTCCTGCAGGATAGTTAAAAGCGTGGGTGCTGGTACGAAACCCCATCACCGGTTTGCCCGACTTCAAATAGGCGTCGATATATTTAATCTGTTCCGCAGGTAGTCGCCTCCACCTCAGAAAAAACACGGCCAGATCTGCTTCCTGCAGCACTTCAAGTCCGGGTATGTTTTCTTCGGAGTTATGATCTGGGGCCGATTTGAGTATCCGGGTCCGTATATTGTAATGCTTTTCCAGTTCAGCAGCAATAAGCGGCATCGTCGCCTCGCTGCTGTATTCATGATCGCCGGTTACGAAGACAACCAAAGGTTTTTCTCCCCGGTCGCCACGACGCTGCGCATCTGAGTCTAAGACCAAAAAGAAAAGCAACAGCGTGAGACAGGATAAAAATGGGAAAGTTTTCAAGTTTTCTTTGGTTTTGCTATTGGGTACATACGAATCTAATAAATATTTCCCCAATAATATCGTCATTTCAGTTAAGCATTAATCAGGACCCAGTATGGCCCGCTTCAATAGCCTTACCGGCAATCTTCTGATAAGCATAGCTGATCAGGCTTATCTTGTCGGAGATCTTATCATGGCTCAGTTTGATCCATCCGTAATGCTGATTTCCGTCAATTTTAAACCTGATCCCGAGAAATTTATCCGATTTACCTGCCCAGAGACCAGTGTAGCTTTCCTGCTGCGCGGTTTTAGATGAACCAGTGATGAAACCTTTAGTGAGGGCGTCCGTCCAGATGCAGCCATCAACCGGCGTTTCCGAGATCAGTTCATCTTTCTCCAGTGGTTGCGTCCATAGTGCGTTGATCACCAGTTCCTCGCCATCCCGAACCATAACTCTTGCGCTTTTAGCTGATTTAGGGCTTACCATCAGGTACATATGCGGCTTGTCGTTATGATGAATCAGGATAGAGAAGAAATTGAAGTCAGCGTTACCATCTGCATCTACATCGAGAGAAACGTGCTGATTATATCCCAGAACTGCGTTTACCTCCCTGCATATTATTTCAGCATTAGGATTGTCACCCAAAGTAGTTCCGCTTACAGGAGCGCTTTCCATCGGATCTTCAGGAAGCTTCGGTTTGTCTGCTTTGTCGAGGGGCTGTTTTTTACAAGCCAGCAATGACAGGGCAACGAATGTGATTAGAAGTGTTAATTTTTTCATGTCCTTTAAACGTATGAGCTGAGGCAAACGTTACAGTTTGCCAAGCTAATCAGTTCGTCTTTTGTCCAGCTGTTATCCACTTGTCATCCACTTGTTGTCCATTTGTCATCCACTGATCGGTGGCCGAGGTATGCTTAGCTACCGACGGGCAACGGAAGGAGAATTAGCCTGTATAGCTTCGCAATTATATTGCAGGATGGTGCATGATGCTGTTCTGGAAAAAAATCGCGATACTCGTTTTATCCAAATGAACTTTATGAGCTATATTTTCAGATCCCTGCTGGCATGTATTTTTATTTTTCACTTCGTAACGGCCCTCGGGGCGGTTGCCCAGACTGGCAGGCCAGCCAAACTGCAAACTGAACACTTGGTGAGACCTTTGGGAATTGACGTGACCAATCCAAGGTTTTCATGGGTGATGGTTGACGGCCGGACAGGTGCGCGGCAGACTGCTTACCGCATCATCGTCGGGAAAGATTCTGCGGGTTTGAAACTTAAAAAGAATGTGGTTTGGGATTCCGGAAAAATCGGTGCCGATAAAAGTCTGGTAGCGTACAAAGGCACTCCGCTTGAGCCCTTTACGAAGTATTTCTGGCTGGTTGAAGTATGGGACAAGGATGGTCGGCCAGCTTCTGCAGGATCCAGTTTTGAAATGGGCATGATGAAGGGCGGCAACTGGAAGGGAAGCTGGATCAGCGACAGTCAGAACCGTGATACAAGGCCAGCGCCTTATTTCCGCAAAGTTTTCGCGGCAGAAAAGAAGATTAAATCCGCCAGGGCTTATATCGCTTGCGGGGGGCTCTATGAGTTATACTTAAACGGCCGGAAAGTAGGCAATCATAGGATGGACCCGACCTATACCCGGTACGACAGGCGTACGCTGTACGTGACTTATGATGTAACAGGGCATTTGCAAAATGGCAAGAATGCCGTGGGCGTGTTGCTCGGTAACGGATGGTACAATCATCAGTCGACCGCCGTGTGGGACTTCCATAACGCCCCTTGGCGCAACAGGCCAACCTTTTGTATGGACCTGCGCATCACTTATGCCGATGGCTCTGTGGAAACCCTGGGTTCCGATCGTGACTGGAAAACCTCTTTAAGTCCGGTTATTTTTAATAGCATATACACTGCTGAGCATTATGACGCTCGATTGGAGCAGTTTGGATGGAATGTGGTGAACTTTGATGATTCAAAATGGAAAGGCTCCATTCCGAGAAGCGCACCTTCTGACAACGTGGTTGCGCAGGCTTTGCATCCGATAAGAAATGTGGATACCCTACCGGCGGTGCATATGAACAAGATCAATGACACGGCATACGTATTTGATATCGGTAGAAATATCTCTGGGGTAAGCAAGATCACTGTCACCGGCGAAGCGGGTACTGTGGTAAGGCTTAAACATGCGGAGCGTTTATATAAGAGCGGTCGGGTAGATATGTCGAATATCGATCAGCACTATCGGCCTACCGACGATACAGATCCTTTCCAGACGGATATTTTTATACTCAGCGGGAGGGGAGAAGAGTCGTTTATGCCCCGGTTCAACTACAAAGGTTTTCAGTACGTGGAGGTGACGGCAAGCAAGCCGGTTAAGCTGAAACAATCGGACATTACAGGATATTTTATGCATAGCGACGTACCTGTTACCGGCCACATTAAGTCTTCGAACCCAACGGTCGACAAGATCTGGTTTGCCACAAACAGTTCCTATTTGTCTAACCTGTTCGGTTATCCGACCGACTGTCCGCAACGCGAAAAGAACGGATGGACGGGCGATGCGCATATTGCTGTGGAAACAGGTCTTTTCAGTTTTGATGGCATAACGATTTATGAGAAGTGGATGGCTGATCATCGTGATGAACAGCAGCCAAACGGCGTTTTGCCTTCTATCATTCCTACCGACGGATGGGGCTATGAATGGGGCAACGGGCCTGACTGGACGAGTACGATGGTACTTATTCCCTGGAACATTTATCAGTATTATGGCGACGACCGGATTCTGCGCGCTAATTACGACAATATGAGGCGGTATGTAGACCACATTACAGATATTGCGCCATCGGGTCTGACCACCTGGGGGCTGGGCGACTGGGTTCCGGTGAGTACCAAGCCTCCTGTGGAGTTTACTTCGTCGGTATATTATTTTGTAGACGTGACGATCATGGCCAAAACGGCCCGATTGCTGAACAATACGGTCGACGCGAATCGGTATGCTGCCCTGGCCAATAAGATAAAGGCTGCTTTTAATAAAAAATATCTGAACGAGTCGACCGCCATATACGGTGCCGGCCTCCAAACGGAATTGAGCATGCCGTTGTACTGGGGACTGGTGCCTGAGAACCTGAAAGCTAAGGTTGCGGCGAATCTGGCTAAGAAAGTTTCCGAGAGCAACAATCACATTGATGTGGGTTTGCTGGGCACGAAGTCGATTTTGAATGCGCTAAGTGAAAACGGTTATGCCGATCTGGCTTACACAGTAGCCTCACAGGAAACTTATCCTTCCTGGGGCTGGTGGATCGTGAACGGGGCTACAACCTTGTATGAGAACTGGCGCATTGATGCCAAAAATGATATTTCACTAAACCACATTATGTTTGGTGAGATCGGCGCCTGGCTTTACAAAGCACTTGGAGGCTTGAAACCAGATGAGCAACGCCCGGGATTTAAAAATGTCATGCTGCGGCCGAATTTCGTATCGGGTCTTAATGAGTTTGAGGCGCGGCATACAGGCCCTTATGGGGAGATTGTCTCTTCCTGGAAGCGATCCGGGTCCTCGGTGTTCTATGATGTGGTAGTTCCGGCCAACTCGACGGCGACAGTGCATTTTCCGGCAGATAAGAAGGCTTACCGTAATGGAACGGCGGTAAGCAGCACGCTTAACATCGTTGCCGGTAAGCACCGGTTTGAAATAAAATAAATTCGGTACTTTTAAGCATGAAGTTGCCTGACTTTTTTGATTTTATTACGATCGACGAGTATTCGGCCACACCGAAGTACCTGCAGTTGAGCAATGCGGTGATCAAAGCCATAGAACAGGGAAAGCTGCAGAAGGACGGGATGCTGCCTTCTATCAATGAGCTGAGTTATGTCCTGGAAATCTCCCGGGATACTGCCGAAAAAGGTTACCGGTACCTGAAGAAACTTGATGTGATAGGCTCCGTGCCGGGTAAAGGCTATTATGTGGCCCGGTCAGACGTAAAGCGCAAACTAAAAGTGTTTCTGCTGTTTAACAAGCTGAGCGCGCATAAGAAAATCGTATACGACGCTTTCGTTGCTGCGTTAGGGCAGGATGTGTCGGTCGACTTCTATATATACAATAACGACTTTACGCTTTTTAAGCGTTTCCTGGCTAACCAGAAAGACGAGTATTCGCACTATGTCATTATCCCGCATTTCATAGAAGGTGAGGCGCAGGCCCGGGATATCATCAACGCGATCCCGAAGGAGAAATTGATTCTGCTGGATAAGAAGCTGGCGGGTATTACGGGCGACTTCGCTGCGGTATATGAGAATTTTGAACATGATATTTATAATGCCCTGGACGAGGCCCGGGAGCATTTGAGTAAGTACCACATGCTTAAGATCATTTTTCCGAAGCGGAGTTATTTTCCAAGAGAGATACTGGACGGTTTTCAGCGATTTTGTTTACAATACGCATTTTCGCATCGGGTAGTGAGCAATATTGCAGAAGAAACCCTGGCCATTGGTGAGGCTTTTATTACGCTTATGGAAGATGATCTGGTCACGCTGCTCGAAAAAGCCATGGGTATGCATATGGAGGTAGGAAAAGAGATCGGTGTGATTTCCTATAACGAGACGCCCCTTAAAAAGATCATTTTAAACGGTATTACAACGATCTCTACCGATTTCCGTTTTATGGGTACAGCAGCGGCACAGCTTATACTTGACAATGTGCGAAGTCATATTGAGGTGCCTTTCTATTACATCCACCGGGCGTCGGTATAACCGCCTTACCATGATGGTGCATGACAGTATTGCGTATCTATAACCTTATTTTAGATTACCACAAACCAATATAAACTGAACAGCTATGCAGGTAATTCTCGGAGTAATTTTTCATTTTATTGGCGGATTCGCTTCCGGCAGTTTTTACATTCCGTATAAAAAGGTAAAGGGCTGGGCCTGGGAAAGCTACTGGATTGTGGGTGGCCTGTTTTCATGGCTCATCGTCCCACCCATTGCTGCTTACCTGACGATTCCCGGTTTCGCTGAGATCATCGCAGGAACGGATACAAGCGTATTGCTGCTCACCTATATTTTTGGTGCGCTATGGGGCATTGGTGGACTTACCTATGGATTGGGTGTGCGTTATCTCGGGGTCTCGCTTGGAAGTTCGATTATTCTGGGGCTTTGTTCGGTCTTCGGTGCTCTTATTCCCTCTGTATACTATAATTTTAATCCGGCCCCGGGGAAGGACAGTTTAAACGATATGCTGTCGTCGCAGTGGGGGAATATGGTGCTTTTGGGGCTGCTCGTGTGTGTCATCGGGATCGTTATTTGCGGGAGAGCCGGGGGTATGAAGGAGCGCGATCTTGTGGCTGGTGGTAAGGCCGATCCGTCGAACAACGAGTATAAAATCGGTCTAGGCTTAACTGTATCTATCATCTCAGGTATCCTGAGTGCGTGTTTTGCATTCGGGATCGACGCCGGCAAAGATATGGCCAATCAGGCCAACGAAGCCTGGAAGGCGGTAAACCCGGGTCGTGGAGAGTTTCTTTTCCAGAACAATGTGAGTTACATCGTGATCCTTTGGGGCGGACTTACAACGAACCTGATCTGGTGCATGATACTAAATGCCCGGAACAAGACTTTCGGAGATTATACGAACCGCAAAGCCCCTTTACTGGCCAATTACGTGTTTTCAGCGCTGGCGGGAACAACATGGTTTCTGCAGTTCTTCTTCTACGGAATGGGCGAGAGTAAATTGGGTAACGGCGCAAGTTCGTGGATTTTGCATATGGCCTTTATCATTCTGATTGCAAATGGATGGGGACTGATACTGCGGGAGTGGAAAGGGATGAGCCGGCGTACGTATGCAACCGTGGCAGCAGGCATTGCGATTATTATTCTTTCAGTACTCATTGTGGGGTACGGAAATTCTATCAAGTGAAAAACATAATTGATATACGTTTATGACTATCAGAAATACTGATTTTAAGCATGTGAGCTATTTGTGGGATGATGAGAAGGCTGCCGAGTTGGCTGGCGATGAGGTTGCCCTCCTGATTTACCGGTCTAACCTGCTCGGAGCCGATCTGCGGTTGACCAACTATGGCGGTGGCAACACGTCCTGTAAGGCCATGGCTGAGGATCCGCTGACAGGGGAGATGAAGGAGGTGATGTGGGTGAAGGGATCGGGCGGCGACCTGGGTACGCTGAAGCGTAGTGGACTGGCCGCTTTGTATGTAGACCGCCTGAGGAACCTGGAACGCAGGTATCGCGGACTGGCGCACGAGGATGAAATGGTGGCGCTGTTCAATCACTGTATTTACGATCTGGAGTCGAAGGCACCTTCTATAGATACGCCTCTGCATGGCTTTCTGCCTTTTAAACATATTGACCATTTGCACCCGGATGCAGCCATCGCCATCGCGGCCTCGAAAGATGGTGAGCGCATTACGCAGGAGCTCTTTGGCGGTACAATTGGCTGGGTGCCATGGCAAAAGCCTGGTTTTGAGCTGGGCCTCATGCTTCGTCGCTGTCTGGAAGAAAATCCGGGAATACGCGGCATCATGTTAGGGTCGCACGGCTTGTTCACCTGGGGCGAAACAGCCTACGAAAGTTATTTGAATACACTTGAGGTGATCGAGAAATGTGCCGATTACCTGGAGCAGCATTATAAGGGCGCCGGACAGGCTTTCGGCGGGCAGCGGCTGGAGAGTCTGAAAGCAGATGCTCGCAGAAAGCAAGCGGCAGGGATTGCACCAGTGCTTCGGGGTTTCTGTTCGAGCGATAGACATATGGTAGGCCATTTTACGGACGACCCTCGGGTGCTGGAGTTTATTAACTCAAGTGATCTCGGTCGTCTTGCGCCCATGGGTACCAGTTGCCCCGACCACTTTCTGCGCACCAAGATCAGTCCGCTTGTCCTGAAGCTGCAACCCTCAGAGGATTTGAGCAATGTGCAGGTATTGAGGGAGAAGCTGCAACCGGAATTTGAGGCCTACAGAGCAATGTATGCGGCATACTATGAGTCGTGCAAACACGATGATAGTCCCCCGATCCGCGATCCTAACCCCGTTATCATTTTATACCCCGGCGTCGGCATGTTCTCTTTTTCTAAGGACAAACAGACGGCCCGCGTTGCTGCCGAGTTTTATATCAACGCTATCAATGTTATGAAAGGCGCAGAGGCCATCTCTGAATACACTTCTTTACCGAGACAGGAGGCATTCAATATAGAGTACTGGTTGCTGGAAGAGGCTAAATTACAAAGGATGCCAAAGCCTAAGCCGCTGACAGGAAAGATTGCTTTGGTGACCGGCAGTGCGGGGGGTATAGGTAAGGCGATTGCCCGCAAGTTTGCAGAAGAAGGAGCTGTCGTATTGCTGAACGACATGAACCAGGAACGTTTGTCGGTAGCAGCAACTGAATTTGAGCAATGGTATGGCAAAGATGCCTTTGCTACTGCGGTACTTGATGTTACAGACAGCGCGCAGATTTCGGAGGCATTCAATATTGCTGCATGTGCGTTTGGCGGGGTAGATATTGTGGTAAATAACGCAGGTCTTTCCATTTCCAAGACGATTGGCGACCATACTGAAGGCGATTGGGATCTTTTGTATGATGTGCTTGTGAAAGGTCAGTTTTTGGTTACCCAGGCTGCGGTAGCAGTGATGCAAAAGCAGGCCTTGGGAGGCGACATCTTAAATATTGTAAGCAAAAATGCTTTGGTAAGCGGACCTAACAACGCCGGATATGGCAGTGCGAAGGCGGCACAATTGCATCTAAGCAGACTAAACGCTGCGGAATTGGGTGCTGAGGGTGTCCGTGTTAATGTGGTGAACCCCGATGCCGTGATAAGCGATAGCAATATTTGGGCTGGAGGCTGGGCCGAAGGGAGAGCCAAGGCCTATGGAATTTCAGTCGATGAGTTGCCAGCTTACTATGCAAAACGTACCTTGCTGAATGAGGTTATCCTTCCGGACGATATTGCGAACGCTTGTTTTGCTTTCGTCGGTGGTTTGCTTGGTAAGTCGACCGGAAATATGTTGAACGTAGACGGCGGGGTAGCTGCTGCTTTCGTCCGTTAATTAAAATCGTTGTTTATGAAACTTGAAAATCATCATATCGATGCGGTAAATGCCCCGCTGCTGGATGCGCATTACCGCCGGCTAGACCACTGCTTGAGCGAAATTCCGGGGGCTACCGAAATTATTGGCCGCCTGATGGAATTCCAGATCGCTATTCCCAGCTGGGCGTTAGGCACGGGGGGCACACGGTTCGGAAGGTTTTCCTCTGGCGGAGAGCCGAGAAACCTGGAAGAGAAAATCTCTGATGTTGGTTTGCTGCATCGCCTGAACGGCTCGAGCGGCGCGATCTCGTTGCACATACCCTGGGATCAGGTCAAGGCCAGCGAAGCGGAATCCGTCAGACAACTGGCGGCATCGCATGGCCTTCGCTTTGATGCCATGAATTCCAATACTTTTCAGGATCAGTCAGGCCAGCCGCTTAGTTACAAGTTCGGATCGCTGCAGCATGTAGATCCGCAAGTGCGGAGGCAAGCCATTGCACATAATATCGAGGTGATCCGGCAAGGCGAGGCCTTAGGCTCGAAGGCATTAACGGTTTGGCTGGCCGACGGATCTTCTTTTCCGGGTCAGCTTAACTTCCGCAGGGCTTTTCAAAATACACTTGAATCACTGCAGGAGATCTATGCAGCTTTGCCGGCCGACTGGAAACTTTTTGTGGAATATAAAGCGTTTGAGCCTAACTTTTATTCTACGACGGTGGGCGACTGGGGCCAGTCTTTACTTTACGCCTCTAAATTGGGCCCGCAGGCCTATACACTCGTAGACCTTGGTCACCATTTGCCGAACGCGAATATTGAACAGATCGTTTCGCTCCTGCTCATGGAGGGTAAACTTGGAGGCTTCCATTTCAATGATTCAAAATATGGCGACGACGATCTGACCGCCGGAAGCATTAAGCCGTACCAGCTGTTTCTCATATTTAACGAACTTGTTGAAGGAATGGACAGTCGCGGTATGGATCATGCCAAAGATCTCGGATGGATGATCGATGCTTCACATAATGTAAAAGACCCTCTTGAAGATCTTTTGCAATCGGTAGAGGCAATTATGCTGGCCTATGCACAGGCATTGGTCATTGATCGTGAGGCTTTGAAGAAGGCGCAGGAAGCAAATGATGCAGCGCTTGCCCAGGAAATATTGCAACATGCTTTCCGGAGCGACCTTCGGCCACTGGTGGCAGAGGCTCGGCTTAGGAATGGTGCCGCCTTAGCTCCTCTTGAAGCTTTCAGGAGCCTTGGGTTACGTACTGAGCTTATTAAAACCAGGGGTGAAAACACTGTAGCAACCGGGTTGTAGCAGCTTATGGGGGCACAAAATAGGATTCCTGTAATTGCCGTGTTCGATGTGGGCAAGACGAACAAGAAGCTTTTTCTGTTCGACGAGCATTACCAGGTTGTTTTAGAGCGTACCGCCCGTTTTACGGAAACCGTAGACGAGGATGGCGATCCGTGTGAGAACCTCGAAAGCTTGCGCCTCTCTGTTTTTGACTCACTGAGAGAGGTTTTTCGCAATGGAAAGTTTGAGTTGAAAGCCATTAATTTTGCGGCCTATGGCGCAAGCCTGGTTTATATCGACGCGCATGGCAACCCTGTAGCACCGCTTTACAATTACCTGAAGCCTTACCCGGAAGCACTCAAAGCACGCTTTTATCAGCAATTTGGCGGGGAAGAGGATTTTTCTATGCGGACTGCCTCGCCGGTACTTGGAAGTCTGAATTCCGGAATGCAGTTGTACCGGCTCAAATATGAGCAGCCTGATGTCTTCGCTCGCGTTCGCTACGCCTTGCATTTACCTCAGTACATGAGTTATTTGATCAGCGGACAACCCTGTTCAGATCTTACGAGTCTGGGTTGCCATACCAATTTGTGGGACTTTGAGCGTCATGACTATCACGAATGGCTGAGTATCGAGGGATTGGAGGAGAAACTGGCACCTATTCTCAGTGCTAGCGAGGTATTGCCTGTGGCCTTTCCTGGTAGTGGTTACGTTGTTGGGACTGGCCTGCACGACAGTTCGGCCGCCTTGGTGCCCTACCTGGTTAGTTTTCATGAGCCTTTTCTTCTTCTTTCCACCGGAACCTGGTGTATTAGTCTCAATCCTTTTAACTCACGGCCACTCCAAGCCGATGAATTAAAAAGTGATTGCTTATGTTATTTACAATATCAAGGCACACCCGTAAAGGCATCGAGGTTGTTTCTGGGCTATGAGCACGAGCAAGAGGTTAAACGTATTGCGGAGCATTTTGGTGCAGATGCGATTAAATATCGGAGCATGAGGTATGATCCTTTTTTAATAGAGGAACTGGATCAATTGCCTCCGGACAGGCGAGACCCGATAGCGCAGCCCGATGATGTGCGGGCTTATCATATCCTTATGCTCAACCTGGTAGACAAACAACGAAATGCGACAAATCTTGTTTTGCAGGATACTGATGTCCGACGAATTGTTGTGGACGGCGGATTTAGTAAGAACGCCATTTTTATGAACCTTTTGGCAAGAGCATTTCCTAAAACGGAGGTATATGCCGCGCATATGCCGCAAGGAACGGCTGTAGGCGCGGCTTTGGCTATCCATCAGGCATGGAACAGTCTGCCCGTGCCAAATGATCTTGTTCAGCTGAAATATTATGCAGCGGCAAATTACTTGCCGCTGTAAGTGAGTTTTAGTTCCGGTGCCTTCGCATAGTCTTGCCAAAGCTCATCCACCGTTTTACCGGTCAGCTCTTTCCATGAGCTTTCCTTGTACGTGTGTTTCCTCAACTGGTCATCAAGTGTAGCGATAAGTCCGGGTTTAACTTTCTGCTCAAGCCACTCAAAGAAACGGGCAGTTACCCGGTAAGCATTGGTATAGCTTTGCTTCTCATTAAATTCAGGTAGCGCCCACTTAGATCCGATGTTGTCCACACCGTATTTGTAGCGCACGTAGTCGGCAATCCCTTCCGTAAGCCAGCCTGGTCCCGAGCCGTATCCGTAGCCTTGCACAATATGCATCGTTTCATGTGTAACCACGTCAATATCTGTAGGATTGCGCTTCATGTAATTATAACTGAACAAGATACGGTTGCCGCTTGCTTCTGCTACTGCTTTATAAGCGGTGTCAACAACGAAGAGAACCTCGCGGGTCGATTTGGGGTTAAACGTGTTGACCAGCGTGGGGTATACTTTAAAATAAGTGTCTATCAGATTTTGCTTAACAACCGGATCAAATTCTGGTGCCTTGCTGATAAATACCAGTTGGTAGCCGTCCTTTTTGATGGTATCTGCCGAAAACCAGTTTTTCGAAAACTGATGCATCAGGGCTTTCTCGAGGTTTTTATCGTTCTTTTTCAGCCATTTGCTGTTGATAACAATCTCGCCTGCTTTTGCGCTTATGGTGCCATTGAACTTGTCCGACACCTCCATGGTTGCTTCTCGGACCGTCCGATAGCCATCGGCCCGGGCAAAGTCTGGATATACCGCGTTAAATGCAGCTCTTAATCTGGCTGTATCAAGCTGACCCTTTGTGTTGTTTAAAATGGTCACCTGGTAGCCACGCATCCCCCTTCTCTGACGGTTAGCGTTGTTTGTTTCCCGGCTTGTGTTTTGTGCCCCGGCTGATAAAGCTGCACCCAGAAAAATGGCCGAAATTATAAAGTTTCTGATCATACCTCTTCAATTATTTGGTATAAAGATACCGGTTGCGCATCGATATATAAAATCTGTGGATTTGTAAAATTGAAGATACAAGGCAATCCCTTATTATTTGCTAATTTAGGCCCTTAATACCCGAAGTGCAAGCTGTATGTTAACGTTTAGAATCGTAAGGCCAGGTGTTCTCTGTTTATTTTTATGGTTATGTTTTGCTGTTTCCAAAGCGGTTGCCGGTACCGTTGTTCCGCTCGACCTAAGTAATATTGGCAAGCTGGTTAGTTATTACTCCGATAGTACTGCGACGTTAAATCTGGCGCAAATCAGTTCTCCGGCTATGGCTCCACACTTCAAACGCGGCGATAAAGATATCCTGAACTTCGGGAATACCAGCAGTGCCGTATGGATTAAATTTCAGGTAAGGCACCAGGGATTCAAAAAGATTTACCTGGTTCTCGAGGCCCCAAATATCGAGCAGATCGATTTGTATGCGCCCCGTCCGAACGGTAGTATATGGCACGTACGTGCGGGAAGTTTATTCAAGGAGGCTAAAGGAGTGAAGGTAGATAACGATTATGTTTTCGATTTACCGGCCTTAAGTCCAGATACGGTGGCAACGGTATACATGCGGCTTGCCACCAATAACATTATGCTCGTTCCGCTTAAGCTTTCTACCGCAGAGGCCATGATAGAAAGGGTGCCTTATAAAGACAGGATTGAATATGCGTATATCGGGGTGTTGATTGCCCTTTTATTGTTCAACCTCTTTTTGTATTTCAGTCTGAAAGACAAAGCATATCTTTATTATACCCTCTACGTGCTCAGTTTGTCGCTTTACATGCTCATATACATAAGAGGCTATAGTTATCTGTTGGGGTCAGATTTGCGGATATTCATGAGCATGCATCCGCATGTATTCCTTAGTCTTTCTGTCGTCACCTCGCTATTGTTTTGCCGTCGCCTGCTCAACCTGGAAGTAACGGTTCCGTCCATGCTTAAGTACTATTACTTTTTCGGGATTTGCGGGATAGTCCTATTCTTTTTGAGCGCTGCCGGATTTAAGAGTATTTCGACATCTATCGCGCAGGTGCTTACTATATCTGTCGCCCTGACCCTCTGGATCTCCGGAATTATTGCTTACAGGCGTGGATTAAAGGCTGCAAAATACTACGTCGCCGCCTGGTCGCTCATCTGGGTCAGCGTAGCTATCGTGACCCTCAGCCTGGCTGGTATTATCGAAGTGAACGAATACACGATGCAACTGGTGCCTCTCGCATCTACAGGAGAGCTTTTACTGTTGTCATTTGCGCTTGGTGACAGGTACAACACCATCATTGCTGCGGAACAGCGTGCGCGTGATGAGAACTTAAGTCTGGTACAAACGCATAACCTCAAACTTGAAGAACGCGTGAAGGAGCGGACACAGGAGCTGAATCAGTTTTTCTCTATTGTGGCTCACGACCTGAGAAGCCCGTTGAACAGCTTGATGAGTATACTTGAGCTAAATGATATGCAGGCGTTGAATAATGAAGAACTCCGGGCTTTGCTCAAGGAAAACACAGCGAACATCCACAGGATTAATAGCACCGTGAATACGCTCCTGCATTGGGCTAAGGGGCGGATGGAAGGTTCTCAATCAGTGCCCGTCACGTTCGACGTTAAAGCAGTGCTGGATGAACTTATACCAGCGTACATGCCACTGATACACCGGAAGGACATTGAGCTTGAAATGCAAACTGCCGGAGCGTTGTCCGTTTACGCCGACAGGAATGAGGTTGTGCTTGTGTTAAGGAACCTCATAGATAATGCGATTAAATTTACGCCTAAAAACGGACTAATCTCGATCGGTTTAAGCGAAGATAGGGGCGTAGGCAAGGTTGTTGTGTCAAATTCGCTGGAAGATACCGGGGCTCTGCAACGTGCGATTAGGGCGGCTACAGCGGAAAACGGGGTAATGAAAAGTACCGACTATTCTGCTGGTGTAGGGTTGGGCTTAAATCTATGCAAAACCTATTTACAGAATAACGGCAGCGACCTGAGCGTAACCGGGGGCAACGGAAAGATATTTTTCTCGTTTGAATTACCGGTTAAAAAAGAAGGGAGTTAGCATTGCTAACTCCCCTTAAGTGTTCCCGAAGGGATTCGAACCCCCATCATCAGAACCGGAATCTGACATTCTATCCATTGAACTACGGAAACAAAAGTCCGCAAATATATAAAAATGATCTCAGATAAATATGAGATTGACTTAAATATATGTCAGCGAATGACTGAATTTACGAGAAAAAGAGGCATTTTTGCGGGAAGGTAATATATCATGTAAACACGTCGGCATATGGAGAAAAGAATCGTTGAAGAAATCGAAAAACTGATAGAAATTGAGGACGATGGACAGTTGAAGATTTATTTGGACGATCTGAACATATCTGATGTAGAGCACTTAATTGACGAATTACCCCAGCATGCCGTACGTTTTATTGAGACCCTGTCTGCCAAACGCGCGGTAAATGTATTTAGAATTCTTGATTTCCCTACCCAGGAACGCATCATAGGTAAACTGCCCGGTACCAAGCTGGCCGAACTTATTAACCTGCTGCCGCCGGATGACCGTACCGCGCTATTTAGTGAATTAACCGGTGATGCGGTAAAAAAGCTGATTATCCTGCTTCCCGCAAAGGACCGGGTGGAGGCCTTATCCCTTTTAGGGTATAAGGAGGACAGCGTTGGCCGTTTGATGACCCCGGATTACGTTGCTGTAAAGAAACATTGGACGGTAAACCGGGTCCTATCGCATATTCGCAGGTACGGGAAGAATTCTGAAACGATTGATGTAATCTATGTTATAGATAAGGATGGCGTTTTATTAGACGACATCAGGATACGGGAGATTCTCCTGGCAGATCCGGAAGCCGAAATCGGGACGCTTACCGATCAACGCCTGATCTCTCTGCATGTAAACGACCCGCAGGAAGAGGCGATCAACGTTTTCCGGATGAATAACCGGGTAGCGTTGCCAGTGGTCGACGATAGCCAGGTTCTCCTGGGCATCGTAACCGTCGATGACATCCTGTGGATTGCCAACGAGGAATACACCGAGGATATTCATAAGATCGGGGGAACACAGGCGCTGGACGAGCCGTATCTCGACGTTCCTGTTTTCCAGCTTTACAAAAAGCGTATAGTCTGGCTTATATTGCTTTTCTTTGGCGAGTTGCTGACAATTTTTGCGATGTCAAATTTTGAAAGTCAAATCGAGAAGGTAGTCATTTTGGCTACGTTTATTCCGCTGATCATGTCGAGCGGAGGAAACAGCGGATCTCAGGCTGCCACATTGATCATCCAGGCTATGGCGCTCGGCGAG
Organism: Pedobacter deserti; assembly: GCF_024436415.1. Taxonomy (GTDB): domain Bacteria; phylum Bacteroidota; class Bacteroidia; order Sphingobacteriales; family Sphingobacteriaceae; genus Pedobacter; species Pedobacter faecalis. Next base: position 20,010 of record NZ_JAFMZQ010000003.1, on the reverse strand, counting down.
GTAACCATTAAAGATTGGTGGCGCGTTATGCGGCGGGAAATATTTTCGGGAATATTTTTAGGCACTACGCTCTGCTTATTGAGTTTCTGTGTGATCCTTAGCTGGCAGTTACTTGGCGGCGCACTTACAGAGCCGGTGCTGATCTCCATGGTCGTGGGCTGTTCGCTGGTTGGGGTTGTGCTCTGGGGAACGCTCATGGGATCGATGCTGCCGCTTCTATTGAAAAGGCTCGGCGCTGACCCCGCGGTATCGTCAACGCCATTCGTAGCAACCCTTGTAGACGTTACCGGCTTGCTCATTTATTTCACGATGGCGCTGTATTTCCTGAAAGGCGTTCTGCTTTAAGCCGGAAAAAGTTGCCGGCGCTTTATACGTTGAAGCGGAAATGCATGATATCGCCGTCCTCTACCACGTAAGATTTACCTTCCACACCTAGCTTACCAGCCTCTTTGCAGGCGTTCTCAGATCCCAGCGTTACAAAATCCTGATACTTGATGACCTCAGCGCGAATAAACCCTTTCTCGAAGTCAGTATGGATAACACCGGCAGCCTGAGGTGCGGTGAAACCTTTAGTGATTGTCCAGGCCCGAACCTCCTGTACCCCGGCTGTAAAATAAGTGTATAAGTCAAGAAGTCTGTATGCCGCCCGAATCAGTTTATTCACGCCAGACTCGTCTAATCCAAGGTCGGCCAGAAATTCCTGACGTTCCTCGTAACTTTCAAGCTCTGCTATTTCAGACTCTATTTTGGCTGAAATCACCAATACTTCCGCGTGCTCGTCTTTAACCGCTTCCTTTACCCGCTCTACATAATTGTTGCCGCTCACTACTGAAGCCTCATCAACATTACATACATACATCACCGGTTTCTGCGTCAGCAAGCCTAAATCCTGTATATGATCAAAATCCTCTGCGGTGAGCGGAGCTGAGCGCACAGATTTACCGCTCTCAATATGGGTTTTTACAACGCTAAGCACATCAAACGTTTTCTTCGCGTCCTTGTCGTTTTTGGCTAGTTTTTCAACTTTCTGGATGCGCTTTGTAACAGTGTCAAGGTCCTTAAGCTGCAGTTCTGTGTCAATGATTTCTTTGTCGCGGATAGGGTCAACTGATCCGTCAACATGGATTACGTTGCCGTCATCGAAACAACGAAGTACGTGGATAATCGCATTCGTTGCCCGGATATTCCCCAGGAACTGGTTTCCAAGCCCTTCCCCTTTGGAAGCACCCTTTACCAATCCGGCAATATCTACGATCTCGATGGTGTTTGGTACAATACGGTTTGGCTTTACCAGTTCGGCCAGCTTTGTTAATCGATCATCCGGTACCGATATCACGCCCACATTTGGTTCTATAGTACAGAACGGGAAATTCGCTGCCTGAGCCTTTGCGTTTGATAAACAGTTAAATAAAGTTGATTTTCCAACATTTGGTAAACCCACTATACCACATTGTAATGCCATCGAGTGTTTTATTCTTTGATTTGAGCGGCAAAGGTATCATTTTTTTAAAAATAATCTTTAAGTTTAGGCAACCTAAAAGAGACGAGTAATAACTATGGAAAATCTGGAAGAGCAGCCTTTAATGATATCAGAAGATATTCGAAGCTATCTGTATGAGACTGCAAAATGGGCGAAATTTTTATCGATAATCGGGTTCGTGATCACCGTATTTATTGTGTTGCTGGCCTTTAGTCCGGGCGCATTTCTGGCAAGCATGAATAGTGTGGCAGGAGAAAGTAACCCATACGCAGCTATGGGTGCTTCTGGGCTAACGGTGATGTTCATGATCATTGCGCTGATCTATTTCTATCCGAGTTTCATGCTTTTTAAGTATGCTAATGCGGCGAAGCAGGCGGTGCTGTTTGGTGATCAGCCAAAACTGGAGGTCGCGATGGCTACCATGAAGAGCTTTTTTAAATTCTGGGGAATACTCACCATCGTTGTACTGGCCTTTTATCTCATCGCCTTTATTTCAGCCCTGGCTTTTATGAGCGCAGCTTAAAAGGGCACGGCTTCCTCAATATTGTGCTTAAAGCTTTTTATTTCCTTAACCAGGAGGTTCTCAAAAACTGGATTTAACAGTTTTGCGATGCCTGCACCAATGCCGCCAATCGGCGGATGGTAGGAAAGGATGATATGGAGCTTTGTGCCCAGACCATCTGCGGTTTCGGTAAAAGTCACCCGGCCTACATGATGTATAGATGAACCAGGCAGAGATCGCCAGCCAATCAGTCGCCCTGGCTCTTCTTTCACGATCTGCGCATTCCAATCAATCGGGAACATGTTTCCTAATATATTAGACTTCCAGTGAGAAAGTTTGTTGTCGATCACCTTTACGTCCAGCAGGTGTTTCAGGCTTCCTGGCAGATTCTCGAGGTTACGCCAGTACGCGTATACTTCTGCTGCGGGTTTATCTATGTCAAATTCTCCCCTTATATTAACAGCTTTTGGGTGTCTGCTGTCAATGCCAAGCTTTTCATAGATAGCGCATTTTCCGGTAGAACCACGATAGGCCAGGTAGATACCTGCCAGAAACGGCAGCTTATGTGGCTTTTTCAACCCACGTCCCATCAGCACGCCGCCGAGGAACATAGACAAAAGCCTTTCGTCTAAACCGATATTTGCATAGTGCTGTTTTTCTATGGAAAAGTTGCCGGCCAGTAGTTTAAAACGGTTCTCGTGTGCTTTCATACTGATTGCTTTTGATAGTGTTTATATATGTCTGAACAACAAAATTCTTAATTATATAGTTTTAGGAATCAAACAGAAATGCGTTTATTTGTATACTAGCCGCCGACCAAATGAACAAAGTAAATAGTGAATACCCTGCACTTTATAATGGTTATTTCGATTTGAGAGAGCCGTTTATTAAAGATCTGGAGGATGTCTACAGCAAGCCAATACAGATTCCGGCTTGCGGACCGGAAGAGATTTTTACGGATGAGGCGATAAACTTAATAGCTGAGGCCCGGATTTTGGGACAGCAAGTTTTGTGTATGCGGAATGAAGCTGAAACAGCTACCGAAGCGGGGGATACACTGCGCTGCGCTGAAAAAAGCTTGAAAATACTGGAAGGAAAGTTGGTTCAGCTGGATCTGGATGCCTTTCGTTACTTCCATTTTATTGCTGCCCGGCGGTTTGAGCTTGACACGTTGAAGGAAAAATACCGGGCGTATAAATGTGCTGCCGAAGACACAGAACCGGATGAGGTATTATGCGAGGAACGAAAACGTGATTTGCTGAACTACCAGGCCGAGCTGGAAGGAAGCTTTGAAGCGCATTCTTTATAACGAACTAGTAACCTAATTATTAAATATTATGAAATCAACAGATAGAAGGTCATTCATTAAAAGTGCCGGCTTGTTTGCCGCGGCCACCGGTTTATCTACCATGCTGCCGGTCGACCTCTTTGCTTCTGTTAAAGCACCTTTTTTTCAGATATCCCTTGCAGAGTGGTCGTTCCATAATGCATTGTTCGGCGGTAAAATGACAAATCTCGAATTTCCGGTAAGAGCCAAAAAGGATTTTGGTATCGACATCGTGGAGTATGTGAGCCCTTTTTTCAACAAAAAGGAAAGAGATTCTGCATATCTTAAGGAATTGCTCAGCATTACCAAGGGCGAGGGTGTAAAAAACCATTTGATTATGGTAGACGGCGAGGGAGATCTTGGCGACCTAAACCAGGAGGCCCGGATTAAGGCGGTGGAGAATCACTATAAGTGGGTAGACGCAGCAAAAGTATTAGGATGTAAGACCATCCGCGTCAATGCGGCCGGAAGGGGTAGTGCCGACGACGTGAAGAAAGCGGCGGTCGACGGTCTGGGAAGGCTCTCCGAATATGGCAAAAAGAATAAGATCAACATCATCGTTGAGAATCATGGAGGATATTCGTCTGACGGGCAATGGCTGGCGGATGTAATGAAGCAGGTAAATAATGCCTATTGCGGAACTCTTCCTGATTTTGGTAATTTTCGGATCAGTGCAGAAAAGACCTATGATAAGTATCAGGGTGTGAAAGAACTTTTGCCCTATGCTAAAGGCCTAAGCGCTAAAACCTACGATTTTGACGAAGCAGGTAACGAAGCAAATATCGACTACGACAGGATGTTCAAGATCATCCGGGAGGCTAAGTGGTCCGGTATTATCGGTATTGAGTATGAAGGATCCAAATATTCAGAAGCTGAGGGGATACAGAAGACTAAAGATCTGCTGGTACGGATGCAGGAAAAGTATAAATAACAATCGGTATTAAATACAAAAAGCTGGGTTAACCCAGCTTTTTGTATTTAATACGGTGCGGTGTAGCATCGCCTAGTCTCTTCTTCCTGTTCTCCTCGTAGTCTGAGTAGTTGCCCTCAAAAAAGTAAACCTGTGAATTGCCTTCAAAGGCCAGAATATGCGTACAGATACGATCAAGGAACCAGCGGTCGTGACTGATGACTACAGCGCAACCTCCGAAATTCTCCAGCGCCTCCTCCAATGCTCTTAAGGTATTCACATCAATATCGTTGGTTGGTTCGTCAAGCAGCAACACATTGGCGCCTTTCTTTAAGGTAATTGCCAGGTGAACGCGGTTACGTTCGCCACCGGACAGAATGCCGACTTTTTTCTGCTGGTCGCCTCCATTAAAATTAAATTTCGATACATAGGCCCTGCCGTTTACAGCCTTGTTTCCAAGTTGGATGTTGTCCAGCCCATCGGTGATATTTTCGTAGACGGTTTTGTCCGGGTTAAGGTCATTGTGCATCTGATCCACATAGCCAAGAGAAACCGTGTCGCCCACCCTAAAAGTTCCCGAATCAGGTGTCTCCTGTCCGGTTATCAGGCGGAAAAGTGTGGTCTTTCCGGCGCCGTTAGGCCCAATGATACCAACGATTCCAGCAGGCGGAAGCGAGAAGCTCAGGTTTTCGAATAGTATTTTATCGCCGTATGCTTTTGTGACCTCGTTTGCCTCGATGACTACATTTCCCAAACGCGGACCGGCGGGAATGAACAATTCCAGTTTTTCTTCACGGTCTTTAGAATCTTCTGATGCCAGTTTGTCATAGTTAGACAGCCTGGCTTTTGATTTCGCATGCCGGGCTTTCGGCGCCATGCGTACCCATTCCAATTCCCGCTCTAATGTTTTCTGACGTTTTGATTCTGTCTTTTCCTCCTGGGCCAAACGCTTAGCTTTTTGGTCTAGCCACGACGAATAGTTACCTTTCCATGGAATACCTTCTCCGCGATCCAGTTCAAGGATCCATCCCGCAACATTGTCAAGGAAATACCTGTCGTGCGTTACGGCAATAACGGTTCCTTTGTAATTTTTCAGGAACTGTTCAAGCCAGTCGATACTTTCAGCATCAAGGTGGTTGGTAGGCTCGTCAAGTAAAAGTACATCTGGTTCCTGAAGTAACAAACGGCACATGGCCACACGGCGGCGTTCACCTCCCGAGAGTACCGCTATTTTTGTATCGGGGTCCGGACAGCGCAGCGCATCCATCGCACGTTCTAGTTTGTTGTCTAGCTCCCAGGCGTTTACAGCATCGATCTTGTCCTGGAGTTCGCCCTGCCTCACCATCAGCTTGTCCATCGCATCAGCATCTTCGTATACTTCAGGAAGGCCGAACTGCTCGTTGATTTCTTCGTATTCCTTTAGGATTGCGGTGATTTCGGCAACGCCTTCCTCAACTACTTCGCGGACGGTCTTTTCATTGTCGAGTTCGGGCTCCTGTGCCAGGTAACCTACGCTATATCCTGGAGAAAAAACAACTTCCCCCTGGTACGACTTATCAATTCCTGCAATGATCTTCAAAAGAGAGGATTTTCCTGATCCATTGAGACCGATCACGCCTATCTTGGCGCCGTAGAAAAAGGACAGGTATATGTTCTTCAGAACTTGTTTCTGGGGAGGGTAAATCTTATTTACCCCAGCCATGGAGAAGATTATTTTTTCGTCTGACATAGTTGCTTGTTGGCCTGCAAATATGAAGAAACTTAGTCAAAAGTCGGTAACATTTATGAAATAACGACAGGCGGGGCATCCATATAACAGGCACTGGCGTAATTGTTGATAAAATAAAAAAAGCAGGGGTGCTTTTATAAATCAAAATTTTTTAGTTTAGGGCATTCCGCATTTTAGAAAGGTATATATGGAAGCTAAATTTTCACCACAAGTAAAGGATGTTATCTCATTCAGCAGGGAAGAAGCGCTGCGGTTGGGGCACGATTATATCGGTGCGGAGCATCTCTTACTAGGCCTCATCCGCGAAGGCGATGGTATGGCTATTAAGATATTAAAATCATTGGGCGTTGATACGCTAAAGTTGCGGCGATCTATCGAGGAATCTGTAAGGGGTACTTCGAGCGTGACAGTAAACCTGGGTAATATTCCTCTGACCAAACAAGCAGAAAAAGTTTTGAAGATTACTTATCTGGAAGCTAAGATATTCAAGAGCGATCTTATTGGAACGGAGCATCTGTTATTGTCAATCCTGAGGGACGATGACAATATTGCCTCTCAGATACTGCTTCAGTTTAGTATAAATTACGAGATATTTAAACAGGAGGTTGAGATGAACAAGGGTGGCTTTAGAGACGATCCGCAAAGCAGCGCATCTACAGGGGGAGACGACGACTACCGGGAGGAAGACAGTTTCAGTGCGCCTAAAAAGGTGTCTGATATAAAATCTAAAACCCCGGTGTTGGATAATTTTGGCCGGGATTTAACAAAGGCTGCCGAGGAGGGAAGGCTGGATCCTATCGTAGGGCGTGAAAAAGAAATTGAACGCGTATCCCAGATTTTGTCCAGACGGAAGAAGAACAACCCTATCCTGATTGGCGAACCTGGTGTAGGTAAGTCTGCCATTGCAGAAGGCCTGGCACTGCGTATTGTAAAGCGCAAAGTTTCCCGCGTTTTATTTAACAAGCGCGTGGTTACGCTCGATCTGGCATCTCTGGTTGCAGGTACAAAGTACCGCGGCCAGTTTGAGGAAAGGATGAAAGCTGTGATGAACGAGCTGGAAAAGTCTACCGACGTTATCTTGTTTATTGATGAGATCCACACCATTGTGGGTGCCGGTGGTGCTTCAGGTTCCCTCGACGCATCAAACATGTTCAAACCTGCTTTGGCAAGGGGTGAAATACAATGTATAGGCGCCACTACGCTGGATGAATACCGCCAGTATATTGAGAAAGACGGGGCGCTAGACCGCCGTTTCCAAAAGGTAATGATAGAGCCGGCAACACCGGATGAAACCATCGAGATTCTGAACCGGATCAAGGAGAAATACGAAGATCATCATGGCGTTACCTATACTGAGGAAGCAATAAACGCCTGTGTGGCTCTTACCTCAAGATATATTACCGACAGATTTTTGCCGGATAAGGCTATAGATGCCCTGGATGAAGCTGGTTCAAGAGTTCACCTTACCAATATCCATGTTCCTCAGAACATTATCGATATAGAAAGTAAGATAGAAGAGATAAAGCTCGAAAAGAACAAGGTCGTTAAGAGCCAGAAGTACGAAGAGGCAGCTAAATTAAGGGATACCGAAAAGAATCTTTTGGAAGAACTTGATCGCGCTAAGGCGGAATGGGAAAGCGAGACAAAAACGAAACGTTACACTGTAAGCGAAGATAATGTTGCTGAAGTGGTTTCGATGATGACCGGTATCCCGCTTCAAAGGGTCGGACAAACAGACAGCATGAAGCTGCTGAATATGTACGAAACTGTTGGCGAGAAGATCATTGGTCAGGACGATGCCATTAAAAAACTGACCCGTGCGATACAGCGGACCAGGGCAGGGCTTAAGGACCCAAAAAAGCCGATCGGATCGTTCATCTTCCTCGGGCCGACTGGTGTCGGTAAGACAGAGCTTGCCAAAGAGCTGGCCCGCTTCATGTTTGACAGCGATGATTCACTGATTCAGATTGACATGAGCGAATACATGGAGAAATTTGCGGTTTCTCGTCTGGTAGGAGCTCCTCCGGGATATGTTGGCTACGAAGAAGGCGGACAGCTTACTGAGAAAGTACGCAGGAAACCGTATGCCGTGATCTTGCTTGACGAGATCGAGAAAGCACACCCTGATGTATTTAATATTCTTTTGCAGGTGCTTGATGAAGGGCAGCTGACCGATAGTCTGGGACGTAAGGTTGATTTTAGAAATACCATAATCATTATGACTTCTAACATCGGTGCCCGCCAGTTGAAAGATTTCGGTCAGGGTGTAGGCTTTTCAACCTCGGCCAAAATCAACCAGGTTGATGCGCACTCACGTGGCGTCATAGAGAACGCATTGAAACGCGCTTTTGCTCCTGAGTTTTTGAACCGCGTGGATGATGTGGTTGTGTTTAATTCTTTAGGTAAGTCAGATATTTTCAGAATCATTGATATTGAATTGAAGTCACTGTTCGGCCGCGTTCACAATCTGGGTTATGAGATCAAGCTGACTGACAACGCTAAGGAATTCATAGCTGAGAAAGGATTCGATTCTAACTTTGGAGCCAGACCCCTTAAGCGTGCCATACAGAAATATCTGGAAGATCCTATTGCAGAAGAGATACTCAAAGGGGAGATCAACGAAGGCGATATTCTGGAGATCAATTATGATGCAGAAGCCGATAAAATCGTTATTGAAAATAAGGCACCTTCAAAAAAGCGTAAGAAAGAAGAAGGAAATATAGAATAGTTTCTCAATAACTGTAATGCAAAGGCCCTTGTCATTTATTTGACAAGGGCTTTTGCATTTACGGATAATTGACCTTATTTTTAAGGTTTACTAGGTTAGGTCATTATATATAACATACATGCGAAAGAAAATCTTGAGCGTCGCCATACTTGTTGCAAATTGTGTATCGGGTTACGCTCAGCAGAAACCAAAAGATTATACTCAGGAGATATCGGGTACAAAGCTCTCATTTACCATGGCTGGAGTTCCGGGCGGGGAGTTTATGATGGGCAGCAAAAGTGGTAACGCTGATGAAGCGCCGGTTCACAAGGTCAAACTATCGCCTTTTTGGATTGGTACCCATGAGGTAACCTGGGATATTTATGAACCCTTTTTGTACAAGGACTACGAAAAGACACACAGCACCTCGCCTGTTCCGGCGAACGTGGACGCCGTAACCCGGCCTACTAAACCCTATCTTGATATGACTTTCGGAATGGGTAAGGCTGGTCAGCCGGCACTGGCCATGACACATTATAATGCCATTCAGTATTGCAAATGGTTGTATGCCAGAACGGGTGTTTTCTATCGGCTGCCAACGGAGGCCGAGTGGGAATATGCCAGCAGGGCTGGTGCATCTACGGAATACTTCTTTGGAAGCGATGCAGCTTCACTCGATCAATACGCATGGTATAAGGGCAACAGTGACAATAAAACACATCCTGTTGGTCAGAAAAAGCCGAATCCCTGGGGTTTGTACGACATATACGGTAACGTAGCGGAATGGACTTACGACCAGTATCTGCCAGATTTTTACACGCAGAAGCAGGCGGAAAACCCTGTTGCCGTTCCCGAGAAATTGTATCCGCATGCGGTAAGGGGCGGATCCTATAGTGATGAGGCCTCTATGCTTCGATCGGCCGCAAGAATGGCGTCGGACCCTTCCTGGAAGCAGCTGGATCCGCAAATACCAAAGAGCAACTGGTGGTTCCCTGAAGCGCCTTTTGTAGGCATCCGCCTCGTGCGTCCGGCGGTACCACCTTCCAAAGAAGAGATTGAAGCCTACTATAACAAGGCGCCGATCTCCGATTACTAGAATACCTGAAACCTTTATATAACCTGAATAAAATGAACAAAAACGAACCACAGAACGGGCGGCGCGACTTTTTAAGAGCGTCAGCCTTATTCGCCGGTGGAATGATGTTGAACGGTGCTGCATTTGCTGCACCTGGGCATTCCTCGGTAGATGATACCATTAAAATTGCGCTTATAGGCTGCGGCGACAGAGGTACAGGAGCCGCATTTCAAGCCCTGAGCACAAAGTATAACATCAAGCTGGTTGCCATGGCCGATGCGTTCGAAGACCGGCTCGAGAAGAGTTATGGTACGCTGGCCGACCGCTTCAAGGATAAAATCAGTGTACCAAAAGAACGCAGGTTTATAGGCTTTGATGGCTATAAGAAAGCCATCGCATTGGCAGATGTTGTGCTTTTAACTACGCCTCCCGGCTTCCGACCAATGCATTTCGAAGAAGCTGTAAAGCAAGGGAAACATGTGTTCATGGAAAAGCCGGTGGCGGTTGATGCGCCAGGTATCCGCAGGGTGCTTGCTGCGGCTGAACTTGCTAAGCAAAAGAAATTAAATGTGGTTACTGGCCTGCAACGGAGATATCAGACCAATTATCGCGAGACCATTAAGCGCCTCGAAGATGGTGCAATTGGCGACATTACTGGCGGACAGGTATACTGGAACAGTGGTGGTGTATGGGTAAAACCTCGGCAGCCAGGTCAGACCGAGATGGAATATCAGATGAGAAACTGGTATTATTTCAACTGGCTGTGTGGCGACCATATCGTAGAGCAGCATGTACACAATATTGATATTGCAAACTGGGTGAAAAACGCCTATCCAGTGTCCGTTCAGGGTACTGGCAGCAGGGCATGGCGCACCGGAAAAGAATACGGCGAGATCTATGACAACCATTCTATCGAGCTGACCTACGCTGACGGAACCATAATCCATAGCCAGTGCAGGCACTTTGAAGGTATTTCCAATCGTGTCGATGAGTCGTTTCAAGGAACCAAGGGAAAGGTGTACCTTTCTGCGGGCAACCAGGGCATTATATCAGACTATGCAGGGAAGCAGTTGTATAACCACGATGTAAAGGGCAATAAAAACCCGTATCAAACAGAGCACGACGAATTATTTGAGGCCATAGCTAAAGGTGAGTTTAAATTTACCGACGCAGAACGCACCGCAAAAAGTACGTTCTCCTCTATCATCGGAAGGTATGCGACCTATTCGGGCGAGATTATTAAGTGGGATACTGCCCTTCAGGCCGAGAACAGCTTATTTCCTGATAAGCTAGCCTGGGATGCAAACCCTAAAATCCTGCCGGATGCACAGGGCTGTTACCCGATACCTACACCAGGGAAGACTAAAGTAATCTAGGGTGCAGTGTTTTTCTTCAAGAACCTGATCCTGACATGTCTGCTGTCGCTTCTTGTCCCCATTGTTTTTAGGGATGAGCAGCGACAGTTTACTATTTCTGGTATTGCACAAGGTACCGACTACACCATTAAGTACTACGCAAAAGACAGTGTGGTTACCCGGCAGGATATTGAACAGATCTTAATGCAAATAGACTCGTCCATGTCCCTTTATAAACCATATTCCAGAATTACACGGTTTAATCAGGCAAAGGAGGGCATTCAGATCGATGAGCATTTCAGGAAGGTTCTTTTGAAGGCCTGGCAAATTAATAAAGTAACAGCCGGACGATTCGATGCTACGGTTGCCCCTCTTGTAAATGCGTGGGGTTTTGGTCCTGCCAAAATAAATAAGATACCAGACAGTGCGACCATCCGTAGTTTACTGCCATGCGTTGGGATGGAAAAATTAAAGCTGCAGGGGAGTTATTTGAAGAAGCTTCAGCCCTGTGTGGAGGTCGACCTGAACGGCATAGCCCAGGGATATACGGTCGACGTACTGGCCAGCCACTTTTTAAAAAAAGGCGTCAGCTCCTTTGTCGTAGAGCTGGGCGGTGAACTTCGTGTTCATGGTCGAAAGCCGGACGGCTCATTGTACAAAGTCGGGGTAGAGGGTCCTGCATCAGCAGTAAGCCCGGAGCCAGGCATCCGGCATGTATTGGGGCTCAGGAACGGCGCTGTGACAACCTCGGGCAACTACCGGAAATATATTGATGTTGGCGGCGAGCGCATAAGTCACCTGGTCGACCCTAAGTCGGGCTACCCGTTAAGAAGCAAAATGATCAGCGTTACGGTCTACGCCAAAGATGCGCTGACGGCAGACGGTTATGACAATGCCTTAATGGCAATGGATGTGCAACAGGCTCTGGCTGTGGCGCGCGCTCAAAAATTTGAAGCATATCTTATTTACCAGCGTGACGACGGAAGCGTGGCAGACACACTTACTTCCGGGTTCAGGAAGTTGATTATTGATTAATGAGAAAACCAAACAATATTAAAGTATGAACAGAAAGGAATTTTTAAGGAACGGATTCATTGCCACTGGAGCAATTGCTACAGGATCTGTCCTGAATGCGGCTGCAAAGGATCAGTCGGCCACTCAAAGCGCATATGCAGGAAAGACTTTTAACCTTGATTACGCACCCCATCAGGGAATGTTTCAAAATCATGCAGGGAAGGATTTTCTGGACCAGATCAAATTCATGCACGATCAGGGATTCCGGTCGATAGAGGACAATGGCTATCTGAACCGGTCCATAGAAGAGCAAACCAAGATTGGCGAATTGCTTGCCAAGCTCGGCATGCGTATGGGCGTATTCGTTGTCGACGGCGGCGATAACTGGAAAACTTCCCTGAGTACAGGGAAGAAGGAGTTTAAAGATAAATTCGTAGAAACCTGCAAGCGCTCGGCGGAAGCAGCGAAGCGCTGTAACGCAAAATGGCTTACCGTAGTACCTGGATTTTATGAGCGCCGTTTGCCCTGGGGTAATCAATTTGCCAACATTATAGATGCCATGCGCGCCGGTGCGGAGATTTTTGAACCACATGGCCTGATCATGGTACTCGAAACGCTGAGCGATACGCCTGAGCTGTTCCTGCAGCAAACACATGAAACTTACGCCGTATGCAAGGCTGTAAACAGCCCTTCATGTAAAATTCTATATGATATCTATCATATGCAGAAAACCGAGGGACAGCTCATCGTGAATATCGACAGATGCTGGGATGAAATTGCCTACATACAGATAGGAGACAACCCGGGAAGAAACGAACCTACAACAGGGGAGATCAACTACAAAAACTTGTTTAAGCATATTTACAACAAAGGCTACAAAGGAATAATGGGCATGGAACACGGCAATTCCATCAAAGGAAAAGAAGGTGAAACCCGGCTCATTCAGGCTTATCGTGAGGTAGATAACTTCCTCGAAAAGTAGGTTTACCATCAATTTAAAACAAGCTGAGTTGGGTTTTCGGCACGCAAAAGCGGCTGCTATCCAGCTCAACTTGCTGTATATTGAGCCCGTTTAGCCGACAATGCAATCTGAAATTATCGCTGATCATCCGGGCTATGTTCCCTTCTCCACGCATGCGCTCACCGAAGCGGCTGTCGTTCACCTGGCCGTTGTGGCACGACTGTATGGCATGCCATACCTTATCAAACCTGTCCGGATAATTCTTCTGTAACCAATCTTTAAAAATTCCGCCGATCGCACCGTTCAGACGTACCACCGTATAGCCGGCTGCAACGGCGCCCGCCTGGGCCACGGCCGTTAACACCGCCGGTATTTCATGATCGCTTAGTCCGGGTATCAGCGGTGCAACCATTACGCCCGCAGGTATCCCTGCCTCCGAGAGTTTCTGCACAACTTTGAGCCGCTGACTTGCCGTGGTCGTCCGAGGCTCCATCTTTTGCCTGAGCGACTCATTCAGGCTGTTGATCGACACGTAGACCATACAAAGATTGAGTTTCGCCATCTCCTGCAGAATATCAAGATCGCGCAGAACAAGCGCATTCTTGGTAATCATCCCAATGGGCTGTTTGTATTCAAGCGCGATCTCAAGCAACTGCCGGGTTAGCCTGAACTTCTTTTCTGCCGGCTGATAACAGTCGGTATTACCCGAAATTGAAATAACCGATCCATCCCAGGACTTGCGGTTAAGGAACTTTTTGAACAGCTCAGGCGCATCAGTCTTCACAACAATTTTGCGTTCGAAATCGAGCCCCGGACTATAGCCCCAGTATTCGTGTGAGTTTCGCGCGTAACAATAAATGCAACCATGTTCGCAGCCCTGATAGGGGTTTAGTGAAAAAGACATCCCTACATCTGGGCTGTCAACCTTGTTCACGATCGACTTTGCAGCGCCCGTAATAAAGCGCGTTTTGTGATCAGGTTCAGCCCAATCGTCTATGCCCTCCGCATGTATCTTCTCATGTGCGCTACGCTCAAATTTGTTACCCGGATTGATCTGGGCACCCCTGCCTTTATAATAATCTTCAGAAAACTCCATTAGCTAAAATATTTAGCTAATATACTAATTATATTAGTTTCGCAACAAGTCTTTAGCGTGACTGATGGCAGACTCTCCAGGATCTTTACCACTTAGCATCTCCGCGATGGCCAATACCCGCTCCGAAAGGTCCAGCTTTCTGATCCCGGTATTCGTTTTACCCTGGTCCTCCTGCTTGTACACAAAATAATGACTATGGCCTTTTGCAGCGATCTGGGGCAAATGTGTGATACAAATAACCTGCATATTTTTCTGAAGATCTGATATCACATCGCCTACCCGCATGGCGATTTCCCCGGAGATCCCAGTGTCAATCTCATCAAAGATCATGGTCGGCAAAGAGGTATGTTGCGCGAGTACCGACTTGATCGCAAGCATAAGCCTCGACAATTCCCCTCCTGAAGCAACCTTTCCAATCGGCGCCGGGTTTTGCCCGTTGTTCGCCGAAAACATAAGCTTAACATGATCAAGCCCGTCCTTGTGCAGTTGCGTTCCTATTTCGTGCGCAATCACTATTTTCGCTTTGGGCATGCCTACCTTCACCAGTATTTCGGCCAGCTGGCCCTCTACGTTGGCTATCGACCGGCCTCTGTTGTCAGCCAATGTTCCGGCTATTTTTCTTAGCTCTTCCTCCAGCGCCTTCAGCTCAGCTTCAATTTGCGCGATCTCATCGTCGCCCGCAGATATCGCCTCGAGGCGGTCGGAGAGGTCTTGTTTTATTGCTATCAGCGCTTCAACAGAGGAGACCTTGTGTTTCTGCTGCAGCGCATAAATGGTACTCAGTCGCAGGTTAATCTCCTCGATCCTTGCAGGATCAAAGATGATGCTTTCCTCGGCCGACAAAACCTCATCAGAAATGTCTTTGATCTCGATCAGGCTCGAACGCAGGCGTTCAGCCATCTCGGCATACTGCGTGTTAAACCGCTCAACGCTGCTCAATTGACTCAGCGCCTGTTTCAGCAAAGGCAAAGCAGAGATTTCCTGCTCAGTGAGGATATTGTAGGTGCCGACCAGGGCATGCTTAATCTGCTCGGCATGTGTCAGCGTTTCCAGATCCTGTTCCAGAACTTCTTGTTCGCCACTGCTAAGCCGCGCAGCGTCCAGTTCGTTAAACAGGTATTGTTCATAGTCCTGGCGACTGTTCGCTTCAACGGCCTGCTCACGAAGTGATTTTAATTTCTGCTGCGTTTTCTGAAACAACCTAAATTTTGTCCTGTAGTCGTCAAGCAAACCTTGATGATCTGCCAGGGTATCTACCACGAGCAACTGAAACTCAGGATCGTTAAGCTCCAGCGTTGCATGCTGCGAGTGGATGTCGATGAGTTGCTCGCCTACCTGTTTCATGAGCGAGAGGTTGACCGGCGTATCGTTAATGAAAGCCCGCGACTTCCCATCCGTTGAAATCTCGCGCCTTAAAATCGTCTCCGTACTGAAGTCAATATCAATGCTGTCAAAAAGCCCTTTCAGTGCTTCGTTCTTTAAAAGAAAGTGTCCTTCAATAATACATTTCCGGTCCTGATTGAAGAAGAACCGCGTTTCGGCCCTTTGTCCCAATATCAGTGAAAGCGCCCCCAGGATGATTGACTTACCAGCCCCGGTTTCACCTGTTATAATATTCAGACCGCCATCTGGCTCCAGTTCCACACTGTCGATCAATGCATAATTGCGAATAGAAAGTCTTTGTAGCATACGCTGCTAAATTAGCAAACTTTAGCCATTGCGTATTCATCGTAGCGGCAATACTTATCAATTCAGTCTCTGGTTTCCTGCCTGATCATTGTTTGCTTTAAGCAGGTCATATTTGCTGATGTTGGCCGGATCCACATCCACAAGGATATTATAGGCCTTGATCCGGTCCGAAGGATCGCCGGTCGGGATAGAACAAACCTTAACCAGCTCGTCAGCTTTAGAAGTAAAATAGAAGGAAGGAAACGGTGAACCTAGTCGCTGCTTGTCCATCTGTTTCAAGTCCGGAAGCATTCCTATGATCCTTTTCACCCCACGAGCAGGGTTTTCGTGCAACTGGTCGAGCCCCCCAAAATGATAGTCATATATAAATGATCTGAGCGCCTCAAAGTTCTGGTTCGTCAGGTTGTCGCTTAGCCAGAACCTGTTTCGCAGACCGTCGCCCGCTTTCCAGCCCGGGTAACCGGCTGTCTGCGCCAGATTGAGTATTTTAACAGCCCTACCGTAGTAAGGCGTTCCGCCTAATCTGGAAAAACTGTCTTTATCCAGGCCGACGATTACATATGCGTAGAAACTAAGCAATGAACTAAGATTGGAGGTAAAGGTCTCGTTGGAAAGATCCAGGGGCTGTCCCTCTGCGTAGTTGAAACTGAAATCCTTGTCGCTCAAATTCAAAAGAACACTGTTGTACGACGAGCCATATACAGGTCGGCTCGACTGAATTTGCGCTTCAGCCTTATAACCAGAACTTCCGTCCCACTCGGTGAGTGTAATAACGAAATCGCACTCAATCCGTTCCTGGGCCAGGTAAGTTTCGTCGGTCCATTTATTGTTATTCAGGAAATTAGCTACAACGTTCTGGATGATGTCCAGATTCCGCTTTTCGATGTTGCTTACCTGAGGAGCCAAAACCTGAACCCTTGCATTTAATTCCTGCGCCTGGCTTAAATTGATACAAAATACCAAAAACAAAAATAGGGCAGAGGCGTACAGTTTCATGGTGTCAGTAATTTTAAGACCTCCATGCAGATGTCTTTCGCGACCTCCGTCTTAGGTTTCAATTCAAAAGCCTTTTTCCGGAGGTCCTTATCAAATACGGTGATTTTATTGGCGTCCGACCTGAATCCTGCACCCTGATCGTTTAAGGAGTTAAGCACAATAAGATCAAGATGCTTAGCGGCTAATTTCTCTTTGGCGTAGGCTTCTTCGTTCTCGGTTTCCAGTGCAAATCCTACCAAAACCTGATTGGTGCGCTTTGTCTCACCAAGGGTAGCTAGTATATCCACCGTTTTCTCAAGATCCAGGTGGAGCGTTTTATCCTTTTTTTTGATCTTCTGATCAGCCATCGTCGCAGGCCTGTAATCTGCCACAGCGGCACTCATTACCGTGATATCACTTTCAGGAAACACGCTCTTGCAGGCGTCAAGCATTTCTGCCGCACTAGTTACATTAATGCGCTTTACCGGATCCGCACTTTTCTCGCCGGTAGGCCCGCAAATCAATGTCACATCCGCGCCCAGGCGCGCAAACTCTTCGGCAATTGCAATACCCATTTTTCCTGAGGAATGGTTGCCAATAAATCTTACAGGATCAATCGCTTCATAGGTTGGTCCCGCAGTCACCATGACTTTCCTGCCAAGAAGCGGGAGCCCAGACCCGATCAATTTGGAAAGCTGCTCAAGTATGTCTTCCGGTTCTGCCATTCGCCCTTCACCATGTAATCCACTTGCCAGTTCACCACTTCCAGGTTGTATCACGGTATTGCCGAAAGAAATAATTTTTTGAATGTTTGCCTGCGTTTGTTCGTGTTTCCACATGTCCAGGTCCATAGCCGGGGCAACAACAACAGGACATTTTGCAGAAAGATATACTGCTGTAAGCAGATTATCGCACAAGCCTGAAGCCATTTTTGCAAGCGTATTGGCACTCAGCGGCGCAATCAGCATGAAGTCGGCCCAAAGGCCAAGCTCAACATGGTTGCTCCATACTCCGGTTTCGGAATCAAAATATTGAGTGTATACAGGATTTTTAGAAAGCGTAGCAAGTGTGAGCGGCGTAATAAAGTTTGATGCATCCTGTGTAAGCACCACCCTAACGTTTGCACCAGCCTTAACCAGCAGTCTGACTAAAGAAGCAGACTTATACGCTGCAATGCTGCCGCAAACGCCGAGAAGAATTTTTTTGTCTTTTAGCATGGTTGGTGATGCAGTAATGCAATATTAAACCTATGCCGAAATTTATTGCTCTTTAGCAGGATTTCTATGGTAAACCTTGCCGTTCAAAAATTCGTCGATAGCAATTAAAGTAGGTTTTGGTAAACGCTCATAATGCTTGCTGATCTCGATCTGTTCCCTGTTTTCAAAAATCTCTTCCAGGTTATCGTTAGAAGATGCGAACTCGGCAAGTTTGCCATGAAGTTCTTCTTTCATGTTATTAGAGACCTGATTAGCTCTTTTCGCGATAATCACAAGCGATTCATAGATATTCTCAGTGCGCTGGTCCAGATCGTTCACGTTTCTGGTAACCGTAGTATTGGGTATAGTATTTTTATTCATTGTGCTTATT
Organism: Pedobacter deserti; assembly: GCF_024436415.1. Taxonomy (GTDB): domain Bacteria; phylum Bacteroidota; class Bacteroidia; order Sphingobacteriales; family Sphingobacteriaceae; genus Pedobacter; species Pedobacter faecalis. The sequence goes on along the minus strand of NZ_JAFMZQ010000003.1, from coordinate 1,603 downwards.
TTAAAGAGTTTTTTACTGAATTCAAAGTATCTTTTTTAGTGTCTTCGGCCATTTCAGCCCTGATTCTTTCATAGTTGGCTTTTCTCTCAGCCAGAACTTTCCTGGCATTCAGAATAGCTGCCTCACTATCCTTTTTTAGATTTTTAGCTTCTTCAAGCGACTTGCTCTCAGGATAAGATTCTACAAATTCGTCAGCGTAAGTAATGGCCTCATTGAAACGCTCTTCCTGGCGCTCCTCAATACTGTTTTGCGCAAAAGCATATTGGGCTTTAATAGTAAGCAAACCCATTTCCTCCGCATATTTAATGTCAGGAAAGTCAATCTGGGCATTTTGCAATGCGATAACTGCGGCGCGATAGTTAGTAGCATTAACCCCTACGCCGCCAAGCTCGTAATACATCTTGGCATTTGCATATGCCTTGTCTTCCAGCTTGCCCCGTAAAATTCCTATGTACTTGGTAGCGTCTGCAACACGCGCGCTGTTGGGATAGAAATTGATAAATAACTGTAAAGCATCTATAGCCTTGTAAGTGTTCTCCTGATCCAGCGAGGGCCTTGGCGATTCCAGATAATAGCAATATGCTGCCATATATCTGCATTCTTCCGCATACTGACTGGCAGGATACGTATCTGCAAACAGCTTAAACTGATATCTTGCTGTGGTATAGTCTTTCAGATTGTACAGCGTCAGCGCATAATAATAATTCAATTCCTCTGCCTCTGTTCTTCCCCTGTATTTCTGAGACAAGTCCTCAAAAAGGATCAGTGCTTTGGAGTAACTCTTCTTTTTATATAGGCGGAGCGCTTCCTGGTATTTTTTTCCTACGTCATTACTTGCCCTGATTTTCTCAAACTGGCTTTTACAGCCGGCCAAAGTAATAGCTAAAGTGGTGAAAATTAGTATAAATAGGTGTTTAATTTTAAACATTGTGCAAAGATAAGCTAATAATACGATACCGTCAATTAAAAATATAGGGTGCTAAGCTATATAAACGGCAGGCTACTGCAAAGCGGTTAACATTATTTAACATTCGTTTACTGGTTCACGAAATCTGTCTTGGATGCTACCTGGTGTGCACCAAGTGGCTGGTAAGTCCGCCTTGGGAGTAGTGTGAGTGAGCCATGAGTCCGCGTTTTTTCTGGGAAAAGGCGGACTCACCGCGGACTCATGGCGGACTCATGGCGGACTCACTGGCTACGAGGAGGCTACTTTGTCTTATCCTGTTATAGCTATACAGGGACATAGCAACGCTGCAAGCAGTATACTATAAGTATATGTATGGAGTTATTATATAGCGAGCAGCTGGTATGAAACTAAACAGGTGCGGGCCTTTTAAGATATCGAGGAATCAGGATGAAATTTTTCCCTGCTGTAAGTTAGCAAGTTAGAGGGGATAAACCAATAAAAGGCTGATTTGTTTTGCCAGGAGCAGATTTTTTTCTACTTTTGCACTCCGCTTCGGAGGAAGTGGTTGGCTGAGGGAAGCTTCAGTGATTGAAAGGTTGAGTAGGAAATCTGCTGATCGTGTTAGAAAGGGTTTTAAAACTTTGAGGCACGAAAAAAAACTTTAAAAAAGTTCTTGACAGCGGCAGAATTTTTTCT
>NZ_JAFMZQ010000002.1 GCF_024436415.1 Pedobacter deserti | reverse complement strand
GTATTAGGCCTGCCGCTAGCGTTCATCCTGAGCCAGGATCAAACTCTCCATTGTAAAATGTTGTTTGAATTCCTGACTATTCTTAAAATGTTAATAATAGTCTTTATTCTAATTATTGTCTGTTAGATATTGACTTAAAAATAAGCTCGGCAATCATGTACTTCGATTCCGTACTGTATTACCTCGCTCGCGCTATAAATGACATCTCTTTAATGAACTTCTCGGGTCCCCCGTCGCGGTTCGCCCTTGTATATCAAAATGGACCTCTCTTCAGTTTCTTCCCGGTCTATTCCTCCGGAAGTCAGTTTCAAAAAACCCATCCTTTCAATCTTTTCTTTTCTCCTTTCCAGTATCTGCCGGTCAGGTCCCCGTCGTTTGGGATTGCAAAGGTAGAAAAAATTCTGCCGCTGTCAAGAACTTTTTTAAAGTTTTTTTTTCGTGCCTCAAGTTTTAAAACCCTTTCTAACACGATCAGCAGATCTCCTACTCAACCTTTCAATCACTGAAGCTTCCTTCAGCCAACCCCTTCCTCCGAAGCGGAGTGCAAAAGTAGAAAAAAATCCGCTCCTGCCAAAACAAATCAGCCTTTTATTGGTTTACCCGGTCTAACTCACTAACTTACAGCAGGGAAAATTTTCATCCTATTCACGGGTATTCTGTAAAAGGCGGCAGACTTGTTTAGTTTGTACAGCTGTACAATACATAATAACTCCATATATATACATATAGTATGTCTGTTGGTAGAGCCAGTATGTCTGCCTGTATAGCTATATTAGAATAAGACAAAGTAGCCACCTGGAAGCATGTGAGTCCGCCATGAGTCCGCCATGAGTCCGGGGTGAGTCCGGGGTGAGTCCGCCTTTTCCCTGAAAAAAGGCGGACTCATGGCTCACTCACACTACTCCCAAAGCGGACTTACCAGCCACTTGGTGCACACCAGGTAGCATCCAAGACAGATTTCGTGAACCAGTAAACGAATGCTAAATAATGTTAACTGCTTTGCAGAACGACTCGAGACACTAGAAAGGAGCAGATTGCTCGTTACAAACAACAATTTTCGGAAATATTGCTCTTTACAAACAACAATTTCGATTCCGCCACCAGCAAGCGACGGCAATATAAAACAATGAAAACGCCCGCTACATAAGTAGCAGGCGTTTTCTCACCATAACACGGCATAAGCCTTACTTAAAAATACCAGCCAGCGCTTTATCCAGTTCATCGCCGTGCAGATTACGACCAACAACCCTGCCCGATGGATCCAATAATATGTTCTGAGGCACAAAGCGGATATCAAACTTTTTAGCGACTTCATTATCCCAGTACTTCAAGTCGGATACCTGAGTCCAGTGCAACTGATCAACCTGGATAGCCTTCAGCCAGCTTGCTTTATTTTTGTCGAGCGATACGCCCAAAATCGTAAAGCCCTTATTCCTGTAGGTATTGAACGCTTTCACCAGATGAGGATTCTCTTCACGGCATGGCAAACACCAGCTGGCCCAGAAGTCGACCAAAACATATTGCCCCCTGAAGGAAGACAGCTTCACTAACCTGCCAGCGGTATCAGGCTGCGAAAAATCAGGCAGATAACCGCCCTGCGAGCTTGCTTTAGCTGTCTTGATCTTTTCAGCGAAGTCTTTCCCTGCTTTGGAGTTACGGACCTCCGGACTAAGTTTATTAAACAAGGGTTCTATGTCATCAGGATTCAGGTAACTGCCCGCCACCTGATCAAGTGCATAGAGCGACGCCGGCGAAGCCGGGTATTGTTCAATAAACTTTCTATAGGTATCGTTTCTTAAATCCTGTTCGAGTTTATCCATTTTGCTACGCACCATACGTATCCCTGTCGAGTCCCGCGCCGCCTGGTATTGCCTGGCTTCCTGGTTCAACAGGCTCAATTTAGCATTATAGGTCATCAGCGCCTTGCGAACAGGTAAAAAATCGATATCTGATTTAGAACCAGAAACAATAACATTTCTCAAGGTATCGGCGGATGAAACGCTTACCCTCCCAGGCTCTAGAAAGAAGTTCAATATGCCAGGTCTGTTGCCGGTTGCAGACGATGGACTGAACACCAGTCTCGCAAACACAGGGCCTTCTACCCTTCCCTCAAGCTTAAACTTCCCGTTGGCCACATCTGCACTGTCCAATCTGATTGAGCCATCTTTCTCATAGTATAAATATGCCGTACCCGAAGCATGCGGTGCAACGGATCCCGAAAGTATAAAATCCCCTTTTGTCTGTTGCCGGGCGAATGCCGACACCGCCAGCATAGTCAGCAAGCCCAATACGTTTAAACCTATTCTGCTCATCATACTTAATAGTTATTCTGCTCAATCTGTCCCTGGCTTGCCGAAATCTCCACAGCGTTGATGGGCACTGCGTAACGGAGACTTTTAACCGGCAAGGTGTAGGTCTGCGTGGTATTTACATCAACCGAGCCGGTTCCGACTTTAAAAAAGGTACGGGTCACTGTAACATCGTCGCCCGGAGTTTCATTTACGCTAAAGCGGCGAATATCAAACCAACGGAAGCTGAAGGGCAGTTCCCGACGGCGCTCCTGCAATACCTGGGTAAGCGCATCGGCGGCGTTGCCGGCCGCAAGCGCCGTATAGTTCTTCAGTCTTTTGGCCCGCAGTGTATTCGCGGCAGTTAAACCGCTTGCAAAATCGCCACTGCGAACCAACGCCTCCGCTTTGTTCAGCAAAACCTCCGCAACAGTCGGCCCCGAAGGCAAATAACTCCCGTCTCCAAAATACACGTACCGGTACTGTGCAGGGGTGATAACATTGGCTCGTCTACCCCCGTTTTCGATCATCAGCAATTGATAACGCAAGTCCTCGTTACGGTCATACAGCGCCAGCAAGCTTGTACTCGGAATATACCATTGCGAGGTGGCCGTAGTAAAACGGGCATAGAAGAACTCATCCCAGCCGAAGTATCTCGTTGGCCCGTAGTCGTTCAATTCCGAATACCTTAACACCGCCACAGGGTTGGAATAAGTCGCAGGATTGCCCGGAGGGATCGTGTTAAAATCGACGAGTTTAGCAGTCTGCGAAGTCAGTGCATTGTTCGCATGCTCAGCAGCCTTATCGTAGTCGCCCGTAAACAAATAATACCTGCTCAGAAAAGCATCGATGCCCGTCTTGCTTATGCGCCACCTTAAGGCAGACTGCACGTCAGTGTAGCCTACCAGCGATTGTGCAAGCATTACATCGTCCAATATAAACTTATAGGTTTCCTCCAACGAAGCACGCCTCAAAGACTCTGCATAATCGGGCGTTTTTTTAAGCGGCAGACCTTTCGACTGCAGGTTTGCTGCCGAGTAAGGCAAGCAGTAATAGTTCACCAGCGTCCAGTAACTGTACGCCCTGGTAAAATAAGCATCTGCCTTTACCCGGCGTTTGGCAGCCTCGTCGCCCGTAACCTGGTCGGCATTAGCAAGAACCACATTGGCATGAAAGATCTTTTTAAATTCCGTGTTCCAAAGCGGGTCGGAAGAGGCGCCAGCGATATTGTCAACATCAAATACGTAGTAGTAAAGGTTGGCCAGCAGCACCGAATTTGGATTGTTCTTATATAGGTCGGTCGATATCTCCGTATCATCCGTGGAATACACGGCCGTAGCGTTATGGCCCTCAAACCCCATAGCAACAGAGAGAAAATAGTCGCCTTCACCTTCAACATTATCCAGTAAAGCCTGCAGTTGCTCCACCGTTTTAATATCGGTCTGGATCTTATTCGGCTCGTCGAGGTACTTTTTGCATGAAGTCAGCAAAACCATTCCCAAAACCCATATGATTGTGTTAAATTTTTTCATTGTCGTAGCATTAAGTTTAAAAGCCTAAGTTGATCCCAAAAGTGCAGGTGCCCAGCGGACGGTCGGTACCCGGCAGCCAGTCCGGATTAAAGTTGTTCTTGTTGGCCGCCCATACCAATCCCAAATCCCTCATTTGTGCAAACACTTTAACATTGCGCAGTCCTGCCCTGGCTGCTATGGAGGCTGGCAGACTATAGTTCAGCATCACCTCTTTACATTCTATGTACGATGAGCTTTCTACCAGACCACTCAGATAAGGGAGATAGCGGTCCCACAGATACAAATTGCTTTCATTGGCGTTTGGAAATGGAGGGATGTCGGTACGACCCGCGAAAACATCTGAAATGTACCTGTTGGCAATGGTTTTCCTGGAGCCTACATAAGCAAAGTTGTAGTTGTAGGTTTGGTTGCGGTAAACACCGCCGAACGTGCCGATGAACAAAACGGACAGGCTTAAATTCTTATAACCAAAGGTGCTGTACCAGCCAGCGGTGTGCGGTGGAATGGCTGTGCCCTCATAATTGAGGAACTGCGCGCCCAAACCATTGAGAAGTGCCACGTTGTTGAATGTGCTGGGCTGACCGTTTACACCGGAAACATGCGGCACACCGCCGATCGTGCCTGCGTAAGTAAACGAGTAAACCGGGTTTATTGGCTGCCCTTCCACTATGGCATTCGGGATATCGAGCATTTGTGCAGCAGTGAGTGAAGGATAATACAGATTATTTACCTCGTTCTTGTTGTAGGCATAATTCAGCGATGTCTGATAGGTAACAGGAATACCCGGCAGTTTTACCTGCGTACCCAGTTCTACTTCAATACCCCGGTTGGTTATGCCCGCATTATTGAATTTCTGGCTGGTTGTACCCGTGGCAGCAGCCAGCGCTATAAAGCCGGTGATGTCTTTACCTTTTTTATTGTAAAGGTCAATTTTACCGTAAAGTTTACCGTCGAACAACACGTGATCTATGCCAATATTGGTAGTGGTAGTTTTCTCCCATCGCAGCGTAGGGTTACCATTATCCAAAATGAACGCAGTGATGGTACCAGTAGTAGGGCTCGGAGATGTGGATACGGTTAGTAAGGTATTGGTCGACGTAGTTTTCTCCACGTTACCATTACGGCCATGGGTTAGACGCAGGTTCAGGCGATCAAGCCAGCCAATGTTCTCCGCGAAACGCTCCTCCTTGATATTCCACAAACCGCCTACCGACCAAAGCGGCGCCCAGCGCAGGGATGGGGTTCGCGTGATATAATTGGAAGCATCGGTTCGGATACTACCCGAAATCGTATACTTGCGGTCGTACGTATATGCAGCATTGCTGTAGTACGAAACGAACCGGTCCATTTCGTAATCAAGCACCGGAGAGCCACCTTGCAGTTCTGTCTCCCAGCCATCGATGCCCACCAGTTGCTCTACCGAACTGCCATAGCCATAAGGCGGTACCGTAGTCTGCAATTTATCCGGATAATAGCCGTACAACCATGGGTTCATCCTGGTATTTGTGCGATACTGCGAAATTTCCGTACCCACAATCGCATTGATACTATGTTTACTACCAAAATCTTTTACAAAGCTGAGTTGGTTGCGAAACACATAGCTCGCAGAATTGAGCACGGTGTCCCGGCCAATACCGCCTTTAGGCACGAATTGCCTGCCCACTGTTTCTGTGTCTGAAAAGTATTCCACGTTTTGGTTGACGATGTTCCTGGCATAGAAAGTTTCCTCACTGTTATAGATGTCAATCTCCCTTTTGCCGCGCTCATATTGTATTTTAGAATCAAGGCTCAAACCCGGAATGATCCGGACGTTAAAACCTGCCTGAATCCTGGCATTGTAATCCTCGGTGCGAAACTTGCGGCCGCGGACCTCACGCAACAAATTGTAACTAAAATCGCTATACGGGAAGTCGCTTAAAGGCAACTGCGATAAAACCGCCCTGTTGTACGTATTTAAATTCACGGAATAACTCCCATCCGGGTTCAATAGTGTTTCGTAGGGCGACAAACTTCTCAGTTCAGTGGGGGTTGCTCCACTGTTATTCTGATCCCTATACTGCAGATACATCCCAACATTGAAGGTCAGGAACTTCGCCAGCTTATATTCGTTGCTGAAATCCAGGCCATAACGATTATAGTCAGAACCCTGGTAACGGGTCTTATTATCTTCAAACAAGAGTGAAGCATAAGACTTTGACTTATCGCCGACCATTGAAAAATTTACGTTGTATTGGCTAAGCACCGCCCGGCGCAACAGCAGGTCGCTGATCTGGCCATGGTTACTGATCCTGCTTAAACTATCCAAACCGGCGTTCATCGCGGCCGTGCTTATCGTACCGTTCTTGTTCGCGTAGAGGAATTCCTGACCAAGTGTAAGGGGTTTCATCAGGTCGTCAGGAAACGAGCCGGACGTTTCCCGGAACACCCACCTGTTTTCGAAAGCCCTGCGCTCTAGGGCAATCTGCTCGGCCGAGGTGGCCAGAGGAATTAATTGGTTCAGATCCGTACGTTCTGAGATGCGGGTAAATGCACTTGCGGTGACGTTCAGCCCTTTTTGACCAGCATTGCCTTTTTTGGTGACAATCACGATCACACCGTTTGCCGCTCGGGCACCCCAGATGGAAGCTGCAGCGGCATCCTTTAATACCGTCACCGATTCAATATCATTGGGGTTGATCGTAGAAAAATCGTTCCCGGACACCGGAAAGCCATCTACCACAACCAGCGGCGCCCTTTCACCGTAAATGGAACTGCTTCCCCTGATGAGAAAAGATACCGAGCCGTCAGCGTTTTCCTTACTTTGCATCCCTGCTACCAAACCCTGCAAAGCCGTAGAAGGATTTGACACCGGTCGGTTGGCGAGCACCTCCTGTCCTATCTGATCATAAGCACCCGGTGCCCGTTCCTTTAATAAGCTCTGATAACCCGAAGTTACCGTAACCTCATTTAAAGCATTGTTGACCGCACGCATCGTGATGGTGTCCTTCACTTCCGACGCACTCAATTCCAGCGACTGAAAGCCAATAAAGCTGATGACGATGGTCGCTTCCGGATCGACCTGCCTGAGGCGGAATGTGCCCTGTTCATCCGTGGTGGTTGTTTGGCTGCTGCCCTTTACCTTTACTGTGGCGCCCGCCAGGGGCTTGCCCTGTTCATCGGTTACCGTTCCGCTCACGTCTATCGCCTGAAAAAAACCCAACAGCCTATCTACAAGCGACCTTTCCTTCAGCTTGATCATCACCGTTTTGTCTGCAATTTCATACTCCAGCGGCTGCCCGTTAAAGCAAGCCTTCAGCGCCGCCTCTATCGAAGCATTCTTCAGGTTGATGGTGCCGGTTTTCAGATCCTTTAGGTCGGCCGTGGTGTAAACAAAATCATAACCGCTTTGCCTGCTTACCGATTTAAGCACTTTTTCAAGGGACGCGCCTTTGGCAGACAAGTAAACCTGGGCCTTGGTTATGGCACTAACTTGTAAAAGGCAAACGCTCATCAGCAGCATGGTAAGTTTCATAACCCGTAGTATTTGCCTGGGCAGGGCCAATGGCCTGCCGCCCAGAGAATTTCCGTTAAATTTCATTAATTTTGAATGTTTGGTTTAAAGTTGATGTCTATTCGAAAAAATGAGTTCAGCCGGATGCCATACAGAAGCGGGAGTAGGTCGAAGCACTCTCGCTTTACTTTTATAAAGGCTCCGGCGCGTAATAGTAGCACTATTTCATAACCGTAACCCTCCTCCCTTCTAGTTTAAAGTGAACATTATTGGTGTACGATAATTTATCGAGTATTTTACTGATACGGTCAAAACGGCCAATAGAAGCCGTAAAGGTTTCCGTTGGCGGCGCACCCTCATAGTGCACCTCTACGTTGTACCAGCGCGACAACTTGCGCATAATGCTCTGAATATTTTCGTCCGCAAAGATGAATTTGCCATTCTTCCAGGCTATCGCCTCCTCTATGTCTACCCGGCTGATGCTGATCTCACCCGAGGCCGGAATGCTTGCCTGCTGGCCCGGCTTTAATAACATCTTACCGTTCAACTGCACCGATCCTTCCAGTAAGGTTGTTTTCACGGCAGGCTCGTCCGCATAATTGCTGATATTAAAATGTGTACCCAATACTTTTACCTCCTGATCACCGCTTTTCACGATAAAAGGATGCGCCCTATCTTTAGCTACCTCAAAGTATCCCTCACCCGAAAGTTCAACACGACGTTCCTTCAGGGCCTCAAAAGAAGCCGGATAGCGGAGTGAAGATTCGGCGTTGAGCCAAACCTCCGTGCCATCAGGGAGTTGTACCCGATACTGCCCGCCCTTCGGCGTTTCGATGGTATTGTAGCCCGCAGCAGCAGCGCTTTGCTCACTGTTGCCAATGGAATACACCAACTGCCCGTCGGCCATTTTTGTAATGGCTATGCCAGCCTGGCTGGCGATCTGACCGTTGGCCGCTTCTGTCAGTGAGATTTTTCTGCCGTCTGCCAGCGTCAGGTAAGCCTTGTTGCCCCCCGGAGCAATATCCTGCTCAGCCGTCAAATTAAGTTGCTGCCCGGATTGTCTCACCTGGTAATACATGAGTGAGGCTCCCAAAACAAGGACGATAGACGCTGCAGCCGCAATACGCGGCCATACCCGCTTTTGACGAGCGGGATATTTCAGCGGCAGTCTGCTGCTCACCTCCTTCAGGTTCAGCTCAAGCCGTTCCTCAGTCAGGTTTAAAGGCCGCTCGGCTGCCTGCTGATTATACCAGCTCTCCAGGATCGCCTTTTCCTGTTCAGAACAGGTGCCGCTCCGGTATTTTTCCAGTAAGGATTTGATTTCTTGTTGGTCCATAGTGCAAAGGCCTATTATCCTTTATACTATTATGACGGCCAAGCCAGGGCTGGGTTATAGAAAGAAAACCAAAAAAGAATTAATTTTCGGTCGAAGGATTTTTAAAGCATTGTGTACCTGCTGCTTAACCGTTCCCTCAGAGATATTCAGCATCTCACCGATCTCCCTGTAAGAAAGTTCGCCGCTCCTGCTTAGTTCAAAGACCTCCCGCATTTTCGGGGGCAACGAAGCAATCTCCCGTTCAATGATGGCGGCCAGTTCCTTGGCCCTAATGCTTTCGTCGGTTTCATAGCGGCCCTGCTTCACAAAATCTCCTATAGAATCCAGATAGCGTGCAATAACCTTCTGGTGCGTCATCAGATCGAACACCCGGTTCCTTACCGCGCCGTACAGGTAAGACGACAGAGACACCTTCAGGTTCAGCGCCCCTTTTTTCTGCCACAAAGCGAGAAAAAGATCAGAAATAATGTCGCTGGCCTCGTCCTCATCGCCCAGCAAGCGGTAAGCATGCTTGTACAGCAAGACTTTGTACCGCTCAAATATCTCCGTGTAGGCATACGCATCGCCCTGTTGCAAAAGGGCTGCTAATTTGCCATCGGTATATTTAGCATAATCTGACTCGCGCATTCTCACGATGCAATTTACTGGAAATTAGCAGGAATTTATAACAGATAATCTGGGGTAATTTGCGCAATTGCGCTTCGGGTGTGCAACTATCCCGGAAAAGTGCACCGTTTCCCTAAACCGCTGCTTGCAGATGTATCGTAAAAAAATACGATGCCATCATAACTCAATTTAACAACAATTACTCAAAACAATGAAATATCACTCAAAAGATTGACATAAATCACTGAATAATAATCGTTTATAAGTTACCAACTTATTGAATCAGTTGATTACGTTTGCTTCTAACATTTCAAATATGATTCAGACGCAGAATACAAAATCCACTTACATCAGCCCTTTTACGGACTTTTCCTTTAAAAGAATCTTTGGTTCGGAAGCCAGCAAAGGCCTACTTAAAGCCTTTCTGAATGAAGTCCTTGAGGGCAGGCGGACAATCGAAACCATTGAGTACAGTAAAAACGAGTATCTGGGAGAAATTGAGAATGAAGGCGGAATTGTGCTGGACGTGGTATGTACAGACCAGTTCGGCAACACGTTCCTGATAGAGATACAACGTGCAAAACAGTCCTTTTTTAAAGAGCGGTCCATATTTTACGCCTCGAAACTGATCGCCGAACAAGCCCCTAAAGGGAAAAGGCACCACTGGCAATATGATCTTAAAGACGTTTACATGGTTGCTATATTAGAGAATTTCGAATTGCAGGAAAACTGCGAAGAACAATACATCCATCATATCTGTCTGACAAACAAGGCCAACGGGGAAATATTTTATAAAAAACTGGGCTTTACCTATATCGAAATGCGTAACTTTGTTAAGAGCGAACAGGAGTTGACTTCTAAGATGGATAAGTGGCTTTTTGCACTTAAACATATGACGGAATTTCCTACCCGGCCTGAAAGCATGCCTGAACAGGAATTTGAGCAACTCTTCGAGCTCGCGAGATATGCGAATTTAAACAAGGAGGAAAAATATATGTACGACCAGAGTTTAAAAAATAAATGGGATACTTACGGGGCATTAGAATACTCTAAAAAAGTTGGCTTGGAGCAGGGCATAGCGGAAGGTATTGAACAAGGGATGAAAAAAGGCATGGAAAGGGGCTTGGAAAAGGGCTTGGAAAAGGGCCTTAAAAAGGGCCTGGAGAAAGGCTTAGAGAAGGGCATGGAGAGGGGCATAGAGAGGGCTTAGTTCAAGGTCGGATACAGGGCGAAATCGAAAAGGCAAAAGCTATTGCCCGTATCCTAAAGGAGGATGGTTTGGATATTACCTACATCGCCAAAAGTACCGGCTTGAGATTTGAAGAAATCGAAAGTTTATAGCGATAGACTTATTCACAAATGCTTAGCCTTATTATAAGGAAAAGCTAAAGATTTATTGCCCAAAAACATTGAACTTCTTATATTGAGTTCATAACCGAACCTAAATGACGTTGAAACCATTCTTAGCCTTACTTCTCTTTATACTGGCTTTTTCCTTTGATGCCTTTTCCCAGCATTTGAAGTTAGAAGATATACCACAGCTGAAAGTCGAAGATTTCAAGGGCGCTCCGCCCGCAGACACAAAATACTGGGCCTATACCGGAATGAAGATCCCTTATCGGCTCGATTCCATCGTTAAAACCGGCGACGGAATGGTTAAACTCAAATTTATCACGAAAGTTGACGTAAATCATGCAGAAAACTATTTCGACTTGGAGCGGATACCAAAGCGTCAGGTCGGCAAAATTCTTAATCATGAACAAGGTCACGTTACCATAGGTTTTATTGTGGCTAACCAACTGGAAACGCTCCTATCTTCAAAAACCTGGACGGAAAACTTCCGCGACGAGGTTCGGAAGGAGTACCTCAAGTATGTTGCAAAATACAGTGAGCTCCATCAAAGATATGATGAAGCCACTAGCCATGGCATGAATGATGAAATGCAAAATAAGTGGGATCAACAACTGAAGGCTATGATGCAGAACTCGTTTTGAAGTAAGCGGCTAAAACTTTTGAACCCTCGCCTTTCCCGGCTCAGCTCCCGGGTTAACGCAGTACCAGACACCAAAGTACTCTAACGAATGAAGGTTGAGCGAGCAGATATAGCACGTTAGATTTATTCCTCTTTAGGCACAAACCTCCAAATCAATAGCCGCAACCCCACGATATAGATTGCTGCGATCGCGCAGGTAAGTATAAAACTCCATGGCTGCTCAAAACTGGTAGAAAAACGATCCTGAACTGTCATAGTGAATAAAACAAAGGACAAAATCCAGATAACACTATTGACATTGTTGCGAACATAAGCAAACGACCGCCTTCCTTCTGTCAAATAAGCAGAAGTCACCACAGCCAATGGTAAAAATGATGCTGCCACACCTATAATAGGAGGCAGAGGCAGCACCAAGGCAATTATCATGATAACAATTGTGATTAACCAAACGATGATATAGGCTCTATTCATAACAGCAATTCTTTGGAACGTGTCATCTAAGATAAGACTTTACCGCAGAAAAATTAACTTCCCAAACCATCATCATTCCAGGTATGCCGACATGGCCAGATCGGTCATGTACGGCATATTATAATCGTATCTTTTCCATTTTCCCGCCTGATCCATTACCCATACGCCTGAGGTAGCCCTTCCAGTGTTGATCATACCTGGAAAAGGTTGATATCCCTTGGCGAAAGTATGCAGAATGTCATGACCAGAATCCTGCGGAGCTCCCTGGACCGCATCGAAAGATTGCATGTTTTTTTCGCCGATTATCCATTCAATGGCCACAAAAAACACCTTTCCATTAATTCTTATGTCGTATTTATCTAGATTGATACGTACAAAACGTCTCGTATCACTTCTAACTCGAACCGGACTTCTCGTTAACTCGGCGCCGGGGCCACACGTTAAACTATCGAGGTCATATACCCTTAAAGCAAACGTGGCTGCAGAACCCACAACTTCTTGCGACTTTAGGCTTAAGACCATTCTTACTAATTCAATTTTTTTCAGGACATTACCGGAATCTATACTTTCAAATCTCTGTGCCGCTTGGATATAATTAAATATCTCTTTTGGTTTAGGAAAGCCTATATAAAAGTCTACCGAATCTGAATTGAAGTCATTCAATATCACTTTGCGTTGGCCTTGCGAGTGAAGCGAAATAATTGTTAGTAGCGTGTAGATTAATAATCTCATATCGTTCAGTTAACAATGACTTCTACAGCTGGGGCGAAGGAATTTCCCATGGATTCCCATCTTGCGCTGACAAACGGAAGCAGTTGCCAGGCATCCGCTGGTGTGACGTTACAACAATGTACTAAAGGCTGGTATATTGACCTGAAATAATGAGGCTTTGCAGGTTCCCCATACGAACTGGGTCCAACCCGCTGAAGAAGATACCGCTCGTTTACTGGAATGTTAAGGGTTTCGATCGATATAAAGAACACCGTACCGGGCTTTATTTGTATGTCGTATTTTGAAAGGCTGACAACGATGGTGCTGTTATCAAAATCATCGACTTCAATGAGCTCATGACTAATCCGCTGACCTGGGCCTTTTGTCTTGCTATCGGCCAGATAGAAATGAATTCTGAATTTAGTCTTAGAAGAAAACTCATGGTAGCCAATTTCCCGGGCCACTCTAACCTCCTTTATATATTCGTAATTCTCAGGCATGACAAAGCGCCTAGCCCATTCACCTCCATAATTAACACGTGTGGTTTTGGGTATTACTTTATAATTTCCCACCACTTTTTCTCGAGCTTTATCTGTAATAGTCACTTCCCGAAGCGTCTTAACATCTTCCATTAACGAGATGTTTGCTCCAATCTGCACATCCTTTACCGCGAGCTTGTGTGGAAGGTAGCCGACAGCATTGAAGACAAGTGTATCATTAACAGCGGTCTCCGAAAGTATTAACTTAAAGGCACCGTACGCATCTGGCCTGGCGCCCTGCTTCGTTCTCAAAGATATAACTGTAGCGAAGGGAATAGCTTCCTGCGTTTTGGCGCTGAGTATTTTTCCGCTTACTTCCCTTTGCGCACGGGCAGTCGATAGAAACAGGATTTGCAACAGTATAAAAACGATGAGGGCGTTCATAATTATCCCAATTTAAACAATAAGGCCAGAAATCGCAAATGAGGGCTACGGCTACTTTCGCTGCTTAACATAAATACCAGCAATCTCCCTCGGCGTGATGCGGTACTCCTTCTTAAAGCGCTTGCTGAAGGCACGGGCATCGTCGTAGCCCACGCTGGCCGCGGCCTGAGCTACGTTCTTGTCTTCCAGCAGGAGCGCTTTAAGACCGTAAAGCATACGCATGAAGATGATCTGCTGACCGAAAGGCTTGTCGAAGATGCGGAACGACATCCGATCCAGCGTGCGAGGAGAAACGCAGAACAGATCGGCCACGCTGGCCTTATCGTCTACCACAGGCAGGCGAAAGTTTTGCATCACAAAGTCACGCAGCCTGTCCAGTTCTTCCTTCACCCTGGGCTCGCCTGCAGCGCGGCGATTGCGCCATGCCCTGTACTGCGCTTCCGTAATCCGCAGAAATGACGCTGCATAAGCATCCGGAATATTGATATCAGGATACATATCCAGAAAAGCCTCTGCCCGCTCCGGACCCTTCAAGGCAAGCAGTTCCGCACGGGCCGACTCCTGCGTCCCTTCCTCCATCATAATCAACTCGGCCAAACGCATCGTTTCCGGAAAATCCTTGAGGCCTTCAAAATCATCAAGCTCCAGCCGCCGCGCCCTAAAACGTGTTAAACTCCTATACGTGCCGCTTATGGGCTTCTTTTCAAAGAAGCTCAACAGGTCGGTAAATATATCGCCCGGCAAATACAGCTTGACCACCACCAGCCTGCCCTTCCTGTCTGGTTTAAATACAGCCACAATACCCTCCAGCAGCTTCCAGGCGTCCCTTGCCTCATCGCCGGCACTCAAGAAAACATGATCTGCCTTGCCGGTTTGCAATTTAAGCAGCGGCCCCAGCTTGGCACGGAATTCCGGTGTTACCGGAAACTTCTTGTCCAGATCGTTAAGCGTTCGTTCGATATCGTCCATACCCAGAGATGATTATCCAGCGAAAATTAATCAGGAGAGGTTACACTCACCATAGCCGCGATATTTCCTGTAATTAATGTGCAAAAAACAGACAAATGCAAAACTAAATTTTGTTCATATTGTCAATTTGAGCCACATACCAATTAATTTTCTTGTTGCAGTTTTGAAGCCGACAACCAAACTACCATGCATCAACCAGCTGACCATAAACGGAAATTGCTCGAGCAGTATATCATACCGCTGCTTCGGCCCTACCTTGCCACTACGGACGAGCTGATCAATAAACTGGTTGAAATAGTGCGGGTACAAAACACGGTAAAGCTGCAGGAGCTGGAAGGGCCCGGAGCAGCCGAAGAGGGGCGGATGTTCTTTTCCATCCATACGCTCCTACATAGCTTTACCTATAACCACACGAACCGCAGCCAGCACGGCACACGCATCTGGCTTAAAAGGCAATTTGCGTTTTCCGGGCCAGCGCTGCTTCACGGGCGGCCACGTACCGACTATATCCAGAGCCTGGAAGGCAGAGAAGTTTTGTCCATATCCTACCCCCACCTGCTCAACCTCATCAAGTCAGACAAAGGCATAGAGCGCGCCTTCTCGCTGGTGGTGGTAGAAAATGAGCAATACCTGCGCGAGCAACACGACCTGCTTAGCAAACCACCACTAATTCGCGTTGCTGAGTTCCGGCGCAAACACCCAACCTTCGTTGCCTGCAGCAGCCAGCAGATTCAAGCCATGCATGTAGGCCTCAGTTTGCGCGGTTACATTAATCAGTTGCAGAAGCTGAGGGGCTAAGCTTCAGACACAGAATTAGGGTAACCCTGCACATAAAAACTGTGCATACGTGCATAACCAGCTGTTTATAACCAGACTAGCTTTGGTGTATTCAAAACGAACAAGCAATGAAAGCCATTACCAATAAAGAAACCATGATCCAGCTCATTACCCTTGCGCTGTCACTTCTTTTCCTGTACGCCTCGCTGAGTAAGCTGCTCAATTATGAAAAGAGCAAAGAGGAGATGATGAACCAGGTATTCCCTGCCGTAATAGCGCGGATACTCACCTGGCTTGTGCCCGTTGCTGAAGTTATCATAGCCCTCACACTAACCTGCAAGCCACTGCGCAGAAAAGCCCTGTGGTGCTCGTTTATGCTGCTGAGCGCCTTTAGCCTGTACATCGCCATCACCATGAGCGGAGCCTTTGGCCGCATACCCTGCAGTTGCGGCGGCATACTCAAAAACATGAGCTATGCCACACATCTGGCGTTTAACCTCGGCTTTGTAGCGCTTGCGGGCATAGCCCTTTACCTCGACCAGTTAAGTGTCCAAATAGTTACCAAATCTAAAGGAAAGGAGGACATCTTCATACGTTAATCAAGCGGCAGGAAAAGAGCTTACCTGCACCAACAACAATCATAACTAAACGCGACGGCATAAAGCTCCAGGGATGCCTGAACAATCAAACATTAAATAACTTAAATCATGAAAACTTTATTAAAAAAATTCAACATCGGCTCACTGATCATTTTACTTGTAGCTGGAGTAGTGATGACTACACAGAGTGCTTTTACTTCTGCAAAACTTGACCCGCCCACCGATGGCTGGTACCATTTAAGCGTTATCGACGATCAGGTTGATCCTGATCTGGCCAGCAACCTTTCTATAGGATCATATGAGCCAACCGCTCCGCCGCTTACTGATGATGAAGGCTGCGCACAACAAGACAATGAAGGCAGCAGATGCATGATCTATCTTGATTTCACCAATCTTGCTACATCAGTTCCTGAAACAGTTGCGGACGTTAACTCGACTTACGAAAGCATTACTAACGAAGCAAGAAGTCCAGAACTTTAATATTCGTTGCATCATAAAAAGGGGCTCTGGTGCGAGCCCCTTTTTTTATCTTGGGTTCTGTTCAATCTTACTTAATGTGACTTCGTTATCGGGCAAAGGCCAAACGTACTTGTTATCTCCGGGCAACAGTTCATAGGTAGTACCGGCTACCGTACGCCTGATAACTCTGGAAAAGGCAGATTCAGCGTTAAGCCTGCGAAGATCCTCCCAGCGGATCCCTCTGAAAATAAGTTCCCGTCTCCGTTCCTCTATCACCATTCTCAAAGCTTCGTTAGCATCTGAGGCCGCCAAGTCCTGATAAGCAGCTACTGTGAACCTAGCCTTTCTTAAAGTATTCAGATCTTTAAGCGCATTTTCCTTGTCGCCCATTCTTGCGTAGCTCTCAGCCCTAATAAGAAAGACCTCGTCGGTCGCCAGGCCGGTATAAAACGCTGCGCTGCCCTTATAGGATCCTTTAAATAGTACCCTTCCGTCGGCGTTATTGAAAAAGTAAGCTTGCCTGCGCAGGTCGCCCGTTGTATAATTGTTTAAGATATCGGGCACCACATTCATCCTCGCCGTCCCGGTGATGGCTATATTGGATATACCCACAGCCAGAATAACTTCCTTATTTAATTCATAATCTGATGGGAAGGGATATCTGGCAGATAAGCTCAGCGTTTTAAAGTCAATAAGATCAGATTTGATCGCCAAAGACAGACCAGCATATTCGTTGGCTTTCTCGTAATTCGCCATAAGCAGGTACACCTTTGCGAGTAGCGCATAGGCAGAAGCCTTAGACGGGCGGAACTTAACCAATGGAAGATCCGGCAAAAGCGGCGCGGCGGTAAGCAAATCTTCTATGATCTGACTGTAGGTTTCTGCTACCGTTGAGCGTCGCGAAAGAAGATCTATGTCTGCCTCCAAACGGAGCGGTAGTCCAGGATCAGTAGAGGCCGTCGCAGAATAAGGCTTGCAGAATTGCTGCGCCAACTGATAAAAATTATAAGCCCTGAAGAACAATCCACTTCCCTTCACATTATTCCATAACTGTCTTTCCACCTCGGCTGGCTTAATTTGCTTCACTCCATCCAATGCCGTATTCGCATGCAAAATCCGCCAATATGCCATATTCCATTCGTCTAGTTGGGCACCTTCATAAACATCTTTAGCCCAGATGTAACCATATTTCTGATACGGAGCACTTAAAACATTCCATACCGCATCCGAAACACTGTATTCATCCGCACCTATTATGCCCAGTTCATGGCATGAGTTATTGGTCATTGCATCGCGGTTATCCAGTAAACTCTGGAAGTCGGACAGACTGGCCGGAATCACGAGACTTTGTTGCTGCTTCTTTTCCAGAAAATCCTTGTTACAGCTGAGGAATGATCCGCTTGAAAATATAATGAGTATTAGATACTTGTTTGCTTTCATAATGTTACGTTATTAAAAACCTGCCTGAACCCCAAAAGAGAAACTTGCTGGCGTTGGGTAATTTGAATTTGGATAGTCAGGGTCTAAGCCTTGCTTGTTAGCCCTCCATAGAATACCAAGGTCTCTTGCATAAGCAAATACCCTGAGATTTTTAAGCTGATAACTAAAATTGACGTCCTGAAGGCGGATATGATCACCCTTTGTAATGAGTGCCGCCGAGCGCGTATAAGTCTGTGCAAGATAAGTGTTGCTCGGCCCGGCAGCGGGAACATCAGTTCTCAGCTCATCACCAGGGTGAGTCCACCTCTTGAAGTAGTCCATATGATAATTCGCGCTGGAAAGATACTCCTGTCCTGGTGTTATAGACTGACGTCTAAATACATATCCGGTCTTGAACGACACTACAGTACTCAAACTGAATCGCTGATAGCTAAATGTATTTCTAAGCGAACCGAAGACCGGAGGCATTTCCAGGCCAGTGAGCAGATTCTCCGGCTTAAATCCGTCAATATAAGCCTTGTAGTCTGTGCTCGCGACGCCGTCGATATACACGCGCGGATTACCAGTTTGTGAATCAAGTCCGCTCCAAGGCATCCAGTAAATCACATCGCGCGACAACCCGTTTTTCAGTATGGCGGGTGAGCCGAAGTAAAAACTTGACGTAAGTGCATCATCGAAGGTATAATTGGTGATTTTGTTTTTCACAAAGCTGAAGAGCACGGCGGATTCCCATCTAAATACGCCTGTCAGATTTTTCGTAGCGAGCTGTACATCTAAGCCATGCGTACGTAGGTTTGCATAGTTTACCCTGTTTACAATCAACGGTACAACACCCGTTACTACCCCTGTTGATGGCGCCATAACCTTTTCGCCGATGAGATCGCTTCCTCTTTTTATGTAGCACTCGAAACTCGCCTGAATCCTGTTGTTTTTTGTGGCAAGATCAGCAGCTAGGTTGAGCATTTTTACCATCTCCCATCTCAGCGAAGGATTTCCTGCACTTCTGATTTGGGCGAGGGGCAAACGCGTTACCGCATCTGTCTGGTACCCGATTACGGGATATGCAGTGACCGACTTATTCACGTTACCACTGCTGCCATAGGTGGCACGCATTCTCAGGTACGGAAACAGGTCAGAGCTATAAAATCCTTCTTTACTAATTTCCCAACTGGCTCCCGCCGACCATAACGGCACGCCCTTTTGATTCGTTTTTACGCCAAAGAGGTTTGACCCATCCCAGCGCATGCTTCCTGATAGCGTATACCTCTGCCGGTAAGTATAAGCAGCGTTCGAAAAGTAAGAAAGGTATCTATCTGTAATCCTGTCACTTTCAGCAGGCGGGGCAGGGATACTCCCGCCGCCAGAAGGACGAAGCAGATATCCGGTAGTATAGTTTAATGCGCTCGTACCCGTCATCAGATCAGGATTATAATTGTAAATCGTTTTCCCGGGATAATAGTTGGCCACCTGCTGCCTTACTTCCGTACCAGCGAGTGCTGTAAGTTGATGCGTGTCGCCCAAATCCTGCTGATAACTCAACTGAAGCCTACCTGAGTGTGTTAACTCATCATTGTTACCGCCCGATTGTAATATCCCTCCATTGGGTATGATCCGTGTGCCATCCGCCTGCGTGTAGGTATTCACCAGGTTCCGAACATAATAGGTATCCTTAGAATAAAGACTTTCCGAGTTAAAATCCCTTTGAATATGCTGATATGTTAAATTTCCAGTAAAGTAGCGTAGAAAGTTCAACTTAACGCCAGCATTCATACGAAGCTCGGTAGCGCCAGATGAACGGTCACTCATCCTGACCTCATCGAGAGGACGATACGACCAATCGAGCAAGCCATTAGATACCGCAGCCTCCGTGTAGGTTTGCCGTAGCTGGAATGGAATAGCTCTGGCATTGCCATCCTGATCCTGAAGCATGGTATAAGGCGACACAGATATACCTGTTTCTGGATCTAGCCGGTTTAGCGTTAGTCCATTGTTCTCTGCGTTTTGCCTGGTATACCATAGTCCTCCCGTCAACTCAAGATTAGCGAGCGGTTTGAAAGCGTTTTGAAGATTCAGGTTTAAACGGTTTCCCCCATTGCCGACGGTGTACGACCGATTTCTGTCGACACCCGCTGAAAGCGTATAACGGTAAGCATCGGCACCACCCGCAACGTTCAGCGCATACTGTTGATTTATACTATGTTGATATAAATTGTTAAGCGCATCCCTCCTTACATCATGCTGTTGAAAAGCCATCTCCGCACTATGAAAATCAGCCTCGCTGATCGTGCCGTTCTTTTTTCTGATCAACAGTTCCACGTAAGCCGGCAGCGCAGTTTCGTTCTGCGGAGCATAAGTGTTCTTGTCAAAAAGCTCCTTCTCAATGGACATAACTGTGGTAGAGGGCAACCATTTCTGATTGTAAAAAAGATCCGGCTTATCACCAACCGTAAAATTGGTGTTGAAAGTAACCCGAGTCTTCTGATTGTAGCGGCCCTGCTTAGTTGTAATTACGATAACCCCGTTGCCTGCCCTGGCACCCCAAATGGAAGCAGCTGCAGCGTCCTTTAGCACTGTAACGCTCTCAACATCATTAGGATTAATGTTGTTGATATCTCCTTCAAAAGGAAAATTATCAACGATAATAAGCGGCGCTTCGCTGGAATTTATGGTAGAAAGGCCACGTACGCGAAGCGCTGGTGCGTTTGTCGTTTCCCCGGTGCTTTTACGACGGTCGAAACTTAAACTGCTGGTAATGCCCTCCAGCCTTGAAATGATGTTTGTGCCTGTACTTCTGCTGATGAGTTCATTATTGATATGGTCGAAAGACCCAGTAGCCCGCTCTTTTGGCAACTGGTAATAACCTGTATTAATGACAACTTCTTTAAGGATGACCGTATCCTTACCAATGGTGTCTCCAATAGCAGACTTTGATTTCTGCTGTTTACCTTTTTCCTGTGCAGTACCGGATTGCCAGCCTGCCAGCAAAGTTAAAATGAGTAAAAGTTTATGCATACTTAGTTTGTTTGGTTAGTTTTACGATAAGCCGTTCTGTTCTCAAAAGCAACAGGGCTTCCCTTAAGTATCTTGGAAATGGTGTCGGCATGGAGATATCTTTTGGAAGGAACCGCCAGGAGCCTCCCTTCCTTTATCCACGCACTGCCGAAACCCGTTAGATAATGGGCGAGCATGACCTTGTTTAGCGTCGTGTCTGCGGTGATAGACCTCCAAGTCCAGCCCTTTTTTTTCATAAAAGGAATTGCCCCGTCGGCATTGTTGTATACCTGTACTGGTATCACTACCACCCTACCCTTAAACTGGTCTTGTATAGAATACAGATAGTCGAGTGACGCAATACATGGCTTACAGTAGGTAGCCCAGAAGTCAAGAATGATCAGCTTGTCGGCATAATCACTGAGCTTCAACGTTGAGTCGATACCCTCCGCTCCTACCGTGTTGAAGGGAGCGTTCCAGATAACCGGAGGTATCACTTCACCGATACGTATAGGCTTAGGTTCTACCGCAGCATTCTGGCCTTTTACGCCCAAAAAAAGACAAAGCGCGGCCATTACAATACTTAGTATCGTTTTTTTCATATTCAGTTTTTTAATGAATTATTAGTTGATAGGTGGGATAAAAAAGAACAAGGCGGCTACATACTTCCCCTCAAAAGTATGTGCCGCCTGTCCTAAAAGTCTTTAGTCTGGTGGTTTGATGATGAGGCGAATGTAATTAATTATAATCATAGGATGGTAATGATCAGATGTTTATAAGGTCAGCGCCTCCTTTATTGAAAAATATTCGGTCCAGTAAGTTTCGTGGTCATGCTTAGTATTTGCGTGATATTGAGCAAAACCAGTTTTGCTAACAATCAGTTGTCCGTCCAGCATAATGTTGTGTGGCTTTCTTAAGCTTTTCAAGTCGCCATCTGCAACATTAACGAAAGCCCAGTCCTCGTCTACAAGCAATAAAAAAGACCCGATCTTGCGAGAGTTGGTATAAAACACAGCATAGTCGTCCCAATAATTGATACTCGCAAGCTGAACATCGTCTTTTAGACCGGTTGCGTCCATTAAGCGCTTGCGGAGTATTTGCCTGTAGTGTTCGCTTAGATACACGATTGCAAATTGGGCGGGGTCAAAATCACTACTTGATTGAGCTCTAATTAACAGGTAGTCTGTTGGTTCTTCAGATCTGGTCATACAGTTTTTTTGGTAAGAGAGAAATTATGAATTAATGAGTTAATTACTAATTAACCGTTTGAGGGGAACGTGAATAAGCCTTAGCTGGGATTCTTAGGCTTCTTTGCATACAATGATGCGTAACGGCTTAAGCCGGGGGGAAGGTTGAAGTGTACAGTTAGCTTTTTCATGTCTCGTATATAGTTATACGAGTCTTTGATCGGAGCTCACATAACTGTGGGCTCTGCAACCGTGGTCACTTAAAAGTTTCTGAAGCCTTAGGTTAACACGGATTTACAGCAGAGCCCACAACTATTAGGTATGCAAATATAAACATATCCGTCATTAGCTGTGGGTATTACTGCTGACTTGCGTTAACGGCTTCAGAATGTGACCGCAAGACTCTTAATACCTATTTCAATATCTTATAAACAAACTTAATCAAGTCGTCTTAAGTAAACAAATTTGTTGACCACTTTTTTTGTTATTTCTTGAGTTTGCGGCATGAAAGAAGAGGTCAGAGTTTTTCGAAAGAGGCTTGGAAAACGCATAGCTCAATTAAGAAAGAAAAAGGGACTTGACCAGATAGGACTAGCAGCCATCATGGATGGCAAGGATAAACAAACGATCAACCGATATGAAAGATACGGGGCAAACCCCACCGCATTTATTCTAGTTGAAATTGCAAAGGCATTAGGAGTCAGTTTAGATCAATTAGTAGATTTCTCTGAGTTACACGACGCTTCAGAGGACGATTAGTGCTATTGTCATTGACCAAAAGGTCCTTCATCCCGTTTACCTAATGGGCGGCAACGAACCTCAAACAAACTTATTGCAATATTTAGGAATGTTAAAACCGCAGAAAGGTTTATAGACCGCTATCCTCGTTTCACAGTGTTATAACGTACATAAGTATTTTATGACCTCATATCATTTAGACTAATTATGTAATATTATCATCAGCCCGTCTGAAGACGTTGTTTCCGGAGCAGGTTCATAAATCCTGTGCTTTACTAGCTAACTTCAAAAACTTCTGTCTGCATGGGGATTGGGCTTATATGGCTACTTCTAGAGTCATCGACATCGCAATAACTCAATCGCGGTTTTTAGGGTCTCCAAGTTGAGAGAGCCGCTTCTGTGCAACATCCGGTGGCAATTTGCACAAACCAAAGCTAAATCATCAGTTCTTGTTTCGGTGACAGAACTTAGAGAATAAAGAGGAACTTTGTGGTGGCATTCAATGAAGCCATACCCCATTGTACCATATTTCTCATAGAAGTCAAATTCGCAGACTTCGCATTCAAGTCTACCGAATCGCTTCAAACTGCTTGCCTTTTTTCGCTCTATTATTTTTCGATCGCGCTCCCTGAACTTATGGAGTCGATAAAGTATTTGTCCTTCTTTTACATTTTCTTCTTGCTCATCTGAGACTAACGCAACTGATTCACGTAAGATAGAGTCTGTAACAGCGGCCTTAATAGAAGTGGCGATTTGCGAGAGTCTTATCCTATCATTTTTGAATTCCTCAAAAATCTCTCTGTCGAGTTTGCTAGAGGAAGACATGCCTTTACCAGCATAATTACCATCGATTGAAAGGAAGTTAGAAAGTTTCAGGCTAACGCCATTCGGGTTTCTAAATTTGTTATCATCAGGTTTATTTGGATGTATTGGAAGTTTATTAAGGAATTTGGAAAGATCTAAAATTTGCTGGTTTTTACTATGCACGTTCCCAGCATCAAGTTTAAAATACAAATCTAAAGCAAGAATGATCTCGTCTCTATGCCACTTCGGGTTTCTCATAATTTTGCGTTAATGATGCAAAATATGAAATTCAATACAATTTTTAAAACTATCGCATCTGCAATGGTGCCTCGTAGTAGCGTTTTAGCTATCAGTCATTTGGCTCTTTGGTTTGGTATCGGAAATAATAGCTAGGATTTTGTAGCGGTAAATGAAAGCTCAATTTTTATTATTATACTTATTATATATTCAGGTTAAACTATATTTGGAAAAAAAACTTCATGGCAGAACGTAAAGAAGGATTATTCAAAATTAACGTTGAAAACTTAGCCCTCGACCAGTACAATCCGAGGTTGTATGGCGAAAGTTCTAAGGATAAGCAGGAAGTTATAATGGAGAAGATTTATGTAAGGGAACAGATAGAGGAACTTGCTAGTTCTTTAGCTGTGAACGGATATTTCGAAGAGGAACCAATAATAGTAGTACCCGATGATGAGAGGGATTTTGAGAATATAAATTCGTCGAACGTCAATTCCTTTAGCTATGTAGTAATTGAGGGCAACAGAAGAACCACTTCAGTTAAATTACTCCTTAAAAAATATAGTTTTGTAGATGATAATTTTCCGAAAATAGAAGCTAAAACTGTCAGGGATAGCTTGAGACAAATTCCCGCGATTATTTATAAACGACGGGAGGACGTAGACACTTATTTAAGTGTCCGACATATTTCCGGCAACAGAAAATGGGATGCTTTTGCTAAAGCGAAGTATATTTTTGATAAAGTGAATTCAATCAATCGGGAATTGCCCGCACCTGACATTGAAAAAGCAATACAGATCCTTGAAACTCGAATAGGTGATCAAAGCAACATCGTTAAAAAATATTATATCTATTTTAAGATATTTCAGGAAATTGACGATCACGTAATAGACTATTCAACAAAGCATATTAAGGATAGATTCTCGCTATTAGAAGTTTCGCTGGCTGCTGGTAACACAAGCGTAGCGAATTACATTGGTCTACCCCCGTTCAAGAAGATTAATCTCAATGGTGATTTAATTGATTCTACACATGTTGACAATTTAAGGGATGTGACGGAATGGATCTTTGGAAAGGACGAGCATGGAAGTGGAAGTTTAATAAATGATTCGCGGCAAATCAACTCATTGCTAAAACCTATACTTCAAAATAAGGAAGCGGTTGAACATTTAAAAACTTATGCTGATTTAGACGGGGCTTACGAATTAACGAACGGAGAGGAAAATTTAGTCGTTGGTAATATAAAAAAAGCTAGCAAGCTATTAGACAATATTTTAGCTAAGGTACCAAAATATAAGAGTCATCCTGATTTCATTAACTCATTAGCCGAGCACCAAGCCAGTTTAGAATCTGTTAGAAAGTTGATGAAATGAAGCTGCCCGTTTTAACCTCTTCAGACGACAACCTAAATTCTTATTGCAATTTCATTGAATATACATGTTTTGTCGACGGATTCATGAAGCACAGTGAATTCGACACGGCCGAAAGCGGACTTAGACTGGACGATCTTATTGCAGAGCTATCGAGAAGGCTAAGATTGTATGGATCTTTCGTGCCTTATAAGCTGGAGAAAAACGAATTAATCTCGCTTTTACCGGACAAGGAAGAGAACCTGCACTATTTTTATTGTCTATATTATGCTGTAAAGGGAGGGAATTCCGTAGCCTTCAATACTAACATTTTCGAGTTAATAACTGACATTAGCCTGAAAAACTATTTTTCTACTAAGACGAGCAAGATTACTTCTGTGGGTGTGACGACCACCAGATTAAAGGCTTCGATTTCAGTGGTAAGAAAAACTATTAAAGAGTCAAAAGGAAACTATTCCACAATAAAAGCTGCCACAAAAGATGGCGGAATTGATATAATCACTTATAAAGCTTTAGACGATAGAGGAAACCAATTAGTCTGCTTAACAGACGCAACCATAGGTAAGAATTGGAAAAGAGAAAAAAAGGTTATTGTTAAACTAAGTCGGTGGAAAGATTGGATTCATTTTAAAGTTCCACCGATAACATGCTTGTCCGTAGTACATGTAATCGATGACGTAGATTTCCATTCAGCATCCCGTGATAACGGACTTTTATTTGATCGGCCGAGAATAATGAGAAATTTCACTCCAGAGAAGAGATTGACCTCAACTTTGAAGAATTGGGCTACCACATTATGAAGTTTATTGATCTATTTGCTGGCCTAGGAGGTTTTCATCAAGCGTTGTCTAAACTTGGGCACGAATGTGTTTTCGCTAGCGAAAAAAAAGAGCATTTAGCGCAGTTATATGAGATAAATTATGGAATAAAGCCGAACCGTAATATAAGAGATATAACCCCAGAGTTTATTCCAGACCATGATATCCTGTGTGCTGGGTTTCCGTGCCAGCCATTTTCTAAGGCCGGGAATATGCAAGGTCTAGAAGATATAAGGAACGGCAGTTTCTTTGACATTTTAGTCGAAATAATCATGCACAAGCGTCCGAGGTATTTCATTTTGGAAAATGTGCGAAATATTGAATCTCACGATGATTTCAAAACTTGGAAATATATTTCTGAAAAATTAGCTGAACTAGGATATCATATAAAAAAAAGCGTTCTATCGCCACATCACTTTGATATTCCACAGCATAGAGAACGGTTATTTATAATAGGTTCTTTAGAGCAGCTAGATCATTTTGATTGGCCACAAAAGATGCGATTAACCCATTCGGTTAGGGATTTTCTCTATCCTAGGGATATAAAGAAGGTTGAGCCATCAAGATTAGAGGTAATTTCTCTGTGGCAGGAATTTTTAGACATATTTCCATCGGAGGTGAAGATTCCCGGTTTTCCGATTTGGTCGATGGAATTCGGCGCAAACTACCCGACAGACATTCCGATTTCCGAACTTTCTAATGAAGAATTAGAAAAATATAGGGGTAGTTTCGGAATTCCATTAAAAGGGATGTCATATATTGAAAAACTTGCGAATCTGCCTTCTTATGCCGTTAAGAATAAGAAACGGAAAGCGTATCCAGAATGGAAGGTTAGATGGATATTGGATAATCGAAATCTTTATAAAAACTATAAGAATGACCTTCAACCGTTAATACCAAAGTTAAAGTCACTCCCGGTTAAAAGCTGGCAGAAGTTTGAATGGAACTGTGGCGACTCCGTGAGAGATATAAAACAATATATTCTTCAATTTAGGGCATCTGGATTAAGAGTAAAAAAAGCCGACTTTTTTCCGTCTCTGGTAACTGTTAGTACGCAAGTACCAATAATAGGGTGGGAAGACAGGTATATTACTCCTTATGAAGCGATGAAGATACAGTCATTTGATGAAATAATTCTACCTGAAGGCAACGGCAGTTGCTTTAGTGCGCTCGGTAATGCGGTTAACGTCCAACTCGTCTTTATGATTGCTCAGAATTTGTTGACTCAACCGGACGTCGGACAATACGGTGCAAAGGTAAATCTTTACGCATGTTGAAAAGCATGACAGTATATCGGCGGAAATTTAGTTTGCTTGAATTTCCGTCCGGCTGCTAACTCAGATTATTTAATGGATGAAAACAAATTTTAAGTTTCCTTATTAATTAAATCAATCTTTCAGGTACCGCGTTCTCGAAAGTATCTATTAACCGAATATCAATCGCCGGAGTGGATGATGTTTTCTTAAGTTCGGCATATTTTATAGCGACTTTATCACCAAGTTTGATATTGCCCCATTTACTCCATCCATGTTCAAACTGATGTACGTTTAGATAGAACTGATTATTTGATAAATCTCTTGCGAACATATACGACGACATACCAAAGTTACCTTCCGGCAAGTTGTATACTTTAACTATCGTATAGCCATCGGCTTTAAGTTCTTGGATGTGTTCCAAATCATAAACCTCTTCTTTGTCTGGGGTATACCAGCGAGACATTCTGAGTGGATTAGTGCTAGCTTTAAACTTGATTGAATAGAGTTTTTGTAAAAAAAGCTTGTTTTCAGAGGAGTCAATCGACTGGTCTCTAAGGTTCAAAATAATATCGAAGAAATGATCGGCGATAAATTTAACGTATTGATATAAGAAACTTTCTGAATACGGAGGCCTGTCACTACCAATATAGATTAAATCCTTCAACATTTTATTAGCTTCGGTACACGCTATTAAAGGATAATTTTGGTTTTTAAATATTTCATTAAAAATGGTGATTACTTCATTGTAGGCGTTTTGAATATCCTCTGGCTGTTTGCTTAGTTCAACACTTCGTTTAAAGGCGGAGGCTCTGTACGTGCCCATAATTACAGACCAATCCGTATCTGTTGTCCACTGATTTGTTTCGTTTATAATTTTATTGTACTCGCCTAAGAACAGCAGACACAAAAAATGAAGTTTTGTAAGGGACGCCGCAAATTTTTTCGATGATTTTCCTGGTCTATTGAAGCCATATTGGATTAAACTATCAAAAATAGGCAATGCACTCGGATAATCTTTTTTATGAAAATAGTTTAGAGCTTTGGCCATCAAATATCTAGGGTTAGCTGGGTCAAAACTAATTGCTTTCTCTAAAATCTTATGAGTATTCCCCTCGTCTTGAAGAGCTTGAAGAATTCTTGAAAAATGAAATAATAATTCGTGATTCGTAGAATTATAAGCGATTAGCTCGCTAAACCGGTTCTTTAGCCTCACCAGTTCAGTTTGACTTCTTTTATTATGTGGTCGATTTAGTACTTTATTTAAATCGATAATCAAAGAACGAATTGATTCGGCGATATCTTGCGAGATGAAGTCAGAATCGAACTCATTAATCCCAAGAAGATGATTACGTGTAAGCTGTTCTTGAATCTTGACTTTTCTGTCCTTAATGCTTTGTGAAATTTCGTTACGGATGGATATATTTCGAGGGTTAATTAATAAAAGGTCTCTAATTGAATCACTTAAGTTATACAGGTCATTCCCAGTCTCATTAGTCGATCGAACGATGAGACTGGTTTTAGATAACTCATTTAACGATTCGGAAATCTGTTCATTGGAAAATTCCAAAAGGTCAATGAGTTCTGATTTACTAGACTCGCCTATGACGTATATTGCTTCCAAGATTGCGATTGAATCATTTGATAAGGACTCAATCAGGTTTGTGTACGAGAACGAAGCTATGTCTTTTTGTGAGCGATTAATTGAGCCAGAAATATCCACTCCCTTTAGGTAAAGGTCTATTGTCAGTCGGATGGCAAGTGGATTATTATTGGCCTTTGTCGCTATTAGTTCTAGATCTTCTTGACGGAAATCACTAATTCCCCGACGTTTGAAATAGCTTCTACTAAGATTCACCGCGTGTCTCTTTATTAATGTAGATAACGGGACGGTAGTTGCTGAATCAATAGAAATACGACTAGTTACTATAACACGCCATAGAAGGGGTAGACATTCATTAAATTCTATAAATTCCCGCTGAGAATGAATTAACAATGTTTCCAGATTGTCTATGCAAATCAAGATTTTCTCACTTGCCAGTATTTCGCACGCGCTTTCGAAATCAATGAACTGCCTATCGCTATAAAGTGATGATAGATCTTCGCGAATGGAGTTTTTGATTTGATCTATTCCATTTATGGCTTCGATTACTTCGATACCATCCGCAGTCAATCGCTCGTTTTTTAAGGTGCAAAACACGATAGCATCAACCTTACTATTCCATTCTGGACTTAAACTGATATCCTTTAGAAACTGAAGTATTAATGCAGTCTTTCCCACTCCACCAGGTGCAACCAGAGCGATCAAATTATTTCGGGCCTTGGATAACGTAGTTTCAAGGTCTCTAGTTTCTTTGTCCCTACCAAATAGTCCGGTGATTTCGTGGTCGAAGGTTAGCGGCAGGGTATTTGGAATGGCCCAACTAACATTATTCAGCCACTCTTCTGGTGGAGATGTGAGGTTTTCGGATATTGCCGCGTTTAATGCTTGTCTGACGTCTCCCAGACCGAGTTGTAGAATAAGGGGGTCACTTGCAATAGCTGCAGCTCTAAACCAATAAGCATCTGGAAAAGCTCTGTTTGGATGACTTATCGAATTTCGTATGTCAAATATATTCATGAACATACAGAAATTTTTAAGCGTAAGCATTTTACTCTCATATGACGTGCCTCTAACTGAGTCAATTGCGAGGTTAAAAATTTCATCAAGGTAGCTTGACTCAACAAGAAAATTGATGTTGTTTCGATCGACGTTTCTTCCCTTAGCCAGTTCTCTGGTGGCTATTGAATCAATATTTTGAGACGTCAATGAGTCGATATCGTCTGCATTCAAGACGTAGTCGCCCAGGGCTGTTTCAAGCGAATAAATAATCATTGCGCTTTTTATACGAAGTATTTGTTCGGAGTCCATTAGATGTGGCTGAAAGATGCAAGTTCGATCACTTGGCTGTTGGAATTGAGACGCTTGCTAAATATTTATTGATAAATATAATGATGAAAATGAAAAAACAAAAATTTATAAAAGTTCTCCGTATCCAGAAGGAATAGCTAATCGCGTCATCACATGTCTGAGGGGATTAAATGTTATGCACTAGACAAATTCCATCCCAGACATCATATTTGACCTATTAGAATATCGCCTTTTGGTATGCTAATAAAATTGGTTAATACTTATATTTAAACTAATTTATTTAGCGTATATTTGCCTCTACTTAATTATTTGTGCTATGAAAGAGATCACGCTGTTCAAGAGAGGGGCTGCTACAAGCCTTATTCCGCTGTTTGCCGAGAAAGTGAATGCAGGTTTTGAAAGTCCAGCCGCTGACTACGAGGAGGCTCGGATTGATTTAAACGACTATGTATCCCGATACCCAGAAGCCACGTTCTTTGCCAAAGTGGAAGGCGACTGCATGATAGGATCAGGTATATTCCCTGATGATCTTCTTGTGGTCGACCGCTCCTTAAATGCACAGTCGGGCGATGTGGTAGTGGGCACGTTAAACGGCGAGTTTGTACTCCGTTCTTTCTTTAAAAAAGGCTGCCAGGTTTTCCTGATGCCGGATAACAAATATTATAAACCCATCGAGCTCACCGAGCATACAAAGTTTGAGATTTGGGGCGTAGTGCCATATACAATTTACAATCAGAGAAGGAGAAACGGTACTCGCGTTAATAGATTCGAACAACTTTTACGTTAGTGCTGAGCGGGTGTCGTCAACGGGTGGAAATGAAAAATTCTGCCAACGGCACATCCGCTGGAGCTATTTCCTCTACTTACCCAAAATGTATTTCAGCCATGAGCGCTTAATGTATTGGTTATACAAATTATGAGTAAAGTAATCAATATTTTGAAAACTAAAACCAATATTTGTATAACTTGTGCAGATGACTTCGCTCCCGTCTAATCCTGCATTACCAATACATTTACTGGCTTCGTGCTTCAATAACACGTCAGCCACCTATAAATTCTATTGGTTTATTTCTTTGATTGAAGCAGTGGAGGACGGTGATCATCATATAAACAAGCAGGTCCTTTTCTCTAGAATGATCGCTAGCGCCTGGTATACAGTCAACTATTTTAGCGTGAGCTTTGGCAAGCAGGATCAGTTGCAACGTGCTATAGAGCGCATGGTCGAAATTGAAGGATTAAGCATAGACGCCAAAAAACAAACAGGTTTATGGATAATATTCAGCCGCTGATTACAATAGCGGGCAATAATGGGTTTCAATTTATATGATAAAAAGACTTTTCTTACTTCTTACGCTAATCATACTGAGCTTTATAAGCGGCATACCAATTAACGGGCAATGGGGTATGGTTTATGATTGGGAGCTGACAGGTTTCAGCTTGATTGCCAAAGATGGAATAACACTTGATACGGCTATGTGGCTATTAACAATTATCGCTCATATTGGAATATTGATACTGCCCTTTATCCTGAACAAGTCGTTTTACTTACCACTGCTTTTCCTCTTGCCATTGATATTTGTAATATCTTTAGTTGTGGTTAACTTCTTTTTGTTTTTTGCGCTTATTCCGTTTCTAGTATTGTGGATAATTGCGGTGAGGTTCGCTATACGGCAGGTAATTGAATAATTAAAGTTAAATGAAGTTAAAATGGTTTTTAATGACAGCCTTGGTGCTTTCCACCCTGTCAACACAGGCGCAGAGTGATCTGAAGCCGTTATTCAAAAAGCTCCGCGATATTATTTTATCTAAAGATGCTTCATACCTTAATAAGGAAAGCGTAAGAAAGCCGGTTATTATGTTTTCTTATGCTATTGGAACCGATGAGCAGGGGAAGATAGACACCATTGCATTCTCCAATTCAATCCATCCGAGGGACGCGGAATTTATGCAGTTAGACAAGTTAAAGGCCGATCTAAAAAAGGAAAATTTCGTGTTAAAAGACCATACAAACTCCTTACTTATGGGAAGTGTGCTCATTGCAAACGGCGAACACCAGGAGCTAACCGCGAGCGCAATACATTGGGCCTGGCCAAGACTTTATTATGATATAACACCACTTATCGGCAAAAGGAAACTAGTCCCGATTGATCCGATCATTTCGCTTTTTTATTTTACGAAGATTATGCATTAGTGTTGATTTTAGAAGTGGTTAAAACACATCTGTCACACCGAACATCAATATAATTAATAGCACTTTCGTAACTAATACGACTTGCTACGCATCCGCTGATTAAGATATTCCTGCATCGAGCTAACGTCTTTGACCGGGGCGGGCTCTGGAATTTTGAAAAGTTCATCATCAATTGTCATTTCCACCAGGTCATCTATCTTAAAGAGTATGTAAGACTTACCTGCTTCACCGTCCGTTTGTAACTGACCAAAAAACGCCATGATATTTATCTTCTCTTTTGGTGAAACCAATCCGTTAAGTGGCGACACCAAGCCAATGCTGTCTGTGGTGTAATAGAACGTGACCTCCTCTCCGTTTTTATCAATCGCTTTTCCGGTTGAACACACATAACCGGCAATTTTTTCTTTATTGTCTCCGCTCAGTCTAACTTCCGGGAGCCAATTGGCTAAGGCAAGCATTTTATAGCAGATATCAGAACTTGCTTTTAGAGGTAGCCGGTAAATTGTGTCGTTCTTTGCGTTGCCAGCGTAAATCATGGTCATTTTAGATTCCCAGTCGATCAGATATTTGACCGATGACGTTTTCACTTCAGCGATGTGTACGTTACTACCGCTCATCGTAGTATCTGTTTTCACATCATCATTCCTTTTTACAAGTTTGCCCCCCTTGAGCTCGAGCTCATTTTGACTAAGCACCAGCTTATCTTTTATCAAGTACGTCTTTCCAAAGGGGTCAAACGCATTTGAGCGTGTCTCCAGTGTCAATTTCTCCCCCGCCTGATATGTTCGGGTAACTATTTTTGCTGCACCGTTTCCAAACGTCTTGTAATTTTCAGGCGTCTGTGCCTGGGTTGATGTGGTGTTGAGAATGAATGATAGCGGCAAGAGCAGGAGCGCTATCAATGAGTAGAATTTGTTCATACCCTAAAGACGCATTCGTTGGAAAAAAGGGGTAGTGCACTATTTTATTTGTTTTTATGCACTATTTGTGTGTTCTTGCTAAATTGTAGTCATGAAAACGCTCCAATCCAAACTGTATCTACTAACGGTCTTAGTCCTATGCACCTTCTCAACGCAGGCACAAACTAATTTGTTATGGGAAAAGCTACACGAAATTATTATTCCTAAAGACCGATCTTATCTGGAACGCGAAAGTGTAATAAAGCCGGTTATAATGTTTTCCTACGCGATTGGGACAGATAAACATGGTAAAATTGACACCATTGTTTTTTCCAATTCAATACATCGGAGGGATGCGGAATTTATGCAAATGGATAGGGCAAAAGAGGCTTTAAAAAAGGAAAATCTTCATTTCAAAGCCGACAAAAACACCTTGTTTCTGGGCAATGTACTCATAGCGAATGGCGAACACCAGGAGGTAACAGCAAACGGAATATACTGGGCCTGGTCGAGACTGTATGAGGATATAAAACCATTGATTGGTAAGAAAAAACTTGTCCTAATGAATCCGATGTATTACCTCTTTTATTATAAGAAGATTATGCATTAGTGTAACTGATCCCGACTAGGATATTTCATTTTTACTCCTGGAATCAAATAAAGTTCCAGCAGCTCATCGCTTTCATATTCAAAAAGACTGTATTTCACGGCTCTCAGGTAGTCCAATTTACTGATTACATACCTGTCTCGCGCGCCAGAATCGTGAGGTGGAATGTATTGATAGTTGATGTACTGCTTGCTAAGGCTGTCTGCATTTGTAGTAATCTCTTTATTTATGTAGGCTAAATAGACCTGTTTATTTGTCTTGATGTCTTTAACGGCGCTTCCGTAGTCGCTTTTCTTTAATTCTTCAGCAGCCAGTTTCTTCCGCTCTTCTGCGGAATTTGTCCGCGTCCTCGACATAAGGCCATCATATTTATGCTTTTTAGGTAACAAGCCGAAGATTGTTGCCTCGGGATTGTCTTGGTTACTTCTGTCCTGAGCTGTTGTAGTGGACACAGCAAGGCAGGTTAATATGAGCAGGCTACAGAAGAGTGCTTTCATAAAAGAGCTTTTGAACGTTAGCCGAATGT
The DNA here is from genome assembly GCF_024436415.1 of Pedobacter deserti. Classification (GTDB taxonomy): domain Bacteria; phylum Bacteroidota; class Bacteroidia; order Sphingobacteriales; family Sphingobacteriaceae; genus Pedobacter; species Pedobacter faecalis. The sequence goes on along the minus strand of NZ_JAFMZQ010000002.1, from coordinate 444,779 downwards.
AGGTATTTTTTTAGTAGCAGCGGGAATATTTCCTTAACTTGAAGTCCTGATTTCGCTTCAATAACCGAATTGCTCTTTCATGTGTTTCTCAAAAGAATCCATTAAAAGGGATTTTAGCGGGTTCATTTTCTTTACGGGAATCCCACCGTATAATGGCCTGTCCTCATAATTAACCGAGCCACATTTATGTTCAATATCACAATCTGCCTCATAACACCACCTGGCAAACGTAATACTTCGATGCCGGGCATAAGCATCATCGGGATAACAAAAATATAGTAAAGCATTTTCGCCGTGCCTATCGAAGAAATCACCTATGAGTTTTATAATAGTGTTTTTTATTTTATAGTCATACCGGAACTTAAACTTTTTAGCGGCATAACTTCCATCACGTTCAAAACCAAAGCTATAAACGATATGATCGTTTCCATCTGAATCATAAAGACTGTAATTAGTAAAGAAGGCTGTATATTTTATACCAGAATCTGTCCTAAAATGGTAACCGGATTCGTCTACGGTAAGCCTATATTGGGAAGGCAAATTTTATACCTTTTAATTTAGACACATCTTCGCCTTTTTTGATTGCTTCGACAATGCGTTTTTTATCTTCGATCATCTGAACAAAAGGACTCCCAGATGAGGCTTTATCTTTAGTTGACCGATTTTTAGAAACGCTCTTCATAGCTCAAAGATTAAATGAACACAAATATAATTATAATAACATAATTTATCAAATAGCAACAATGTCTGTGCCACCATATAAAATGACGTTGATACCCAAATTGGCCTATTGACAAGAAAAAACTTGCGGACTTCTGATCGAATTCTTCAGACTATCATAAGAAGACTTGAGCTGTAAGGTAAACCCTCCTCACAGCTTTTGAACGTTACGGTTATGCATCAATTTCTTAGTAGCAACGGGAATATTTTCCTTAACTTGAAGTCCTGATTTCACCCTGATTCAATCAAATCTGTGATATGAAAACGCTTATTGCTCTTCTCGGCTTCTCTTTGCTCGCTTGTAGCAGCTTATATGCTCAGGCTCAGGCCCAAGAGGAAGAGGTCTATTATTTCGTAGACACGATAAATGTGAACCCTGCCAACAGGGTTGTTTCCATTGGCATGACTGGTCCTCCTGGTGGAAATCGACAACGATACTACACGGTGCACTGCAGATGTTTAACGAAGAATGAATATGTGTATCCGATGTTTTATCATCCCATCGATCGTCGGCAGCCGGAAGTGAAATTGAAGGATTTGCCCACGGGAAGATATTTATCCTGGAAGGAACTGGAGAATGGGCTTTACAAGCATCAGCAAAATTTCGACAGTTTTTATGCGCTCACCATCGTTGAAAAATTGCCGGACGGTATGTATATAAAAAACAAGGTAAGGCTTTTTATAGTCAAGCAAGTAGTGACGGAATGATTGTATTTTAAGCTTTAATTGATGACTTCGAACTTAAAGATGAAATTGCCCATGAGAATAATTCATTCAAACCTCACTAATGATGCGCGTTAACCCACTGGTGATATGGCTCTAATAGCGTAAGCTTTCGGTTTTGGTCTCTGGCCGAAAGTACCGGCCAAAGGCTTTTAAAATCCGCTTCGAAAGTATTTTTGTCCATCTTGGTATGACGGGCGTTCGTAAATAGAATTGGGAACAGTATAACCTCGTTCTTATAACTTTTTACATCGGACAGGTTTTTAGCTATGCTAGCTTTCATCCTTTCGCTTGGTTTTAAAGCAGCCTTTAGCCTTGCACGCATATTTTCGGAGAAATAAACGGTATCGACCAATCCCACAGCATTGAATGAGACTGCGACTGATAAAAGAAAGACATTGTCTTCAGGGGCTTTGATTAGCGAATCGAGCAACGCAGTGGTTCGCATAGCTTTGATAATGGGCAACCGCACATCAAAAGGTCTTTTGGTTGGTTTAATGGTATCAATGACAATTTCCTGCTGGTGATCGACCCTTTCGCTTACCTGACTAAATACCAGCTCCCAGGAGAAGATTAAGAATAACAAGAGGAAGACCTTCTGCATAACTCGTTTAATTTAATCATTTTTTAGATGTGTCGCACATATTCTATAACTTGTACTCATGACTTCGCTCCTATTCATGAAAAATCTCATATTAATTGTTGGTCTCGCCGTTATAAGCTGGACTGCTTCAGCGCAACGGATAGCTTTAGCTGGCGGTGCCAGTTTACAACTACCTAAGAAAATGCTGAAGGCTTCTGAAGCGAGCGTTCGTTCGCTGGTCAAGGAAAGATATGCCGCAGCGGAGAGTTTGACTCGGTTAGTTGGAAACAATCCTGGTAAAATCTACATGGCAGGTGATATACTAGTTTTCCTAAACTCAGCGGTTATCGAGAGAGATCCTAAGCTTCTAGAAAAAACAAAACTTGCCAGCGAGGATATGGAACAACAGATCAAAGGTTTCTCTCAAAAAATCGAAAGCATCGGAGATAAAAGGGTGCTTGTGGTAGACCATATATCTGAAGGAATACATTTATACCGCTACACCACAATGAACGAGGCCGGAGATTTGGTGGTCAACGGCTTTGTTCAGTACAAACCCGGACAAGAATCAACGGCAAGAGCCGTTCTTGTAGGTGTGATAAATGGTATAAGTTTTAAACTGTAAGGGAATGAACTGGAGAATGGGCTTACAAGCATCAGCAAAATTTCGACAGCTTTTTACACCTTTACTGCGGTTGAAAAACTGCCAGACGGCATGTATATAAAAAACAGGGGCAGGCTTTTTATAATTAAGCAAGTAGTGACGCATTAATCAGTAATCAGTTGGAAGAAGTTAGTCACATCGCCACTCCACGGAGCAGCGATGCGAAACGTACGGCTGTCGCTTTCGCTGCTGCGATTTCCTGATTTAGACAATACCTTCCAACTGTAGGCACGATCTGCAGGCAGATCTACCATCGTTTCAGTAAGGTCTGTTTTGATCACCCAGCCTTCGTCGGATGATATGTCGCTAATGTATAATTCATAATCGGTGGCCTCGGTGGATGCTTCCCATCGAAAATGAACTTTACTTTTGCCGTCTCGCAGCTCGGTAATGTCAACCACCTGTTCGTGCTCTGGCAAAAGCAGCGTTGTTTTGCCGGGCGAGGGTGGCGTGGGGAATGGGGTGCTGTCCCACATTCTTTGTTTAGTGCAACTGGCCAATAGCAGAGCCAGTACTAACATGCAGTATGCGATCTTCATGGTATTCTTTTGGTGTAAAAATAGAGCCAGGTGAAGTACCGGGAAAGTGGAAATAGACTCAGGTGCCCGATTTGTAGACTAGCAGGCTTATGGGCTGCTTCGTCTACAAAATCCGGATATTCATCTATTTTATGCCTAATGCGCCCCGCTACGCGCATGAAGTTTTGTAACTTGGTTTATGCTTAGCTTTTTCAGAGACCGTTTTGACAGGTATGCCCGTATAGAGCTCTTTTTTTTCGCAGTGATATTTATCGGTTTAAATGTGCTGTATAATCTGGAGCATTCCTATAAATTTCCTGCTTCCGTGAGAATGAGTCCCAATGTACCGGCCCTGCTGTACCATGCTTCTATGAACTTCCTGCTCTACATCATGTACTATTGGTTGTTGCTCAAAAGACTGATCATGATGGAGCGATGGGTGATGGCCGGACTGAGCGCCATCGTTTTCTCGGCAATCAAGAGCCTGTACGATAAATACCTTGTCACTTTTTTGGCCAGCCAGACAGACTGGTTTGGTGTAAGAGAACAGCAATTTTCTGGGAGCCGGTTTAAGCTGATTGGTTTCCATATTGATTTCGCTTATGCCATGAACTCGAGTTTCCTGATCATGGTAGGCTGCGCGTATGTAATCAAGTCTATACAGCAAAAGGAAGTGATACAACAGATAAAACACAGTAAGCTTCTTTCGGAACTGGTTTACCTGCGGGCCCAATTACAGCCGCATTTCTTTTTTAACACGCTTAATAACATATACGGCATGGCCATAAAGCAGTCGGAAGCCACGGCACCGATGATCTCCAGGCTTTCTGAGATGATGCGTTACATTATCTATAAGGCCGATGGCGAGCAGATTTCACTAAGCCAGGAGGTCGACTTTATAAGCAACTACGTAGAAATTGAACGGATCAGGTATGCGCAGGAAACGGACATCAGTTTTGAGACGCAGGGCAATATAGACCTTTACCAGATAGAGCCGCTGCTGCTTTTACCTTTGGTAGAGAATGCTTTTAAACATGGCCTGGGTGATGGAAGCAGCCAGGGAAAGGTAAGCATACTTTTATGCGTGTATGACGGTCAAATTCATCTTGAACTGGAAAACAGCCTGGCACAGAATACAAAGCCGGCAGAAGGGGGTGTTGGACTGTCTAATCTGCGAAAGAGGCTGGCATTGCTCTATCCGGGACGTCATGAGTTGATCATAAAAAATGATGGAAATAGTTATTTTACGAGTCTAAGCCTTTTTGCATGAAGATTGCCTGTATCGTGGTAGACGATGAACCCATTGCCAGGGAGGTACTGGAAACTTACATAGACAAATGCCCAGAGCTTAGCTTGGCCGGGAGCTGCGCCACAGCGTTAGCTGCTTTCGACCTGCTGCATAGCGAACCTGTGCAGTTGATGTTCCTGGACGTAAAGATGCCCGGGATGAATGGGATTGAATTTTTGTCGGCACTGAAGCATCCGCCCAAGGTAGTTTTTACTACAGCGTACTCGGAATATGCTCATGCCGCGTTTGAACTGGACGCGGCAGATTACCTGCTGAAACCAGTTACCTATGAACGATTCTTAAGAGCGATCCGCAAGGTGTTAATGACTGGTGAGGGCCATATTCCGGCTGAGAAACGCTACACTTATTTCCGGGTATCAGGAAAAATGCTGAAGATTGAGCATGAAAACCTCACTTATGTGAAAGCAGTTAAGGATTACATCCTATTGCGAACTACGACGGGGAGCCACCTCTGCCATATGAGCATGAAAGCTGTGGAGCAGTTGCTTCCTACCGCGGAATTTACAAGAACGCACCGTTCGTACCTGATTAATCATGAGCATATCCAGGAGATCAGGAATACTGTTTTAAAGATAGCCGGAGAAGAGATCCCGTTGGGTGAGTCTTACAGGGAAATGGTACTTCAGAAGCTTTTGAGTAAAGTGTAGGTGTGAGGGCCGCAATAATTGTGTTAACTTGTACGCATAACAGGTACACCAATATTGAGCGCTTATTTACCGTATGACAGATTTTAATGGATATATTCAAACGATAAGGCTGGCAGCAAAGGATGCCCTGCCAGAGGGATACCCTTTCAATATTCCAGTGATTGAAAACTTCAAGGAGTTAAGGCTGCATCCGAAAGTTACTTACTTGATCGGCGATAACGGTATGGGCAAGTCTACCCTGCTTGAGGCTATTGCGGTCGGACTAGGCTTTAACGCCGAGGGCGGCACAAAAAACTTCAACTTCAGCACACAGGCTACGCACTCGAATCTGCATAACTATCTGAAGTTTACTAAGGGCGCACATCAGCCAAAAGATGGTTTTTTTCTGCGAGGCGAAAGCTTTTACAATGTAGCTTCGGAGATTGACCGGATCGGCGATGGCATTCATCAGTGGTACGGCGACAAATCACTGCACGAGCAATCGCACGGCGAATCTTTCTGGGCCTTATTTATGAACCGCTTTGGCGGAAATGGTGTTTATATTTTGGACGAGCCGGAGTCTGCCCTGTCTGTAACCCGGCAAATGGCGCTGCTGGCACGCATGAATCACCTGGTGAACAAGCGATCGCAATTCATCATCGCCACCCACTCTCCTATTGTGCTGGCCTATCCCGATGCGGATATTTATCAGTTGACGGCTAGTGGCCTTGAAAAGGTGCCGTATAGGGATACGGATATCTATCGGCTTTACAAAGGTTTTCTTGACAATCCGGAAAATGTGACAAGACTTTTGCTGGAAGAAGAGGAGGAAACCTCGCCATGAAAAGGTCGTTGAATGAAAAGAGAACGCGGTTTGGGCTGAGAATAGACCGGGTAGCTATATTAATGATTGTACTGATATTGCTATGTTCTGGCATCATTTTAAACCTGCGTTATTTGGCGGGTTTTACCGATTTATACGCACCTCTGATCCCGGCAGGTAATTACACTCCACACCTGTCAGCCGCCGCCTTTACTATATTTCTATTTTGGTTAACATTGACCGAAGTAAAGAAAATGATGGTCGTAAAAATACTGTCTGATGAAGCAATAGAAGTCCGAACCCTTACCAACAGGTTTGTGATTAAGAGAGGGAGCCCTTTGTTAAAAGAGGATGCTTTACATATCAGTAAAGGCCGCGACAACCGGGTAATTCACGTGGCTGAGGGTAAACGCGAGTTTCATATCTCGCAATTCTATCTTATGAGATATAATGTGCTTCGGGATTTTCTTATCAGGCATGAATTTCTGATTCCGCTAAAGCCCGACTTCGACTGATTTTATGACTGATTTTAACGGATACATTCAAACGATAAGGCGGGCAGCAAAGGATGCCCTGCCGAAGGGCTATCCATTTGACATTTCTGTAATAGAGAACTTTAACGAGTTGCGGCTGCATCCGAAAGTCACTTACCTGATTGGCGAGAACGGTATGGGCAAATCTACTTTGCTTGAGGCCGTCGCGGTTGGCCTTGGCTTTAATGCGGAGGGCGGCACCAGAAACTTCAACTTCAGCACGCAGGCAACGCACTCGAATCTGCATAACTATCTAAAGTTTACCAAGGGTGCACATCAGCCAAAAGATGGCTTTTTTCTGCGCGGAGAGAGCTTTTACAATGTGGCTTCGGAAATCGATGAACTTGATAAGCAAAAGCCATTTGAGCCTTTAGCCGGTGCGCCAATCATTAACTCTTACGGCGGCAAATCTTTGCATAAGCAATCGCACGGCGAATCTTTCTGGGCCTTGTTCATGAACCGCTTTGGCGGAAATGGTGTGTATATTTTGGACGAACCCGAGTCTGCCCTGTCTGTAACCCGGCAAATGGCGCTGCTGGCACGCATAAATCATCTGGTGAACAAACGATCGCAATTCATCATTGCCACCCACTCTCCTATTGTGCTGGCCTATCCCGATGCGGATATTTATCAGTTGACGGCTAGTGGCCTTGAGAAGGTGCCATATAGGGATACGGATATCTATCGGCTTTACAAAGGTTTTCTTAACAATCCGGAAAATGTGACAAGGCTTTTGTTGGAAGAAGAGGAGGAATATAATTCGTGATTCCGCTTGCGGGTACTGGCATACTATTTCATGCTTGCTTCGACTTCACATATAATTTCCGTATATTCAACTCATAATCACGCATATTTTAAGTTTTGAAGCACAGTCTGCCACTTTTATTCGCGCTAGCGTCTTTAGTTTTTCAGTCCTGCGGCAGGGAAGATTTTGATACCGAGCTCCAAGTTGTTGACAACCCTGTGGAGTATGAGACGATTTCGCCAGTTCGGTTCTGTCCAACTTCGGCAATTTATACAAGCCAGGACAAGGAAGCACTCGTGATCATCGAGGATGCTGCTGCTTATAATAAAGAGGTCGGGTGTCTTGATGTTGTGCCTAATGTGGATTTCTCAACACACTTCGTGCTTGCTGGGCGCCTGGCTTTCAGGCAATGTGCCAGCCTAAAAGATCAAAAACTTGTACTACAGGGAAGTGTTCTACGCTACGATCTTGTGATCGAAAAACTCGATTGTCAAAAACACGACACCGTTTACTTTGCTGCTAAGGTTCCTCTTAAGCACAGAAACAACGCCGGGCGGCTGAATGTAGAGGAATTTAGGCATCTGTAAGACCACTTCGAATGATACGCTTGACTAATAATATTTTTTATACTTTCGAAGGCGCAATAATCCTGACCCAGCGGAAGATGTTCGGGAAATACGCCAGATATAGCGCAACAACGCCTCTTCTGAGAGCGACCTGTGCCGTGTTTGCTGGCGTTTTACTCGCTATTACGATCAATGTTTTTAAGTTAGATACGATTTTAGCTTTGGCTGTTAGTTCGACGCCGATTCTAGCATTGATTATTTACTTCAGCAGCAAAGTCCATTCTAAAAAAAATGATATTGATAAGGTGTCCGATTTTCAGCAGAAACCTTTGGCTATTCGTATAATCTTGCTGACTTATATCATTGTTTTCAACTATCTGTTGCCATTGACGATAATGATAGCAGCGCTAATAGAATATACCACTAAGTAGCTGCGTATGCGGGTTTTTATAACAGTTATTTTCTTTTTCAGTGTCTTCTCTTCATCTATCGCACAGTCTGGAATTGATGTGACGGTTAAGCGCAAATTAGATAGTATTTATGTGTTGGATCAAAAATATAGAAGTGCGCTAAGCGCGTTATACGAAGAAGGTAACGCGGATTCCATTGGCGCCGTGTTCGGCAGGTCATCTAAGGACTTATTTATGGTCCTGCTAGCTGAGATGAAACAAGTGGATTCGTCAAATCTTATAGAGGTGGATGGCATCATTAAAACTTATGGCTATCCAGGTAGGAGCTTGGTAGGCACGCCCACGAATGAGGCTGCGTGGCACGTTATCCAGTATTCACCCCGGATTAAGAACTACATCAAAGTCGTACAAAAGGCTGCCAGGCAGAAGCAACTCTCATTTGAACTTTATTGCAAGATGGTAGACCGCATGTTGATGGAGGAAGGTAGAGAGCAAATTTATGGCACGCAGATTTCAGGTCTAGCTGTAGCGGACAGTTCCACTGGAAAAACCGAATGGCGGATGTTTGTTTGGCCTATACGAAATGCTGCGAAAGTTGATAAATTACGAAAACGAGCAGGCTTCCTGCAGTCTATACAGGAATATGCTGCATCCTTCGGTGTGGTTTACAGCCCGTTTACGTTAAGGGATGTTGAACATTTAAAGCGTCTCGAATAGCTCCGTACTATCAGCGTTTACGAACCAACTTACTATTAACGCAGTAATGGGCGTTAAAAGTAGTGCTACCAAACTTGAACCCTATATTGGAGCCATGTTAAGAATCTGTTCCGACTAAAGTCGGCTCTCATACACGACAGGCTATCGCCTCGTTTACTTGCCCCCTGGCAGGTACCTGATCCTAGGCTAATGGCAGATTAATCAAAGGCTTCTTCGCAAAACCGGGTACCTTTTGTGGATTAGTCCCGAACGAATCTGCCATTAGTCTGCCATTTGGTGGACGCCAGGTAACAACTTGCCCTTTATGAATTGGGTAATTAGTACTGGCAAATGTTGAATTCTTGTCGACATAATTGTATATTGAATTAAATAATACACAATCCATGAAAAGGTGGCGTTTTGGCTGTGCTTATGATATTTAGTGCTTATAATGCTGTGATCCGGCTCAACACTTATCTCTTTTATGCTTTCGAAGGCGCAATAATCCTGACCCAGCGGAAGATGTTCGGCAGATACGCTAGACCTAACGCAGCAACGCTTCTTCTGAGAGTGACCTGTGCCGTGTTTGCTGGCGTTTTACTTGCTATTACGATCAATGTTTTTAAGTTAGAAACGATTTTAGCTTTGGCTGTTAGTTCGACGCCGATTCTAGCATTGATTATTTACTTAAGCAGCAAAGTCCATCTTAAAAAAAATGATATTGATAAGGTGTCCGATTTTCAGCAAAAATCTTTGGCTATTCGTATAATCTTACTGACTTATATCATTGTTTTCAACTATCTGTTGCCGATAGCGGTATTGATAGCAGCGCTAATAGATTATACTACAAAGTAGCTGCCTTTGGATACAAGCGCCCTTATCGGCTGGAGTACTATCAACGCTTTATTAACCAAATCATTATTAACGCAGTAATAGGCGTTAAAAGCAGTGCTACCAAAATTGAACCCCTATATCCGAGCCATGTATCTTCGCCATACTTGCCTGTTTCATGCAAAATGAAAAACATCAACAGAATAAAAAGGGTAATTACGAAACCTTGCATCTAGTTTTTAAATAGTTACCAATATACACAACCGCCTAAATAAATGGAAATCAATAAAGTGTTCCGACTAAAGTCGCATCTAATACACGACAGTTATCGGCTAGTTTGCTCCATCCTCAAGGGTAGCTGGTCTGGGACTGGTCTGGGACTAATCCGGGCTTTGTTCGCAAAACGGGATACCTTTTGTGGACAAAGCGTGGATAAGCCTTTGATTAAGCCCGGTCTTAGTGGACAGGATATTGCCTGCTATATCCACATGCATATAATACAACAAGTAATTAAACAAATTATATTCATTTAGATATAATTTATACGTAATTCTTTGATTCTACTAATACATGTTTAAAAATACGAAATCTTGACTGCCCGATCTACGCCAGATTGTACAAAAATTTTAACCGTGCATTCCATTAGCCGACCATTGCTGATTTTAGGTCGCCACCGCGTGGCTTCAAGAATTTTAATAATTCTGTTAATACAGCTAGTTTCGTTGGCCTCAACAACACGGAGGCCGCTGATGCTTCCATCCTTTTTAACTACGCCGGTCATCAGTAGATTTGAATCGCATGGCTGTATAGAATTATCCTGTAATATCTGATGCAACGCGGCGGTCAGTTTCGTCAAGTTGTCTTTCAGAACCGGGCGCGGCTGAACTGGACCGCTCATGTGATGTGTCCCCGAGGCTTTATAGAACTCGAAAACATGTGTACTTGAGTCGCGCCGTATGGTTGTAGTAAGTCTATACGGAAGGCCTTCTCTAAAACACTTAGATTTATTCGCATATCTTTCCCGAAGCATTTTAGGATTTGCGAACTCAATACTATTGTATTTTTTCTGAAAGAGGAAGCTATCACCACCAAAGGTAAGATGGAACTGCTCGTCAAGTTTTTCAAACTTATCGCTCGGCCTTCGGCGGTACACCTTCACCACTCTGGGGGTATCATTCCAATACTCAACCGACAAATGGGTAACCAGCGGAAAGCTCTTAAAAAGCTTTGAAGAAGAATGCTCAGCCGAACTAACCCTAAAGACACCTTGAATATTGCTTTGTAACCTTGCATGCGGTGATACCAATCCTAAAACAATGACACTAAGAATCAAATACTTACTCATAACTACCTCACATCCTCAGCTGCCTGAACAGCTCAGGCAGCTTCTTGTCGTCGAGCAAGCCTGCAACTACATATCTAATCCTATTGTTCCGGTCTATGATGATATGCATCGGGTAGCCGTCTACTTCAAACATATCATTGGCTTGCTTTCCATCCAGCACGGGCTTAAATGGAAAAGGACCCTTTTTGGCAAACTGGCTTACTACTTCATTGTCTTCATAGGCAATACCCAGGAACTCTACTTTCGGGTTTTGCCTGCGCAACGAGTCTATCAATTTAAATTCATCGATACACGGCTTGCAGGTTGTCGTCCAGAAGTTGATGTAAGTCAGCTTGTTCTTCTTTTTTTGAAAGCTGACGTCTTCACCATCGAAAGTTTTTAGCGAAGTAACAGGCAGGGTTTTCCCTATGTAGTTGAAGGGCGTTTTTTCCTTTTTAACAAGGCGATAAATTTCTCCACCTGAACTACGCTCCCATCGGGCCATGTATTTAGACGTAGCGATGGAGTCGTTAAAACGCCGAAGCGGAATTTCATCTCCTTGCTCTGAAAGCAATTTACCTTTCTTGGGTACCTCCCCAAGTGGACTGCTGATCATAACAACTGAACCCACAGACACCACAATTTCTTTTCTTGCAGATGTAGCGGAGGCACTTTGAGAACCGGTTTGGGCCATACAAGTAGTGCCAAATAATAATGATACGACGAGCGCGTAGACAGGTGTTAAATGTTTCATATCTCACTTCCAGTAATCGATAGGGAACTTTTCCGGAAAGTACTTCTGGAATTCGCTTTTCATGTTATGACTGGCAAAGTTGTCGTCTTGTATTTTTCCATCGGCAGTTACCAGTACGTAGCGGGGGATTCCGTTAAATTTGAATAGTTCCCGCAAGGCCAGGTAGTCGTCGGCCGGGATCCTGTGGGTATTCGTCATCAGGTTCTTTTTGGTGTAATCTTCATAGAATGCCGCCGCGGTACTTTCACTGTCGGTTACAAACACATATTCAAAATCCGGATTGTCTTTATACTTGGTCCTTAGCGCAAGGCTGCTCTCTATCCCTGCCCGACAAGGTCCGCACCATTCTGCCCAGAAATCGACAATGAGTACTTTTCCTTTAGAGGGGCCAATGATCTTTTTAAACACGGCCGCTGCAGGGGTATTAGGAAGTTCGTATGCTACATTACCTAGCTTATATCTTTCATAGGCGGCGTTCATTTCGCTAAGTACGAAGGGGTCGCGCATGGCTTTTGATAAGGCCGCTGTTTCGTCAGCAAAGGTTCGTTCTTTATATTGGTAAAACCTAAAGTTAGAAGTTAACGCCCGCAATTTGGCTATGTCGTAAACCAGGTTAGTTTTCTTATTATTAGCTAGGTATGCAGAATCAAGTTGTTTATAGCCAAATTTGTTAGCCTGATGTAGAAGCTGTCGCTGGAACGCGGGTGAAAATTCGAAGCGGTTTACAAAGGTGGAGAAATCGTTTGAAACGAGCAGTGTCTGATCGTCCATATCGATCATATTCAGGTAATCGAAATAGTCTGCCGGCATAGGCATTTTCAGGATCGCGTTATCTGGTTCCTGTTTCTGATAGTAACTACGATTGCTTTCGTAATCAAACAAATACACGGCGTAGTCGAGGTCAACCTGGCTTTCGATCAGTCTTCTAACGTTCTTTGAGGTTCGCTTTGCGTTCATGGCGCTGTCGGCCACCCTCCTCGCCTTTTCCCATTTCTGGAGCTGGACCTTTTTAAAGTCTTCGGGAGCCTGGGTTTTCACGTAATCGTTCAACTTATTGTAGTCGGGCCGAGGTGTCTCAATAGCAGCCAGTTGTTCGTTGATCGCTTTATTGACGCCAAGATATTGAGGGTTCTGGAAATCAAGAATGAGGCCGGTCGTGGTTCCTGGCTCTGCGTAAAAATTTATGGTATGATTGTTTAAATATATATTGGACCGGATGGGATGTATTCCGAGCATGCTGCATTCAAATCTTCCGTCAGGATAAATTCGTACCGTTGTCGGAAAATCTTGCCTTATGATGTTATTGGCGTGGTAGATAATGCCGCTGGCGTACCCCGAGCTTCTATCATAACCTTTGATGTAGCCGACGATCTTAATGGAGTCGCGCAGGAAGAAGGCTTTTGACCTTGCGTTAGATTTTTTAAAAGCCGTTTTTTCAGATATCCATTTCTGGATGTGCGCCGGTACATCGGTTTTTGGCTGTGTTGTGTTTTGTGCATTTGCAGTAAATACAAAAAAGAGGAGTGCAAGCGTACTGAGGTATTTCATGAGATTTGGTTAATTATCAAGTGAATATACAAATTATTTCGTATTCGATAACGTTTTTTACGTATCTTGGATAGACCTTAACGTATCTAAACATGACTACACGCCTTAAACTTTTAACAATCTCCTTATCCCTGGTTGCCGCTTCTTGCAGCAATTATCGCGAAGATCACAGCATTTTGCTGGAATCGCCGGGTTCGCCTGAACGTTATAGCAGTAAACTCACTAACTCGTTGTCTTCAGAAGATGCTTCTGAAATGACCTATGTGATTAATAGTTACTTCGAAGAAGGAGGTAAAAAGTATGTGACTGTTAAAGTATTTGGTGATGGCATACGCGCAGAAATCCCATTACTGATCAACAAAGACGAGTCGCTGGCAGGTGTTATACGCACAAAGGGAGTAAGCTACCAGGGTGCAGAACTGCGTGGCCTGCAACTGGCAAAGGTTGCTGATCCGGTGGCGAAGTTTGGGATTGCGGATGTAGACTGGATTCTGGACTAAAAATTTTTCAGTAACTTGCTCTCGCTAAACTTTGAAAACAGAGCGAAGTATCCCTATGAATAACGATAACGATCAACTCAACACGCTCACACAGCTCAACGAGGAGCTGGAGAACTATTTCAGCAATACCATCATCCCGCAAATATTCGTAGACGCCAATCTTGTGTTGCGGAAGTACACGCCGCCAGCCATGAGGCAGTTTAATCTGAAAGAAGATTCGCTGGGGAAGCATATGAATGAGATCAGCGAAAACTTCCGTTTTCCGACGATTATAGAGAATATACAGGCGGTGATACGAACTGGTCAGATCCTGGAAAAGGAGATTCAAACCATCGACAGCCGGTGGTATCAGATGAATATCATTCCTTACCTGATCAGGAAAGAAAACAGGACGAATGGGGTAATTATCACTTTTGTGGATATTACGCCGCGAATTAAAGATCTTAAGGAACAGGAAAGGCTAAACCATGAACATGAGCTGCTGCTGGATACCATTGCCCATGATATTAAGAATCCGCTCCTGGCCCTTGGTCTCACAGTAGAAATGCTTCGAAAAGTCCCTGAAAATGGTGGCGAAAGGTATCTGACGCTGGTGGGCAATGTAGAAAGCAGTGTTAAGGAGCTTAAAAAGGTAATAGACGACTTAACGCGTACGCGCTTTCAGCAGCACCGTTATCAGCCGGAGGAAGAACTCCTCGACCTGGAAAATATTGTGGAAGACGTACGGCTTGTCCTGGCGCAGCAAATTCAGGCATCAGGAGCGAGTATAGAGACCGACATAGAAATTTCTCAGATTATGTTTGCGAGGCGCAAGCTTCGCAGTGTGCTGTACAATCTGGTCAACAACGCGCTTAATTATGCGCATCCCGACCGTCAGCCAGAAATCCGCATCAGTTCTTATCAGCATGGTGATGAAATTGTTATCCGGGTTGCAGATAACGGCGTAGGGATTAGCCAGACAGATCAGGATATCATTTTTGAAAAGTTTAATCGCCTGTCGCCTGTCGGCGAAGGCTCGGGTGTTGGTCTATACCTGGTCAATAGCATTGTAACCGCAGCAAACGGAAGGGTTAAGGTGGATAGTGAGCACGGCAAGGGCGCTGCCTTTAGTGTGTTTCTTAAGAATGTGCGCAGCGGAACAGGAGGCTAATTGATTTATGTCGCTTTCGCCCCCTTGTTTTGTCTTATAAAGCACTGCTCTCGAGCTTAGGTGCCTGCTATCTTTGAGTTAATCAATCTTGACTGTATGTCGCAAACTAAAAACCCGAGCACCAATCTGGAAGTGGCAAGGCTCTTTTCCTCTGGTGCATTTGATCAAGTGGCCGGGCGTTTGGCTGAAAATGTAGAGTTTCATATTTATGAAGATGATAAACATCTGCTGGGTAAAGATGATGTGATGGAGTTTTGCCATCAGATTGCTGCCTACTTTAGCTCCGTTGATACAGACTTCCGGGAACATGGCTTTCTGGAAGCGGGAAATAAGGTGGTTGTTTATGGTTATGCGACTTTTAAGCGAGATGGCCGACTTGTAAATAGTGTTAACTCCTGCGATGTTTATGAGTTCAATAGCGATGGATTTGCGGAGAAGATTCATTCTTATTGTAACTCCAAGCCGGAGGCGAAAAAAGGACCTACCCTGCTCTCCTATCTGATATGTAGTGGGGTGTTGTGAGCGGGCTTGTTTTATTAAAACTAAATGCTTAGTTTTAATAAAACAAATATGCCGCTATGAAAAAATGGCTCTTCGCTCTCATGATCTTGTCTGGCTGTGTTATCAGCGCAAGACCGCAAACAAGCATGCTGCTTCACAAAGATTATGTGAACTTAAAAGGTGAAACTGGAACCACAGTGGTGCTTAACTCCACGCCCGACACGCTAAAGTTAAGTTATCAGTTTTTTAACTGGTTTCCCTATGCTGAAACGCTGGAAACGCTCACTATCCCACCAGGCCGAAAGGATAGCATCGTATTGATGTACCATTTTCCGGATTGGATTTTTATAAACGGCAGATTCAAAATCTATAACGCTCCAGGCAAGACGCTGCTCTGTGATATTAAAGACTATAAATCTAAAAATGTGCAAGTCAGTTTTACGGGGTTTATGTCGCGCGAAAATGAGTACTACCTGGCCTACCAGCAATTTTTAGGGCACTATAATATGGAAAGCGTTGTATATTATTCGCTGAGCGGCCGACTTAACCACTGGAACGATTTCCCTGCCAAGGCTGATTCGCTGACCAGCATCCCTATGGGGTTTTTAGACCGGTATACCGGCGCGTTGCCCGACTGGTTCAAAAAACATGAACGTCGACGGCTTTTGCACAATCATTATCTAAGGTTGTGTAACACGCTGCGCGCTGCACAGGCGTATGGCGAGAAGAAAATAATGGTCGACAGCGCTTACTACAGTTCACAAAGATTTATTGATGCGGAGGATGACATGATCCTGAACGACACATATGTTTACTTTATGCCGGAGTATATCTTGAACCGGGCGAAGTCGGCGGGACGGGCCGATAGCGCAACGATACCGAATATCAGATATATATGGGGCACTACAGACAAGTCGGACGTCAACGCAATGATATACCTTGGCAGGGCGTACCAGTATGACCCGCAGCAATACAACTCCACAATCCAGTCGTTCAGCTTCAAAGAGCCATCAAGAAAGCTATGGCTGGACGCTGCCATTCAGGAGCGTTTGAAGCCTACGCTGATTAAGCCTGATTTGCGTAACGTCGAACTTAGCGACTTACGCGGAAACAGCGTTTCTCTGGATAATTTTATCGGAAAGGTGGTGATCATTAATTTTTGGGGTGTCTGGTGTGCGCCATGTAAGGCCGAATTTCCTTATGAGAACAAGCTTCATCATAAATACAAAGATAAAGGACTGGTGGTCGTCAATATTTGTGCTGACTCCGACAGATCTCACTGGATCAGGGATTCAGAAAAGTATAGCCTGCAGATGGTGAACCTTTATTCGAAAAAAGAAGATTTCCCCAAGTTAATGAAGGCATTCCGCTTGACGACAATACCGGCCAGCATATCCATCAACCGCGAGGGAAAAATATCTGATCAGAATGTAAAAAGGGCCAGAAGTCTTACTGAAGCTGATGTAGACCGCTTGCTCCGGCTTTAATTCATCTGGCTTGTTTCAAAACAATATCCCAAACAATTAAGTTATCGGTTTCAAGTTCAGATTTTTCAAGTACCTTTCGGTAAATTATTAACGTAGATGAACAGAAGCGTGAAGACGGTTATTGCCGGCACAGGAAGTTATATTCCGGAGAAAGTGGTGAGTGGAGAGGATTTTTTGAATGCAAGCTTTTTCGAAAACGGTGTATTGCTGGAGAAAGAAAATGCGGAGGTGGTGCAGAAGTTTTCTGAAATAACCGGTATTGTGGAGAGAAGGTATGCGGCGGAAGATCAGGTAACGAGCCACATCGGGGCTATAGCGGCTGAGCGGGCGATAAGTGATTCGGGCTTGGATAAGGAGTCGATTGACTATATCATATGCTGCCACAACTTCGGCGATATGCTGCCGGGGAGCAACAGGATTGATATGCTACCCTCGCTGGGTTCTAAAATAAAGATGATTCTGGAAATTCAGAACCCTGATTGCGTGGCTTATGATTTGATTTTCGGTTGCCCGGGCTGGGTGCAGGGTGCTATTCAGGCAGATTACTATATCAGAAGCGGCGATGCCAAAGCGGTTCTGGTGATAGGTGCGGAAACGCTGAGCAGGATTATCGATCCGCACGACCGCGACAGCATGATATTTGCAGACGGCGCCGGGGCGGTGGTTTTCCGTGCAGGAGAAGAGCGCGAAGAGGCGGGTATTTTGTCGCACAAAACACAGACCCATGCGGTCGAGTTTGGCGGACTCCTCACGATGGGCAGGTGCGCCAGACCAGACGCTCCGGACGAAAACTACTATATGAAAATGCAGGGCCGGAAATTGTACGAGTTTGCCGTATCAAATGTTCCGCAGGTGATTAAAAAAGCGATCGACAAAGCCGGATTACGTCTGGATGATATCAGCATCGTGTTCATCCATCAGGCCAACGACAAGATGGATGCGGCCATCATGAAAAGGTTGTTTAGGTTATACGGCCTGGATATGGTGCCGGAAAAGCTGGTGCCCATGACCATCGCATGGCTGGGCAACAGTTCAGTTGCTACGGTTCCTACGTTGCTTGATCTGGTTAAAAACGGTAAGGTTGAGGGCTATGGGATCAACAAGGGCGACATCGGGGTATTCGCTTCTGTTGGCGCAGGAATGAACATCAATGCCTTTATTTACCGCTTTTAACCAGGCGCAAATTTTATCTTCTTTCGTTATAAACACCTACTTCTGCCAGAACGGGTGGCTTGCTGAACCCGCTGATCGTCAGTTTTAACCTTTCTGCCCAAACGCGATCAAAACGGAAGATGGTGATACGACCGGCTTCAACTTGCTCTGCTTTGAGCGGATGCCATTGTCCCGCTGCATAATACTGCAACTGGTAGTTACTATCTCCTTGTCTGCCCTCAGTAACCACCACCATGTTAAATGCTTGTGCTTTTTCAAAGTTTAGCTCGTACCAGGGCGACTTAACCTCACGGTTAGACACCCAGCTGCTGCCGAAATTGTCGTCGTTTGCGAAATCCATGATGTTCATGTCGTCCGACCAGCTGCTGTTGCTTTTCACGTGCTTCGCGATGTTGCTGGATATGATCGGAGCCGCATGTGCAGGAACTTTGGGAAGTTCGGCAGGCTTTTGATAGATCTTACCAATCTCTTTTAATGCTACCAGGGCGTTTTCATCGATCAGTCCGTCGCTGTTTGGCGCAACATTTAAGATGAAGTTGCAGTAGGCTCCGTTGTAAGGTACAATGAACTTATTGACAAGCTCGTTGACGTCTTTTACGGGCGTGGTTGGAAAGGATGTTTTCCAGAACCAGCTGGCCTGCAGAGGCAGACAAGCCAATGCCGGAAGCTTATTGTGCTCTTTGGAGATGAACTGACCTGCGCCTTGCTCGTAAGATTTGATATCGGTATAAAACAGTGCTTCAGCCGGATATTTCGCAGCGTTAAGATCCATAACCAGGCAATTGGGCTGAAGGGATTTCACCAGGCGGTAAATGTCTTCGAAAGGGACGTCGTCGTACGAAATCCTCGACCATGGTGCATCCCATCCATCTATCACCAGTGCGGTGATCTCTCCATAATTGCTCAGTAATTCTGTGATTTGGTCTTTGATCATTTGGATATGCTCCGGTGTGATCTGATTGGGCCGGATGCCATGATGTGTGTCGAGAATAGAATAGTACAGCATCACTTTCAGACCGTTTTTCCGGAACGCGTCGGCGTATTCTTTAACCACATCCCGCTTAAAGGGTGTGTTCATCACGTTGTATGCTGTGGTTTTTGTATTCCAGATGGGAAAGCCACTGTGATGTTTTGTGGTTAAACAGCCATAAGTCATGTTGGCCGATTTGGCGGCTTTGGCCCACTGATCAGCATCGAACTTAGGCGATTTGAAAAGCGAGAGCGCAGCATTTGGGTCAGACCAGTCCTGATCCATAAACGTAGGCATGCCGTAATGAATAAACATACCGAAGCCTAGGTCTACAAATTCCTGCTGAAGCTGGGGAAGAGGTCGGGGGGCCGACTTCTGCTGTGACAGGGCTTGTTGTGCATGGGTAATGGCCAACACGAAGGTCAAGGCCATGAAAATTCTTTTGATCATATGTGTGGTTTTAAGCTGAGTCAAATCTAGCTATTGGGTATCACGAATTTATCGAACAGATCCGTAACAGATGCTTAATGAAAACTTAACGGCACACAACTAACCAAAACTTAAGCTATTTTTAGGGATTGATATCATCGTAATGACCGGCCGGATATATAAAATAGTGGTGCTGATCAGCTTTCTGATCCTTGTTGGTGTACAGCTAAAGCTAATCTATAATACGTATACGCTGCTCGACCGGGATTTCAACCTGAAGGAGAAGAAGCTGCTCAACGACGAATATGGAAAGAGCATTCCTAACGATAAAGTTTACACAGGCGGGGGCCGGATCTTAGATTCAATCCTGAAGGATAAAATGCCTGCACTAAAAGCTGAATATCTCCGTAACAAAAATGAATTCGGGAGACTTGCCCGGCAAACCAGCGATATTATATTGAGCAAACTAACTGCAGCGAGCACGATGGACAGTGTTTTTCGCTCTATTGTAAAGCGAAACGGACTAGACACTAGTTTGCATTATCTGCTGACTGTTCAGGCTTTAGAGATTAATTTTGATCAGCGGATCGGTGACATCACCATTTTTAAAAAGATGCCCTACGGGGCTGTTATCGATGGCAATCTGGGCAGTCCTACGCCCGAAAACCGCGTGACCAGCCTGGCCGTGAGCGGCTCGCTGCTGTACGATTACCGAATCACTTTTTATCTGTTTGCCGACTATCCGAATCGCTCATCCAGGGTCGCCTACCAGATGCTTCCTACATTTTCGCTCGTCGTCCTTTGCATCCTGATCATCATTGGCATCAATTACTACACCTATATAAGTTGGATGCGCCAGAAAAAAGATGCTGCCATGAAATCGGATTTTCTGAACAGCATAAAACATGAATTTAATACGCCGGTTACGACCATTATGGTGGCAGGTAAAAGTCTGAATGAGGATGAGGTCCTCTCCGATCGCGATCGTGTGAAAGCGCTGGGCCAGATCATCGAGCGGCAGGCCAGGCGCCTGCATACGCACATCAACCAGATGCTGGAGGTATCTATGCTCCAGGAAAAGATTCACATGGAGGAAACTGATCTGAACGAAGCAATCAGCATATTGGTGGAGGATTACAGGTTAAAACTTCGGCCGTCCGACGAGCTGTTATTTAAACGGCATCCGGCTGAACTTCTGGTTCCGATAGATCGCTTCGTGTTTTCGACCATGATGCAGAATATGCTCGACAACGCCTTTAAGCATAATTCTAAAGCGGAAAGAAGCACCGTAATAACCATAGAAGAAAATAGTGAGTACATTGTGCTGGTTATCAGCGACAATGGCAATGGTATTGAGCAAAATGCCCGGAACATGATATTTAATAAATTTTACAGATTGCCCCGCAACAGCACCCTGCCTGGTTTGGGCCTGGGCTTGTACTATGTAAAGCAATGCCTCGACATCCATGGCTGGGACATTAAGTTAGATTCCGAGCTCGGCCAGGGCACTACTTTCCTGATATATATTCCCAAGTACCTGTTAGACGAATTGTGATGTACGACATCGTTTTAATTGAAGATGAACCTGACTTGGGAACTGTTGTTTCCAGCTTCCTGAAAATGAGGGGTTTCAGCGTAATTTGGTTTCAAACTGCCCATGAAGCGCTTGGCTACTACCGAAAGCATGTTATGGCCAACCGTTTACTCATCATTGATGTGCAGCTGCCGGATATGAATGGTTTTGATCTGGCCGCGCGGGTGCATGAATTAAATCAGCATCAGATCTTTCTCTTTCTGACGGCTCATAGTGAAAAAGGCAACAGGCTCCGCGGCCTCAACCTTGGGGCTATTGATTATATTTCGAAGCCTTTTGAAATTGATGAGCTGGTGCTTCGGGTCAGCAACATTTTAAAGACCTTCTCGCCTGCCCCGCGCTATCATGGGGAGGCTGATCTGCAACAAACGGACCTTGGTGATGTGACGTACGTTCATGACCAGTTGCTTGTTTTGCTGCCGGGCGGCAGGGAGGTATCGCTGACGCGCAGAGAATCTGAATTGCTAAACTATCTGATAAAGCATCCGAACCGGGTAGTAAGGAAGAGTGATGTTTTAATGGCCTTGTGGGGCAGCGACGATTACTTTAACGGGAAAAGCCTGGAGGTTTTTATTTCAAGATTACGTGGTTTTTTTAAAGCATCGGAGCTGGTTTCTATTGAAAATGTTTACGGACTGGGTTATATCCTGAAGATAAAAAAAGCGGGGAATGATCATTCCGATACATTCCCCACCATCTAAATTAACGCTCTCGTATATATTACGCCCTCGCGGCCGCTTTATTATACCGACTTTAAAATATTTCTGTTATTAGCCCCAAGTGGCTTGAAATAATTGAGATTTTCCCTTTCTTTACAGTTTTCCGACAAACAGACTATTTATTCAAACATGGAAGGACTACTGACTAGTATTAACGACTTAATCTGGAGCAATGCGCTCATTATCCTGTGCATGGGTACAGGCATATATTTCTCTATCGTAAC
Organism: Pedobacter deserti; assembly: GCF_024436415.1. Lineage (GTDB taxonomy): Bacteria > Bacteroidota > Bacteroidia > Sphingobacteriales > Sphingobacteriaceae > Pedobacter > Pedobacter faecalis. The sequence continues at coordinate 422,659 of NZ_JAFMZQ010000002.1, read as the reverse complement.
CCGGTTTCTGCAGGTGCGATACATCAAGGAAATGTGGCGCCTGTTGTTCGATGGAAAAAGCTCAGACAAAGGGGTAAGCTCGTTTCAGGCTTTTGCTATAGCCATCTCCGGACGCATTGGTACCGGTAATATTGCCGGCGTAGCCACGGCCATTGCTATGGGAGGGCCGGGCGCGGTATTTTGGATGTGGCTGATCGCTTTTTTGGGTGCTGCTTCTGCTTTTATTGAGGCTACACTCGGACAGATATATAAGCAGGTGAAAAACGGGGAGTACCGCGGGGGACCGTCCTATTATATTGAGAAAGGTTTGGGCCTTAAATGGTATGCGGTTCTCTTTGCGGTGGCCACGGTTTTAAGTACGGCCTTTTTCCTTCCGGGTGTACAAAGCAACAGTATCGCGCTCAGCATGCAGAACGCCTTTGATATTCCCGTAGCATATACGGGGGCTGCCGTTGTCATTTTACTGGCGCTGATCATTTTTGGCGGTGTAAAGCGGATCGGTAAAGTAGCTGAGATCATAGTTCCGTTTATGGCGGGCGGCTATATTTTAATGGCAGTTGTGATTATGCTGATGAACATTGCAGAGATACCGTCGGTGATCGGTCTGATCTTCCGGTCGGCCTTCGATCTGGAACCAGCCTTTGCCGGCATATTTGGTATGGCTGTAGCCTGGGGTGTGAAGCGCGGCATTTACTCCAATGAGGCCGGACAGGGTACTGCTCCGCACGCGGCAGCGGCAGCGGAAGTTAGCCACCCTGCAAAGCAAGGACTGGTGCAGGCCTTTTCGGTTTACATCGATACCCTATTTGTGTGTACTGCAACCGCCTTTATGATCCTCTTTACCGGAAAATACAATGTGCTTAATCCTGATGGCGGCTTTTTAGTGGAAAATCTGCCTGGTGCGAAGATCGGTGCGGAGTATACACAACAAGCGATAAGCTCGCATTTCCCTGCGCTGGGCTCTGGCTTTGTGGCTGTGTCCTTGCTGTTTTTTGCTTTTACGACCATTATGGCCTATTACTATATTGCGGAAACGAACTTGAGTTATCTGGATAAAAAAGGCAATAAATGGGCAATTAACATCCTGCGCCTGTTATTGTTGTTCTCTACTTTTTACGGATCGGTTAAAACCGCAGAAGCCGCATGGACATTAGGGGATATTGGTGTGGGTATGATGGCCTGGCTAAACGTTATCGCTATTCTGCTGCTGCGCAAACCTGCACTGAAGGCACTCAAAGATTACCAGCAGCAGCGCAAGGCGGGTAAGGACCCGGTATTTGATGCCAGGGCAGCGGGAATTGAGAATACGAGCGAGTGGTAAAAGAACAGTTGCGGCAACTACTTCTCGATATTGTTATCACGAACGCTGATTGCTGCAAGCCGCCTTTCTACGACGAGCTGCGATTCTCTTAAACATTCCAGGTAGTTCTCCAATAGGTATGGATTTTCAAACTCATCAAAAATAACCGACCTGAGTGCGGTTTGAACATTATGAGCCTTTAATTTGCAGTCTTCTAATAAATCTATCTTGGCCATTTAACTGAGAGTTTACAAGCGTTTCTACGAAAATACTCAGAATTCCCCAAAATACCCCATCGTTGGGCAAATAAATTTATTTTTGGCTAAACAATCGCTTTATTGCCCCCATCAGCTTACTTTGTGCAATTGGCTCGAGCAGTGATCCGTCCGATTGCTGTATGTCTTCCAGGTCTATTCCTGTAGGCAATTGCTTTGGATATAGAATGATAAAACTGTTTTGCTCAAAATAACGCGAAAGATAGTGCGGCAGCTTTTGCATCTGCGGGAGGTACGAGGCCGTCAGTTTCCGCGCTGCCACAATAACCATCAGGTCGTTGGCCTTTACCGTCTTACCTAAGATCAGGAAGTCTTCCCAGTTGTTAAACTCATGGTAAGCTGCGTTGGCGGCCGATTTCTGCTTGGCGAGTACCGACTTGATTGCGGCCAGCGTGTGCTTTGATCCGTAGAACAGAATGCTCATGCCCGCTTCGCCAGCCAGGACGAGGGAGCGCTGAACCCAGTGACTGAAGCCGGGCTCTGACTCTGCATTTTGGGGAGCCAGCACAATAAGCCGCTTAAGCGTATTGAGCGGCTGAACGGCCTTGTACACATATATGGTATCGTGGAAACGCCGCACAGTACTCTCAACCGTCTGTCCGAAAAACTCTGTTGCATTTGCGTTCTTATGCAAACCAACCACCAGGTCGCTGATCTGATGTTCCCTGGCGGTGTACACAATTCCGTTGCTTACAGATGCGTCGTGCCGCGATATCGGGATAAGCTGCTGCTCAACCGCAGCGGCATGAACCAGGGCTCTGTCGAGAATACGGATCTGCGCCTTGCTGATTCTTGGCAACTGCTTATCGTCGATCACATTGAGCGCATACAGCGGCGAGGTCAGGGCCTTCTGCCGCAGCATGAAACCAAGATCAAGCAGATCGGCCATCAGCTCGGGGTGTGACAGGGAAACGAGGACCCTTTGGTCGGGCCCGGTCACCGGCTCGGCCGGGTCTTCAAGTGCCAGGGTACGCGCGGCGCGTTCGACGACAAACGAACTAACGGCGCAACTTACCAAAATAAGAAGGATCGTACCATTCAGCACATCCTCATTCAGCAGGCGGATGGGTTCTCCGGCGGGTGTCTCGCCAGTGATGATGTTGTACCCTACGAGGATGATGGCCAGTGTAGCTGCCGCGTGAGAAGAGCTTAAACCGAAGATCAGGTTACCCTCCACCGGCCGCAATTTAAATGCTTTGGCGGTGATGACGGCCGCGAGGTATTTGGACGCCAGAGATACGACGATGATCACGCCGGCAACCTTCATTGCTCCCCAGCCTTTGAAGAGCACGCTCACGTCGACAAGCATTCCTACGCTGATTAAGAAGAATGGGATAAACAGCGCATTGCCTACAAAATCGATCCGGTTCATTAAAGGTGAAGTATGCGGCACAAACTTGTTGAGCACCAATCCGGAGAAGAATGCACCGATAATGGATTCCATACCCGCTGCTTCGGCCATAAAGGCGGCCAGAAATACCATCCCAAGCACAAAAATATACTGTGATACACTATCATCGAACTTCTTAAAGAACCAACGGATAATGATCGGAAATACGAAAAGCACGATACCCACGAAAACAAAAGAGGACACACCGAGTCTGATCCAGAACAAACTGGACACATCGCCCTTGCTGCTGCCCGCGACACCGGCAAGAATAAGAAGGGCAAGCACATCAGTGATCATGGTCCCGCCCACCGTCATGGTTACGGCGCGGTTCTGTACAATCCCGTACTTACTTGCGATGGGATAGGCAATAAGGGTATGTGTGGAGAACATACTGGCCAGAAGCAGGGAGGCCATAAAATCAAAATTCAGAACATAATAGCTGGCCAGGGAGCCCAGACCCAGCGGGATAAGAAAGGTAGTAAGTCCGAATACAAGGATCTTGCCTTTGTTCTTCTTGAACTCACCCAGATCTATTTCAAGTCCGGCCAGGAACATGATATAAAGCAAACCCACTGTACCGAACAATAGGATACTGCTATCCCTGCGCAGCAGGTTGAGCCCGTAGGGGCCTACCAGCGTACCAGCCAGGATAAGCCCAATAATGTGCGGGATGCGTATTTTATTGAAGAGAATAGGCGCAAAGAGAATGATAAAGAGCACCAGCGAGAAAATAATCACCGGATTGGTTAGCGGCAAAGTAAACTCCAGGGAAGATAAAATCAGCATATCGTCAGAGTTTGTCGTTGCTATCCATCAATTCAGCACTAACGTCATATACAATGCGGCAGTCGGCCTGCGTTATAAAACGCTTCCCCTCCATCTTGCCCGCCACGGGCGGGAGCATGGCAACCGTAATCGTGGCAGTCTGCACATTGGCCGGATCTTCGAGTTGAAGGCCCCTGCTGGTAAAAACACCTTTATAAGTGCGGCTGAGCTTACCTTTGTCCAGGACCTGCACCATGATAGATTCTTTGGTATATGAGATCAGCCATTGCTCCGATTTGCTATCGCCTACTGCGGATCCGTCGCAGTTCGTTTCTGTGCACTTCATGTTAACACGCCAGCGGCCGATAAGTGCGGGGTTGTACAAACCAAGGTTTAAGGTATCTGCCTGCAGACTGTCGACCTGTCTTTGCAGACCATAGATGGTTGTCTCCTTCTCGACAAGCAGGGTTTGAAGGTCTTTCACTTCGCTGCGAACAGTTTTCAGATCATCCTTAAGTTTCTGTGTCTCCTGTGCCGGTTGCCCACCGCAGCTCCATAAAATGAGAGAAAACACAGCCATGAAAAGCAAATCTCGTATCCTCATATGGCCAAAGCTAAAAAAAACGCATTTATAATACGCAGTTTAAAAAAACTTATATATCTCTGGGAAAATGAAAAATTTATTCTATCATTGACTTGGTCGCGCTGCGCCACAACCAAATCTAACCAATGAACGGCAAACCCCTGTTGAACGAGTCTGAACTGCTGGCAAAAATTGCCGATGGGAACGAGCGCGCCTTCCGGGATCTTTTCGACTACTATCAGCAGTATGTGTATACCTTTGCCTTGAAAATTTCGCGTTCAGATACAGATGCCGAGGAGATTGTACAGGACATTTTCCTGAAGGTATGGTCGGGCCGCAGGCAACTGCCCGGTATCGGGAACTTCGGGGCTTATCTTAACCGACTTGTCCGCAACCATACGTTCAACCTGCTGCGCCACGAGGCAATCGTTATGAAGGTAAAGACCCAAATAAGCCTCAGTGCAACGGAAAATGACCTGGGTACACAGCAGGCGCTTGATTACCGCGAAACGAAGGAACTTCTGGACAATGTGGTAAGCAAACTGCCCGAACAGCAGCGCCGTGTATACGCGCTGTGCCATTTCGAGGGACTTAGCTATGATGAGGCTGCAGCTAAACTTAACATCTCTCCTGCCACCGTTCACTATCATATGAAGCAGGCGCTGGCAACCATCCGCACGCATTTCAGGCATTATGCGCTGGTTTGTTCCGCACTGATTATCTTTTTTTTAAAAAATTTTTAGAACGACCTACCCCAGGCCTCAGCTGAAGTGTCAGTGTTTATAGGGCAGCACTTAATGCTGTGTAACCCTGAACCAAATATATGACCGAACACCACGAACGACTGACTACGTTGTTTTCTAAATATCTATCAAAAGAGCTGAATGAGGAAGAACGCCTCGAATTTCTCTCGTATGTGCAAAATCCGGCTTATACCCAGCAAATAGATCATTTAATTTCCCACAGTTATGAACATCCGGAAACGCTGCACAGCCTCGATCGCACTGCGGGAGATAGAATTTTCGGGTCTGTCGTTGCTGATCGCCCGCAAAAAAGTTCCCGCCTGATTGGCCTGTGGCCGCGTCTTTCAGCAGCCGTCGCAGTGGGGATCCTGCTTGTTGGCGTAGTCCTTTGGAATAATAACAGCTCTGAACAGACTCAGCGTGATGCCTACCAAAACGACATTACTTCCGGTGTTACCGGGGCTACGCTGACACTAGCAAACGGGAAGAAAGTGAGGCTGGGCGATGTTAAGACTGGCGAAGTGGCTAAAGAAGCTGGTGTAATCATTAAAAAGTCGGAAAGCGGCGATGTTGTTTATGAGATCGTGGGCAATGCCGGCGAAAGGGAGGGAACCAATACGTTGTCGACCACTAACGGCGAAACCTATAAGCTGCGTCTTCCAGACGGCTCATATGTGTGGCTCAATTCAGCTTCGAGCTTAACCTATTCGTCCAGACTGATCAAAGACGGCAAACGAAGGGTCTCACTGACAGGTGAAGGTTATTTTGAAATCGCCAGGGATGCTGCCCACCCATTTGTGGTTACGACGAGCAAACAAGAGGTGGAAGTACTGGGCACGCATTTTAACCTGAACAGCTATGGCAACGAAGCACTTGTGACCACAACCCTGATAGAAGGCTCTGTACTTGTCAGATCGGGCAGGTTGACGCAGGTACTTAAGCCAGGCGAACAGGCCCTGAACGACGGAAAAGCGCTACGTGTGAGCGAAGTGAATATTGACAATGTGGTCGACTGGAAAAATGGCGACTTCAACCTGGATGAATTGGATTTCCGGCTGGCCATGCGCAAGATTGCCCGGTGGTACAACGTAGATGTCGTTTATGAAGCCTCTGTACCTGCAAACATCAGATCTGGTGGCTGGATTTCGAGAAGCAAGAACCTGTCGGAAATTCTAAAGCACATCGAATCATCAGGGCAGGTCAGTTTTAAGATCGAGGGAAGAAAGGTGTATGTAGCTAAAGGAAAATAGATTGTTTACCCAAAATGCATGAAAAATATACTCAGAGTACAGCACTAAAATAAGCAAACCAGAAGTGAAGCACTTCTGGCTGCGTTTGGACAACTTATAATTTTACAAGTGTTAACCACAGGATGCCAACACGTTTCCAGCGCCGGAGGCATACTGCTTTAGAACCAAATTAACCAAATGTATCGATTTTATACCAAACCTGGTATAACGGCCTCGTTATACCTTAAACTATGGCGAACTATGCGACTGATTACCATTATAATCTTAGCATCCCTAATGCAGGTCAGTGCCGCTACCTTAGGCCAGCGGATAACCATCACGCAGGACCGTATGTCGCTGAAATCTGCCTTTAAGGAAATCAGAAAGCAAAGCGGCTTCGACTTCTATTATGAAGGGGGAATCATTTCAAACAACCAGCTGAAGGACCTGAACCTCCGGAATGTGACCGTTGATGAAGCCTTAAGAACTGTACTCAAAGACCTGCCCCTCACCTACGTGATCGAGAATAAGAACATCACCATCCGGAAATCGGGGAGCAACTTTCTCCGCAATCTCGTAACCAGCTTCAGGGCTATCAATGTAAGGGGGAAGATCGTTGACGAAAACGACCAGCCCCTTATTGGCGCTACGGTGGGATTGAAAGGAAAAGGGAGATCAGTTAAGACGGACCAAAACGGAGCTTTTTACATGGAAAATGTTGCTGAAGACGATAAACTTGTGATCAGCTATATAGGTTATGAACTCATGGAAGTTAACGCGGCCCCTGATATGGGCAGCATTAAGCTGGTGCGCACAACGAGCGACCTGAACGAGGTTGTGGTAGTGGGCTATGGTACCATGCAAAAAAAGGATCTTACAGGCTCAGTTACACAAATTATCCCCGACCGGATTGCCAATGAAAACCCGAAGACCGTACAAGACATCCTTCGCGGAACGCCTGGTTTGCGGGTGGGTTATAATCCTTCGGCTAAAGGAGGCGGCGAGATAGAGATTCGCGGCAGGCGATCGGTTTACGACGAAGGCGGCCACAACAGTCCATTGCTTATTCTAGACGGTATGATCTTTTATGGCGAGCTTTCAGAAATAAATCCCGATGATATTGCCCAGATAGACATCCTCAAAGATGCTTCTGCGGCCGCTATTTATGGAGCAAAGGCTGCGAGCGGAGTGATCATCATCACCACGAAGAAAGGGAAGCCCGGAAAGCCCGTGATCAATATGACGATGAACGTGGGCTCGACAGGGCTGAGCGATTACCGTGACCGTTTTGATACGGAAGCCTATCTGCAGCACCGCCAGGACTGGTTTACAAAAAACACCTATGGACTTAACCCGGCAACCAATGCTTACGAAGCTTATCAAACCGGAGTTTATGCCTCGCAACCTGGGTTTTTTATGCGACCGGACCAGCTCCCGTCCAGCATTTCTTTAGACACCTGGCGGGGCTATACCGAAAACCAGGCAGACCAGTCGGACCTGAACATATGGGCACAACGCCTCGGCCTGGTAGGCAACGCCCTGCAAAACTTTCTGGATGGAAAGACGGTAGACTGGGCCGACAGAACTTTCCGTACGGGCTTTAACCAGGATTATAACGCGAGCGTTAGCGGTGCCGGCGACAGGATCAATTATTACCTGTCTATGGGATATCTGCGCAATCAGGGCGTAGTGGTAAGCGACGACTACCGGTCGGTACGCAGCAATATGAAGATTGATGCTAAAGTGAACAACTGGCTGGAACTTGGCGCTAACGTGAACTTTCAGGACCGTTCAGATGGGAACGTGGACATAGATATCGACCAGTCGCTGCGCAATAGTCCCTTTGCGGATTATTACGACGAAACCGGTAATCCCGGACAGTTTCCTTTAAATGAAAAGTATAGCCAGCGCGGCTATAACTATGACTTCCAGAAACAATATCTTGAACTTGAGAAGGGATACACTGTGGTCAACACGATCTTGAATGCAAACGTTAAACTGCCACTGGGGATTACCTACTCTTTCAATTTCTCTCCGCGCTATCAAAACTTTTACGACCGGTATTTTATGTCGGCCAATCTGCCCGGATCCGATCCTGCCACCCGCGGAGCTAACCGGGAACAATCGAAAAGTCTGAACTGGTCGCTCAACAACACGCTGGCCTGGGATCATACCTTTAAAAAGAAGCACCATGTTATCCTTACCCTGGTACAGGAGGCCGAACAGAACAGGTTCTGGAGAGATCGGATAGAGGCCAGGAAAATATTGCCTTCCGACGCGCTCGGGTTTCACAATACGAAGAACGGCAGTAAAGAAAACAGTACCTTTTCCAGCGAGGATAGTGAGCAATCGGCCGACGGCTTACTTGCCCGTTTGTTTTATTCTTATGACGACCGTTATCTGATCACCACTTCGGTGCGGAGGGATGGCTACTCGGCATTCGGAACCTCCAATCCCTATGCTGTTTTTCCTTCCATGGCCGTAGCATGGTCATTCACCAACGAGAAGTTTTTTAAATGGGGCCATATCATGAACAGCGGTAAACTCCGGGTGTCATACGGCGAAAACGGAAACCGGTCACTCGCCAACCCCTACATAGCGCTTTCCAACCTGTCCGAAGGCGGCGGCAAGATGCAGGGCTATTTAAATTCGGCGGGCGAACAGGTCTTATACCGCTACCTGATGGCCGACAGGCTGGCAAACCCCTTCCTGCAATGGGAAAAGACAGCATCATGGAACTTTGGTCTTGATTTCGGATTCCTCGGTAATCGGTTGACCGGCAGCCTGGAATACTACAATATGAAAACTCATGATATGATCATGAAAGAGCGTTTACCAAGCTTCACAGGCTTTACCAATATCACAACAAACTTGGGGCGGGTAGACAACAGCGGAATTGAGTTTGCACTTAATACTGTCAATATGCGCAGAAACGCTTTCGAGTGGTCCAGCACCTTCGGGTTCTCGTACAACAAAAACAAGATTACCCATTTGTATTACGACTATGAGGATGTGCTCGACGCCAACGGTAATGTTATCGGAAGAAGGGAAATGGACGACCAGCCGAACGGCTGGTTCATAGATCGTCCTATTGGTGTCATCTGGGATTACCGTGTTACTGGCATATGGCAGGCAAACGAGGCGGAGGAAGCCAAGAAATACGGACAGGTACCTGGGGATCCGAAGGTGGCCAACAGCTACACTGCCGACGATGAAATCAATGCCGATGGTACAGCTAAGCCTGTATACAACAACAACGACAAAGAGTTTCTGGGTGAAACGTCTCCCCCGTACCGCTGGTCGCTACGCAACGATTTTTCGCTTTGGAAAGACCTGAGCGTTTCCTTTAATATTTATGCATACACCGGCCATAAAAGCTTGTTTGGCGAATACCTGAATAATGATGATGACGGCGGACGCATGGCCTATGCCTTAATCAACCTGCCGCGCAAAGCGTACTGGACCCCAGAAAATCCTACCAATGAATTCGGACGTATTGAGGCAAAGGGACCTGTTGGCGCAGCCGGGGCGCAGCGTTTGTACGATCGGTCTTTCGTACGGCTCGACAATGTATCTGTTGCTTATACCCTGCCCAGTAAATGGACATCCAGGTGGGACCTTAACCGTGTCAGGGTATATGGAACGGTGCGCAATGTTGCCACCTGGACTAAAGAATGGACTTACGGCGATCCTGAAACGCAAAGCCCCGATAACGGCCAGGGATGGGCTACGCGTGTATTTACGCTCGGCTTAAATCTCGTTTTCTAACTATTAATCGACCGACATGAAACAGTTAACTCAAAAAATTAATCGCTTTAAAAGATATCTCATCGTTTTTGCTGGCAGCGCAACACTGCTAAGTGGATGTAAACGGGAGTTTCTAAACCCCGAACCTTTGTCATTTTACGAGCCGTCGGCCACATTTACCACCTTATCAGGCCTTATGTCGGCCCAGGCCATATGCGACCGGCATCTGAAGCTCTATTGGGCAACAGACCACAATGAGATGCTTACCCTGGGAACGGAATATATTTTTTCGGATCTGATGGTTGCTAGTGCTACAGATAAGCGCAATATGCTTGCTGATGTGGCCAACATGCTGACCCCAACGAGCGAAACATCCTATCAGAATATAGACCGGACCAACAGCATCTGGTATTTCTGGGAGGAAACCTATAAAGGGATTATGTATGCCAATACGATCATTCAGTATGCAGATAAAGTTGAAGGCCTTGACGAAAACACCAAGAATGAGTATGTAGGCCGGGCTTATTTCCACCGCGCATTCAGGTATATGGCGCTGACGTTTCAGTTTGGCGATGTGCCGCTGGTAACCAAGCTTCTTGAAGTGCCTAAACAAAACTATCGCAGCACAAAACAGGAAGCCATTCTAAAAATGATTACCAGAGACATGGAGCTTGCGGTGCAATGGGTTCCAGATCAGAGCGCAATGAGCCTGGTGGGTATGGTAAACAAAGGTGCCTGCAGGATGCTGCTTGCTAAATGCTACCTGGCTTTGGGTGAATACGAAAAAGCAAAAGAACAGACCGATATCCTGATCGATCAGTCGGGTTATTCACTGATGACCAATACCTTCGGTACCTTTAACGACGGCGGTGAACCGCTTACCTGGAAAATTACGCGAAACGTTGTATGGGACTTGCACCGGCCAGAGAACAAACTGATTGGGGCAAACCGCGAGGTAATCATGGGTGTGCCCAACAGGGGTGCCAGTGCCGAATCTTTTGTCCAGATGCTCACCATGCGAATCCTTTATCCGTTCGTGTTCGACAACCGTATCCAGACAACAGACGGTAAACAGGCGCTTATGAACATCAGGCGTAATTCGTCCGATTACAATGCGACTTACGATTACATGCGCGCTTTTGGTCGCGGTATCGCCACCTTCCGCCCCACGCACTTCAGCACGCATACCTTATGGAAAGTGAACGGGGTAATGGATGCAACCGATCTGCGTCATAGCGCTGAAAGCGGCAACTGGGTGCGTATGGAAGATTACCGTGTAAACAACAAAGCTTCGGTAGACTTTGGCAAACCTTTGAGACTGTACCATCCCACCTCTGGTAAATTGCTATGCAGTGATACCATAAGAAGGTGGTTTGATGTGCCGCACTATAAATTTTTCCTGGACGACCCGGTTAACGAAGCCAATATCGCTGGCTCCGACGGCTTACGTGGCGCTACGAACGGCTCAAACGCCGATTGGTATGTTTACCGGCTGGCAGAAGCCTACCTGCTTCGTGCCGAGGCAAAATATTATATAAACCCGGCCGACCCATCTATTGCGGAAGACCTGAACATCATCAGGCGACGGGCTAAATGCACGCAGCTGTATACCGGTGCGGTAAGCATTGGCGATATTATGAATGAGCGGGCCCGTGAATTGTATTGGGAAGAATGGAGAAATGTGGAGCTGACCCGCGTTTCCTTATGCCTGGCACGTAGTGGAAAACCAGACGAATGGGGGAATACCTATTCGTTGAACAACTTCGACAAGCAAAGCGGAACCGCACCTGCCGGCGGAAGCTATTGGTTCCAGCGCATTAATCATTATAGCCTGTATAACAAAGGCCCTATCCAGATTAACGCAACGGGCAACAGCAATCCGAATTACACTATGGATAAAAAGAATCTTTACTGGCCCATACCCGACGCCGCTATTACGGCAAACAAGCGAGGTCAGCTAAGTCAGAATTATGGTTATGATGGCTACGACCCTAACACCCCTAAATGGGAAAACTGGGAAGATGCTGTAGCCGACGAGGACAACGTCAATTAAAAAAACGTACCTCCAATAAAAACGGGCATGCGATGTGATCGTATGCCCGTTTTTATTTAGATCGAGCAGTTAGAAATTTGTATTCGCGATTAGCTGACTTCTTGCGGCATCTACAAAATCCAGAATGACTACACCATATTTTCCACTCGTGTTATTGGTAAAAAAGGTGCTTACCTTAGGATTTATAAAGTTGGATACCGTGGTGATGCTTGGAATACCAAACAGCCCCGGCTTGTATCCGCTACAGAAATTGAGATATAAACGGTTCGACGTATCATTATGGGCATCGTTCAGTTGTGTCTGAACGCTCGTCCATTTTGTATTTACATCGTTTACATTATAGAAATCCTGAACTTTCAGGTTAGCTGCAGAATTGTTGATGCTAAACGTGGTGTTGTCAGCCCAGGCCGTAGCATCGATTCCTTTAGGGCTTCCGGTGCCAAATCTCCTCAGCAATTTAATCTTGCCGCGGACAGTTCCAAGGTTAGGTATACCGGTACCAAGATCCCATTTAGAGCTGTTCTGTGCCACATAACTATCAAAGGTCTGTTCAAAACTGCGGGTATTGTTTGAGGGTGTATGCTCCTCCTTCACGCTCATAATAATGGTTTCGGTAGGATTGCTGTTAAGAAAACTGATGCAGGCATTCAGCACGTCATTGAAATTCAGGTTCTGATAAATGGCGCCATGGTGTATGGCAAAAGCATTGTCAATATGCCTGCAGCGGATGTCGAGGAAGCGTACGCCGGCCGACAACTGTTCTGCAATACTGAGATTCTGACACTTGGCAGTACCACCGATGGGCTCGGTACGGGCGCCTGAATCATGCGTGCCCGGGATAGACATCTGGGCGATGCTCGTGTTGTCGGAAACGGCCCCCATCCAGTTACTAAGTCCGTAGCCCGGCGGAACAACGCCGGCTGCCGATACATTGCTCAAACGCTCGGGTTTAAACTTTTCTACTGGATTGTCTTGTTTTTTGCACGACGCAAAGGCTAGCGCCGCAACCAGGTAAACTGGCAGTCGTAGTTTTAAGGTCTTCATACGAAGGTTTTTAGGATTGAAAAAATATTTGGTTATTTACTCATCCTAAAACAGATACATACGCCATTTGGTTTTCTACCATTTGCTTTCTGCTGAACGGCAGTAATAAACATAGCTAAAAAATGTTATTTTCATAGTGGCAATTTTAGGCTTAATTTAGCCTCACCGATATGAAGTTTCGATCTGAACATCTTGCCATCATGAAGTACGCGTTGCGGTGGACACTGCTTATTGTTCCAGCGGCTATTGCCATTGGAAGCTCGGTTGCGCTCTTTCTCTGGCTCCTGCATTGGGCAACGCAGTTCCGGTTCCAGCATACCTGGCTGCTTTTTCTTTTACCAGTGGCAGGCCTGCTCATTCATTTGCTCTACACAACCATCGGTAAATCCTCCGAGAAGGGAAACAACCTCATCATCACGCAGATCAATGACGGCGGAGACGGTATTCCAAGAGCCATGGCGCCGATTATTCTGATTACTACCGTGCTTACCCACCTGTTTGGCGGCTCTGCCGGACGGGAAGGCACTGCTGTTCAAATGGGCGGCGGCATTGCAGATATGTTCCGCAAATGGTTCAGGCTGGATGAGGCCGACGCCAAAATTATGCTTACTGCCGGTATCGCTGGCGGATTTGGAGCAGTGTTTGGCACACCGCTCACAGGCGCAGTATTTGCGCTTGAGGTATTGGTACTGGGCAGGATGCGATACAATGCGCTGCTTCCGGCGCTCATTGCAAGCATAGTTGGCGATCTCACCGTATCGGCCTGGGGGCTCCATCATACGGCATATCATATCAACGTTGCAGCACAGTCTGATTATAGCTACGCCAGGTATTTCGCGATAGATCTTCTATTGCTCCTGAAAGTTATTGCAGCCTCTGTAGTATTCGGACTGGTAAGCTGGTTGTTCATTGCCTCGCTCAATGGCGTCAAAGCTTTTTTCGGGCGTTTCTTTACGCATCAATGGATGGTTCCGGTTTTAGGTGGACTTACCATCATTGCGCTTAGTTTTGCGCTTGGTAAACCCGATTATCTGGGGCTGGGCGTGGAAGCCGAATATCCCGGGGCTGTGACGGTCTCCTCAGCTTTTGAGGCAGGAGGAGCAGATGCCTGGAGCTGGCTTTGGAAACTGATTTACACCTCCATAACGCTTGGCAGCGGCTTTAAGGGCGGCGAGGTAACCCCGCTGTTCTATATCGGGGCTACACTCGGAAATACCTTGTCGGCCATACTAAACGCACCAGTAAGCCTCTTTGCCGCCCTCGGCTTCATTGCGGTGTTTTCTGGTGCTACCAACACGCCCTTAGCATGCACCATTATGGGCGTCGAACTTTTCGGCAGTCAGTATACACTGTTTTTTGCTGTGGCCTGTTTTACGGCTTATCTTTTTAGCGGCACCGCCGGAATCTACAGTGCCCAGAAGAAACCTGTTGCTGGCAGGCATCATTTCATGGAGTGAAAACCGATGGGATTGCCTTCGGAGTCTTCACAGATGGAACAAAATCCATACTCGCCCAGCGACATCTTTCCGGCGATGACCTTGCCGCCCGCAGCCTCCACCCTGCCCGTCTCAATGTCGCAGTCCTCGCTATGAAAATATACCATAGTACCGCCCGGACCTGGCCGGTTCATACCAGAACGTACCAATGTACCGCTGCAGCCTGGCCCCATCATATCGCCGGGAAAGGCTACCATCTCAAAATAATCGTCGCTCCCGGGCTCGGCCTGCATGCTCTCCGGCACCGGGAGGTCAGATAGCTGCACCTGCAGTACGGTTTCGTAAAATTTCTTTGCTCTTGCCAGATCAGAAACGCTGATCTCGGTCCACACAAACGGATTTTTTGCTGTCATATACAAACTTTTAAATGGTTGATCTTAATCCCTAAGTTCGCAAATATCAACGGATTTAGGAGGGTGCGATTAAGACAAAAGCAGGGGCAGATACCGTCGGCCGCGCGACTTCTTACTTTAGCCAAAACTCTATATGCTGCCGGGTTGTTTAATGACAAACATATATCAATGGAAATGGAAGAACAACACCGCACGACTTACCTCGAGCCGCTCCGCGGGAGCGATTTTGAAATCGCAGATCATCAATCGGACATTACCGGCTGGGAAGTGGTCGATACCGATGGTAATGATATCGGCGAAGTTGAAGACCTGATCTTCGACAGCAATGAACTTAAGGTAAGGTACCTGATTGTGAGGCTGTCGGCGGAAATCAGTTCCAGTTCAAAAGCTGTGCTGATGCCGATCGGCGTGGTAGATCTGGATGAGGATGATGATGAAGTGATCGTACCCGGCGTATCTGAAGCTTTTTTAAAGTCGCTGCCTGAATATGAACCGGGTAAAGTATTGTCGCCCGCAGCAGAACTTGCCATCCGGTATGCTTTCCTGGGCGAGGATGCCTTACCGCATGCCGAAGCGGTGGTTTACGATACGCATCCTTCCGATTTCTACGAGCACCAGCACTTCGATGACGCCCGGCTAAACAGAGGCAGATAGTGAATAACCACCCCTAAAATAAACATCATATGGAAAACGAAAAACAACACGACAGCTCATTGCCTTCAGACGGGCCGGTGAGCAACAGCGAGATGGGCAGCAATGACGACCTGACCGGTGCACTTTCAGGTACTGATCCCAAAACGGCAGGCGACGACTCAACCGATGAGGATGCCGCAAATCCTGAAATGGCTGCAAATGACACATCAAAAGGCTTTGACCGCGATCAGGAAGCCTTAGACCTGGGCCTTGATGATGGCGATCTCGATAATGATGTGCCTAAGGGTTCATAACCGAGAGGCTTTCATAACAGGTAATAGAAATAAAAAAAGGATGTCGGCCGACATCCTTTTTTGGTACATATGGTATGCTGTATCGGCAGTTTACTTAATTTCGATCTGCCGGGCGATGGATTTCGCCTCTTCTCTTTTAGCGATATCGATCTTCAGAATACCATCTGTATAGCTTGCATCTATCTGATTCGGATCGGCGCTTTCAGGAAGTGTGAACGACCTTACAAACGAACTATAGCTGTACTCACGCTTGCTGTAGTTCTTTTCCTGATCCTTGTTTTCCATGCTCTGCTCAACCGAAATATTAAGCATGTTGCGATCAAGATTCAGCTTAAAATCGCCTTTACTCAAACCTGGGGCGGCCAGCTCAATATGGAAATGATCCTGGCTTTCACTGATGTTTACAGCGGGTACCCGGCTGATCATTCGATCTGAGAAAAAGGTGTCGTTGAAAATTGAGTCAAAAACGTCATTAAAGCCTGGCATTAATGCATTGTTTTTTTGTGCTGGATTAAATTTAACCAATGTCATAGGTTTTTCCTCCTTAAATGTTATTAACGATTAAAACTTTGATTAATTAAACTCAGAACCTCAGTTCCGCTTAGCAATTTACAACAGGCATGCCAATGCTGTTCCCAGCCAGAAACGACGGCTGGAGATGAATTTTTTTCAGCAATGATGAAAATTTTTCAGCCTGATCATGTCAGATTTTCACTATAGGCGGGTCCTTTGTCCAGTTCTATTTAAGATTGATGGGCAAATTGTACAGGACACGCACCGCCCTTCCCCCCTGTACCCCAGGTGTCCATCTGGGCATGCGTTTTACCACCCGAAGCGCCTCTGCATCGAGACGCGGGTGAAGGCTTTCACGTATTCTCGGTTCTACGACATAGCCATCCTGATCTACAACGAACTGAACCACTATGCGTCCTTCCGGACGAGGACGCAGATCGCTCGGATAGCTGTAACTGTCGCCAATAAATTTATACAGCGCCTGAGCTCCACCCGGAAACTCCGGCTGCGACTCGACATTTGTGGCCACTGCTGCATCGCCTGTCGGCAAGCCCACATCCTCAACACTTCCGTTATATGTTTCCTCAAACATCAGGTTCAATCGTGCCGCCCAGATTTCCTGGCGCTTCAGGTCGGAACCGTGACTGGTTGCCTCATCGTAGTCAGACTGCAGCGCGTGAAAATGATTTCTCAGGTATTGCGCAAAAGCTGATCGAATTTCCTCCTTATAGTTTGCCGACCATACCTTCGACGTGAAAAGCTTTTCTGCCCTGTTTGCACAGATGAAACCGATGAGCAGATGACCTTGCTCATGGCTGATCATTTTATCGAGAGGCGGACTGCTAAACTTGTCGCGGTTCAAGTAACTGCTTTCTTTTTTCTGATCCACCTTCGTGATGAATGAAAGCTTAACCTTATTGTCTGCCAGCGTCGTAATGGAATCTAACCGATAATAAATCCGCACGTCGGTAAAAGCGGTTCTTGCGTTACTTTCGGGAGCAGCACCTTTATAATCTTCAGCGGTTAAGTTGGCAATGTCGTGTCGTCTGAGATGCTGGCTTAAGGCTAAATTCGAATACATGAAGACGAAAAGCAGAGAGAGCAAGGTAATAGGTTTGAGCATTAGTATTTGGTTTTGTCTGGTTCGCAATAATAGCAATTTTTCATCAAAACCAATTGGCCGCTGCTGATGTTTGCTTAAAGGAAAACTACTACACTATGAAAAACTCTATCAGATTACCAATGCTGGCTATTGCCGCTGCGATGGCCTACTCATGCGGAAATGCGGAGCGTGGCGACCGCGACGCGGCTTCCACCCAAGTGATTGATTCTATCAGTGATACAACAGAACGTGCGCAGGCTATGACGGCCGACATAGATTTGCCCGGCGATGAAAAGACCTTTATCAATGCTGCCGCTACAGGCGGGTTGATGGAGGTTGAAGCAGGCAAAGCGGCACTAACCATCTCTAAAAATGAGTCGGTGAGAAAATTTGCTGAGATGATGGTGAGGGATCATACCAAAGCCAACGCCGAACTGGCCACTATCGCGTCCAAACTAGGCATACAGCTGCCTACATCATTACCTAAGGATAAGCAGGCACACCTAAAGGGCATGCAAAGTCTGAATGACAAAAAGTTCGATGAGCAGTACATGCTTATGATGATCAAAGACCATTCGGCCACGGTAAAACTGTTTACTGAAGGCGCCCGACTGTCGGACGCAAATGTGAAATCGTTCGCATCCAAAACTTTGCCGGTACTTACCGCACACTATAACGAGGCGCTTAAAATTGGCAAAACCATGAACCTGAACAATTCCGGCAATGGAGATGATCCGCAGGGCATGAGTCCGGCCCCAGGCCACACCAATTAAGCTATAATTTTACAGCAATAAAAAAGCCGGCAACATGCCGGCTTTTTTATTGCTTAGTTCCGTATTAGCGCCTGCTTTTTCGGCACGATAAGTAGATGATGTAACTCAAGGCAGCGAAAGTGGCTATCTTTACCACCATACCTTTTTTGTTATGCTTCCACTCGGCTTTCCAGCCTCGTTCGGCAATGATGTTAGGGAAGTGCCCGCGTTTTATATCGTCGACCAGCCCTTCCACCACGTTTATCCGATCGGCCAGTATCAGCGGCAGCCAGTGCCTGTACCTGTCTTCACTATGCTGGAAGGCATAGCGTCTGATCATACCGCTTAGTCCGCTTGGCGGCAGGGTATTTCCGAATACTCTCGGCACTGCAGGGCGTTCTATAGACATCAGCAGCTCCACGTCGACGGGTTGCTGCTCAGAGCGCTCATAATTTATCCGGTTATGATCGTCTCCGGTATAATGCTTCATTGGATAGGTGGGTTCGTTCTCCGGATCAGCGTCCATTCCCCAACCTGGTATATCTTTGTAATTAGTGTTTAACGGTTCCATAATCTTAAGGTTTAGCCGATGGGATCAGCACGGTTTTAATACAGTTATCTAGCTTGGATGAGAACAGCCGGTAGGCGTCCGACACCTCTTCGAGCGGAATACGATGGGTAATCAGTTCTTTGGGATTAAGCCGGCCCGACTGCACATGGTCGATCAATCGGGGCAACAGCCGTTTAACGGATGCCTGATTTGCACGAATCGTGATTCCCTTGTTCAACACGTTTCCGATTGGGATAAGGTTGAACGGCGGGCCGTACACCCCTACAATAGAGACAATTCCGCCTTTTTTCACGGAGTTTATCGCCCACTGCAAAGCCGTACCTGCACCAGCCTGCATCAGCATCACCCTGCCGCTGAAGGTCTGTAAGGTGTTCCCTTCAGCCTCGCAGCCCACGCAATCGATACAAACATCAGCGCCGTACCAGTCGGTAATCTTTTTAAGGAACACGACCGGATCGTTCATTTCCTTGAAGTTATAGGCCTCGCACTTGGCATAGTTGCGCGCAAATTCCAGGCGATAGTCGACATGATCTATGATAATTACACGCGAAGGACCAAAAAACCAGGCACATCTTGCCGCCATAATACCGATAGGTCCGGCGCCAAACACAACTACAGTGTCACCCTCCTTAATCCCGCCCATCTCGGCAGCCTGGTATCCGGTTGGTACCACGTCGGTTAAGAGTACAGCATCGTCCGGATCCATATCTGGCGGAATGACAGTAGGGCCAACATCGGCGTAGGGTACACGGACATATTCTGCCTGTCCGCCGTCAAAACCACCTGCAGTGTGTGAATACCCGAAAATACCGCCAACTGCCGTGGCCATCGGGTTCGATTCATGGCAGTTACCATATAAGCCCTGCTTGCAGAAATTACATTTCCCGCAGGCAATATTAAACGGCACCAGTACCTGATCGCCCACTTTCAGATTCTTAACCAGCGGACCAACTTCTTCAACCACACCGGTAAACTCATGACCAAAGGTCTGCCCCACCCTGGTGTCGGGCACCATACCGTGATAAAGATGCAGATCGGAACCGCAGATGCAAGTACGCGTTACCCGAACGATCGCATCTTCGGGATGAAGTATCTCCGGCATCGGTCTTTGTTCTGCCCTGACCCTGTAGGGGCCTCTGTAATTCATTGCTAACATACAATAAGGTTTATAGTGAATAAATCAAGTAAATACACTGATATATAGAAGGATTAGCATCCAAAAAAGTTTTCACTATTGTAAATTAAACAAACGGCTGTTTGCCGTGTTGTTGAGTTAATCTATACCATCCTATATGAAAACCAAATCGGGCAAATACAGTTTCCTTTACAGAAACGGGTTGTCAATTCTTTTTTTGTCGCTCTTCATCATTACCCTGGGGGCGCAGGCGCTGACCGGCTGGCAAAATCACAATGAAGATTTAAAAGAACAGCATGCCAGCGAAATTGATCTGGGCACCTACCTGCAAAGCGGTCATTTTATATCGGCCACATTCGAGAACTTCGAAAGCGAGTTTCTGCAAATGGCCCTGTATGTTTTGCTAACCGTTTCTTTGAGGCAGATGGGCTCTGCTGAATCTAAAAAACTGGACGAAGCAGAGGAGGTGGACCGGGAACCGGTACCTTCGGAAGACGCACCCTGGGCAGTAAGAAAAGGCGGCTGGATATTAAAACTGTACAGCA
Organism: Pedobacter deserti; assembly: GCF_024436415.1. Lineage (GTDB taxonomy): Bacteria > Bacteroidota > Bacteroidia > Sphingobacteriales > Sphingobacteriaceae > Pedobacter > Pedobacter faecalis. The sequence goes on along the minus strand of NZ_JAFMZQ010000002.1, from coordinate 402,116 downwards.
ACTCACTGTCCATATGTTTCGGACTGCTATTCTTAGCAAGCTGGGCGCTTCACCTGTACGGGAGTTGGCAAAGCCACAACGTCGAGCAAGCCATAAAACACCTCCCACGTGAGTCGGTGGCAGAGTATCTTAAGCAGTCAGAGTTTTGGTTTGAGACCTTCCAAAACTGGCAAAGCGAATTCCTTTCGGTATTCGCCATTGTATTCCTGACCATTTACCTGCGCCAAAAAGGTTCGCCGGAATCCAAACCGGTAGATGCACCGCATATGGAGACCGGCAAATAACTACTTCTGCGGGAGCGCTATCTGTTCCAGGTCTTTCTGAGGCGGGCCGCATAACACCTTACCCGAGGTATCAAACCTGCCTCCATGGCATGGGCAATCCCAGCTCTGCTCGGCTGCATTGAAATTAACAATACATCCTGCGTGCGTACATACGGGACTTAGCGCAGTAACCTTGCCGCCTGCGTCTTTGTAAACCGCCAGGCGGTCGCCATCAAACTCTACCACCTTTCCTTCGCCTGGTTTCAGATCGGCCACCGCCTTCAGTTCCTCAGTTCCGAACCGGTCGGCCACAAAGCGCCAGGCTACATCGGCGTTCTCCTTTACGAATTCAGAGAAACCTGCGATAGGCTTAAGCCGCGAAGGACTATAAAGCTGCGAATATGGATTTTCTATACCCAGGATCTGGTCGCTGATGATCTTTCCTGAGATCGTTCCGAAGATCATCCCGTTTCCGTTAAAACCTGTGGCGATATAAACTTGCTCATCGGCTGCCGCCATGGGGCCAATATACGGGAGGCCGTCTACCGGCACATAATATTGCGACGACCAGCGATAGTCGATACTTTCCACCTCATAATACTGCCGAAGATAAGACTCCAGGTTCGCGAAGGCTTCTTCCGGGTTGTCGTGACCCGTTTTATGGTCTTCTCCACCAACAATAAGATACTTCTGCCCCTCTATCTCGTGTGTACGGAAGTAATGATAGGGCTCCTGCATATCGTAGGTCAGCCCATGCGGATACTGTTCATTTTTAAGTCTTGCGCCGATCACATAACTTCGGTATGGCGCGCAGCGCAAACTAAAAGCAGTAATTCCCGGAGGCAGATGTGTGGCGTAAACCACGTTACGGCCTTTTATCTGAGCTTTATCCGTAATCACCTCACTCAGCCCGTCTTTACTTTTACGATCGGTCACAAAAGCATTCTCCAGTACGATGCCGCCCATATCGGTAAATGCCTTGACGAGGGTTGACAAATATTTCATCGGGTGAAACTGTGCCTGATTGCCAAACCTGATCACGCTTTCGAAAGGAACCTTCACCCCGTTTTCACTGGCTTCCTCCACTTCCACCCCAGCTTCAGCGGAAGACTCCAGGATCTCTTTCAATTCCTTAGTTTCACGCTCATTTTCTGAGTACAGATACCCGTCTTTATACTCGAAATCGCAATCGGCCTGATACCTGTCGATATAGCCTTTAATGATAGCAATAGCATCTTTACCGGTTTGAGCCACAAGCTTGGCCGCTTCTTTACTGAAGTCGCTCTCAATCTGAGGATAAGTCGTATCGAAAAAGGTGTTCAGGTGTGCCGTCGTCCCTCCTGTTGTACCATAGCCAACGTTACCTGCTTCAAGTACGATACATTTCTGACCTGCCTGTTGAAGCATTAAGGCAGTCGTTATTCCCGTTATCCCGGCGCCAATGATGACGGTATCGAATATTTCAGTGAGATTGGTCGCAGTGCCGACCTCTGGCTTTCCGATGGTTTGCCAGGGACTCGCAGTAACGCTATCCCTGAATACATTCTTTTTCATATCGCTTTTCATAGTTCTTTAGAAACCCTGAAAAGCGATCATTTGTTTAAATCATGTTTTTTTGCATCGCAGCGCGGATCAGGCTTGCAGAATTGCGTGCACCTGTTTTCTTTAAAAGCGCCTGCCGGTGTCCCTCTACCGTACGCTTGCTTAGAAATATTTTATCGGCTATTTCAGCGTTGGTGAGTCCGTCGGCAATCAGCTTTAACACCTCCATCTCACGATCCGTGAATTCCTCGGCATCGTAAGTCTCATCGGTCCGTCTTACCGCTGGCAACCTTTCAAGGAGCTTAAAGGCAAGTTCAGAGCAGATGTAGCGTTGGCCGCCTGCCACAAATTTTATCGCAAAGGTCAGTTCCTGCGCATCCGCATTTTTAAAAAGATAGCCGGATGCGCCACCGGCAATAGCAGCAGCAATCTGCTTTTCATCGTCTATCATCGACAGGAAAATTACCCTGACATCTGGATACTTTGCTTTGACGTGCTGAAGCATTTCGAAACCATCCATTACCGGCATTGTGATGTCAGACAAGATCACATCAGCGGTAGGATTGTCGCCCAACAGTTCCAGTACGGATTGTCCGTTTCTGGCTTCGGCGACAATATGGAGATCCGGGTCGTCGCTCAACAGCAATTTGATACCGGCACGAACGATTTGATGGTCTTCAGCGAGGATGATATTAATCATTATTGATGATCCTTTTTATATTGAGTTAGAATTGTTAATAGTTTTCGGAATATTCTTCTGCAATATTAGTCTTTTTAGCGCTTCAGATTTTTCGATGTTATACGTGTTTTTTACCGTCTTTACACATCAAAAACAAGTACAAACCGCAAACAGGATTTTTATCACTCATTATTTGATTATTATAAAAACAATAATCTGAAGAAAGTGTTTTAGCAGCAATAATCATTTACTTATGAAAACCGTTCAAAAAGCCATCGACGCTGGCGCATTCTCAAAGCCTTTAGCTCAGGAAGAGCTTAAACAGGAAAGCAAAATCGAGAAAGAAGTTAAATCTAAAGCCTTCAAAAAGCCATCTCGGCCCGATTATAAACTGCGTTTGCTTTAGTCAGCATGTTGGCGGATTGTCAAAAATACGCCAACTCCCTACTTCATAGTGGGGTTTCAATACCTTTGCTGAAAACACACTATGAATACGTTATCGATTTTCAGAAAAGTTGCCGTTGCTGAAGGGATTTCATACATCCTGCTTATATTCATCGCCATGCCCCTCAAGTACTGGCTTGATATGCCTGAAGCGGTGAAATACACGGGCTGGGCACATGGCGTACTATTCATGCTCTATGTTGTAGTGCTTATTATGGCATGGCAGGAATATAAATGGAACTTTAAAAGGGTTGCGCTCTTTGGATTTGCATCACTTCTGCCCTTTGCTCCGTTTTGGGTAGACAAGCAATTGAAAGAAGATAATTAAAATATTCTTTGATAATAGCGAAGCAATGTATACATTTGCGTCCCGCTAAACAGCAAATGCCTTGGTGGCGGAATTGGTAGACGCGCTGGTCTCAAACACCTGTGGGAAACCGTGCCGGTTCGACTCCGGCCCAAGGTACAAAGCCTGATACGAAAGTGTCAGGCTTTTTGTTTTAACGACATGTGCGTAATCCGGCAACCTCGTTCGTAATAACTAGGATATATTCAGATAATAATTACATAATAAATAGGGGGTTGGTATATCGTTGGTATATCCTTGATATATGGTTGGGATATCGTTGATATATCCTTTAGATATCCCAACGATATGTCAAGGATAGGTTAACCATACGCTATTTATGCTATCATTATCCACATATAATCTAGTAAAGTCGAAGTTATTAGCAACGATGTAGCGTCGTATCCCTATAGTGACGTATAGGTGGACCTTCGACTCATCTATGAAACTCCGTCCGAACAACGAATAATAGTAACACCCAGCGGCGGCAAGGTCAACAGTATCGAATGCGTCTGCATGTTATATGGAATTGGGGAGGTGCCAATGAGGCCGTCGTTAACAACGCCGCTCCCGCCGTAACGCGAATCATCTGTATTCAACACTTCCTCGAAGAATCCTTTCGCAGGCACGCCTATCCTGAAATTCCTGCGGACCTCAGGCGTAAAGTTGGCGACGAATATGAGGTAATTGCCCGCTCCCTCAGCCTTTCTAACCCAGGATATAATACTCCGTTCAGCATCGTCCGGATTAATCCATTCAAAACCTTGTGGACCGTAATTATGCTGATAAAGCGCAGGCAATGACTGATAGAGGCCGTTCAAGTCTTTAACTAGCTTTTGAATCCCCTGATTCGCCGGTCTCAGGTTCTCATCCCAATCCAGACTGAAGTCATGACGCCACTCATGCCTTTGTGCAAACTCACCGCCCATAAAGATCAGTTTGGCTCCGGGGTGACCGTACATGTAAGCAAACAGCAATCGCAGGTTCGCAAACTGCTGCCATTCGTCACCGGGCATTTTGCTGATCAGTGAGTGCTTGCCGTAAACGATCTCATCGTGCGACAGCGGCAGTACAAACCGTTCAGAAAACGCATACATCATGCTAAAGGTCAGCTGCCCCTGGTGGTGCTTCCGGTAAAACGGATTGCGTTGCAGATAGTCGAGCGTGTCGTGCATCCAGCCCATCATCCACTTCAGGTCGAAACCCAGACCACCATGCTCAGCGGAGTGTGTTACACCTGGCCAGGAGGTCGATTCTTCCGCTATCGTTATCACATCCGGATGATGGTTATGCACGGCTGTATTGAACTCCTTCAAAAAGTCGATTGCCTCCAGATTTTCGCGGCCGCCATGTATGTTAGGCACCCATTCTCCATCGCGACGGGAGTAATCCAGATAAAGCATAGAAGCGACAGCATCCACGCGAAGGCCATCTATATGAAATTTTTCCAGCCAGTACAAAGCATTGGACAACAGGAAGGCCCTGACTTCAAACCGGGTCAAATCAAAGATCAGACTCTTCCAGTCGGGATGAAAACCTTTCCGCGTATCCTCGTATTCAAATAAATGCGTACCATCAAAATACCCGAGGCCGTTCTCATCTGTCGGAAAATGCGATGGCACCCAATCCAGTATAACCCCTATTCCCTCCTGATGCAGACAATCGATCAGATACATGAAATCCTGTGGCGTGCCGTACCTGCTCGTCGGCGCAAAAAAACCGGTAATCTGATAACCCCAGGATCCGTAAAAAGGATGTTCCATTACAGGCATAAACTCCACATGAGTAAAGTTCATATACTTACAATAGCCGGGCAACTCGGCAGCCAACTCGCGATAAGTTAAGTACCGGTTACCTTCTGCAGGGCGACGCCAGGAGCCGAGATGAAGTTCATAGATCGACATTGTGCGCTCAAGTGCGTTTCCCGCGGCGCGCTTTGCCATCCAGTCTGTATCGTTCCACTGGTAGTCGAGCGACCAGGTGATGCTGGCTGTGCCGGGCGAGACCTCGTAGTAGCTGGCATACGGATCGGTTTTCTCTACCTGATAACCATTGTTTCCTTCAATATAGTATTTGTACAGCTCGTTTAGCGGAAGCTCCGGGATAAAGCATTCCCATATCCCCGAGCCGTCCCAGCGGACATTCATCCGGTGCGAGTCCCTGTCCCAGCCATTGAAATTGCCTACTACGCTAACATAGCGCGCATTAGGTGCCCAAACCGCGAAATACACTCCCCTAACGCCTGCGTTCTCGATCTGATGCGCACCCAGCTTATTGAACAGGTGGTAATGTTTACCCGCCTTAAACAAGTGGATATCATATTCCGAAAACAAAGAATAGCTCGTATAATTTACTAAAGTAGAGTCCATTAGGATAGGTTTTTGTCGTTCATTGCCAGTATGGCCTGTATACCCCTTATCGGCACGATCACCCAGTCGGGCCGGTTATTCAATTCATAATTCAACTCGTAGATCGCTTTCTGCAGCAAGTACGTTTGCATCAATATGGCGAGGTCGCTTCGTTCAGCAGGAACAAAAGCAGTCTCTGAAGCTACCTCGAGGTACGCCTTCATAAAAAATCCGCTCATATAGTGATACCATTGCTCAACGTAGGGCAACAGCACATTAATGTCCTCTTTCCTGATCTGGTTATCCAGGAACAAACTGCCATAGGCTGCATAATGGAAAGATCGGATCATACCGGCCACATCCCGCAGGGGTGAATATTTGAGGCGCCTTTCGCTGTAGCTCCTTGCAGGCTCGCCTTCAAAGTCGAGTATCAGAAAGTCCTTGCCTGTAAACAATACCTGGCCCAGGTGATAGTCGCCATGAATACGGATCTTGGTCACGTCTATTTTCTTGCTGTAGATGTTCTTTAATACCGACAGCACCCTGGCTTTCGACTTCAGCAGTTCTTCTGCCTCTGCGTACACTTCACGCGAGAGGTTCTTCATATTTTTGCTCAGACTGCTGAACGCGACGCGTACCAGTGACTGAAAGGAAGAAAACAACGAACGCTGATAATGCAGTGAAAAGTCTTCCGGAGCAAATGCGGGCTCGTTGGTTGCCGACGCCAGCGCCAGGTGCATTTCAGCCGTCCGTACGCCCAGCAGGCGTACCATTTCAGCCACGGGTGCATCTAAAAGTTCTTTAATGCCCGCAGGCACGTCTTCAAAGGCAACCGGCACGGTCAATGTTCCCGCCACATCCTTTGGCAGCACGGAAAGGTCTGTCGCAGCCAGTAGTTTGTCATTGAAAGTATCCAACCGGTCGAGCATATAAGCCCAGCCATCACTGGTACTTTGTACCATCTCCTGCATCATGCCGAGCACCATCGTTTCCTTGCCGAAGCTCCATTCCATTGTTCCTACAAACTCGGGGATGTATTTAAAGCCCGCCTTACTACTCAGGTACTTATTCATCTCTAGGTCCGGGTTCACCGCACGGTCTACTTTCCTGTAAATCTTCAGGTAATAGCAATTATCGTACGTCAGCGATGTGTTGCTTTGTTCGGCCGACATAACTTTCGGTTTCGGCTTGGGGTTTTCGGAGATATATTTCCTCAGCTTCTTATTACCTGAGAAAATCACCTCAGACGAGCCTTGCGAGACGCCACGTGAGGAGGCCATCATATTGATAATGGCCGACTGAAAATCAAGCCCATATATTGCATCATACAGGATCCCTTCCTCCCCATTTATCGTTAGTGAGGCAATTACCGACTGCGGACAGTTGCCCTGTAGCTTATATGCCGATTCTCCCCTCGCCCAGGCCACCGGAAGCTGATACAGATCGGGCAATCCGTCGCGATAGGTCACTTCAAGCAGCAGCACATACACCGGATCACCGGCTGTTGAGATCGTCGCCGCATTAGTCACCCTCAGGCTTTCCATACCGCGGGCTTTTCCACCAAACCACCGGAGCCGCGAGATATAATTAGGTAAAATATTTTGTCCCATTTTCTCCAGCACATCGCGCGTCAGCAGATCTTTCCAGCGCTCCAGACTCAAGTCTGGCAATCGCTCTTCGCTGACCAGATCAGGATGCACTTTTTCCAGCAGGAATGTCTGTGCCGCATACGCTCCAAGATTTATGAAATAGGTGGTTCCCTCCTTTACCGCAGGGAAGCGGTTCCGGCTAAGTATCTCGACAGGTACATAACCTTTGTATTCCTCCAGATCGAGTTCAGCAGGTTGTACAAACCTCGACAGGTTGGCCACCACAAGCATCGTCTGGTCTTCGTAAGTTCGCGTAAAGGCCAGCACCTTTGCATTTTCGCTGTTGATGAATTTCAGGTCGCCGCGACTAAAAGCTTTGTACCGTTTGCGCGTGCTGATCATGCGTTTCATCCACCACAGCAGGGAAGAGGTGTCTCTCGACTGCAGTTCAACGTTGATTGATTCGTAATGAAACTGCGGGTCCAGTATCAAGGGCAGATACAAGCGCTGAGGATTGGCCTCCGAAAAGCCTGCGTTCCGCTCAGAATCCCATTGCATCGGTGTGCGCACACCATCCCTGTCGCCCAAATAGAAGTTGTCGCCCATACCGATCTCGTCGCCGTAGTAAAGAACGGGCGTTCCCGGCAAACTAAACAGCAGGGCATTCATCAGCTCGATCTTTTTCCGGTTATTTTCCAGCAAGGGAGCCAGCCGGTGCCGTATACCCAGGTTGATCCGCGCTTTTGGATCCTTCACGTACACCTTGTACATATAATCCCGCTCCTCATCCGTCACCATTTCAAGTGTCAGTTCATCGTGGTTTCGCAAAAATATGGCCCATTGCGAATTTTCCGGGATTCCGGGCGTCTGGTCGTAGATATCCGTAATCGGATAGCGGTCTTCCATCTGCAGTGACATAAACATCCGCGGCATAAGCGGGAAATGGTAGTTCATGTGGCACTCGTCGCCGTCACCAAAGTAAGCCGCCGAATCTTCAGGCCACATATTAGCTTCAGCAAGCAACAACGTTCCCGGGTATTTCTTGTCGACATAACTCCGCAGATCTTTCAAATACTGATGCGTTTCGGGTAGGTTCTCACAGTTGGTGCCGTCTCTTTCAAATAAATAAGGAACCGCATCCAGCCGGAAACCGTCGACACCCATTTTGCACCAGTAGTCGATGATCTTAAAAACCTCCTGTCTGACTAGCGGATTATCATAGTTCAGGTCGGGCTGATGGTGGAAGAAACGATGCCAGAAGTATTGCTGGGCAACCGGATCCCAGGTCCAGTTAGACGTTTCGTAATCCTGAAAAATGATCCTTGCATCTTTAAACTGCTTTGGATCGTCCGTCCACACATAATATCCCCTTTCCGGAGAACCTTTTGGCGCCCGTCTGGCACGTTGAAACCATGGATGCTGATCTGAGGTATGGTTAATGACCAGCTCGGTAATCACCTTCAGTCCCCTTTTATGCGCCTCTTTTAAAAATCCTTTAAACTGCTTAATGTCGCCATACGAGGGATTGATCTGGTAATAATCGGCAATATCATAACCATCGTCTCTAAGTGGGGATGGATAAAACGGAAGCAGCCAGATGGCTGTAACTCCCAGGTCTTCCAGGTATGGCAGTTTCTCCATCAGCCCCTTAAAGTCGCCTATCCCATCGCAATCGCCGTCTCGAAAAGCCTTGATGTGCAGCTCATAAATAATCGCGTCTTTATACCAGTGCAGCTTGTCGTCCAGTACAGTGTTCTTTTCAGCCATGTCGATACGTGCTTAAATAATTACTTTAAAAATATGAGCCGGCATCAGGTACGGATTTAGCTCAATATATTGTTTGTCGCCCTTCCAGGAATACCGCTCCTTGCTCAGCAGGTCGTGCACCTCGAACGGTGTGTCGTAGTCGATACCCAGGTGCTTCATCGGCAGCGTCACCATGCCCGATTGTCTATTCCAAACGTCCATGTTAACCGCTATGATCAGGCGGTTACCGCTGCGCTCGTCTACCTTTACAAAGCATAATAACTGCTCATTGGTTGCTTTCGCAAACTCAATATTCCAGGTCGACTGTAGTGCCGGGTTCTCGCGTCTGATCTGATTCACGAGCGTAATGATCTCCCGGATGCGCGTTTCCTTATCCCAGTCCCAGTGCTTGATCTCGTATTTCTCGTTATCGATATACTCCTCCTTCTGCCCGTGGGGCGCATTAATGCCGAACTCATAAACCGGTCCGTATAGACCGTAGTTCGATGACAATGTCGCGGCCAGGATCAAACGCATAATGTGCGCGTTTTCTCCGCCCTCGACCAAAACCGGAGGTAAAATATCGGGTGTGTTTGGCCAGAAGTTTGGCCGGAAATAATACCGAAGCTCGGTTTTGGTCAGCTCCGTCATATACTCCTTAATCTCCTCAGGCGTATTTCGCCAGGTGAAATAGGTATAGGACTGATTAAAACCGACCTTAGCCAGCCGCTCCATGATCCGCGGACGCGTAAATGCCTCCGCAAGGAAGATCACCTCAGGATAAGCAGTCCGCACCTCATTGATCATCCACTCCCAGAACGCAAAGGCCTTGGTATGCGGATTGTCGATCCGGAATACCCGGATGCCCGCTGCCACCCAGTGATCGATTACACTCTTAAGCTCTTTCCACAGACCTTCCCAGTCGGCACTCTCAAAGTTGAAAGGTAAGATGTCCTCGTATTTTTTTGGCGGGTTCTCAGCAAACTGCACGGTACCATCAGGCCGCCACACAAACCATTCCGGATGTGCTTTCACGTAAGGATGATCTGGTGCGCACTGATACGCGATATCGAGCGCAATCTCTATGTTTTGAGCTTTGGCGGCTTTGACCAGTCGTTTAAAGTCGGTCATTGTGCCCAGTTGCGGATGGATCGCTTTATGTCCGCCTTTCCTGTTTCCAATAGCCCATGGCGATCCGGGATCATCTGGTCCGGCTGTAAGTGAATTGTTCTTACCCTTTCGGTTGACCTCCCCGATCGGATGGATCGGCGGAAAATACAACACATCAAATCCCATCTCGGCAATCCGTGGCAGCAACCTGATCACATCCTTAAATGTGCCATGCTTACCCGGTTCCGCGGCAGCCGACCGCGGAAACAATTCATACCAGGTACTGTAGGCAGCCTTTTTTCGCTCGACTTCAATCCTAAATACAAAGGGGTACCGGGTGGTTTTATCTTCCAGCCGGTATTGGTACATCAGCCTGCTCAATTCGGCGTTCGTCACCAACGCTACCTTCTCGTCGTCACTATCGGCATCGTGTATCCGCTGAACCCAGTCCAGTAGCAAATCCCGACGATCAGCGAGATATTCAGCCGCATCATCAATCAGCTTAGTGCCGATGAGCCATTCTACATCAAGGTTCTGCCCGGCAGCGTGCTTTTTGAGCAAACCATTTCGCCAGTTGGCAAAATGATCCTCCCAGGCCTCAATCCAGAACTCATAAAAACCCAGGCGGTTAAATGTATATCTCGTCTGCCAGCAATCGTTATACAATAGCTTCAGCGGTACCTCGAGTGCCTTATCCTCATCAATGTGTTTAATGAACAAGCTTGCGGACACCGCATCGTGGCCGTCGCCGAAAACATCGGCAGAAATCGTTATCTCCTCGTCTAAAACTGCCTTGGCCGGGAACTTACCTTCCTCGACCGACGGCGAAATATTGGTGATTATGACTCTTTTGTGCCCTTTGGAACTTAACATGTACAAAAACTTTGTATATGTAATTGCCAGAGCTTACAAAAGGTTTAAAGCAGCGCGGAAACCAGTATAAATACGGTCATTTCGTAAAAACATCCAATTGCTTGCCTTTGGCAATGTCTGCATAGCTAACAAACCAGCCATTTAAAGGAGCACCAGCTATAGTGATCTTTGAGATATGCTTCCCTTTTTCTCTTTTGTTGATGGTAAAGACTTTGCCGTTGCCAAGTTGCATTTCAACTTTGTCAAAAATGGGTACAGATACGATGTATTCAGGATCTGCAGGAGAATAAGGATATATGCCCATGGCATTTAGTACGTACCAGCCTGTAAGTGATCCATAATCATCCATCCCAGCCAGCGCAAGTCCTTCAGCCCCCATGCCGAAACAATCTGACATGAGTTTGTTAAGTATGGCCTGTGACTTCTCGGGTTTATTCACAAAATAGTAGAGGTAAGGATAACTGAAGTCGGGTTGGTTTCCCATACAGAATTGTCCGAGAAATACCGAGAGGTTATCTTTAGCATAGCCGCCCCAGGGAACGGAAAAAAGTGAGTCTATTTTAAGTTCAAAATCGCGGGGACTTTGATATAAGGATATAAGCCCTTTGGTGTCCTGTGGCACGAAGAAGGAGGCCTGCCAGGCATTTGCTTCCCGATACATAAATTCGTAGTAAGGGTAGCCCGGATCAAACGGGCTAACCCATTTTCCATCGGCAAGACGCCCCCTCATAAACCCGGTCTGTGCATCAAACACATTCCGGTAATTCTGGCTCCGTTTCATCATGATGTTATAAGTATCATTGTCGCCCAAGGCTTTGCCCAGCTGTGCTATGGAGTAGTCGGAGTACGCAAACTCAAGTGTCTTGGTAGTACCCGCGGTAGACACCGTTTCGGTGGTAGGGTTCTTGATATCCGCCTCTGGCAGATAGCCTAATTTCAGGTATTGGCCGTTATGCGGTCTTGGCCCCTTTACCCCTTCGCCCGTTGGGGTATTGGCGTTATTAAGCATAAGCCGGTAAGCCTCTTTAACGTCGTAATCCCTTATTCCCCGGGCGTATGCACCCGCGATATAGGTCGACGCGAAATCACCATGGAATGACGTGGGCAGAAATCCGGAACGCTCACCATTGAGAATCATCGATTTGATGACGTTATTGCTTACATCCGGCTCAATCAGATCCAGGACTGGCAGCTGCGTACGAAAAACATCCCAGAGTGCGGGACTTGCATAAGTTTCGAAGCCCGGATTGCTTTGAATTCGCCCGCCTGTTTTACCATCGGCATCGCTTGTTACACTAGGGTAGCAGAACTGTCTGTACAGGCATGAATAGAACATGGATTTTTGCTTCTCTGTTCCGCCGGTAACCTTGATTTTACCGAGGAGTTGTTCCCAGGTTTTATCCGCTTCGCTATACACCTGATCAAAGTCCTTGTTAGCAATCTCCGCGTCATAGTTGGCTTTTGCACCCTCGGGGCTGACTCGTGAGAGGGCAATTTTTAGCTCGAGCGGCCGATTGGAGTTTTCAAGGCTAATTACCATAACGTCCAGGTTTCCGGTAAGTTTTCTTTGTCCCCCGGCGCCCTGCCCGCTGCGCGGAACTTCTGGCTGATTCGGATTTCGTTTGTATGCATCTATGCTTTTTATCTTATGGTTCACCACTGCATAGAAGTAAAGGTTGCCCTGCCTTCCGGTTAGCGCGTAATCCCCTGCCTGGCTGAGTTCCCAGGTGCTACTTCCCCCACCCGCACGGACGAGATCGAATGCCAGTTTCTTAGCCTGACCACCTGTATACGTATATTTATGGTATGCGGCTCTTTTTGTGGCCGTAAGTTGAGCCTTTATTTTATAGCGTTCTAACATAACCTCATAATAGCCGGGGCGTGCTACCTCAGTGGAGTGACTATAGGCAGAAGCAAAATCATCCGCCGTAAAATCCGCTCCTTCCAAAGGCATCACCGGTATATTGAGGTCGCCCCAATGATTTCCGCTGGTTTGCGCAATTGCCTTTATCGTATTTATCTCGTATTCATAACCGCTGCCGCTGCCATAGGTGGTAACGGGAACGACCTGCACCATGCCGTGGGGCACTGTAGCTCCGGGACCCGTAAGACCGTTCCAGGTACGCCATGGCGGATTGTACCCCAGCAGTGATGAATCTGTCAGCACGGTTGTACCCAGTAAAGGGTTTACGTAACTTGTTAAGCGGACTTGCTTTTGTCCGACACTCAGCATTGGAAAAAAGAGCAACGCCATGACAAAAATATTCCTCGCAGCGGAAAAGAGCGATCGCAGGTAAGTAAGGTTCATATCTGGTTTTTTTGTGTATACACCCCAATATCGTATATTAATCGTTGTGGGATGATTAAAAATAGGTAAAAATGAAAATGCTTAAAAATTTGATAGTCTTTGTCTTACTATTATTACATCAGGTCTGCGCGACTGCGCAGGAGCAATATCTTACGAAACACCTTTTTGGAAAAATCGACGGGCAGGAGATTTACGAATACGTATTAACCAACGCACAAGGCATGCAGGTGAAGTTGATAAGTTATGGAGCTACAATTACGGATATCCGTGTTCCCGACAGAAACGGAGTTTTGGGTAGCGTTGTGTTAGGGTTCGATTCGCTACATGCGTACACATCCCCTCGCAACCCCTTAATGGGCGCCATCGTAGGTCGTGTGGCCAACCGCATTGCTAAAGGGCGATTTACCATCGGGGCCCAGGAGTATATCCTGAGCTCGAATATTCACGGCGGTAAACTTGGCTTTGATAAAAGGATCTGGAATGTAGAAGAGATCAGGAAGGGCGACGGGCCTGGCATAAGAATGAGTTACCTAAGCCGGGACGGAGAAGAAGGCTACCCTGGAAATCTTGAAGTAAGTGTAAGTTATACGCTGACAAACAAAAATGAACTCAGGATTGACTATACGGCCACTACCGACAGGCCTACGCATGTAAACCTCACCAATCACACTTATTTCAATCTCTCAGGCGGAGGTTCGGCGACTGTTTTGGATACGGAGTTGCGCATCTGGTCTGACAAATACCTGGAGGCCGATAGAAACAATATCCCATCGGGGAAAATCCTGCCTGTAAATGGGACAGCATTGGATTTCTCCAGGGCACAAGCGATTGGCGAGCGGATAAAGGACGAGCACCCAGCATTGAAAATAGGTAACGGCTATGATCTTACTTATGTGTTGAAAAATCAGTCCGGGAAGTTAAGACTCGCTGCACAGGCTTACGACCCGCATTCTGGCCGTGTATTGAAAGCATACTCTACCGAGCCGGGATTGGTGTTCTATACAGGAAACCACCTAAACCGGGGTTTAATGGGCAGACAGCAAAAGCCCATGACGAGATACGGGGGCTTTTGCCTGGAATTTCAGCATTATCCGGACGCTCCCAATCAGCCAAAATTCCCCAGCACATTGCTAAAGCCGGGTGAAGTTTATCGTTCGCAGACGGTTTTTGAATTTGTTAATCCGTAAAAAACACCATAACTCAGGTAAGCAATACCATTATTACCGATCAATATCAGGTAACTTTGACATATGAAAAATGAGATTCCTATATACGACATCAGCAGCTTCACAGGCTTTCGTAAGGAAGACATCATTGTAAGCAGGTTCGGGCCGTATTCAAAAACGCATCAGCATTTACATTACGCACACCGGCATAGTTTTTATCATATCGTGCTGTTTACCGAAGGGGCCGGACATCATTCTATTGATTTCGAGAACTTTGAGGTTAAGCCCTGGCAAATCTATTTTATGATTCCCGGGCAGGTACACAGCTGGAGCTTTACCGGGGCGGTCGACGGCTACGTGATTAACTTTTCCAGTAATTACTTTCAGTCCTTTTTACTGCTTACCGATTATCTGCAAAAATTCAGTTTCTTCTCAGGCGTTGTCAGGGATTCCGTTTTGGAAGTCCCTGAGGATTGTCGCCAGGCCATAGGCGGGATATTCGAGGAACTGCTTATCGCAGGAAATCAAAGCAAACGCTTTAGCGACGACTACATCAGGATCCTGCTGCTAAAAATGTTTATCATGCTGTCTGACCTGGTGACCGAAAAGCCGGGCGCATACGTAACATCGTACAACTATACCCTGCTCAAGAATTTTCAGCAACTGATTGAACGGAACTTTGCCGAACTCAGACTACCAAAGGCCTATGCGGAACTATTGTACATTACGCCTAATCATCTGAATGCCTTATGTAACGATCTGTTAGGCATGCCAGCCGGAGAAGTGATCCGGAACAGGGTGGTGCTTGAAGCTAAAAGACTACTCGTAAATCTCGATCTCCCGATCAGCGAAATCTCCCTCCAACTGAACTTTAACGACAACTCCTACTTTACGAAGTTCTTCAAGAAGTACGTAGGCCAGACACCCGAGGAGTTCAGAAAACACACTTTAAAAAAATAAGACGATGAAGCCTTTAAAAATTGACACAAGCTCAGAATTTTCGGCAGCGATGCACGCCAAATGTCCAAGATGCAGAAGAGGAAACATGTTCGACGGACCAATGTATGGTTTTAAGCTTCAGAAAATGCATGTGACATGCCCGCATTGCGGACTAAGATTTGAACGCGAGCCGGGGTACTTCTACGTTTCGATGTTTATCAGCTACGCCATGAACGTTGCGGAGATCATCTCGATTGCCGTAGCGACCTACGTTTTAACGGGCAACCTGGAAAACATGTGGCTGTATATTGCGACCATCTTTCCGGCAGTACTCATCCTT
This sequence comes from Pedobacter deserti, assembly GCF_024436415.1. Taxonomy (GTDB): domain Bacteria; phylum Bacteroidota; class Bacteroidia; order Sphingobacteriales; family Sphingobacteriaceae; genus Pedobacter; species Pedobacter faecalis. The sequence continues at coordinate 386,423 of NZ_JAFMZQ010000002.1, read as the reverse complement.
TCGCCGTTCAACTACCGCTTTTCGCGGGTAATACTGCTCTACTGGCTTACACCCGGACTGCATTATAATCCGGAAATGAGCAGGGATTAATTCGCGTGTTTCTACCGGCCGAATACGTGTTTATTGGATGAACCATTAGGCTTCGGGATTGGTTGTGATGGGTGTAACCTATTGTTTAACTAATTCTTATACTATGTTTTATCACGACAACAATCTGCAGTACACCGTACGTGTAGACAAGCCAAATCCAGCGTTTGCAAAGCTATTGCAGCAAGCCATCGGCGGCATTGAGGGAGAAATCCGTGTGTGTCTCCAATATCTGTTTCAAGCCTGGGGCAATCGGGGTCCCAACAAATACCGCGACATGCTGCTTGACACCGGAACGGAAGAGATTTCGCATATTGAGATGCTATGTACGGCTGTGGCCTTAAACCTGGATGGCGCTACCAACGAATTGAAAGATAAGATAGCCGGTGAAAACCCAATCGTAAGCAACATCCTTGGGGGTATGGATCCGCGCCATGTGATTTCGTCTGGTCTTTCGGCAATGGCTGTCGACAGCAACGGGGTACCGTTCAATGGCTCATGGGTGGTTGGCAGCGGGAACATAGCGGCCGACATGTATGCGAACGTTATGGCCGAATCGACCGGCAGGGTACTGGCTACCCGCTTGTTCGAGCTGACTGATGATCCGGGCATGAAAGATATGCTGTCGTTCCTGATCACCAGGGACGCCATGCACCAGAACCAATGGCTGGCCGTTCTGGAAGACCTTGGTGGAGTAGGCACGAACCTGCCGATTCCAAACACCTTCCCGATGTCGGCGCATGTGAAAGACTTCGATTACAAATTTGTGTCGACAAACATTGAGACCCCTCCGGCAGCTGATGGCAGGTGGACAAGCGGCCCCTCGATAGACGGCAAGGGCGAATTCAGCGTGATGACGGCCCAACAGGGCGTACCGAGGCCAGATCTTGGCATGCCTGATGTAAAGGGCTACGCCCAGGAGCAACAGATGATTGCCCCGGATAAGGGTATTATGGAAAATATTAAAGATACGATTCTGCCCTAGAAAGGTTCTTTAATGGCCGAAAGAGGCTGGTCTTTGTTTAGACCAGCCTCTTTCTTTTTTAAATCGTTTTCGAGGAGATCGCCTGGGCGGCTTCCCCTTACTTGAAATAATTTTCCTATTTTAGGGAACCGTTTTATGCGATGTAAAACGCGGAACCTATAGTTAACACACAAATGATGAACAAAACCAAACTTTTCGGGCTGCTTACCATAGTGGCCTGCGGTTCGCTTGCCAATCCGGCCGGCGCGCAGGAGCGAAAGGCCCCAGCCTACCCCCTCATTACCCACAATCCAAACTTTAGTATCTGGTCGAGCACCGACAAGCTGAACGAGTCGGCCACGCAGCACTGGACCGGCGCAGATCATTCGCTTTTAGGTATGATCAACGTAGACGGTACGATATACCGCTTTATGGGTAAAGAGGCGCCCAACTACCAAACGGTGGTTGCTGCTTCTGATGACGCGCCATACCAGGTAAAATATACCGAGAAGGAGCCTGAGGGCGACTGGCAGTCGGCCGATTACGACGCATCGAGCTGGCGTACAGGTGCGGCTCCAATCGGGGATGACGCAAAAACGGCAAAAACCATGTGGAAGTCGCACGACATCTGGGTGAGAAGAACTTTTGACGTAACAAACCCGGAGTCTGTAAACGAGCTTTATCTAAAGCTGAACCATGATGATAACATCAACCTGTACCTGAACGGGAAGAAGATCTATACCAAGGTGGGCTGGACATCGAACTTTCAGTACATAGCGCTTAGCGACAGCGATAAGCGTGCCCTGAAAAAAGGCAAAAACGTGATCGCGATACACCTGGTAAACACGGCGGGAGGCCGCTATCTGGATTTCGGACTTTCCAATAAACTGAAAGACGAGTCGGGCGCCGTACAACTTGCCAGGCAGACGAACGTGGAGTTTAAGGCAACCCAAACCGTTTACGATTTTACCTGCGGAAAGGTTGATTTGAAACTGACCTTTACGTCTCCTCTTTTGATGGATGACCTTGGTGTGCTTGCCCGTCCGGTATCTTATGTAACCTATCAGGTTAAAGCCAACGACAATAAAACGCATCAGGTGAAAGTATTTATGAGCGCTTCTTCTGATATTGCCGTGTACCGCCCGTCGCAGGAAGTAACAGCGCAAAAATACAGCACCGCCAAACTAAATATTCTGAAAACAGGAACCGTTGAGCAGCCCGTGTTACAAAAGGCCGCCGATGATATGCGTATCGACTGGGGCTATTTTTATGTAGCCGCGCCTAAAACTGCGGGAGCCATACAATTTATTACCCCGCAAAAGAATGCAGCAGATGCATTCAGAAAAGGCATTGTAACCACCACGGCTCAAAAAGGTCGTTCGCTGGCACTGAATACCATCATTCCCTTTGGAAGCGTGAGCAGTACGCCGGTTGAGAAATATATCCAGCTAGCTTACGATGAGATCTATTCCATTCAGTACTTTAAGAGAAATCTCAGACCATGGTGGAATACATCGGGTAAGGAAACCATTGAGGGACAAATGACGGATGCTTCGAACGCTTACAAAGCTGTTTTGGCAAAGTGCGAGGCATTCAACAAAACTGTTTATGCGGATGCCCTGAAATCTGGCGGCAAGGATTACGCGGAATTATGTAACCTGGCATACCGTCAGAGTATTGCCGCTCATACCCTCGTGAAAAGTCCGGAACGGGAAATCCTTTGGTTGTCTAAGGAAAACAACAGTGGCGGCTTTATCAATACTGTAGACGTGACCTACCCATCGGCTCCGCTATACCTGATCTACAATCCTCAGCTGCTGCAAGGCATGCTCAACGGTATTTTCTATTTCAGCGAAAGCGGTAAATATCCGCATCCATGGGCTGCGCACGACCTTGGCACGTACCCTCTGGCCAACGGACAAACCTACGGCGAGCCTATGCCGGTGGAGGAGTCGGGCAACATGATTATCCTTACCGCAGCCATCGCAAAAGCACAGGGAAATGCCAACTATGCTAAAAAGCACTGGAAAACTCTGACTACCTGGGCAGACTATCTGACCAGGGAGGGACTGGATCCGAAAACACAATTGTGTACTGACGACTTCGCGGGCCACCTGGCCAGAAACGCGAACCTTTCTGTAAAAGCTATTGTAGGTATTGCCTGCTATGCGCAATTGGCAGAGTCGCTAGGTTACAGCGAGACCGCAAAAAAATACCGGGACATCGCTCAGGCCATGGTACCTCAGTGGATGCAAATGGCAGATGCGGGCGATCACTATGCGCTTACTTTCGATAATAAGAATACCTGGAGTCAGAAGTATAACCTGGTTTGGGATAAAGTATTGAACTTAAACCTGTTCCCTCAAAAGGTGTACGACACCGAGATCAAATACTACCTGAACAAGCAAAACCGGTACGGACTGCCTTTAGACAGCAGAAAGGCCTACACCAAGAACGACTGGATCTTGTGGACAGCCACCTTTACGAGCAATGAGAAGGACTTCAAAGCCCTGGTTGCACCGGTTTACAAGCACGCGGTAGAAACCGAGTCGAGAGTACCTCTAAACGACTTCTACGATACCAACACGGGCATTCGTGATAACTTTAAAGCGAGAAGTGTGGTGGGCGGCTTTTATATGAAGCTGTTCTCCGACAAACTGAACCGCGTTAATGGCAGTCTTCCAGGCAAATAACCACCTGGCTATGCAATTAAAAAGCCCTTGTCTAAGACAAGGGCTTTTTTGTTACTTCGGGTTTTATACCACGGCTTTGCTGATGTTACCTCTCAGCCTTTGCAAATATTTCCCGCGGTAATACAAGTCTTTGATCTTTTGCAGCGTTACCCCACGCTCTTTCCCTTTCTGCTGCGCGAACTCCTTAAAGCGCTCGTCGAGGTGGGCCGACAGCCCTTGTTCGATTGCCGCCACTTCCTGGTCGAGCACTGCAAGACGCTCTGCGTCGGGTTCCATACTTAGATCCATGAGCGATTCGTTGATATCCATCATATCCATCAGGAAATCCTTAGGTAGAGCGTAGTTTTCGCCCTCACTGATCACACCTTCCAGTTCAAGCACATACTGAATCAGGCGCTCCCTGTTGCTCAGCACCTGGTAAGCTTTGTTGTTCAGTGTACTTAGCTCTAAAACCTCCGCCTGCTTCTCCTCACTTTCATTGATGTAAAAGTCGGGGTGATAACGCTTGCTCAGCGCATAATACTGCTGCTTAACGAGTTCCTGATCGGGATTGAAGCTCAGCGGCAGCCCGTAAAAAGCAAAATAATCTGTCATCGCTACTGCATTATCGCTTTAAATATATCGTTGCCCAGCACAAATACCATGAGCGACAGCAACAATACAAAGCCCACAATCTGCGCCCGCTCCATAAACTTATCGCCCAGGGGCTTGCCTTTGATCATCTCAATGATTAGAAATACGACGTGACCACCGTCTAGCGCCGGAATAGGAAGCAGGTTCATGAAGGCCAGTGCAATAGAGATAAAACCGGTTGAGGCCCAGAACCTGGCCCATATCCATTCACCTCCGTAAACCTTACGCGCTATCTCTACAGGGCCTGAAAATGCCTTGTTGGCATGTATCTTTCCGGTAAGCACCTTCCAGATGCCCTTGCCATTGTCGCTGAACACCTTCCAGGCCTGATTTATTCCGATCGGCAGCGACTCAAATAATCCGTAGTGAATGGTTTGCTCGCGAAGTTCGTTTACATGATTGAAATAGACGCCGATGGTACCGGCTGTATCTACGGGGACGGTTAAGCTAAGCTGCTCGCCGCCGCGCATGATGTCAAACGTAACCGGCTTGGCTTTATTCTGCTTGACGATCCTTTTAACATCAACGTCATATTTTACGGGCTGACCATTAACTGCAAGTACCTTATCCCCCTTACGCACTCCGGCTTTATAGGCAGGCATTGTTTCAGGAATACTGTCGAGCGTTGTAGATACCAGGGGCATCCTGCTGATGAATTCTTCAATACCAAGGTCAGAAACCTTGTTTAATATATTGTCGGGCACTTTAATGTCCAGTGCCTTGCCCTCGCGGATCACCGTAAGGTTCGTATTGCCGAGCAGCACTTGAGAACTGATCAATTCATCAAAACGGATCACCTTCTTTCCGTTAACGGCCACAACCTTATCGCCCTGCTTTAAACCGATCTCCTTGCCGATAACACCAGGATTAATACCCGCAACCGTCGAATTCGGGATAAAACTTTCGCCGTATTTGAACGTCAGCATCCAGAAGATCAGGATACCTACCACAATATTCACAATTACACCGCCGAGCATCACGATGAGCCGCTGCCATGCAGGTTTTGAACGGAACTCCCAGGGCTGTGCGGGTTGCTTCATCTGCTCGGTATCCATAGATTCGTCGATCATCCCAGCGATTTTCACATAGCCGCCCAAGGGCAGCCAGCCGATTCCGTACTCGCAGTCGCCCCTCTTTATGCTGAACAATTTCACGCCCCAGGCATCAAAGAAAAGGTAGAACTTTTCTACCTTAATTCCGAATGCCCGTGCCGCAAGGAAGTGCCCCAGCTCGTGCAAAATAACCAGTATCGATAATCCCAGGAGTAACTGGGCCGCCATAATCAGTCCGCTCATATCTTAGTCTAATATTTTATGTTTTGAGTTAAAAAAGCTTGTTTTGTTACCAAGTCGCCGGCAAATATACGGGTATAGCTGTCGGTTTCTAAATAATTATCGAGGCTTGGCTTTTCTATAAAAGGGATATCTTCCATACAACGCTCAATCACGTCGCTCATTTGCAGAAAGCCGATCTGGTCGTTTAAAAAGGCATTGACGACCACTTCGTTGGCCGCATTGATGATGCAGGGCATATTGCCGCCCTTCCTGAGCGCATGGTATGCCAGCTGCAGATTGCGGAAGGTATGCATGTCAGGTTTGGAGAACGTGAACTCCGGATAATCCATAAAGTTAAAACGTTCGTAGCTACTCGTTATTCTGCCTGGATAGGCTAAAGCATAGTGGATTGGCAGCTTCATATCGGGCAAACCCATCTGGGCTTTTATAGAACCGTCGGTAAACTGCACCAGTGAATGTACGATAGATTGCGGATGAACAATAACGTCGATCTGATCCGGGTCAAGACCAAACAGCCAGCGTGCTTCGATCACCTCCAGTCCTTTATTCATCAACGAAGCAGAATCGATGGTGATCTTTGCGCCCATGGTCCAGTTTGGATGCTTTAAAGCCGCAGCTTTAGTCACCCCCGCCAGTGCTTCGCGATCCTTCCCCCTGAACGGGCCACCCGATGCAGTCAGGTAAATCTTTTCTACCGGATTAACTTCCTCACCTACCAGGCACTGGTAGATGGCCGAATGCTCGGAATCAACCGGAATGATCTTTACGCCATGCTGCTCCGCAAGCTGTGTCACGATATCGCCTGCAACAACCAGCGTTTCTTTGTTGGCCAGCGCAATATCCTTCCCCGCTTCAATGGCAGAAATGGTAGGCTGTAAGCCCGCAGCGCCCACCAGCGCGGTAAGCACCAGCTCGGCCTGAGGCAATGCCGCTGCTTCGCACAGCGCCTGCTGACCGGTCAGCACTTTGATGCCCGGCAAGGCTGCTTTTACTTCGGCGTAGTACTGGTCGTCACCAATCACCACCAGGTCCGGCTTAAACTTTTGCGCCTGACTGATCAGAAGTTTGGCGTTCGAATGCGCGGTAAGCGCGCAGACGCGGTACAAATCTGCGTGGGCTTCAACAACCTCCAAGGCCTGGGTCCCGATAGAGCCCGTTGCACCTAGTATAGATATATTCTTCAATGTATAAACGCGATTAAATCATCCGCAATCTTCCTGTCATTAGCCAGTCGCGGCACCTTGTTCTGCCCGCCCAGTTTACCCTGCGAGCGCATATAATTGACAAAAGCATCTTTTCTCAAAGGTCTTATAATTAACGGCTGCAGAATTTTCCCTTCAATCAGGTCAAAATAGTAAATATTCTTCTTTTGTAAAGCCTGATCTACCCGTTTGCTGAAAGCGGGAAGGTCGACCGGCGGCCTGGAAAACTCAATAAACCATTCGTGATAAGGGAGTTCACCAGGCTCAACCGCTATCCGGGGCGCTACCGTAAATTCTGTGATACCAACCCCTTCTTCGTTGGCCACGCTAAGCAGTGCGTGCTCCACTTCTTCACCGATCACATGTTCGCCAAAAGCCGATATAAAATGCTTAATACGTCCTGTGACCACAATCTTATACGGATTTAGGGACACAAACTTAACCGTATCGCCAATACTGTAACCCCATAGCCCGGCATTGGTATTCAGAATCAGCGCATAATTCTTATCAAGTTCTACATCCTTCAGACTAATCCGCTGTGGATTGTCATTGTAGTACTCTTCGGCCGGCACAAACTCATAAAATATCCCTGCATCAGCCAGGAGCAGCAAACCCTTATCGGTCTGAGAATCCTGATAGGCAATAAAGCCTTCAGAAGCAGGATAAGTCTCTATCGCATCGATGCGTTTGCCAATACTGGCCTCGATCTTTGTGCGATAAGGCTCAAAGTTGACCCCTCCATAGACATATAAACTAAAATTCGGGAATATGTCCTTTACAGGTTTGCCGCCCGAGTGCTGTATCAGACGGTCAAAATACATTTGTACCCAGGGCGGTATGCCCGATATGAGTCTCATGTCTTCCTTCACCGTTTCAGAAACAATGGCATCTACCTTCTGCTCCCAATCTTCGATACAGTTGGTGGCAAACGAAGGCAACCTGTTTTTTTGCAGATAGGCAGGTACCAGGTTGGCCACAATGCCCGAGAGCCTGCCCACTTTAATGCCATGCTTTTCGCTAAGCAGGGGACTGCCCTGCAGAAAAATCATCTTTCCGTTCACAAAATCGGCTTTGCCGGTTTCATGGATATAGGTCAACAAAGCGTTCCTGGCGGCTTTGATATGTTCCGGCATAGATTCTTTGGAGATCGGGATATACTTAACACCCGAGGTTGTACCTGAAGTCTTGGCCAGGTAGGCAGGCTTTCCCTTCCACAATACATCGGCTTCGCCAGCTACCACGCGGTCAACATACGGACGAAGCTCCTCATAGTCGCGAACAGGTACCAGGCGCTTAAAATCATTATAATCCTTGATAGAGGAAAACTGATGGTCGCGCCCAAAAGCCGTATGCTGCCCCTTATGTATCAGCATACGTAGCGTTTCCTGCTGCGCCTTAACAGCGTCCTTCTTCCATTTGTCGATACCCCGCATTACCAGGGCGGCAAATGGTTTGCTCAATGCCGCTTTCCAGCCCATAAAAAATATGTTAAACGATATTATGAATAATATCCGGTTCTCCATTGTCCTGATACTCGCTCATCATTTTGCGGTAGGCCACAGTGAGGGCCACACTGGAAAGCGGAACAACAATGAACGAACTAAGGATATTGACGAAAAAGGCCACAAAAGGCCAGTGTATGTAACTGAAGAACAGGTAAAGCAAATGAAAACTCAGCAAAATGAGCAGCAAGAGCAGAATCTTGGTAAAGTTGCCCCTTGTGGTAGCCAGACTATACTTGATAGAGGCGAAGGGCGGCAGGTTCTTGTCCAGGATAAAGAACGGAAAGAACGATATCCTGATCCAGGTAATGAATATGGCCACAATCCCGACCGAAATAGCGACATTCTTAATGACTTCAAACCGGATGCTTGTGTAAATAAAAGGAAAGGCGATTAAAATAACCAAGATATATACCCCCACAATACAAAGCATAAAGTACACCGTCGCAACTAAAAACCGAATGATCTGCCTGCGGGTAGGGATAGTACTTACGATGCTTACGTCATGCTCCTCATCGTCCAGAAGATGGAAGATATACCTGAACAGCGACAAATTGATGGTAAAATAAAACATAGCAAAGATGAATGCCATTAAGATACTCAGGACATTACTCACGTCTTTAAGGAAAAAAGCCATTAGTCCGGACGCATTCGAAGTAATGAACATTAGGAAACACATTGTCGCTATCGAAAAATAGTTCCGTTTAGTCACCGTCCATGCCCTGCCGATCACCTCATTAACAGCAAAGGTACTTTCCTTTAAAAAATCAATCATTGTTTAAATACTACTCTCTTTATAAAATCCTGCATAAAACCAAGTCCATACGCCGTGAGCTGTATAAACGAAGCAACAACACTCAAAATTGCAACTTTTAACGACTTGTTGACAACCCAAGCGTGAAAAAATATCAACATAAAGTATACCAGTATCAAAATGTTAGCAGTAAATGCCAGCGGCAGACGAAACACATTGAAGAGTATAGCAAGGCCTGCAAAACAGGTGAAGGCCGCGGGAAAGAAATGTACGAGTTTTAGTTCGGCCGGGAAATGCTTATACACATTGATGCGTGCGCGACCGAAAAAGTGGAGTTGTTTGTAAAACTGCATGAAACTGGTGCGGCGCTTATGATACACATAGGCGTCAGGTATCAAACCTATCTTAAAGCCTGCCCCATGGATTCTGATGCTGTATTCAATGTCTTCCCCCAGCCTGGTCAGGATAAATCCGCCTACCTTCTCCCAAACCTGGCGCGATACCCCCATATTGAAACTGCGCGGATGAAATTGTCCGATATGCTTCCGGTTTCCACGGATACCGCCAGTAGTAAAGGGTGAAGTCATCGAATAACTGATGGCTTTCTGGACCGGTGTAAAGCTACCATGCGCCGCGTCGGGGCCACCATAAGCGTCCAATTTGTGTTCATACAAATAGTCACGCACGGTTTCCAGATAAGTGGAAGGAATCAGGCAGTCTGAATCGAAAATAACAAAGTAATCTCCCGAGGCACGCTCAAAACCGAAATTACGGCTGAAACCCTGTCCGGAGTTCGCCTTCACATAGTATTTGATATCCAGCACATTACTGTATTTCTGTACGATACGCGCCGCGTCGTTCACCGATCCGTCTTCTATGACCAGCACTTCAAACTGCATATAGCTCTGCTTGGTAAGCGTATGCAACAGCTCGTCGATCTCCTGCGGGCGATTGTAAAGCGGAATTATGATGGAAAAAAACATGTGTTAATGAAGTTCCCTTTCAATGAGATACTGGTTCCGTTCCGGTGCGTTACGGGTAACAAGTTCTGCGACAAAACCAGTTAAAAACAGTTGTGAACCTACAATAATGGCTACAAGTGCGATATAGAATAAAGGTTGGTCGGTTACATCCCTGCGGTAAGGTATTCCGGCAGAAAGGTGATATAGCTTCTCGCCGATAAGCCAGAGCGCCATAAAAGTACCCATCAGAAAACTCAGTACGCCAAGTGAACCAAAAAAGTGCATGGGTCGTTTACCAAACTTACCCACAAAGAAAATGGACAGCAGATCCAGGAAACCATTAATAAAGCGGCTCAGACCAAATTTGGTTACCCCGTATTTGCGCGCCCTGTGCTCTACCACCTGCTCCCCAATCTTTTTAAATCCCGCCCATTTGGCAATTACGGGTATATACCTGTGCATTTCGCCGTAAACCTCTATGGTCTTAATCACATCTTTGCGATACGCCTTTAAACCACAGTTAAAATCATTCAATTTGATGCCCGACATGCGCCTGGTAGCCGCATTGAACAGTTTGGTAGGAATTGTCTTGGTGACCGGATCATAGCGTTTCTTTTTCCATCCGGAGATCAGGTCAAACTTTTCTTCCTTTATTCTGCGGTAAAGTTCCGGTATCTCGTCCGGACTGTCCTGCAGGTCTGCATCCATGGTAATCACCACATCACCCTGCGCAGCCTCAAAGGCGACATTGAGCGCAGCCGATTTACCATAATTCCTTCTGAATTTAATGGCCCTGATGGCCGGATATTGTTTTTTAAGATCTTCTATTACTGCCCAGGAATTGTCTGTGCTCCCATCGTCTACAAAAACAACTTCATAAGTAAAGCGGTGCTCCTGCATCACCCTGGCTATCCAGGCGGTTAGTTCAGGGAGCGACTCATCTTCATTATATAAGGGAATTACAACAGATATATCCATTTGCGCATTGCACTTTGTCAACGTGCAAACTTAGACAAAAAAACAAAATAATTATGCACCATTACTTCCCAGCTGAAACGTTCGCGGGTAAATGAAACGATCGACCCGGCGAGCGCTGTTTTGTCGGCCGGACCAAGCGCAAAGTTGTTTAGTTCCTCCATCCATATCTCCGCGTTTCCGGGCGGCACCAAAACGCCATTCTTTCCTGGTATAATCGCATCCGTGATCCCCCCGCTTGCAGCGGCAAAAACCGGAAGGCCATACATGCAGGCCTCCAGACAAACAAGGCCAAAGCCCTCCATATCGCCTTCAACCTCTATATTCGGCATCACAAACGCGTCTGCACCCGCAAAAATCGTATCAATGTCTGCCCCCGGCAGGCTCTGCAGGCGGTAAACTTTCTTCGACAGCGCGCTACCCTTCAGAAGTTTCTCTATCACACGGTCGTCGCCCGGATATCCTAAAAACAACTCCAACCGCGTTCTTATAAATCCAGGCAATACGGCCATAAGCCGGTCGGTCGCCGTCTTCCCAGTTCCCGGGGAAATCAGCAACACCAATACGTCTTTATCCAGACCTGGCACTACATTCTGCAGGAACCAGGAAAATCCTTTACGTTTTACCGCGCGGCCCATAGCCAGAAACACTTGCTTTCCCCTTGCATCAATGGCATATTTGCTCGATAACCATGCTTCCATTTCCGGCCGCTGCACTCGCTGTTTTTCGCTGGTCTCTACGCCATTGTTGATCACTACGACCTTCTCCTTACTGATTCCCCTCAATGCACAAGCCTCGGCAGTAGCACAGCTCACAGCAATGATCAGGTCGAAACGATTGAATCGAGGTAAAATCAGACGCTGGTAAATCCATCCCGGGAACACCACGTCGAGCCCATGCATTGTGACACAACGCTTGAGATGCGCATATCCCGTATGCATCAAACTCACTGCGGCAATCAATCCGTCATTAAAGTGTACTACGGATATTCCCGGATTCTCCTTTAATGCAGCCAAGATACGCCTGTTTAAGCTTGCGAAGAATTTTAATCGCCCCCCACCCTCGTAAACTATCGTATGTACCCGGGCATAGCGCGACATGCCCTGTATGAGTTCATAGCTCTGTTTTTCCATGCCTCCTATTGAGGGTGGATATTTATGGGTTACAAACAATATTTCCATCCTATGCGCTCTGTTTTCTTGAAAAAAACGATGTATATGACCAGCCCGAAAAGTACCCAGAACAGTTGCCGGGCCCTTCGTAAAATGGAGGCTGTAATCCAGATACCTGCACCCGGCACGCCTATAATAAGCAGCATCACTTTGTTGCCGTATTCTTCTACACCCAGCTGACCGGGAATAAATGCGCCCGCCGACTTAAATAAAATGACACCCATGTCTACCATCATCGCCTGCAGCATGCTGATGTTTATATTAAGCATATGAAGGATCAGCCAAAACTCCATGGCGCCAACAATCCAGTGAAGGGTGGCTAACAGGAGTGACCCTAAGAGCAAGGTTTTATGCAAGCGGAACTGTATTTTCATCGTTTCGAACGTTTCACGCAGTTGTCCATTGCCCGATTTTTTTCCGACAACATATAGCACCATTGCTACAACGCCAATCAATATGACTCCTACGATCAGATACTTTAAGTCGAGCCCCGGGGGCAGTTCCAACTGCTTGTCTCTTAAGGCCAGCAAAATCACTGCTGTGAACAGCATCAGCTGACTGATGACCATAACAGCCCTTGATAAGATGACAGAACTACCGGCAGCAGCGCCCGCTATGCCCGCTTGTTTAAGAAGTTGAACTTTTAGCCAGTCGCCCCCAACCACACTTACCGGGTTAAACACACCGAAGGTTTCGCCAGTATGGCGAATGATAAACAGCCGGAAAAGGGACAGCGTTTTTGCAGAACTGCCAAGACAGTATTGCCAGCTCATGGTACCCAGAACATAAGCGCACAGGGTAATGCCGAGGAGCAACAAAAACCTGGGACCGATATTACGTACAGCAGCCAAGGCCAGCGTCAAGTCGGCCGCGCGGATGTACATCACCAAAGAAGTCAGGGTGATCAGCATCAGCAGTATCGTTAGCCGGCGCCTCACGAAACGCGGTAACTATCTTTCTCCCTCCGAGCTGCAAGTAAGCTCACTTCATCAAAGTAAGCCGTAGCTAACTGATCCCAGTCGAGACCGAAACACTGTGCAAGGCCGGCGGCAGAAAACTGCCTGGCCAACTGGCGGTCACTCAACAACCTGCGAATGCGCATTACATAATGGTCGGCATCATACGGCGCACACTTGAATCCATTCACACCATCCTTAACAAAGTCGGCCGAACCGCCACCATCCGCAATAATACAGGGCAGGCCGGAAGCCATCGCCTCCAGCACAACGTTTCCATAGGTTTCTGATACAGAAGGAAACAGAAAAATACTTGAGCTGGCATACAAGGCCGACAGTGCATCGTGTCCAAGCTTACCTACAAAGACTGCACGTTTCATACGACTCTGGCATGCACGCTTTGCAATACCATCGCCCGCAACAATAAAATTGACATCAAGTCCGGCCCCTTGCACGCCATCATATATTTTGAACAGCGTCTCGAGGTTCTTTTCCCATACCAGGCGACTGGCAAAAAGAATGGCCGGTCGGTTGTTGCCAGTCAACCGCTCTATAATGCGAGCGTCCCGCTTATCCGGTGAAAAGAGCCTGGCATTAATTCCCCGTTTCCAAAGTTTCATGCGGTTCGAGTCTACCCCATACCTCGTCAGCTCAGTCATGATACTGGTTGACGGCACATAAATGGTATCGCATCTGTTATAAAAAAGCTTTTGGTTATCCGCCAGCATCTGCTTCACCTTTTCAATCAAAAAAGGCGCATATTTTAAGTAGTAATCTATATACGACACGAAGTGCGTATGATAAATGGTCATTACCGGGAGCCCCTGGCGGTTGGCATATTTCAGGGCGAATCCTCCGAGCAGCGAGGGAGTGGCAATATGAACCAGGTCGGGCATAAACTCCCGGAGCCTCTTTTTTAGCTGTTTTTTCATCAGGCCCGGTAAGGCCATGGTATATGTAGCGTTGATGGGCAGTGTAACTATTGGAAGTTTAATGCATTCAAACTCCACAAGCTTGTCAGGCCCTACCCCGCAAACGAAGAGAAACTCAAAGCGGGAGGGATCAATTCTCTTGATCAGTTGAAACATCGTGCGGGCAGCCCCGTCAAAGTCCTCCACCAGAATTTCAGCAAAAAAAGCAACCTTAATCTTTTTCATCATTTAAGGCCTTTAAGAATTCGACGATGTCTTTTATTTCCTGTTTGGAAAGGTTCAAAGGATCGGCCGACAAGCTCTGGTTATCCAGAGCAATTCCAATCCCCGCCCCGCCTCCGCGATTATAGAAATCAAGAACCTCTTCCAAAGTTTGATACACGCCATTGTGCATGTATGGCGCCGTGCGCGCTACATTTCGTAGCGTAGGTGTCTTAAATGCAAACCGGTACTGCGGATACGGGTTCAGCGCATATCGGCCGCCGTCCTGATCGACCAAAGCACGCACGGTGTCGGCCCTCGACGGCACACCCAGAACTTCACCTTCGCTTTTGTGAAACAAGGGTGCCGGTGTACCATTATATAAAGGTGCAAAATGGCAACTGCCACATTTTGCCTTACCCATAAACAAATTATACCCCCGCTTCTCTGCCGCACTTAATTTAGACCGGTCGCCCCGCAGATACTGATCCGTCCGGGACGAAAAGGGTGCAAGTGAGCGAATGTAGGACGCAATAGCATGCTGTATCTTCCACGGGCTCGCCTTCTGAGCGGTCTCGCCATAAGCGGCTTTGAAGGAGCGTAAATAAACACCCGTGCGGTTGATCTCCCGGGCAGCGTCGTCCAGTGACCCGTCCATTTCGTTTTTATGATGAACCACATCCAGCGCTTGATCTTCTAAAGAAGCGGCCTTCAGGTCGTAAAAGAACGCGCGTTGCATACCGGCATACAGCAAGCTAGGCGTATTACGCAAAAGAGATTGCCTGCCGTTAATTCCCTCGGCAGTCTTCAGTCCGTCAGTGAAAGCCATAGACTCGCGGTGGCAACTAGCGCAGCTCCGGTCATTTTTCTTAGAGAGCAGCGCACTGTTAAACAACGTTTTACCCAGGCTAACCTTGGCATCAGAAATAAACTCTGTGTGGTTACTTGTAAAGCGGTTTACGTCGAACGCCTGCTTCTGAAACATCGTTACAGCCGAATCTTGCAAGGCCGAACCGCTTGCGGCAGTCTCGATGTTCAATTGTTTACGAAGCTTTGCCAGGCTTTCGCTCACTTCTTGCAGGTGTACCGCAGTAAATGCCAGCCTGTCGAATGTATTAAAATCTTCAGCTTTCCCCAATTCAGCAATGGCCGCTTCAAGATTGGTCTTCAACGGCCCGTGACCGGGGTAAAGCTCTATGGCCTGCATTATTCCGGACAATGCCGCTGAAGCCTCGGGAAGCGAGGTGAGCGCGGCCGGACTGTCAAAGCCTGTAATTCCGAGACTTATAATACGAAATACCTCCAGCCGCATGGCATCAAATAATTGTGCATCTGTGATCTGGTATTCCGCATTGTACCGCACCGCCCGCTTCAGGTCGACCTGCATTTTTTTGATCTCATTGATCAGCTCTGCCCTGCTTTCTGCCGTTTGCTCGTCAAAAATAAGTTCTTCCATGACCTGAAAGCCCGTTGGCGGCTCTACCAGATTCTCCCCCAGTTCAATTTCATCAATGGGTGGCCCGTTCACGAGCACTGCGGTCTTCGGGAAAAAATACTCGAAATAGTATTCGATCCGCTTGTATTGTTCCCTGGCCCTGGCAAGAGATAATTTCATTTTTTGGCTGTCGCCCCCTTCGGCAGCGGGCAGCAAGTCTCCATCTACCAACTCCCGCAAACGCTTCAGCTCCTGCTCAAAAATCGCCTTAACGCTTTCAGCTGGATCTTGTTGGGCCCTTTCACAGGCTTGTAAGCCAAAAAGCAAAACAACGCAGGCCAGGCCTGCGTTGAAAAATCTATTGATCATCAATATGTTATCTAGCTATGCCACGTACAATAACCACTTGGCCACCTTCGCTGTTGTTTGTCAGACGGGTCGTTCCGCCGTCGGCATTGCGATACTTATTGTCTGTCCAGGTGTGCGGGTGCAGGTTCACCGCAAAAGTTCCGGGAATGCCGGTAAGATCTGACACGTCGTACATCGCACCGTATTCCCAGGTGCTCAACTGCAAGTTGTTCGCAGGGTTATACTTGGCGTTAAACGTTGCATCAGTTCTTCTGTGGTCCATCTGCAACATCGCCTTCAAGGCTTTGTTACCGATGGAAAACTGCCAGATCGTTCCATCGTGATTGTTGTTCTTGTAAAATGAATCACCGTCCTCCTGAATGTAGACGTAATTCTCGGTTACACAAACATTATCAGGGTTTACAATGCTGCTGCCCGGGTTGTCATTTCCGTCTACCGCTACCTCTAGTTTACCTTTCAGCGGATCGTTAGCGTCGAGCACAAGCTTATACACGCGGCCCCACATTGTTTTGCCTGTTACCGGGGTAATCTTATCGGCCTGGCTAACACCTGTTGCCGTGAAATAAACCTCCCGTCCATTTGCTGCGCTTCCTTTACGGTAGTCGATATCCTCTACCCTTGCCAGCATCAACGCCTTTTTGTCGATGGTTTGTTGCTGCAATTGTGCACCGGTATTTGTTTTCACATTGTCAAGTTCCACAAACTCTACATTATAGCTCTGACCTTTCACCATATTGGTCTCCACGGGATCGTTGTTATCCCGCTTCATCACGTAAAGCTTGCCATTGTTCAGGTCGCCTTGCGCGGAGACGTACATGGCCAGCTGACCATCACTCTCATCTTCACCAATAAGAATAACAGATTTGCCAGGAAAGCTACCTTTGGGTAGAGGCACGGCATTTTCAGCGCTCCAGCGACCCAGCGCCTGCAGGGTACGCTGATTATTCTTTTTGTCGGCCGGCGCCAGAGGATCTATGGCGTGGATCATCGATTCTGCACCACTTTCTCCAGCGGTAAGAAAGACTGGCTTGGCGAAACCATGCTCCTCCGGTGTTGCCATGGTAGCTGAGCAAAGGCGCGTCATACCACCATCGGAATCAACAATATACTCACCCTTCACAGGCTTGAAGTTTTTATCCAGGTATACGCGTGAAACCGATTGCAGTATCTCATGATTGTTGATCATGATAAATCCATTTCCTGCGGGGTCTTTAAGGATACCGGCCCCATCGGGCTGTGCACCGAAAATGAAGTTGGGCGATTCAGGAAGTACGTCGTCACTGCTGATCAGCGTCGTGATCTTCAGGCTTTCAAAACCGGGCATGGTTTTGAGTAGCGAGGGGTTGACAGAATAGTCTTTCAGTTCAACCGGGACGATAGGGTTGGTATCATCGTTCTTTTCCTTGTCCTTTTTACAGGCACTAAGCATGATTGTTGCAGTAAAAGCAAACACCGCTGCGTGAAGCGTGTGTCGGTTAAGTAGGTTTTTTGTCATGTCTGATGTTATATGCAGACAAACCTAGGGTACCGGTATAACCTCAATTTAAAAATGATGTTAAAAATAACTCCGTTTAGGGCAAACGAGGAGCGTCAGCGCAGGCCAAAGTCCGCCTCCTGTTAAAGGTCGCTCAGATGAATGGAAAAAACATCCTTAAGTGCCCGCTTTGCGGCATGATAGCCACACATGCCATGAACGCCTCCTCCCGGCGGCGTAGAGGAAGAACAGATGTAAAGGCCTTTGGCCGAACTGCGGTATGGAGACCAGCGCAGCGCCGGTCTGGTAAATAGCTGACCCAGGTCGATCACCCCCCCGTTGATATCACCGCCGATATAATTCGGGTTGTATTCCTGCATCTGCGCCGTATTCATCGTATGGCGGCCCAGGATCCGGTCGCGAAAACCTGGGGCGAACCGCTCCACCTGGCCTTCTATAGCTGTAGTCATGTCTTTGGTCGAACCATAAGGTGCGTGGCAATAGGCCCAGGCGGTGTGCTTACCTGAAGGTGCACGCGAGTCGTCGAACAGACTTTGCTGGGCAAGGAGTACAAAAGGCTTATCTGCATGCTTGCCCTGCCAGCATTCCCGCTCCGACAACTCAATTTCCTCCATGGTATTGCCTATATGAACGGTTCCTGCACGTCTCGCTTCTGCTGCTGTAAAAGGAACAGGGCCATCCAGTGCCCAATCTATTTTAAATACCCCCATACCGTAACGGTAACGCTCGAGCTGCCATTTGTAGATGGTCGAAAACCTGTGTCCGGCAATCTGCAGCATTTGCCGGGGGGTAACATCAAAAAGAACCGTCTTGGCGGTTGGAAGTTCATCCAAACTGCGTACATACCAGTTGGTTTCGATGCGTCCGCCCAGACTGAGGAAGTAAGAAGAAAGCGCAGCGGCTATTTCGTCCGAGCCCCCAGCAGGCACGGGCCAGCCTTTGAGGTGTGCCGCAGCCATAAGTACCAGGCCAATCGCCGAGGTACTAAGATTACTGAGTGGTTGTATGGAATGCGCGGCCATACCGGCCCACAAGCCCCGCGCCTTTGCCGTTTTGAAACGCCGCGACAGATAAGTGGCAGATGTGAGTGCCTTTAAGCCAAATGAGGCCAGCTTCAATGGATGCTTCGGAAAACGAAGCGGCCCGAGTACATCAGCCGCCAGATCGGGCCAGTCTTCCACAACAGGTCCCATCAGTTTTAAATACCTGCGCTCGTCGGCGCCCAGGCAGCGGGCTGTATCTGTCAGCGAACTGCTCAACACGGCCGCCGTCCCGTCGTCGAACGGATGGGCGGCGGCCAGCTCCGGGTACAGGTAAGTTAACCCATGGTCGGACAGTGGCAGTGTCTGAAAGAAAGGTGAACCCACAGCAAGTGGGTGTATCGCCGAACATACGTCATGCATAAAACCCGGAAGGGTGAGTTCGGCCGACCGCAATCCGCCGCCTGTCTTTTCCTTTCCTTCAATAAGCAGCACCGAGAGCCCTTCCTGCTGAAGGGTGATGGCGGCAGCCAGACCATTCGGCCCGGATCCTACAACAATGGCATCGTACGCGGTTTTGCTCATGGCTCAATATCTGGGTGATTGCTTAGTGCCTGGTGAAGATAACCAAAATCTCTTCTGGCCCGGTTTATGAGTTGATTTTTTTCAATAGATTTGAGATGTTATGCAAAAGATATACATGGGAGACGCAGGCCCGAAAGTTTCGCCTGCCGTTTATGGTTTTTACAGATGGGATGACGTGGCCGACACATCAAAAACGTTGCGCAGGATTGTGGAACTCTGCCTGGAGCTCGGCATCAACACCTTTGAGCACAGCGACCATTACGGGAATTTTACCTGCGAAGAGTTGTTCGGCAACCTTATACAGGAGGGCGTAGTAAAACGCTCGGAAGTTGTGTTGTTTACCAAATGCGGATTAAACGTTCCGCATGCCGAAAATCCTGGCGTGCGCATCAGGCATTATAACACCTCCGCCAGCCAGATTACCAGCAGCGTAGAGCGTTCCCTGAAGAAGCTTAAGACAGATTACCTGGATATCCTGCTGCTCGACAAGCTCGACCCGATCTCTAACCTGGAGGAGACCGCCCTGACACTGGAAAAGCTTAAAGACTCCGGAAAAATAAAGAACATCGGCGTTGCTAATTTTACGGTATTCCAGCACCAGTTGCTGGCTTCATACCTCAACAAGCCGATCGTAACCAATCACATTGAACTTAACCTGCTCAACACGAAAGCTCTGGAAAACGGGCAGATCGACTATATCAAACAGCGCTACATGCGTCCTCTGGCTTATGCCCCCCTTGCTGAAGGACGGATCGCTGAGGGCAAAGATCCTCAGGCCGTAGCGGTAAGGAAGAAACTTGAGGAACTGAGCAGCAAATACAACGCAGACATCGAATCACTAGCCATTGCCTGGCTTAACAAGCTGGGTGCCCTGCCACTGATCGGAACACGCAACGAACAGCGCATCAGGAATATTGCCAATGCATTTTCGATCGATCTGGACCATCAGGACTGGTACGATCTGTATAATGTATCTACCGAAGGAGCATAAAAAAGCCGGTCTTGGGACCGGCTTTTTTTAAATAAATTTTATTCCTCGTCGAACTGCAGATGCGGCGGAGGACTCTTTTTAAAGATAGCTGCAAAGATCAATGCTCCTATAAAGTACATCACCAGTTGTATACCCAGGCCTACCACCATCTGTGAAAAACTTGGGTCGAACTGCTTTTCCATATCGGCACTCTGCTTGCGCATAGCTTCATCGATGTCGTCCTGATCCATGTTCATCGACTTGAGCATTCCCTCAGTCTTTTCATAGATAATTGCCTTCATACGTTCCGGGTATGTAGTATCAATATATTTCCCAAAGGCTATGGTAAAGAAGTAGACCACTACCGCTGAAATCATAAACATCACAAAAATGTGTGTAAGCGCCTGCCCGAAGGTCCAATATCCTCCGATCTTTTTACGCATGTCCAGGATCAGCGCTATGGCAATAAGCAGACCCACGATCATCTGGCCTATAAACATGATCGTCGATCCCATCATATCGGGAAGGACATAGTTGGTGAAAAGAAACAGGACAATACTTACCGCAGCCATAATAAGCCCGTTTTTAATAGATTCCTGTTTGATATTGACGTTCGTCGCAGTTGTTTCCATAATTTCTTTCAGATTACTTATTAAAGTTAGCAATCAATGCGTAAACCGCCACATCAAAAATTTTATTTTCACTGTACTTTTCGATCTCGCTTTCCAGTTTCAGATCACCTCCCGGCTCTAAGAAGAAGCTCATGAACGAAACAAACAGTTCCTTGATCTCCTCCGTCTCCGGGATTTGCGATGCATGCCTGCAGATGTCCTGTACGCTGCTTTCTGCAAGCTGCTGATTGCTGATCAGCTCCTCGTAAATGTGGAACTCATCCTGAAACTCGTCCTCTTCCACCAGCAAAAACTCCTTCAGGAAGTCGCCAAGTTCCGGCTCTATATCCTCATCGTGACATTCATTGATGTACAGCAGCAGGTTAAGCAGTTCAGTACCCCGGTCGAGCGTCTGTTCCTCAATAGCTTCCCACTCTGGTGAATCGAGGTAATCTTCCTCCAGTTTCTTTACATCGCTTGCAAAAAAATTGATCATCAGCAAATCAAAATAGGTTTCCCGAAGCTCTTCAAAAGCCGGGTAATCGTCCATAGCCGCATCAAAGGCATCTACCTTTTCCATAAAGCCTGCTTCCATGTCGAACACGCCGACCAGTTTATCCATTAGGCTAGCAGATTCCTGACCGCTTACCCGCGTAAAGCATTCCAATGATGCCGTCAGAGCGGCCTTTACATGATTATCCATAGGTTTCTATTTGATTATTGTTGCATACCAACCTCACCTTACCGGTAAGCGTTTTGTTCATCAGCGGCGTGTTGGCGGATTTTGAACGGTTATTCTCTTCTGTATAGGTCCACTCCCCGACAGGATCGTAAAGTACCACATTAGCGGCGGTATCCTCGGTGATGACCGGGACTTCCAGCTTAAGGAGGTTCCTTGGATTCAGGGCAAGCACACGTGCAATCTCCTCTCCTTCTAGTCCGGCCTGAAGTAATAAAGAGAGCGTAGTTTGCAATCCCGTAACCCCATAAGAGGCAATTTCAAACTCTACTGCCTTAAATTCGATCTCATGCGGACGATGCTGCGATACCACCGCGTCTATCGTTCCGTCTTTCAATCCACGCCGCAAAGCCTCTACATCTGCCTGGCCCCGCAGCGGTGGCTTTACTTTATAATTGCTGTCAAAATCGTTCAGCAGTTCCTCTGTCCACACCAAATGATGTGCAGCTACATCGCAGGAGACCTTCAGGCCCTTAGCTTTAGCGCTCCGCATCAGTTCCACAACACCTGCGGTTGATATGGTGCTGATGTGTACCGGCGCCTCGTAGTGTTCGGCAAGGAACAGGTCGCGGCTAACGTGCATTTCCTCGGCCAGGGCCGGAATGCCTTTCATGCCCAGCAGCACACTTGTGCCGCTCTCATTCACCTGAGATTTACCGGCTATCGACTTATTCTCCGGGTAGGTCATAATAAGACTACCAAAACCTTTGGCATACTGCATGGCCCTGCTCATGAAACCATCATCAGCAATCGGCTTATCGCCATCCGTAAAAGCAACCGCCCCTGCAAGCTTCATATCGTACATCTCTGCGAGTTCCTTGCCTTCGCGGTTCTGGCTCACTGCACCAAGCGGGTACACGCTCACCAAACCACCACTGGCGCGGTTCTTTATATATTCTACCTGAGCTTTCGATTGCACGACCGGCGCCGTATCGGGCAGTACAGCAATACCCGTGAAGCCCCCTGCCGCCGCCGCCGCAGTGGCCGTAGTGATGTCTTCACGCGTTTCATAACCCGGATCGCCTACGGAACAGTTGAGATCAAAGAACCCGGGAGAGAGCACCAGACCTTTGCCTTCTATCACCTCAACATCGTTTGTGACATCTGCGGCAGTACCCGCCGCGGACACTGCCGTAATCCTGCCGGCCTCTATACGCACATCACATTGCTGCCCGTTATATTTGCTGTTCGGATCGGCTATCGTTACGCTCTTTAAGAGAAGGTTCATCATACTAAATTATCGTTTTATTTACTTGTTTGTTGCTTGCATCATAAAATCGGATCAGCAATACCTCTGCGATCAGGCAAAGTATCGCGAAAATAGCACAAAGTTTCCAGAACTCTGTAGCTTCGCCCCTGGTATGTATGCTGATGGAGCCGGTATCGGTTTTCGCATTCAAAAGACGCCCATGTGCCTTACCCGCCAGCGTGCGCAGCTCACTATCGGACGCATAAGTCATGTCCGACTCCAGCCGGTTGTCGTTAAAAGCCATTACTGCCAAGGTAGAATCGCCGAGTTTCAGATCGTAAAATCCCGCCTCGCGAATCTGGTCGGCCACGTACAAGGTTGTTTTACCCGGGCTCTGCCGTACCTCCGGGATCACCTCAAAAGTGCCTGTCGACAATCTCGGTACCTGCTTGTCGGGCAAACTGATTCTTCTAGTCTCGAGCAGATTGTCGCGCCCCGCAATATAGAACAGTGGCTGCGGCCTGGAACTGCTAAACGCAGCCTTAAACATCAGTGGCAGAAAAATCGGATGCCGGGCCAGGTTGCTATCCTCCTCACTTAGCGATACCGCGGAGAGGTATACACGCCCGTCCCCCAGAAGATAACCTGAGAGTAAACCTCTGTTCAGCGGCAGGCTCAGGATATTTTGTCGGCCCAGCTTTCCTGCAGGACCATACTCGAAATACCGCGTGACCTGCGGCAGATCCATTTGGGCAGGTATCTGCTCAAACACATCATCAAACAGCTCACTGCTCAGATCGGCAGAACTGCGCAGTGAGGCTTCCTTGTGAAGTTCTTTTACCTGTGGCAATGAAAGTCCCGCCAGAAAGGCATTGTACACGGGGGGCTCTATCTCGGTATCCGGAAAAATAATCAGGGAAGCCCCGCTCTGCACCTGTGTTTTCAGCTCTGCGGCCATCCCGGCAGAAAGGTGCTTTAGGCCGGACACCACGATAAGGTGATAATTGCTAAGTGCAGAATACTGGATGTTGCCTTCCGGCATCTCCTTAAGCTCAAAGTATGGATCTGCTCCGAAAAGGGAACGGATCACGGGACTGGACAAATCGCCGCTGATGTGCAGTACAGGCATTTTTGTGCTTACCGGAAAACTGAAGTTCAGTACGTCGTCGAAGGTAAGCGGATAATCCGTGATGCGAAGTTCTGCCTTTTGCCAGCCTGCATTGAGGCCGCTGAACGATAAGGTGTCTTTTACTGTTCGTAAGGCGGGAACGGATACCGTTCGTACGGCTTTCTGCCGACCGCCTATACTAAGTTTCAAGGGTACCTGCTCGGCGTCCTCCATTCCGAAATTTTTAAGTTGAACAACGAGTTGCACAGGCTGGCCGGACCGCTGTACAGGCGACAAGCTCCAGAGGGTGTCGACAGCTATATTCGGCTGACTGTTGGCGTCCAGCTTTACAAAATGATAACCGGCAGCCGGCACGAATCCGGCAACCGGTTTCTTCCCTAAAAAGCTCTTTTGAAAATCGGACAAGAGGTAAAACACCTGGTTTTGTCCTTTAACCGCGTCAGTTTGCTGACGGTAGATGACCTGCTGCAAATTTCGGGAGGAAGGCGAGATATTCACTTCTCCCAGCAGATCGATGAATTCCTGGCGGTCGACCAGCCGCTGGTGCCTGCCCTCAAAATCATTGGTAATGAGTTGAAACCGGTCGTTCAGTCTGTACGTCTTGGCAATCTCCGCAGCTTTTCGCTTAGCTTCGTCGAGTAGCGTACCCTCCGGGTTCAGCGTTTGCATACTATAGGAATTGTCGACATAAACACTCACCACCGTACGCGCATCGGGACTGACCGCCTGGTCACCCGCTGATATGTAAGGACGGGCAAATGCAAGTACAAGAAACACGATGGCCAGGATCCGACTCAACAGCACGAGCCGGTGTTTCAATTTCCTGCCCGTTGCCTGCTCCTGCTGCAGCGACACCAGAAACTGGACATTACTAAAATAAACGCGCTTTAACTTCCTGAAATTGAAAAGATGAATTACAATAGGAATTACTATTGCCCCCAGTGCGAAAAGGAAACCTGGATATAGGAAATTCATTAAAAATCAAAGGTAAGTATTCGGGCTTAAGTTTGGTAAATTTATTGCGTGGTACTTTCAAGGCGCCGAAGTGCCTTTAACGAATGCTGGTTGCCGGGGTTAAGTTGTACCGACTTCCGGTACATATCAAGCGCATCGGCCTGCTGCCCGATTTGCTCCAAAGCCTCAGCATAACTGTTAAAGGCATTGTCGCTTGCCGGGAATAAAACACAGTTGATCTTGAAGACCTCAAGAGCCTTTTGCTGGATCTTATCGCTCAGCAGGGCGTACCCCAGGTTGTTTATGTCGTTTTCGTTCAGGGTATAGTTAAGCGTGTCATTGCGAAGCTTCATGAGTAGTTTCGCTGCAGCGTCAGCCTTCATTGTCATGAGCCAGCGACCGTACAAGCGGGCAAGATTCTTTTTTGAGGGTACAACCTGCCGCCCGTTCAGCAGCCGTAGACCGTTCAAGGCATTATTATAAATTCCTTCACTGCCCATATTGTCTAGAATGATCACCGTTGACGCCGAGCTGGGATCAAACAAAAGGATAGTGACCGCACCCGACATTCCGCCCGCATGGAACACCGTTCCCGCTCTGGGGCCTTGGTTGAAGACAAACCATCCCAAGCCGTTTACGGTGCTGCCCATACTTCCAATGTTCATCCATACGGCATTTGGCCGACCGTTCTGTAAACTGGTGCCTGCCGTCGCATGAGTCACCATAGCCGGGGACACCAAACGTCCGCCGAAAAATGCCTGGCTAAATCTGAGCAGATCCCGGCATGTGCTGACAATGTTACTATGCCCGTAAGCGCGTTCCGTATAGTCGCCCCCACTATTGTCTACCCTTTCACGGTATGGCGCATACCTTTTAGGGTAGTCATAATTGCGTGCCTGCCAAATTCTCTCGTCTTTTTGCGACATGCGGAGATAGGTATGCTCCATGCCCGCAGGGCTCCATATATACCTATTCAGATAATCTGGAAAACCGAGACCAGACACCTTTTCGACCAAAGTAGCTAGCAATTCGAAGCCAAGATTGCTGTACCACCACTTTTCACCAGGCTTTAGCTTTAACTTCACTTTCGCTTCAGCAAGCATAGCTACGAGGTCGGCGTTGCAGTGTCGGCGCCCCAGCCTGCGTTCAAAGGCTGCCTGGGCGTCCGACAAATCCTGATCTGAAAGCCCGGAACTGTGAGAAAGCAATTGCGCGATCGTAATATCTTTGTATGGAAACTGAGGGAAGTAATGGGAGAAGCGCTCACTCAGATTCAGCTTTCCGGTTTCAGCCAGTTGCATAATGGCGACAGCAGTAAAAGGTTTTGATAGAGAGGCCAGCTGAAATGCTGTAGCCGCTTCATTACGTCGCTTATGTTGTATGCTGGCCCAACCAAAATATCGCTCATAAAGCACCTGTCCTTTGGACGCCACCAGTACACCCCCGTTCAAGCGGCCCTCGGCCGCCAGGCTGGAATAGAAGCTATCAAGCCTAGCGGGTAAATGTTGCGCGGCGACATTTCCAAACAGACCAAGCATCGATAAAAGCAGAACAATTTTTTTCATGCCGTAAAACTAAGCCAGATCATACTTTAAAAATAGAACAGGATTTGCCTGCCCATGGAACTTACCAACGTTCAAAAGCCTTGGGCAGGAGGCCGGTATTCGCTTTAAACGCCCTGATAAAATGACTTTGGTCAGCAAACCCACACATTAAGGCGACAGTAGTGAGCGAATATTTGCCCGACCTGATCAGTGCAACGGCCCGGCCAACCTTCAATTTTCGGGTATATGAACTTAGCGTTCCGCTAAAATATCGGCTGAATGACTTTGAGATGGTAATCGGGTGTACGCCTGCAGCCTCCGCAATTTCAACTAGGCCAGGCCATCTGTACCAGTTATCCTCCAGAAACGTCCGTACCACAGCAACCCAATCTGGCTCCAACCTTCCCAGGGGGGCACTTGCCGCAGCCCCAAGGATCATTGTAGCCGTCTGCTGCAGATCGGCACCGGGATAAAAAAGTTCATGTAAAACTCTGATAATATCGGCCGCCTGTAACCCCCGTCCTGCTACAGCTTTTTCCAATTGTATCGGCGTTAGTCCGCTCATTAAAAAAAAATCCTCACTCAGTTCAAGATTGATGTTGCGCGAAGGAAACAGCGTATGATCATTTCGGTGAAGTTCCCCATGGTGGTAGAAAACCACTTGCCCGCTGCTGAGTTGCAACTCCCTCCGTGGACGCTTTTCGAGGTTACCGCCATTGAGAACAAGCGTGAGGTGCGCACAATGGTGCGAATGCCAGCCTGAATATACGGGCTGCCTGTAGCTCGTATCAACAATCGTAAGGCCGTCTGACTCAAACCGCGTTATGTTCTCCCCAAGATATTCACCTTTGCCTAGTGTGACCATCGACGCTAAGATAAGAACTTTGCGTCGGGATATGGCAAGCATACCGGCAATAGTCAGTACCTGGGTGAATTAGAGATTCCGCCGATTTAATTGTGAAAAGCTGTTTTGATTTCACAAAGCGTTTTTTATATTTGCATCGCCTCGGAGATGCTAGTCATTGTTGATAAGGAACTTAAATAAGTTATGAATACAATTTTGAACCATCACTTACATTTTCATCATCGCCTGGCGGCGATGTAATATGTAATGTTTTGTACTTCAAAACTTGTTTCGACTTTATTTCTTGTTCATTAATTCAATAATTCTAAAAGCATATAGTGAAAACACTCAAAATAGCTATCCAGAAATCGGGTAGATTAAACGAAAAATCAGTAGAGATCCTTAAAAATTGTGGTTTGTCTTTCGAGAACTACAAGAGCTCGTTAATATCCTCTGTCACCAATTTTCCGCTGGAGATACTCTTCCTTCGTGATGATGATATCCCGGAATATGTGCAGGACGGCATTGCCGATCTTGGTATTGTTGGTGAAAATGTGATTGTAGAGGCGGGCGCTGAGGTGACCTACCTGCAGCGGCTTGGCTTCGGTAAATGCACCCTGAAGATTGCCGTGCCTAACGACAGCAGCATTACCGAGGTGAGCCAGTTGAAGGGCAAGGCGATTGCAACCTCCTACCCGGTTATCCTGGAGAAGTACCTTAAGGAAAATAATGTGGATGCTGAAGTGCGCACCATATCCGGATCGGTAGAGATCGGCCCGGGCCTGGGGTTAAGCGATGCGATCTGCGATATTGTGTCGACCGGCGGAACACTGAAAAGCAATGGTCTGAAACCTTTCTCGGAAGTGATGAAATCGGAAGCCGTGCTGATTGGCAAGGAGGGGTCTGACCTGCTGCCGGAAGTTCAGGAACTCCTGCAAAGGATACGTTCTGTACTACGCGCCAAGGAGACAAAATATGTGGTATTGAACGTGGCAAAAAGCAACCTGCAAAAAATCGTGGACCTGCTGCCAGGCGTGAAAAGTCCGACCGTAGTGCCTTTGTTTGACGAGGATTGGGTGGCTGTGCACTCAGTCATCGCAGAGCATGATTTCTGGGAGAAAATAAACCTTTTAAAGGCAGCCGGTGCACAGGGAATAATGGTGATGCCGATAGAAAAAATCATTGCATAAGCATTAACTATTAATTAATACTAAAATATAAATCATTGAAAATCTACAGATATACTGATTTATCTAAAGAGGAAATTGAATCGATTTGCCTACGCCAGCTTGAAGACGATGCCAGTATACAGCAACAGGTTGAAACTATTGTAAAGCGGGTAAAAGTGGAAGGTGACACGGCCTTGTTCGACTATGCCAAACAGTTTGACAGGGTGGAAATGGAGCGTCTTTGGTTGGGTCCTGAAGAGCTTGAAATGATAGCAGCTTCTATTCCCGCAGAGGGCAAACGGGCTATCGATATCGCTTACGAAAACATCCGGGCATTTCACGCTGCACAGGCTTGCCGCGAGGAGAAGATTGACACGATGCCCGGGATAACCTGCTGGAGGGAAAGCCGAGCGATAGATCGTGTTGGTTTGTACGTCCCGGGCGGATCGGCTGTACTGCCGAGTACTTTCCTGATGCTAGGCGTTCCGGCAACGCTGGCAGGCTGCCGGGAGATTGTGGTATGTTCTCCTCCGCAAGAGGATGGCAAGACGAACTGCTATGTGGCCTATGTGGCGATGAAGCTCGGTATTGAGCGAATATACCTCATCGGCGGCGCGCAGGCTGTAGCAGCGATGGCCTTCGGTACGGACACTGTACCCCAGGTTTACAAGATCTTCGGGCCGGGCAATCGCTATGTGACTCAGGCTAAACAATTGGTACAGTCGGCCGCTGGAACTGCGATTGATATGCCTGCTGGTCCATCGGAGGTTTTGGTACTTGCGGATGAGACTGCCAATCCGTCATACTTAGCATCCGACCTGCTTGCACAGGCAGAGCATGGTACTGATTCTCAGTCAATTTTGGTGGCTACCTCAAGTTCCATACTAGACGAGACAATGAAGGAACTGGAGGCGCAGCTGGCCGTCTTACCAAGGAGGGATGTAACCGCTAAAGCGATTGCCAACTCGTATGCCGTACTGGTCGATAGCCTCGAACAGGGTATGGAATTCAGCAATGTGTACGCGCCGGAACACCTCATTGTGGCTTCAGAAAAGTATGAGAAACTGCTGCCGCTGATCCGCAATGCGGGTTCGGTATTTCTGGGCAACCTGACGCCGGAGAGCGCGGGCGACTATGCTTCGGGAACTAACCATACGCTTCCGACAAGCGGCTTTGCAAAAGCATACTCAGGGGTATCACTCGACGCTTTCGTTAAGAAAATCACTTTTCAGTATATCGACCGGCAGGGACTGGGGCAGATTGGGCAAACCGTAGAGACACTTGCGGAGGCTGAAGGCCTGCAGGCGCACAGAAACGCGGTGAGCATACGATTAAAAGACATTTAACCATGGACATAACGAGTTTACAGAGAGAAAACATAAAGAACCTGAAGCCTTACTCTACGGCGAGGGACGAATACAAGGGCCAGGCCAGTGTATTTCTGGACGCCAATGAAAACAGCTTTGGTTCACCGCTGAACGGTGAGCTGAGCAGTGCTTTGCAAAAGGACTACAACCGTTATCCTGATCCCCTGCAACTGGATTTGAAGGATGCGATCAGCAAGATTAAAGGGGTGCCGATTGAGAATACTTTCCTGGGCAACGGAAGTGACGAGGCGATAGACCTTCTTTACCGGGCTTTTTGCGAGCCTGGGGTGGACAATGTGATCATCCTCCCCCCAACTTACGGCATGTATGAGGTTTCGGCAGGCATCAACAATGTGGAGGTGCGCCGGGTGAACCTTACGCCCCAGTTTCAACTGGACCTTGACGGCATTGCAGAAGCGATCGATGAGCATACGAAAGTGATCTTTATCTGCTCACCAAACAATCCGACGGGTAATTCAATCATCCGTACAGATATCGAAACCATACTGCCTAATTTTAAGGGTCTTGTGGTAATCGACGAGGCTTATATCAATTACGCCAAGCAGCGCAGTTTTATCCAGGAGCTGACGGAATACTCGAACCTGGTTGTGCTCCAGACCTTCTCAAAGGCGTGGGGACTTGCGGCTTTGCGGCTGGGAATGGCTTTTGCATCGAGACAGGTGATCGATATTTTTAACAAGGTGAAGCCTCCGTACAACATCAATCAAGCTACTCAGGACATTGCCTTAAATGCGCTGAAAAACATTGAACAGGTGAATGAATGGATCAGGGTTACGGTGGCCGACCGGGAGCAACTGATTGCGGACTTGCAGGAGCTGGACAGCGTGCTTAATGTTTATCCTTCAGATGCTAATTTTATACTGGCTAAAGTTAAGGATGCGACCGGAACATATAATGCGCTGGTAGATCAGGGGATTATTATCCGCGATCGCTCTAAGGTAATACTTTGCGAGGGCTGCCTGAGGATTACGATTGGGACACCGGAAGAGAACAAAACGCTGCTGGCAGCGCTAAAAGATATTTAACATGAAAAAAGTACTCTTTATAGACCGTGACGGCACGCTGATCAAAGAACCGGAAGATGAGCAGATTGACTCATTTGCCAAGCTGGAATTTTATCCGCGGGCTTTGTATTACCTGTCGAGGATTGCGGCAGAGCTTGACTATACGCTGGTGATGGTGACCAATCAGGATGGTTTAGGAACGGATTCACATCCGGAGGAGAATTTCTGGCCGGTGCATAATTTCATCATGGACACCTTTGCGGGCGAAGGCGTAGTATTCAGTGAGGTGATTATTGACAAGACCTTTGCGCATGAGAACGCAATTACGCGCAAGCCGAATACGGGTTTGCTGCAGCATTTCCTGGGCGAGGGTTTTGACCTGCCGAATTCTTATGTGATTGGCGACAGGCTCAATGATGTGATCCTGGCGAAGAACCTTGGCGCAAAAGCGATATGGCTGCGTAATAATGACGCCCTAGGATCGGGCGAGATGCTGGAGAAAGCGGAGGTCCTGGGCCCGCATATTTCCCTGGAGACGCAAAAATGGGAAGATATTTACACGATGCTGAAAGCGGGAAGCCGACGGGTAAAGCATGAGCGTAATACCAATGAGACGAAAATAGCCATCGCTATTGATCTTGACGGTACCGGAAAAGCGGAAGTTTCTACAGGTCTGCATTTCTTTGATCATATGCTGGATCAGATTGCCCGTCACGGCAGTGTAGACCTGAGCATTAAAACGGAGGGCGACCTGCACATCGACGAGCACCATACGATAGAAGACACGGGTATTGCACTGGGTGAGGCTTTTGCAAAAGCCATTGGCAATAAACTCGGCCTGGAAAGATACGGATTCTGTTTGCCGATGGACGATTGTCTGGCCCAGGCGGCGATTGATTTCGGGGGGCGTCCATGGATTGTATGGGATGCGGAATTTAAACGGGAAAAGGTCGGCGATATGCCGACGGAGATGTTCTATCATTTCTTCAAATCGTTTACCGATGCGGCAAAGTGCAACCTGAATATTAAAGCTGAGGGTGAGAATGAGCATCATAAGATAGAGGCGATTTTCAAGGCCTTTGCAAAAGCCATTAAAATGGCGATAAAGCGGGATCCTGAGAAGCTGATACTGCCAAGTACAAAAGGGGTATTATAATTGCTTATCTTTGTGTATTGACTAACGATATGATCGGGATTGTAAACTATGGTGCGGGAAATATCTTTTCCCTGACTTCGGCACTGGAACGACAAGGGATTGCCTACGGGATGGTGAATGAGGAAGCTGATCTGGAAAAGTATACGCACATTATTATTCCTGGTGTGGGCCATGCCGGCGCCGCAATGAAGAAGCTGGAGCAAACGGGACTGATTAAGCCGCTTAAGGCATTAAAAAAGCCTGTTCTGGGTATTTGCGTTGGCATGCAACTGCTCACCGCCCACTCTGAAGAGGGGGATGCTGATATGATGGCTGTGGTTCCGGTAAGAACGCGTTTGTTTGACCGTGAAAAAGGCATTAAGATTCCGCATATGGGCTGGAATAACGTTGCCCACCATAACAATTCGCTGTTTGAGGGCATTGCGCCTGATGCACAATTTTATTTTGTGCATTCGTACTTTATTGAATATAACCCTATTTTTGACATCGCTACTGCGGAGTATGGCCTGCCTTTCTCTGCGGGGGTGCAGAAAGATAACTTTTACGGGGTGCAGTTTCATCCTGAAAAATCCGGGGCAGCCGGCGAACGTTTATTGAAGAACTTTTCAAAATTATAATGCCCGGAGCGGCTGTAAATTTTAAACTTAAAACACTAAAATGTATATAATTCCTGCAATTGATATACTGGACGGAAAGGTGGTCCGGCTAAGAGAGGGCGACTACGATCAGAAAACAGTGTATGATGTTTCGATAGAAGACATGATTAATACGTACCGCTCTAACGGTACCGAGTTTATACACATCATTGACCTGAATGGCGCCAAAGGCGATTTCAGCAATCAAAAGACTTTATTTGATATCATTAAGAAAACGGACATGCGGGTGCAGTATGGGGGGGGTATACGTACTATACAGCAGGTGACAGACTTGCTTGATGCCGGAATACACCGGGTGATCGTGGGTACGCAGGCCATTACCAATCCTAACTTTCTGAAAGAACTGAGCACGGAAGTGGGCAAGAAATATGACTATGCAAACCGCATCGTGATCGCTATTGATGTGCTTGATGAGGTGATCAAGTATAGCGGCTGGATGGAAAGCTCGCCAATTAAGCTGATGGACTATGTGGACAAGTGCCTGCAGTTGGGCTTTTTCAGATTTTTGTGCACGGACATCAATAAAGACGGCAAGCTTGGCGGTGCGGCGGTAGATCTGTACAGAAAACTGCTCGACCACTCCCCTTTTATCAAGCTGATCGCATCTGGCGGAATCAGTTCCATGGCGGATATTGAAGAACTGGCTAAGCTGGATATCCGCTCGGTAGTGGTGGGTAAAGCGATCTACGAAAATCGCATCTCTATTGAGGAGATTAAGCAATGGAACCTGAAACAGATGACCTCCTTGTAGAGACAGGCATTAGTAGAAAGCATGTTAAGCAAACGCATTATTCCCTGCCTGGATGTTAAGGACGGCCGTACTGTAAAAGGCGTTAATTTTGTTGACCTGAAGGATGCCGGTGACCCTGTGGAATTGGCCTGGCAATACGCGCAACAGGGTGCTGATGAACTGGTATTCCTGGACATTACGGCTACACATGAACGCCGGGGTACGACCATTGAGATGGTGAAGGCGGTAGCCAGGCAACTGAATATTCCGTTTACCATAGGCGGAGGGATTACTTCCGTTGCTGATGCTGAGGCCCTGCTGAATTCGGGGGCCGACAAGATCAGCATTAATTCTGCGGCGGTCAGGAATCCTTCGCTGATTGCAGAACTGGCAAATGCTTTCGGTGTACAGTTTGTGGTGGTTGCCGTAGACACTAAGCTGGTTGACGGCCGGAACATGGTACACCTGAACGGAGGCAGATTGATTACGGAGCTGCAAACGGAAGACTGGATTCTTGAGGCGGAAAGCCTGGGTGCGGGCGAGATTCTACTGACTTCGATGGATCATGACGGCACGAAGAACGGATTTGACTGTCCGCTGCTCGATAAAATATCGCGTTCAATAAACATTCCGGTTATTGCTTCGGGCGGAGCCGGCAAGATGGAACATTTTACAGAGGTGTTCCAGAAAACTGGCGTTGATGCTGCGCTTGCGGCATCTGTATTTCATTTTGGTGAGATACCTATTCCGGAATTAAAGAAAGAACTAAAGAAACACAACATACCTGTAAGGCTGTAATGAAGATAGATTTTGAAAAGACCGGCGGCATGGTTCCGGTGATTATACAGGATGAAAAGACACTTGAAGTGCTCATGCTGGGTTATATGAACCAGGAAGCATGGGATAAGACGCAGGCGGAGGGTAAAGTCACTTTCTTTTCCCGCAGCAAGAAGCGGTTGTGGACCAAAGGCGAGGAAAGCGGCAATTTCCTGTTTGTGAAAGAAACGCATATAGACTGCGATAACGATACCCTGCTGATTAAGGTTAGCCCTGTAGGCCCGACCTGCCATACGGGCTCACGCAGCTGTTTTAAAACGGACTATAACCATAACTTCATCTTTAAGCTGGAACAAATCATTGCCGACAGGTACGAAAAGCCTTCTGCTGAGTCTTATGTAAATAAGCTGCGCAACAAAGGCTTAAATAAGATTGCCCAGAAAGTGGGCGAAGAAGGTGTGGAAACGGTGATTGCTGCACTTGCGGAAACAGACTCGGACTTTATCAATGAGAGTTCTGACCTGATCTTTCACCTGCTGGTACTGCTCCGGGAAAAAGGAAAAACTTTGGCCGACCTGGGGCTTAACCTGGAAGGACGTCATAAATAAATATGCTAACCCACCATCATACCTTCGGCGGCCACCAGAACCCGGTATACACGCTGGCCGATGGTGTGGAAGCTGGTACGTTTTACAGCGCCGGTAACGACAAAGGTGTCGTAAAGTGGTCGCTCATCGAGCTGGCTTTCATTAAAGTACTGGTTCCGCTGCAAAGTTCGGTATATGCCATGTGCAGGCATGAGGATACGCTCTTCATCGCTCAAAAAAATGGGTTGATCCTGGTGTTGGATCTAGAGCAAGAAAAGATCATTGCGCGTCTGGCGCATCATCAGAAAGCAGTCTTTGATCTTCGGGTAATCCGGTCTAAAAAAGAATTGCTGAGCACCGGTGAAGACGGCACGGTGGCGGTTTGGTCGATTAATGACTTTAGCCTGGTCTACGAGTTTAAGGTGCTTGACAATACCGTGCGCGTGATTGCGCTGAGCAGAGATGAAAAGGAACTGGCGCTGGGCTGTAAAGACGGTGTGATCAGGGTATACAATTCTTTCGACTACGGACTTCAACAGGAGATAAAGGCGCATGAATATGCCATCACGGCCCTCTCATATGCCCCAGATGGAACTTACCTGATTTCGGGAAGCAGGGATGCCCGCTTAAAGATCTGGAGCCTTCCTGAGTATCGTGAGGTACAGACGGTCGCCGCACATATGTTCGCCGTATACAGTATTGTGTTTCATCCGGACCTTCCGGTATTTGCGACCTGCAGCCAGGACAAGAGCATTAAATTGTGGAGCGGCCAGGATTTCAGGCTTTACAAGATCTTAAGTCTGGAAAAGAACACACAAGGCCACAAGCACTCTGTGAACAAGCTCCTGTGGACTCCGGATGGCAAATTTCTGATCTCAACGGGCGACGACCGGCAGGTGATGACCTGGGCGTTTACCGGTCGCCGCTAAACTTCTTTATTGAATACTCACTTTCTTCATGCCTTCCCTTCCGTAAAAGACAGGAAAGTACATCATCTCGGCCTTTGCTGGGTTGAGCGTGTAAAACGCTCAGGTTAGCCTTCGGAAATATGCTGTCTGGAATCACCAGTTTGGTTTCCCCAACGGGATCCATCGCA
The DNA here is from genome assembly GCF_024436415.1 of Pedobacter deserti. Lineage (GTDB taxonomy): Bacteria > Bacteroidota > Bacteroidia > Sphingobacteriales > Sphingobacteriaceae > Pedobacter > Pedobacter faecalis. The sequence goes on along the minus strand of NZ_JAFMZQ010000002.1, from coordinate 350,688 downwards.
AGCTCGGTAGTCCACAAAGTATCCTTAATAAATACATGGCTGGCTCCATACTTTTCGGCGTAACTGCTTAAGACCTGAATTTTAACCCGTCCATCGGGCACAGCTAGTTCATTTTCGTCGACGGCCTTCAGGTAAGCCACTACAGGGCTACCGGGACTATAAACGGATTTGTTTGTGCATACGGAGAAATTTACTGACTTAAGTTCATAGTCTTCATAATAGAAAGCTCCGGAATATGCTTTAACCCATTTGCCTTTCACTTCTTCCCGGAGTACGATATGGTAGCGGTTGTCGAGACGAGGCTGCAGGCTGTCGGCCAGCACAAAACTATATTCATAAGCGCCATTGCGGTACGGCGTAATCATGCCGATTACCTTACCGGCTGGGGCTTTGCCATAGTATTCCTGGGTAAGCTCAGCCCGTAGCGGTTTGCCTTTAAGGTCTTTGCCTTTGCCACTGAGCAAATAGGCTTTGAATTTTACGGTATCTAGTGGCTTGTATTTCGGTTTGTTAAAAACCATATATCCCTTATAGATATTGGTCTCCCCAACAGGTGTCGTCTTTTTAACTTTGGTTTTTGCTTGTGGTCGAGTCTTAACTGGCTTTTTCGGTACAGATGTTTGGCCAAGGAAGATATTCGTAAAACCCTCATACTGAAGTTTGATAAGGTTTTTTTCCCGTGGCTTTCCGGCAGTAAAAGTTTTTGCCCGGGCATCGTATTTAACGGACCGCCCTTCCTTGAACTGAAGTTTTAAAGGATCAATCAGCCGTCCCACAAGGTCGGTGACGCCGAATTTTAAAAGATTGCCGTGGTTGATAAAGTTAAGTCGTAGATTGTGAACAGGCCAATAAACAAAGTCGAGGCCGTTCTTAGCAGCGCTTACAAGCAGGTAGTAGCCAGGCGGAAGATTTGGTTCGTAACTTTCAATATCTTCATAACGGATCGAATCGATCTTTGTATGCAGAAAACCGGGATTGATCAGGTCTCTATCGTCCTCTTCCTCATCGTCGTCAAGGTCGTAAGTATATGATCCATGGCCATTTGAGAGATCCAGCAGGTTTGACCGCAAGGTTAGTTGCGTAGCTTCATCGGCGCTGAGCTGATAGATATAAGCGTATTTACTGTGGTTGGGGCTCTGCGAGAGTTTACGCTGAGCCAGGGCCCCCAACATTACGCCGGCGAGAAAAATGGTGAGGAAGAGTCGTTGTTTCATGATATTCGGCTTAGCGTCAAATACCGAATATAAGAATTTATAAGTATCTTTTAATGTCGCTGAGTTTGTGTGTGTATCGTCCTAACTCCTGATTATAGATACCCTCCTGATCAATCTGGTCTGTGCGAACCTTGCCCGAGGCATGAATGATACGATCCTGGTCTAATAAGATACCGACGTGTATAACCCTACCTTCGTCATTGGTAAAGAAAGCGACGTCACTCGTCTGGGCTTCGCTGAGAGACGCCACCGCGGTTCCTTGTTCCGCCTGCTGCCAGGCATCTCTTTTCAATTGAATGCCGTTAAGTCTATATGCGATCTGTACCAGACCGGAACAGTCTATGCCAAAAAGATTTTTACCGCCCCAGAGATAAGAGGCGTTGAGGAAGAACTGTGCATCTTTGATAATATCTGAAGCTTTGGCAGGTGTGCCGTCTTCCTGAAGTATTCTTGGTTGAAACATTACCTGAAACTTCTGATCACCCAGGTAACAGCAACCGCTATCGTACAAGGGGAGACTGCTGCCGGGCGATAGGTGATAGAGGCTTCCATCTTCTGCCTGAATGGTGTTTTGAAGGGAGGCAGGCGCCAGGTAGCGGCTGTTGTGATTGGCCAGGTATTGTTCCAGGGTAATCTTGCTGAATTGTTTGAAGTCTGACCATCCGATGTATTCGTCGGCTGCATTACGTACCTGCCACCATTTTTCGGTTTGCTGCAGGATTTCGACATGGTCGCCAAACAATAGCTGTGTGCTGATCTCAGCCTTATCGGACGGCTCGGTGCGAAGCGGCGCTACCGCAACGCGACATATTGCAAAGTGCTGTTCCATATGATTAACAAGTGGTTAAAATTAAACTTTTGAAGCTTAGAAATGTTATATTTATACTGAAAATTAATCTAGAAGCGCGATGAATATTAAAAAAATACTGATTGCTGTGGATAACAGCACTTGTTCGGAAAAAGCTGCAAGGGTGGGCTATGAAACTGCCAGGACTTTTGGTGCGGAAGTAGCTCTTGTAAATATCATTGAACCCGTGCCGGCTAATGTAAATCCTGACCTGACACTTGCGCCGGTATTTCTGGAGACCTATGACAACAGTGAAGAGAATAGCCATCTGCTGCTTAAGGAAATAGAAAACAAGTATGGCCAGGGCGTACCTACAACCTATTTAAGTGTGATTGATACTGCTGCGCACGGTATTATTCAGCAGTCGGATGAATATGGTTCTGACCTGATCGTTATTGGAACTTACGGACGTACCGGATTATACCATTTCCTCATGGGCAGCGTTGCAGAGCACGTTGCACGTAAATCTGCGTGCCCTGTCCTGATCGTTCCGAACAAATACGAGGATAAAGAGGATTAGTTACCCTTCCTGGTGTAACCAGGCTTTTTTGGCAAGAAGTTCTTCTTCGGTTTCACGGATATCTTCGTCATCAACACAGCAGTCTACCGGACATACGGCTGCACATTGAGGCTCATCGTGGAAACCTTTGCATTCTGTACACTTGTCTGATACGATATAATATACTTCATCAGATCCGGCTTCCTGTGGCGCTTCTGCATCTACCTGTGTATCACCAAAGTCGATTATGCCGCTCAGATTGGTACCATCAGAAAACCTCCAGGCTGTACCTGCATCATAAATCGCATTGTTGGGGCATTCCGGCTCACAAGCCCCGCAGTTAATACACTCGTCTGTTATTTTAATAGCCATTGTTCTTCTATATCTATTGCTAAGCTTACCTTTGCAGTGCAAATATAACACTTAAACTTTAATTTTGTTGAGACTATGCCAATCCTGAACGCTGAAAGGTTAATTATTGCATTTAAAAAACTTGGGGCGTTTATGCTACAGCCGGATGCGGGTTTTGAGACGTTAATCGCCTCTGTGAAGCACGTGAACAATTGGTTTACTGAGGACGAGGTCAGGCGCTCCCTACAATCGCTTTCTGACATGCTGAACGAGACCGACCTGCACCACTGGCTTGAGAGCATCAGCATCGGCGAAACACCAAAGCGGGTGGGGCTGATTTTAGCAGGCAACATTCCCCTTGTAGGCTTTCATGATGTGTTATGTGTACTGGCTACCGGAAATACTGCACTCATCAAGTTGTCTTCTTCGGACGGCAAATTGCTGCCGGCCCTGCTCTCTGAACTAACCCGCATTGAGCCTTTGCTTGCGGAACGCATCTTATTTACGGAGCGGCTTAAGGACTTTGATGCCGTAATTGCCACGGGAAGTAATAACAGTGCGAGATATTTTGAATATTACTTCAGCCGCGTGCCGCATATCATCAGAAAGAACCGCAATAGCGTAGCGGTGCTTACCGGAGATGAGACGGAAGAGCAAATCGCCGCTTTGGGACACGACATATTTGACTATTTTGGTTTGGGCTGCCGCAATGTTTCGAAAATATACATTCCGTCGGACTATGATGTGAGCCATTTCTTTATACCATTGGAGGGCTTTGCCAGCATTGCCGATCACAACAAATACAAAAACAATTACGATTATAATAAGTCGGTATATCTGGTGAACCAAGTTCAGCATCTGGATAATGGATTTTTGCTGCTGAAAGAAGACGAGGCTTTCTCCTCACCGCTAAGCGTGCTGTATTTTGAGCGCTACAACGATCTTGATGTTCTAAGAAATAAATTGAATGAACAGGCTGATAACCTGCAATGCGTGGTGACCCATGCGCCGATGGAGCTCGAAGCGGGCGTGGCTGGGTTTGGACAGAGCCAGCGCCCAAAGCTTTGGGACTATGCAGATAATATAAATACCGTTGAATTTTTAAGCACGCTGGATAAATAATGCTATTTTTGAACGGATGTATGTGATTAAAGTAAAAGGTATAGCGAAGATTCCTGATTATGTGCAATTAAGAGATGACAAGTTTACCTTGCTGGCATATTTCAGGGTCGACAGGCCTGACAAGTCTTTAGACAAACTTGGCTTGGGCGATAAGTTGCAGTATATAATGCGTGTAGTACATGATCTCCCGTTCGGGCAGATTGTTAAAATAGATATCTAAAATGGGGAACACAGTTATAAATCTGAGGAAAGTAGATGTATTCCAGCAAAAGCACCTGGTTCTATCTAATGTAAACTTAAGTATTGACAAGGGCGAGTTTGTATTTCTGATCGGACAAACGGGTTCGGGAAAAAGTAGTTTGCTTAAAATTATTTACGGCGACCTTCACATAGGAAATGGCGATGGTTTGGTAGCAGGATTCGACTTGAAGAATCTTGCCATTAAGGATGTGCCGTATCTGCGCCGGAAGCTGGGCATTGTATTTCAGGATTTTCAGTTGCTGACCGACCGCACCATAGAAAAGAATCTGGAATTTGTACTGAAAGCGACGGGCTGGAAGGATAAGGCGCTCATAGACGAGCGTATTAAAGACGTCTTGGAAAAGGTAGGCCTACGGTCAAAAATTCGGAAAATGCCGCATGAGATTTCCGGAGGGGAACAGCAGCGTGTGGTTATTGCCAGGGCTTTGCTTAACAATCCGGAAATTATTCTGGCGGACGAGCCTACGGGAAACCTTGATCCAGATACTTCTGAGGAGATTGTTCTTTTGTTAAAGCAGATCAGTCAGAGTGGTACTGCGGTGATCATGGCCACCCATGATTATCACATTATACGTACCATGCCTTCGCGTATCATTAAGTGTGAGGGCGGCCTGGTGCATGAGGACGCTGAACTTGCGTGACAAAATGACTGACATGTTTCCATTGGCAAAACTTTTGAACTTCACTGGGAAAATGCGACGATAATATGTTTGGTAAGAAGAATAAAAATAATAACGACGATTCGATGACGGAAAGCAATAAAGAGGAACAGCAAGTGGGTACGGAGCAGTTGGGTGAAGAAACTATAACGTCTGACATTCAGACAGAGCAATCTGAAGGACAGACAGAGCAGCAGACTGACGGGGATGCCCTTTCTGCAGAGGAAAAACTGAAACAGGAAAACGCTGCGCTTAATGATAAATATTTACGCTTGTTCGCTGAGTTCGATAATTTTAAACGTCGTACTCAAAAGGAGCGTATTGAACTTCTTCAAACAGCAGGTAAGGATGTGATTATTTCTTTGCTTCCGGTGCTGGACGATTTTGACCGGGCAAATAAGGCCATGGAAACAGCCGCTGACATCAGTTCGATCCGGGAAGGCCTGGCCCTTGTACACACGAAGTTGAAAAGTGTGCTTGGACAGAAAGGTTTGAAGGAAATGGTTAGCATCAACGAGACCTTTGATACGGATAATCATGAGGCTATAACTAAAATACCTGCCCCTAACGAAGAAATGAAAGGCAAGGTTATAGATGAGCTGGAGAAGGGGTATACTTTAAACGATAAGGTTATCCGCTTTGCAAAAGTTGTAGTGGGTAGTTAAGATATGAGCAAGAGAGATTATTATGATGTACTTGGTGTTGGCAGGAGTGCATCGGCTGATGAAATAAAAAAAGCTTATCGCAAACTGGCGATAAAATATCATCCGGATAAAAATCCGGGGGATAAGGTGGCTGAGGATAACTTCAAGGAGGCTGCTGAGGCCTACGAGGTGCTTAGCAATCCTGAAAAGAAGCAGCGTTATGACCAGTTTGGCCATGCCGGTGTAGGCGGTGCCGCAGGCGGAGGATACGGCGGCGGTGGCATGAACATGGAAGATATTTTCAGCCAGTTCGGCGATATTTTTGGTGGTGGGGGAAGTCCGTTTGAAAGTTTCTTTGGCGGTGGTCAGCAATCGCGCGGTGGCAGAAGAGTTGCAAAAGGCAGCAATCTACGCATTAAAGTTAAGCTGACCCTCGAAGAGGTGGCCAATGGCACAGAAAAAAAGATTAAGGTAAACAAACAGGTTAGCTGTAAAACCTGTGATGGCACCGGAGCAAAAGACCGCTCTTCTGTAAGCACCTGTAAAACCTGCGGCGGAAGCGGGGCGGTGCGGAGGGTGACCAATACCATACTGGGTCAAATGCAGACAACATCTACCTGCCCTACATGCAACGGTAGCGGTCAGCAAATTACGGCAAAATGTACTTCTTGCCACGGCGACGGAACGGTTAGAGGCGAAGAAACGATCTCTATTAACATTCCTGCCGGTGTTAGCGACGGTATGCAATTAAGCATGAGCGGAAAAGGTAATGCTGCGCCTCAGGGTGGGATACCTGGCGATCTGATCATCCTGATTGAGGAAATACCGCATGAATTTCTGAAGCGTGAAGGAAATAATATTGTGTACGATCTTCACCTGTCGATTGTTGATGCAGCGTTAGGTGCCAGTGTTGAAGTGCCTACCATTGACGGAAAAGCTAAAATCAAGATTGAACCTGGGACACAGAGTGGTAAACTGCTCCGCTTGAAAGGCAAGGGTATTCCTGAGGTAAACTCTTACCATCGCGGCGATGAAATCATTCATGTCAATATCTGGACGCCGAAGGCCTTGAATTCTGAGGAGCGGGCGATTTTAGAGCGCTTGCGAGATTCACCAAACTTTAAGCCACAGCCCGGCAAGAATGATAAGAGTTTCTTCGAAAAGATGAAGGAATACTTCGAATAATGAATCAGGCCGCTTAACAGCGGCCTTTTTTTATACAAACTTTCCGCCTACAGTGGTTGTTTTCATTTAAAACTACATGGAAAAACTTCAGCGGGGTGTATACGTATTAGCTTTCTTATTCCTGACTTTCGCAGGACTCTACTTTGCTGCCGAATTTCTGATTCCCGTTGCGCTTGCAGCTGTATTCTCTATGCTTTTTATCCGATTTTGCACGTGGCTGGAAAGCAAAGGCATGGGAAGAGGGCTAGCTTCTTTTTGGTGCATTTTGCTATTCGTATTGGCTATTGCGTTAGTAGCGGGACTGCTTGCCTGGCAACTGAACGGCCTGGCCGAGAATATTGACGCGATGAAAGAGCGGGTCACACAGATGTTCTCAAAGCTGCAGGGATGGGTACAGGAGCAAGTAGGTATAAGCCGGAATGAACAAAAGGATATGCTCAAGCAGCAGGCAAAAGGTTCAGGAGGATCTGCAGGCGGCGTGATGGCCGGGTTTGCGAGTACAGTAATGGGTATACTTGTAAATACGGTACTAGTATTGGTCTACATGTTCCTTTTCCTATTATACCGCTCTCACATTAAGAAGTTTATTGTGAAGCTGGTACCTGGCGAGGACAGAACAAAAGCCGATGGAGTCGTGCATAAGGCCGGCAAAGTGGCTCAACAGTATTTGAGTGGGTTGGGTGCTATGATTGCGGTTCTTTGGGTGATGTACGGCATTGGTTTTAGCGTTGTTGGTGTGGAAAGCGCTATATTTTTCGCGGTTTTGTGTGGTATACTCGAAATTGTCCCGTTTGTAGGAAATTTAACAGGCACATCTGTTACTCTCCTTGCGGTGATTGCCCAGGGCGGTGACTCGAAGATGATACTCGGAGTTATCATTGTTTATGCCCTGGTACAGTTTATCCAGACCTATATTCTGGAACCACTGATTGTGGGCGAGCAGGTAAACATCAACCCATTGTTTACGATACTGGTAATTGTACTGGGTGAAACTCTTTGGGGCATTCCAGGAATGATCCTGGCCATTCCGCTGCTCGGAATCGTCAAGATCGTATGCGACCATGTACCCGACCTTAAGCCCTACGGGTTTTTGATTGGCACCCAGACGGAAAGAAAGAAGAAAGCCGGAATCATCGACAGGGTCAAGTCTGCTTTCGGTAAGAGCTAGGGCGGTGGTCTTGAAGCCATGAACTATATTTGCTTCATAAAATCACTTTAAATGATCGTTGCAGTTATAGACCTTGGCACAAATACTTTTCATCTGATTATCGCAGCGGTTGATGCTGGCCTGATGCGTATCCTTCATAAAGAGACGGTAGCCGTGCAACTCGGCCGAAACCGGATCAACGAAAATATTATTACAGGCGAAGCTTTTACGCAAGGCATAGATACACTCGTTTGTTTTCGTGAGCTAATGGATAGCTATGGGATTGTTAAAGTCCGTGCCGTCGCAACTTCTGCGATACGTAATGCCCTGAACGGGCAGCAATTCGTGTCCGAAGCAGCCGCCAAGGCTGGAATACATCTGGAAGTCATCAGCGGCTTGATAGAAGCAGAACTTATATATGCAGGCGTAAGAGCTACAGGTATAATAGACGCTACTGCGCTCACTATAGATATTGGAGGCGGTAGCACTGAATTTATTATTGGCAATAATCAGAAAATACTTTGGAAAAATAGTTATGATATCGGCGCTGCACGATTGCAACAGGCCTTTTTTCGATCGGATCCTATAAGTGCCGACGACCACCTCGCCATACTCCGTCACATTGAATCTGTGACTTCTGACTTGGAGAAGGCATGCGAAGAACACCGACCGAGGCTGATGATTGGATCTGCAGGAGCTTTTGAAACCTTTGCTGCTTTGCTATATCCCGAGGATACCAGTCCAGCGGCAGCGAAGGAATTAGATATGGGTCGATTCAGATCAGTATCTCAGTGGCTAATGACATCGACCCACCAGGAGCGGGCCAACACAAAGGAAATCATTCCATTGAGGGTAGACATGATCGTTATGGCTACAATATTGACCAATTATGTGATTGACATGGTTAAGCCTGACCGTTTTTACCTCTCGGCCTATGATATGAAAATGGGTATGCTCTATACTATGATTGACGGTAACTGATCAGATGGCAAGCAGCGTCTGGTAAAGCTTTTCAGTGGGCAAGCCCATCACGTTGGTATAAGATCCGCTGATGCGCTCCACCCCTACCATCCCTATCCAGTCCTGGATACCGTACGACCCCGCCTTATCGAGCGGATTATATTGTTCAACGTAATAATTGATCTGTTCATCCGTAAGTTCCCTGAATACTACTTCAGTCTCATCGTAAAATGACAGAATATTACCTCGGTAACTGATGGTTACTCCCGTAAATACATGGTGTACTTCTCCGGATAACTGCTTCAACATCCTCACAGCGTCAGTTGAATCTGCAGGCTTGCCAAGAATCTGTCCCTTTGAAGCTACGATGGTGTCTGCGGTGATCACGATATGATCCGCAGTTTGCTCTGGGAAAGCCATGGCCTTCTTTTCAGAAATGAAAACAGCAATTTCAGCAGGGGCCAAGCCCGCGGGATAGCTTTCATCTACTTCTCTGATCTCAACCTTAAATTCAAGATCCATAGCTTTCATGAGTTCTTGCCTTCGTGGCGACTTAGAGGCCAATATAATGGGGAGTGTCTGCTTATACATTCGCTTTGGGTATATCGCAAAAATAACAAAAGCGGCTTAAGCCGCTTTGTTTTTTATTCGTTATTCAAATAATTTCTAACGTTGATTCTCTTGCTGACGTTTCCGAATAGCCTCTCTCCGCTCCTCCTGCAATGCAGTAAATGACTTTTTCTGATCATCGGTTAATACGGCAGTGATTTTTTTGTTTGTTTCTTCATTTGCTTTCATCATTACACCCATAAAACCTTCACGATTGTCTCCCAATGAGTCGCGTAATTTTACCATTTTCTTTCCTTGTTCCAGATACAACGCGTTAACTTTTGCCTTTTGCTCATCTGAAAGTTTCAATCGCTCAGACAACATCTCTGTTTGTCTTTTTGCCCGCTCTTCCGGTGTACCCCCCATGCGGCCACGGCGTTGGCCTTCCTGAGCTTGTGAGGACGCTACTACCGCGAATAACAGTCCACAGATCACTAATAATTTTTTCATGTCGTTTTAATGTTTGTAGCAGTTAGAGCCGTTGCTGCTATGTTAGTTTAACGTCATTGAGCAACTTAATTGTTACAATCTTCTTTATTTCGCGGAATCGTTTGCGGAAGGGTTTTCATCAAACCATTTGTTTTGCACCCGCATTACCTTTTCAACGACGTCGCGAACTGCTGCTTTCCCGCCATTACAGGGGGAAATATATTGAGAGATAGCCTTTATTTCCACGGCTGCGTCGGCCGGACATACAGGAAGACCAACCATTTGCATGACCTGATAATCTGGAATATCATCTCCCATATACAATATTTCAGCGGCAGATAAATGATGTCTCGAGATGATATCCTTTAATACAGATACTTTGTCGGACACGCCTAGAAATATCTCTTGTATACCCAAACCATCAAAGCGTCGTCTCATCGCTGCACCGTATCCGCCAGATATCACGGCAATCAGGAAACCGCGTTTTACGGCAAGCTGTAATGCGTAGCCATCTTTGATGTTAAAAGTACGTAAATATTCCCCCGTTTCGGAAGCGATGATATCACCGTTTGTGAGTACACCGTCTACATCAAAGATCAGCGTCTTGATCGCATCGAGTTTTTGCAGAAACATCAGTCCTGATTGTCTCTCCATTCATACACCCAGGCTGATTGAATTTGTTCCAGATGCCCTTCGTTACTCTCTTCCCTTGTGCCTTTAAAATTCGGAAGTTCTAGTACCCAGTCAAGCAATTCGGTAAACCTCACACGGTAAATTTTCGCCTCATTGAATTCGTCACCGAACTTTTCGTACAATTCCTGAGCGATGTCTTCGTAGTCGTTCCAGTAGATAGGTAAAGCAAATTTCTCCTGCATAATATATGGTGCTAATGTTAATGGCCTAAAAATTCTGATTGGTCAGGTATAGTGACCTCAATGTCTCCATCTATAACGACACACTGGCAACCCAACCGAGAGGTAATTCTGGGCCGAACGGCGCGGTCAATGAAGTCCTCTTCTTTGTCAGATATTTCCTGGATATTATCCATACCCCGGAGCACATAGACATGACAGGTGCTGCATCCGCATACGCCTCCGCAATTATGCTGGAGTTCTATTCCGTTATCCAGACAGGCATCAAGCACAGACTCCCCACCTGCTATGGGCAGCTCTACCGGCTCCTTCCCTGCCTCTTCAAAGTTTATTTTTAGTTTATAAATACTCATAATTTGTTATCAAAAATACGGAGCAAAAACTGCATTAATAACTAATGTTGCGTTTTTTTAATGCTATTGCTCAAAATCTGGTAAATATTAGACAGTTGTGGGTCGCTACTCAGCATCTCCAGATGGGCATCCATCGATCGCTTATCATTACGTACCGCCGGACCAGTCTGCACGTTTTCTGGTAAATCAGCCTGCACTTTATGTGCGGTTTCTCTGATAAGCGGCCTGATCATATCAAAACTCATTTGATGTTTTTCAAGAATCGTATGACTCAACCTGTAGAGGTGATTTACAAAATTACATGCGAACGCTGCTGCCAAATGAAGTGCCCTCCTTTTCTCAGAATCGATATGATATACCTGACTGCCAAACTCCGCGCCCAAACCACTCAAAAAACGCAAAGTTTCCTCATCCGCGGCTTCCACACATAATGGTACTTCAGCAAAGTCTACTTCTTTTTGTATTGAGAATGTTTGCAGAGGATAAAAAACACCATATCGGGCGTGCCCTGCCAATATGTCGACATTCGTAGCGCCCGAAGTATGAACCACAACGCCTTGTACGCCGACAAGTGTTTCGGCTACTTCAGGGATGGCATCATCTTTAACTGCTATTAGATACAGGTCTGCGGCATCTTCAACTTCATCAAGATTTTCAAGCACTTCGGCGCCTACAATACATGCCAACTCAGAAGCATGACTGGCGCTCCTGCTCCATACCTGGACTATTTCATTGCCTGCAGTCTTGAAGGCCCTTGCCAAGTGAGTAGCAACGTTCCCTGATCCTATACACACCACTCTCATCGGACAGTGCCAACCTCCTTTTGCCGTCTGAATATAGAGATCATAAATCCCACAACCATGATGATCGTTCCCAGCCAGTAAAGGTTTATAAACGGGAACTCTATTGATTTGAAAACCACCCAGTCTTTAGCCTGTTGCGGCTTTTCGAATATCTGCAGCTCCATCTTTCCTTCTTCTGGAAGTATTTTGGTAAAACGGAACCTCAATCCAAGATCATCAATATTACGTGCAAAATCGAATATATTGTTGCCTTTAATCAAGTAGATAGGTTCGGCCTTATACACGCGCCCGTTCACATCTACCTCTAGCGGAAGGCCCACAGCCAAATCTCCTGCAGCGAGTTTTAAATCCTTAGCTTCCGGACTGCTGTTTACTCCCTTTACGGTGATCACTCCACTTGCTGTGTGTATGGTGTCACCAATATTAACATTTACAATCCGCGGTGCCTTATAATTATCTTCCTCGCTGCGTCCTTCATGGTCGGCATGTTCTTCCTGTTCCGCAGGGGCACTCGTTACATGCGTATAAATATCATAGGTAAGATAGTGCTTCGTGTCTGGCGATGGAATCAAACCCATTTTCTCATTGGCTTGGATTTGCGGGTTAAGATCGAAGTCTTCCTTCAGCTCACCGGTACGCTCATCATAGACCTTAAAGTTTAACTTATAAAATGTATTAGGTGCAATAACAGTATCGCTAACATATGTCACCGTATACTTACCCATCTTTTTAGGCTCATTTTTATACAAGACAATGTTTTCTCCCGGTTTCTCCACCTTCTCGAAATCCTTCACAGGAATGAAGTTAGATGCGTTTAGAGAAATAGGCTTATTGGTAGCCGCAGCAACAAGTGCTCCCAACAGAAGCATTGCAAACCCGATATGCGCGACAGCTGCGCCAGCTAGCTTGCGCTTTCCACCAAAGACCTGTCGGAGTATTGTACCATTAGACAATATGGCAAAAATGCAGCTGAATGCTAATAGAATGTACATGAAGTTGTTGTAGATGCCAGCTATGTATACGAACGCAGCCGTCACAATCGCTGAGAACACCAGAGAGGCGATAAGCCCGCTGAAAAACCTGCGTGCATCCGTCCGCTTATATCTCATGAACTGGGAAAAACCGGATATCAGGGTGATGAGCACCGCAAAGGGAGCCTGTCGCTGATTGTAGTATTTTACAGCATCGATAGGCGGGGCGAAGTTGGTACCGAATGCCGCGTTAAAAATCGGTACCGAAGTCGTAAAAATCACCTGGATACAGGCGACGGTAATAACAAGTGCGCCAATAAACATCCAGAATTCCCGAGAATAAGTCTCCTCGTCTTTATTGGTAATCGGAAGCTCTTTCCATCTGACCACAAGAAGTCCCGCGGGAATAAGGAGAAACAGCAGGTTGTAAAGAATCAGGTGACCAAACATTCCGAGATCGGTGAATGAGTGTACCGAGGTATCTCCCAAAATACCGCTTCTTGTTAAAAACGAAGCATATAACACAAGCACAAAGCTCAGCAATACCAATGCAATCGCGGTGAAATAGGCGTGACCGGTATTTTTAAAAACAATCATGACATGAACACCGGCAATCAGCGTAAGCCATGGAATCAATGATGCATTCTCTACCGGGTCCCAAGCCCAGAAACCGCCAAAGTTGAGCGCTTCATAGGCCCAAAAGGATCCCATGATAATACCCGCACCTAATATCATCACAGCAAAAAGCGCCCAGGGCATAGCTGGCTTTATCCATTCGGTATATCTCTTTTGCCAAAGCGCGGCTATCGCATAAGAAAAAGGCACTACCATGCTTGCAAACCCCAGGAATAAGGTGGGCGGATGTATAACCATCCAATAATTTTGCAACAGAGGGTTCAGACCACGTCCATCTGTGATAAACTTAAGGTAGTTCTTATAATTCTCCGTGTCAGCGAACACTACTGGAGCCATTTCACGAAGGTTTACCGCTTCTCTTAACAGTATAAAAGGTGAGCTGCCTATTCTTTCACCGAATATGTCAACGCCCAGAAGCATGGAACATAGAAATACCTGCGACAGAGCAACCACCATCATGACTCCATTTTCCCAGGACCTTGCTTTCCGGATCAGTATAACTCCGAGGAGCGACTGCCAGAAGGCCCATAACCAAAAACTGCCCTCCTGCCCTTCCCAAAATGCAGATACGATATAGTATACCGGCAATTCTTTTGAAGAATGGGAATACACATAATAATACTCATTGTTATGGTTCAGGATAAGATAGAACAAGGTGATACCGATACCGATAACACTTACCCAGTTGATCATAAAGGAAACCCGGCCGATTACAGTCCATGAGTGATCGCCAGAATCCTTACTACGCGTGGCAAAACAATAAGCGATGGAGGAAAGCAAAGCGGCACCAAAGGCAAGCACAATAAAAAACTGGCCGATTTTACCGGGAAGGAGGTTTTCTCCAATAAATTGTAAATCCATTAATTACTTTTCTCTACTGTACCATCCTGCTTAACCTCGACAAGGTCGTCGTTATATTTAGATGGACATTTCATCAATATTTTTGAAGCGTAAAATGTGCCTTCCTTCATCTCGCCAATTAGAACAAGCTTTTCGGAGCGTTCAAAGTCTTGCGGTTTGGTTCCTTTATATACCACTTTGTTTATTTTACCCTTTTCATCTCTCATGTAAAAAGCAAAGTGATTGGCATCTTTCCGTGCATCGTAATAGGTGCCTCTGCTTTTTTCCCAATATCCCATAACATGAAACTCTCTGGAATCTTTGGCAGCTTCTGTAAACGTAGAATAGGTACTGGTATCTGCATTCAGACTAACAAGAAAACCCACACAGATTGCTATCGTTATTAAACCAATAATGGCACTTTTCCTCATGTTGTACTAAAAGTTTATAGAACCCATACAAAGATAAAAAATATAAGTGCCCCGGATACATTGCAAGGATCCAATTGCCCGCTGCAGTCATATATTGATAGTTCTCTGACAAAGAATGAAATATCTCACCACCCTACAAAAGAAACGCCTGAAGGTTTTCTCTTCAGGCGTTTGCAGTATATTTGATGCGTGCAGATTATGGCCAGATACCCAGGCTCATATAAGACACGGCAATTTTGTCGATAGCGCCAACAAAGGCAGCAGTTCTAAGGGTCTGTACGCCCGGCTTTGTGATCAGATTCTCCCTGATCTCATGGTACGAGTGGATCATGGTATCTTCCAGGCCGGAGTTTACAAGTTCCAGTTCCGAAGCACCCTTCACAATCATGACCCTGTGTTCCGCTGGAATTTGCTTGCCAGTTAAACTTTCGAGTGTATTGATGAGGTTAGCATTTGAATTTTCGGCATAACGGTTCTCCATACGACCAAAAGCCACGTGCGAGAGATTCTTTAACCATTCAAAATAGGAAACAGTAACACCACCCGCATTGCAATACATGTCCGGGATGATTATTCCACCCATCTCTGTGAATATGGCTTCAGCCTCCGGAGTCGTCGGCCCGTTAGCCCCTTCTGCGATAATTTTGGCTTTAATATTTCTGATATTTGTCTCGGTTATCTGATTTTCGAGTGCTGCAGGAACCAGTATATCGCATGGCTGTTCGAGTCCTTCCATGGAATTCTTGAAATCAGTTGCCCCAGGGAAACCCAGGATTGATCCTGTATTCTTGCGATGAGCGAATACTTCGTCAATATTCAAGCCATTTGCATTGTAAATAGCACCCTCAAATTCGCATATCCCTACTATGGTCGCCCCAAATTCTGCAAGAAATTTCGCTGAATGGTACCCCACATTTCCCAAACCTTGGACGATGACTCGCTTGTTGCCCAGCCCAGCGGTTAAACCGATCTTCTCCATGTCTTCAGCAACGTTAACGCACTCCCTTACCGCATAGGCAACACCCCTTCCGGTAGCTTCCTTACGCCCCCGGATACCGTGCAATGCTATCGGCTTCCCTGTCACGCAACCTAGGGCGTCCAACTGACCCGGGTGCATGGTCATATACGTATCGGCAATCCAGCTCATTTCACGTTCTCCAGAGCCATAGTCAGGCGCTGGGACATCAATACCAGGCCCGATAAAGTTCTTCTTGATTAGTTCGGTAGTATAGCGTCTTGTTATCGTTTCGAGTTCGGCAACAGTATAATTCTTGGTGTTTATAGCAATGCCACCCTTCGCACCACCAAAGGGAACATTAACGATCGCGCACTTATAGGTCATTAGAGCCGCAAGAGCCATCACTTCATCCTCATTCACCATATCGCTGTAGCGGATCCCTCCTTTTGTTGGGTTCATGTGCTGTGAATGCTCTACGCGCCAGGCGTCGATAACCTCGAAACCGTTGCCCCTGCGGATTGGGAACTGGAAACGGTACACGCTGTTACAAGCCTTAATTTGGTTTAACAATCCTTCCGGATGCGAGGTAAATTGTGCTGCACTGTCAAAGTTCTTGCATACGTCTGCAAAAAAATTGGTTTCGTTTGCTGTATTAGCCATTGTTTTTTATGAATTTGAAATAAGTTCCTATTCGGTATGCGTGCAAAATTGCCTAAAAAAAAACGATTAAAACAAGTATCAAAACACTTAGTGTAACTGAAACACTAGGCCGGAAAAACATCAAAAACACAGCCTACAGGCGCTTTTGGTCAACTTTTTAACGAAGAATTCCGCTCGATTTTTTTTAATCTTTTTTCTATGGAAAACAGATAAAGCAGTAATCCTGCCAGAATAAGCACAATGCAGGCTACAACAACATAGATCTTGCCTGAAGCATATACACTTTCTGAAAGTGTGAAACATAGGTTATTTATCATACTGAAGGTTTTTTTTCTCCAAAAGACGGAGCCGGTAAAGAATGCTGTAAATCCAGCAGCCAATTAGTATCCAACCCACGCAGGCAGGATAAAAGATCAATCGCATCCTGCTGTCAAGGTCATAGGCATTAAACCCGGGGTTGCCTCCATTTCCAGGGTGCAATGAATCAGAGAGACGCGGCAGTACAAACAAAAGCACGACCATAATGGGAAACGCAAAGACGTTATAGACTGAAGCAATTTTTGCACGCTTCTGTTCTTCATCAATCGCATTGCGCAACACCAGGTAAGCGAAATACAATAACAAGGCGATAGCTGCGAAATTTTGTTTGACATCAAAACTCCATGCCTGACCCCAGGTAAACCTGGCCCAGATAGCGCCCGTCACAATCCCCAGAACACCGTACACTACGCCTACATTGACAGCTTCGACCGCTTTAATATCGTCAACTGAGTTGTTTGTCCTCAGATACTTCACGCTGTGGAAGACGGAAATACTGAAAAGTACAATCATACCAAACCACATAGGAACGTGAAAATAGAGGTTTCTGATACTTTCGTGCAAAATCGGCAGTTGCGGAACGTCAGATAATAAACCGCCGACCGTTGAGTAGACGACGAGTACGGCACCTAATATTTTCCACCAATTGCTAGTCATATATTCTGCGAATATTCTTTTCAGTCGCGCCAAAGGTAAGGAAATAACAACAAAGTAACAGCGCAGACTAAGCCATTGATGATCATTAACAGACCGATCTCATCCGTGCTCACACTGCGATCGAGCCCATCTATTGCGTTCTTCGTAAGCTTGATCAGCAAAACGATAACCGGAATAACGACGGGAAAACTAAGTATCGCCATGAGCATACCACCATTGCCGGCTTTGGAGGCAATGGCCGATATCATTGTGAAGATGGTAGAGAAACTCATGCTGCCCAGCAATGCTGCCAGGAGATAGAGTCCAAGATCACGAGGCACATAGTCAAACACAAGCATATAAAACAATAAGGCTATGACGGTAAGTGCCGACATCAGCAAAACATTGTACAACGTTTTTGATATAATAAGCGCAAGAGGACTGGCCATAGTGTAGATGTACAATTGCCGCCCCCTGCTTTCCTGCAGGAAGCTTTTAGAGATAGCGTTAATAGATGCGAAAAGCATAATAATCCAAAAAAGCGCGTTCCAGGTGAGCGGCGCTGGTCTGACAAAGGAGAGAAAGCAGACAAATACGGTAGATACGACATACAGCAATACTCCATTGAGGGCATATCTGGAGCGCCATTCCAGCAGCGCCTCCTTCATAATCAGATATTTTATCTCTTTAAGCACCGGTTGTAACCTGACTGGTGGGCACTTTTCGCCGTCTCACTGTTGCAAGCACAAAAGCCCCGGCAAAAATGATGTACCAGCCCCATTTGTATTTTACCATGCCCGCGGCCAGGTTCACCAGCTTTTTAAAGTGAAGAAAGCTGAACGAGTCCTGAGCTTGAAAATAAATTCCCGCAAGCGTGATCAGCGCCAGGATGATTGCCGCAACTCCCGCGAAGCGGACTAAAAACGGCTTCGCCAAAAACGCGCCGGCAAATCCGAGCGCAACGAAAATATAGAAGATTACGGCCAACCGCATGTCGATGTCAAAGTAATTCCAGTTGCCTGTAATTGGAATACGCATAAGCGGACTCATGCCACCCGCCGCCATCAATGCTGATCCGATAATTGCCTGCGTTCTCATTGCTTTTACCCTCTGGTGTTGATACCCATTTTGTCCGCGAAATGCGCACAATAGTCGCGCAAATCCTCAATGATTAGCTTTTCTCCCGTTGCTTTCAGAAAGCTATCGCCCATAGTTTGCAAGGTCTCATAAAAAAAACGCTTCATTTCATCTACAGGCATATCTTTGGTCCAAAGGTCAATGCGCATGGAGTTCTTGTAATTGTGGTCCCACAGGGCCAGCATCATCGATTTAACGGCAACCTTTTCCTGGGTCTGTGCATCTGTCGATTCCCATAGGATATTTTCCGGAACGTTGTTGTCGTCCAACTCAACTGTAATCTTAATTTCTGCTTGTTTCATTAACTTATACTAGCTTTTACAATAAATACAACAATAATTACAAATAGGATGAGTACGCCTTCCAGCAGCCAGAGCTTTCTAAGCGAAGGAACAAACTTTCTGAAGGCCTGGTCGGACAGAAACGAGACGAAGGCCGACAGAATTGCCAGCGCCGCTATCGTCCACGAAATATCTATATGCTCCGACTGCTGTTCTCCGCCCTTCAGCAACAGCCAGCCCGCCGTTACAAGGCAGAGCGCAGTGACGATGTTTAACGGGGTGAGCCTGACTTTCATGCAACCTATTTTTTAAATTTCTTCTTCTTCCAGGGCGGAACCTTTGACGATTTCTTGCGGGCAGCGGCAGCAATGGCTGCAGCATTCTTCTTTTCGTGGAAGGCTCCTTTAAAATCTGGATTCTCCTTACGCTTCTGATCATCTATAGCTCTGGCCATAGCCTGCTTCTCCTCATACGGGGTTTCTTCAATAAACAGGCCTTGGGGCAAAGGTACAAGAGGAATTTGCTGCCTGATCAGTTTCTGTATTTTTTCAATGTAATATTTTTCGGCAGGCGTACAGAAGGTCAGCGCATCGCCTTTGGCGAAAGCCCTTCCTGTGCGACCGATACGGTGCACATAATCTTCGATAATGATAGGCACATCGAAGTTGATCACATGGCTCACCTCTGAAACATCAATCCCCCTGGCCGCAACATCGGTAGCAACCAGCACCCTGATGTTCCCCTCCTTGAAATCATTGATTGAATTGATACGTGTGTTTTGCCCTTTGTTCGCGTGGATCACGCGCACAGCCTCAGCGCCAAACCGCCGTTCGATAAAGCTGAAAATATTGTCGGCCACCGTTTTCGTCTTACAAAAAATGATCACCCGTTTAAAATCCTCATCATCTTCCATCAGATAACGAAGCAGGTTGATCTTCGTCTTGAAATTAGGCACCTCGTACAAGACCTGTGTAACGGTCGACGCCGGCGTGGCCTGCTGGGCAACTTCAACAATTGTGGGATGCTTCAAAAAATCCCCAGCTATCTTCTGGACCAGATCACTCATGGTTGCAGAGAAAAGCAGGTTTTGCCGCTTGCGGGGTACAACCTCAAGTATGCGATGTATCGAACCGATAAAGCCCATATCCATCATTTTATCCGCCTCGTCCAGCACAAGGAACTTCAGGTACTGCGGATTGATATGCCCTGCCAGGTATAAGTCCAGAAAACGGCCTGGCGTCGAAACCAGAATATCTACGCCTTTACCAAGCTGTTCAATCTGGGTTTTTGGCCCCAGCCCCCCGTATAACACCACTGTCCGGAGGTCGGTATACTTTGCGAAAAGCCTGGTATGTTCGGTAATCTGCATGGCCAGCTCACGCGTTGGAGCCAGAACTAAGGCTCTCGGCGCATCACCCTGTGCATATTTAAGTTTCATGATCATAGGCAGCAGGTACGCCGCTGTTTTCCCGGTCCCTGTTTCAGCTATTCCGAAGAGGTCCTGACCCGATAGTACAGGTGCAATTGCCTTTTCCTGAATGGGCGTTGCGGTGGTAAACCCGGCATCAGCTACGGCATTCAATATTTGTCTGTTCAGGTTGAATTCTTCAAATTCTTTAGGCATTCTGCAAACTTAGGCATTTTTTTACCGGCTGCCTCATGCCCTTTGAAAACCTCAGCTTATTTTCTAAGTTTGACAGCATGAACACCATCCTGATAAAAGGGGCTTCAATTGTAAATGAAGGCCAGATCATTGTTGCAGATGTATTAATTCGCGACGGTTTTATACACAAGATCGCAAGTTCCATAGGGGAACAGGCAGACCAGGAAATCAACGCTGATGGCTTATATCTTTTCCCCGGGATGATTGACGATCAGGTGCATTTCAGGGAGCCGGGGCTAACTCATAAAGCTGACATCTTTACAGAAAGTATGGCTGCAGTTGCCGGAGGGATTACATCCTACATGGAAATGCCCAACACCGTACCTAATACCTTGACCCAATCACTGCTTGCCGATAAATATGCTATCGCGTCAGAAGTGTCACTGGCAAACTATTCCTTCTTTATGGGTGCTTCGAACGACAATCTGGAAGAAGTACTTAAAACAGACCCTGCGAATGTATGCGGCATTAAAGTGTTCATGGGATCGTCTACGGGTAATATGCTTGTGGACAATGAAACCGTGTTAGAGAATATATTTAAACACGCACCGATGCTCGTGGCCACCCACTGCGAAGATGAGGCGACTATCAGAGCTAATATGGCCCGGTTCAAAGCGGACTATGGCGAGAACATTTCAATCGATATGCATCCGCTTATCCGAAGCGCAGAGGCTTGCTATAAATCGTCTTCATTAGCTGTAGAACTTGCAAAAAAATATAACACGAGGCTTCATATTCTTCATATTTCAACGGCCAGGGAGGTTGGCCTGTTCGACAATTCCGTTGGCCTTGCAGCTAAGAAGATTACAGCAGAGGCCTGTATACATCACCTGTGGTTTGACGACCGTGACTATGCAACTAAAGGCAACTGGATCAAATGGAATCCGGCCGTTAAAACGGAATCCGATAAAAAAGGTATTTTGCAAGGTGTCCTTGATGGTTATATCGATGTGATTGCTACAGACCATGCCCCACATACTATTGCAGAAAAAGAGCAACCTTACTTACAGGCTCCTTCCGGCGGCCCATTGGTTCAGCATGCGCTCTCAGCCTTACTGGAAATGTATCATCAGGGAAGAATTAGTCTGGCACAGATCGCAGAAAAGACCGCACACAATGTGGCAACATGCTTTAACATTGACAGGCGCGGCTATATCCGTGAGGGCTATTGGGCAGATTTGGTGCTCGTAAATTTGAATGACCCGGTCAAGGTGACGCGTGCAAACGTGCTTTACAAGTGCGGTTGGTCGCCTTTCGAGGGGCAGATCTTTCAATCGGAGATTACGCACACTTTGGTATCCGGCGTACTCGCATACCATAAGGGTAAGTTTATGACCAACCAAACCGGAAAGCGATTAAACTTCAACAGGTAATGTATGTCGCCGCCAGCCCCGCCTTAAGAAAGCTTCTCTGGCTGATGCTGGCGTCTATTATCGTATATATATTGGGCTATAGCGATATTACGGTTGAGGTGCTGTATTCACGTGGCCTTTATCAGCTTACTGCAATTCTCCAGCGTACGATCAGCAGTATGCTACCATTCGCTATCGGCGATTTGTTGTATGTATCACTCGTTATTTATATTATCCGGCAGCTAGTCCGCTTTTGTATCCGATTAAAGTCTGGTGGCGTAGGTCGCCCTGAGTTTAAGTTGCTCTTTATACAGACTGCCAGCTTCTTGTTAATACTTTATCTCCTATTTAAGCTATTGTGGGGACTAAACTATTCGCGCCCCCAGATACACAAGCAATTAGGCATCACCAACGACAAATACACAACCGCGCAGCTTGTGCAACTCGGATCGTTTTTTATCGGGAGGCTGAATAGTCTGGATCACGTCGAAAACAGGCGCTACAATATCAATGAACTTCGCGACATCGCTAGTGCAGCCTACCGGAGACTGGAAAATCAATATCCGCTCTTTCGAT
Source organism: Pedobacter deserti (assembly GCF_024436415.1). Lineage (GTDB taxonomy): Bacteria > Bacteroidota > Bacteroidia > Sphingobacteriales > Sphingobacteriaceae > Pedobacter > Pedobacter faecalis. Next base: position 328,274 of record NZ_JAFMZQ010000002.1, on the reverse strand, counting down.
ACAACCAGCCTTCGGTGAAGCCCGTGCTGAACAGTTACCTGATTACGCGGGCGGGGATTGAAGGCTATTACAATCCGCTTTCTGGAGAGGCTAATGTAAACATGCGCCTGCCGTCAGTATCTCTACCCTTCGTAACCTGCCATGAAATCGCTCACCAATTGGGCATAGGCCGAGAAGACGAAGCCAACCTGGTTGGTTACCTCGCAGCGGTCAACAGCACGGATGATAATTTTCGCTACTCGGCTGCATACGCTATGCTCAAAAGCATCCTGTTTGAAATCAGGATCAAATCGCCTGAAGACTATGAAAAAATCTATCAGACAATAAACCCGAAAACCATCAAAAATCTCGAGAAAGACCGTAACTTTTGGCGTCAGTACAACAGCGGGATGTTTGCTTATATGGATGTCGCGTTCGACCGCTTTCTTAAGCTGAACAACCAAAAAAAAGGCACCGACAGCTACCAGGATATAGTACTTTGGCTTTACAATATCCATAAAAAAGATTTGTAAATTTGCCCTATGGCAAAGATATCCATTAACCTGGCAACAGGCTCTATACAGCAGGAAGAGATTATCGTTGGAATTGATCTGGGAACAACCAACAGTCTGGTAGCCTTCATCAACCCCGAAAAAAAACCCCAGGTGATCAATGATACCGGGAAGGGTGTACTGGTACCGTCAGTTGTCCATTTCAATGAAAATGGGGAAGCACTGGTCGGAAATGAGGCTAAAGAATTTCTCGTCTCCGACCCTGCGAATACGATATTTTCAGTTAAGCGGTTGTTGGGAAGAGCTTATCGGGATGTTGTTGACCATCAGGATACTTTTTCCTACAAAATAATTGACGATGAAACTGACTCCATGGTCAGGATCAAGGCGGGCGACAAATTTTACACCCCAGTAGAGCTTTCTGCTCAAATACTCAAGGAACTTAAGGCAAGAGCAGAGCATGCACTAAAGACTCCCGTGAACCGGGCAGTGATCACTGTTCCTGCGTATTTTAACGACAGTCAGCGTCAAGCCACCCGGGATGCCGGTAAGCTTGCGGGCCTTGATGTTTTGAGAATTGTTAACGAACCAACAGCGGCTAGCCTGGCGTATGGACTTGGCCTGGACCCCAGCGAACAGAAAACTATCGCTGTATATGACCTCGGCGGAGGAACATTCGACGTTTCTATACTGTCTATCCAAAACGGCATATTTGAAGTTCTTGCCACCAATGGGAATACTTACCTTGGGGGAGACGACTTTGACCGTGCTATCGTACATTACTGGATCGAAAAGAATCAACTAAATAGCGAAGTTGTCGCAACGGATACCGCGCTTATGCAGTCGCTTCGACTCAAGGCTGAAGCCGCTAAAAAGGCGCTTTCTACACAAAATCTTTTTAATGAGCAATTGGGAGATATCTGGTGTACGCTTGACAAACAAACCTTTGAAGACCTGATTGCGGATAAAGTTGCTGAAACGATAACCTCATGCAAACATGCGCTTGCTGATGCGAAACGGGAAATTGAAAATATTGATGAGGTTGTTTTGGTTGGAGGATCTACCCGTATGCCTTATGTAAGACAAGAAGTGGAGAGCTTTTTCAAAAAGAAACCGCACGATCAGCTAAACCCCGATGAGGTGGTTGCGCTCGGGGCAGCCATACAGGCAGACATTCTGGCGGGTAACCGGTCTGATATCCTCTTACTTGATGTTACGCCGCTGTCTCTTGGCATAGAAACGGTTGGCGGACTTATGGATGTGATCATCCCACGAAACTCGAAAGTACCCACCAAAGCTGGCCGGCAGTACACGACGTCCGTTGACGGACAGGTAAACATGAAGATATCGGTTTTTCAGGGTGAACGTGATCTGGTAAACGAAAACCGTAAACTGGCTGAATTTGATTTGAAAGGGATACCCGCTATGCCTGCAGGTTTACCGAAAGTTGATATTAATTTTCTGCTCAATGCCGACGGGATCTTAACGGTTCAAGCCATCGAACTTCGTTCGGGTGTAAAGCAGGAGGTTGACATCAAGCCGAGTTATGGTCTTACAGACGAAACGGTGGAACAAATGCTGATCGATAGCATTACCCATGCCGAAGCAGACGTCACCCAGCGTATGCTCATAGAAGCAAGAAGCGAAGGAGAACAACTTGTTTATACGGCTGAACGGTTTTTAGAAAAGCACGGCGAATATCTTTCACCTGAAGAGATCGCCGATACAAGAAGCCATATCCTCTCATTAAAAACGGCTTTAGGTCAGGGTCAGAAAGACGATATTCTTAAGAAAGCAGATGAGCTCAATGAATTTACCCGCCCATTTGCCGAACGTGTGATGGATATAGCTGTATCTTCAGCCATGAAGGGCAAAAGTATAGAATGAGATTTGTCATCTGGGCGACAGCCGTCGTTACTGTCATGCTGTGCAGTTCCTGGGGGTTTTTTGCCCATATGGAAATTAACAGAAAGGCGATATATACGCTTCCGTCAGGAATGCTCCGCTTTTATAAAAACAATGTATCCTACCTCTCCGATCATGCCGTAGATGCCGATAAAAGGCGATACGCTGATACGGCAGAGGCGCCAAGGCATTATCTTGACGTGGAACTATACGAGAAAAACATCGACAGTATACCGCGCAAATGGAATGATGCCATTACGCGATACGGGCAATCTACCTTACATAAGCAGGGCATTTTACCCTGGCAGATCGAAAAAAGCTATTATAAACTGGTGGATGCTTTTAAAGAACGTGATTCGATGAAGATACTCACCTATTCTGCTTATCTGGGCCACTATGTTGCAGACGCACACGTACCATTGCACACCAGCAGCAATCACGACGGCCAACTCACCAATCAGGTCGGCATTCATGCCTTCTGGGAAAGCAGGCTGCCGGAACTTTTCGCAGGCAATTATAATTTCATGGTTGGAAGAGCGAAATATATTGAAAATCCATTAACGGAAGCCTGGCGTGTCATTGCCCACTCACATTCACTTCTTGCATGTGTCCTGTCCAGTGAAGCAAAGGTAAGCGCGAGTTTTCCTGCACATAAAAAATACGGTTTTTCCAAAAGAAACAACAAGCTGCTAAAGCAATATTCAAAAGCCTATGCCAAAGCCTATGAGCTAGAGATGAACCACATGGTGGAGCTGCAAATGCGAGCTTCCATGCTCTCTATCGGAAGTTTCTGGTATTCCGCATGGGTAGATGCAGGTCAGCCGACGCTAAATAACTTTTAACTAACCGGAATATCTGCGTTGTCCGTAGCCGGCTTCTTTTTAAGCTTAGCCTTTATGGCAGCAAAAATAGCAGGGAAGAAGGTCACGACGGCAATTACAACGATAACCAGATCGAAGTTCTTTTTCACTACGGGTATCTGACCAAGCAGATAGCCAGCCATGAGCAAGCTTACGATCCAGGCCACTCCTCCTATAATGTTGAAAAACGTAAATCTGGCGAAAGGCATCTTTGCAACGCCCGCAACAAAGGGTGCTATAGTTCTAAAAATCGGCAAGAAGCGGCTAAAGATGATGGCTTTTCCGCCGTGCTTCTCAAAGAAAAGGTGCGATTGATTATAGTACTCCAGCTTCAGTATGCGATTCTTTTCTTTAAAAACTTTAATTCCGAGTAATCCACCGAGTTTGTAATTTAAAGTGTTGCCTAGTATCGCAGCAGCAATAAGCAGCAGCATCATAACCCAGATGCTTAAGCCTGTATTTCCTCCTGCAATAAGGGCTCCCATCGCAAATAACAGCGAGTCTCCCGGAAGGAACGGTGTAACTACAAAACCGGTTTCAGCAAAAATAATAAGGAACAGAATAGCGTACGTCCAATGCTGATAATTTCTGACGATTTCTTCCAGATGCGTATCGATATGCAACAGGAAATCTACTAACCAATTAAATACTTCCAAGACGAATAAATTAAGCCCAAAAATAAAAATATCATGGCAATAACCATGATATTTTTATTTTCAGATCACGAAAATCTAATTATCGATCACTTTATGACTTCGCAATTGCATACCCGTCTCGCCGTCCAGCCAAACCGTATAATTTTTTCCTGCTTGCAAATCCAGATCAATTACAGGTGAATCGGTAACGTCTGTTGCAGTTGCAGTAAACCTCATTCCCGGTTCCACAACAAAATACTTTGAGGTCTGTGCAAATTCCAAACCATTGCCCTCTGTCAAAACCTGATTGTTTTCGTCAAGTATTTTCACGTGACGCTCCAGATAACGGTTGAGATGCGCAAATCTCACCTTAGCTTTTCCCGCAACCGGCTCTGTATCGTTCACCAGTACTCCGGCCCTGTATTCGTCGCTTTGGGACTTAAGGAGCTGAAAAAAAACAACGGTGTAACTGCCACCAATAACACCGCTGTATGCTATGCTTGCGCTAGCTGTTTTTCCGTCAGATGAAAGCTCATACAAGTTTCCTCCTGAAAGAATTGTAGTAAATGGTGAATAAGTACCATATTCAAGAGCTACAGAATTCGCTACTTTACCGCCATTAATGTACATATCCTGAGGCGCAGAGCCCAAAGCAGCATTTAAAAACCTCACTTTTGCCTCGCCAACAGGTTCCGGCGGATCTTCTTTGATACAAGAACCCATGAGCAACACAAGGCTAAACAGGCTCAAAAAATATAATCTTTTCATGTTGATTTGTTAATTAAAGTGTTTACCAAACATAACAATGGCTCGGTCAAAAACCAAGCCATTACGTATTCTTTAACATAAATTAACCATAGTTATTCAGCATCACCGGCATTACCAGCATCAACACATCCTCGTTTTCGTCATTGGTTTGAGGAATAAGCAACCCAGCGCGGTTCGGCGTAGACAGCTCCAGGGTCACTTCATCGCCGCTCAAGTTACTTAACATTTCTATCAGGAATCTGGCATTAAATCCAATTTCCATATCTTCACCATCATACTGACAGCTAAGCCTTTCATGGGCTTCATTTGCGAAATCCAGATCTTCCGAAGATATATTTAACTCACTGCCGTTTATTTTTAACCTTACCTGATGCGTTGTCTTATTCGCAAATATCACAACACGACGCAGCGTATTTAAAAACAGGGAACGGTCTATAACCAGTTTATTTGGGTTATTAGCAGGAATGACTGCCTCATAATCCGGATAGCGCTCATCAATTAAACGACATACCAGATTAATATTTTCAAACTTAAAAAACGCACTTGTTGCATTATAATCCACGGAAACATTCACATCGCTGGACGGAAGCGCCGCTTTCAGTAAGGTAAGCGCTTTCTTAGGCAGAATAAATGCTGACGTCTTATCAGCTTTGCCGTCCTTCCGGCGATATCTGACAAGCTTGTGCGCATCGGTAGCCACAAAAGTGATATTTTGATCAGATAACTGGCAGTAAACGCCCGTCATGGCCGGTCTCAATTCATCGTTGCTTACAGCAAAAATGGTCTTTGTAATCGCCTCAGTAAGTACTGACGCCGGCAGATTCACTGACGAGGCATTTTCAACAACCGGTATCTTCGGAAAATCATCGCCATTCTCACCGCTCAATTTATACTTTCCATCACCGGCACTTATTTCAATAGAAAATGAGTTGTCATCAATGTTAAAAGAGATCGGCTGGTCAGGAAGCGTCTTAAGTGTATCAAGCAGTATCCTGGAAGGAACTGCCACCTTACCTTCCTCCTTAGATTCCACAGCCAGGGAGGTTGTCATACTCGTCTGCAGGTCGGTAGCCGAAATTGTTAAATTACCATCCTTTATTTCAAACAGAAAGTTTTCAAGTATTGGCAAAACCGTACTGGTGCTCGAAGCACCATTCACCGTTTGCAGATGTTTTAATAACGTAGATGTTGATACAATGAATCTCATGGTTGTTTTAGTCTGTCTCAAAAATATAAAAATTACCTCGCATACCTGTACTTACGCAAGTAATGTTGAAAAATCGCAAATGATATCAACATCAGTAATGGAAGACCAATATTTAAGGCCTGCCACAATATTTTCTCGCTTTGAAGCCTTGCCCTGTCAAGCAATCTCATTTTGACATTCTTATTGCGGAGCGAGAAGAGATCATTATCACTCGTAAGGTAATCTACAATATTTAACAAAAGCACTTTATTGCCAAAATTTCGGCCAGTAAATCTGTCAAATCCTAAAGGAAAAACAGATCCGTCCCTGCTGCTTACCTGATTTTTAAAGATATCCCCATCCCCAATAACAATCATTTTAGTCGCCTTACTGCGTTCAGGCACGACATACGTTTCACGAATACCTGAAGGTACCTGACGGTGGGCAAAAACAGAGGGGAAAGATCCTTCCAGCAGAACTGCGACACGCTTCGGAACACTAAAATAATCTTTAGGGTCAGGCTGCTCAGCCACCGACTGCAGCGACAACAATCGCGGCGTATCATATACTTTATTGAAGGCAGAACTCCAAAGCAGGGTACGTTTAGTTATACCTTTCACACCTATCGTATCCACAGTACTTGCGAATTCGGCTCTGACGGCATCGATATTCCTGACCAGGCTGCTCGCCGTATCAGGTATAAGAAGCGGATAATATACCCAGGGCGCCAATTGAATTCCCGCTTCCCTCCCGCCCATGCTTAACGGTATTTCAGCACAATTGGCATCAGCAATTAAATTATAGTTCACCCGTGCACCATATAAAAAGAGCATGTCGTCGAGGTTCAGCTTCCTGTTAAAAGCAAGTTGCTCATTCCCCCTTCCCATGCTATCCAGTTCGGCACCCACCTGATCGATACACCAGACTACCCTGCCCCCCCTCATCACAAAATAATTCAATTTATATTTTTGGGCCTCCGTAAATTCCTGTTGCGGCTTAGCGACAATAAGAGCACTGAGTTTATCCAGACCAGCTTTTGTGATGGTGTTCAGATCTACTCTGCCAACCTCCAGATGAGCCGATAAGCTCTCCATTGCGTCGCCGAGCATGGCGTCGCTCAGTTCGCCATTTCCTTCCGTAAACCCAATTCTGAGTTGACCGTCGCTCAAAACTTTCTCGATTGCTGAGGTGAATGCATATTCGAGATTCTCAATCGAACTATTGATGTTATGCTCATAACCACCAACGGCATCCTGGTTTTGAAGCAGTTTGAGAGGAATCTGTCGGCCATTCGCCTCAATCAGGGCCATCGGAAAAATGGTCTTCTGTGCAAATCCCGCATCATTCTTAATATTAAGGGTAGTGGGCTCAATACCCGCTTCATACAAGCTGTTGATGACCGAATCCTGCATGGCTACCGTAAGATCGGCTATCGGATCAACGAAATTGATCTGCACGCTGCTTCCACCGTACGCCTGATAGTCTTTAAGCAAATCCTTCGTACTATTTCTAAGACGTTTAAAAGCAGAAGGCAGATCCCCGTCCAGAAAAACCGTTATCACTACGGGCTTATCTATATTTTCGACGAGCGACCGGGTTTGCTGACTAAGCGTATATCTTTTCTCCTCCGTAAGATCGAATCGCGCGTACACAAAACTTGAGACCACATTAGCCACAAGAATTACCAGAGACAGCATAAGCCATCTACCCCATCTGTTAAACCATCTGTTCACCACTTACGCCCCTCCAGTAACACCCTGGTACCCCCCAGAAAAAACAGGATAAAGCTTAAGAAATAGACCACATCCCGCGTATCCAGCACACCTCTCGACATCGATTCGAAATGCGTGTTAACACTCAGGCTGAGCAACAGATTTTCCATATGACGCAGTGCAAAGACAGCACTCACAGCCTGAAGTCCGGAATAAGCAATAAAACATATAAAAACTGACACAGCAAAAGCTATCGCCTGGTTCTTGGTCATTGCCGATGCAAACACACCCACGGCAATAAAAGACGCGCCAAGAAGGATCAACCCGAAATAGGATCCGATTACAGCACCAGTATCTATATTTCCTTCCGGCATTGCCAGACGGTGAACAGAATAAAAGTAAACCAATGTCGGTACAAGCGCAAAAAGCAAAAGCACAAAGCAGGCCAGATATTTCCCAAAAATGATCTGCCAGTCGGTGAGCGGACGCGTAGCCAGCAAGATATACGTTCCCTCCTTTCGTTCCTCCGCGAAGGAACGCATCGTTAGCGCCGGAGCAAGAAACATAAGCAAAAACGGCGAAAGGCTGAAAAAGCCTGTTAGCTCTGCATATCCATATTCCAATATGGATGTATCTGGAAAAAGCCACAGCAACAACCCCAGGGCAAGCAGAAACACGCCGATGGTGATATAAGCCATCAGCGAGTGGAGTAAACTGAATAATTCCCGTTTAAAAACTGCGCGCATGCATCTTTGTTAATGCTGCCGAAGTTAGAAAAAATCCGTTATTTTTTCTCGGTAAAGCGGGTTACACGGTTACCGATCGGCTTAACTGTTTTCAGGTAGACATACATCGCCCCCAGGTCCGACTCCCTCATTCCTGCATACATTACCCATGGCATTACGGTCTGAAAGCCCCCCTTCCCTACGTCCGACGACACATTCGAAGGCGAGTGGGATTTGAAGCGTGCGATGAACTGTGCTTTGGTCCAATTGCCAATTCCGGTGGCCCGGTCTGATGTAATGTTAGATGAAGACACTGTGCCGGTTGGCATGACGAAATCCCTTCCTCCGGCAAACTCCATTCCTTCGACATTAGCACCCTTGTCCTGTTTAGTGTGACAATCCACGCAGGCCGCCGCGCTTACCAGATACGCACCGTATTTCGGCGTATCTGATTCAGCAGGACGGTTCTGATGTACAGCCTCGGATGGAATGGTGTTCACAATAAAGTTCAACGGAAAATCCAGTTTCCTTTCCGGAACAGTAGACGACTGAGCGGGAAGTGTTCTCAAATAAGCTATGATTGCATAGATGTCTTCCCTGTCCATCCTGCCATATGCAGGATAAGGCATGATATTCATCAGTGCCCGGCCCTCTTTGGTCACACCCGTGGTAATCACCCTGTAGAGCTCTCCATCTGTCCAGTCCTTCAGGTTAAAGGGCGTAATATTGGGCGAATAAACCGACCCGGGAAAACCTATGCTGTGGTCAAACTTCTCTCCGCCTTTTCCCAGCGAAGTTAACACAGGCGGACCGGCAAACTTAGACCAGTCGCGTTGCGAGTGGCAGTCCACACACAAGGTAACATGATTGGCAAGATAACGGCCTCTTTCAATCCGTTCAGGACTGGAATCAACCTTCAGATCTATGGCCTCACCCACATTGGGCAAAGCAAATTTAACATAACAAAGCAAGCAGCCAACGAGCACGAGCGCGAGAGCCAGAACATAAGCGAGAACCCTAAATAACTTTTTCATTATTGGCGTAATTTAAATGGTGGCCAAATATACGATATTCTGACATTTAAATTACAAAGACAATAAAAAGAAACGGGGCCCTCAACTGAAGACCCCGCTCAAAAATTGTTAACCTAAAGATTGCAGATCTTAGAGGCCAAAGTTCCAGGCCAGTCTTAGGCCTACAAATGACAATGTTCCATCGTTAGACCATCCCTCATAACGACCAGACAATTCCAAAGTTGATTTGTCAGCAACCGGAAACTCAACACCTATACCTGGCGAGTATGCAAACGCGGTACCAGCGCCATCCTGGGTGCCGAAAACCGCACCTAGTTCTCCGTTAACGAAAATGTTCTCCGCCAGAAAATATCTCAGACCAGCCTTAACCGGGATAAACCCTGAAGCATCTGGTTTAAAAGTCACCCCAGCAACCGTTACCTCTTTACCAGTAAAGCTCAGGTAGCCTGCATTTGCCGTAAAGTTCAGTTTGTTGGCAATCGGGTGCTGATACAATAAAGATCCACCCACACCAAAATCAGACACATCACCAAAATCGCCCATTGGAAAACCAAATTCAACACCAACACCCAACTTAGGTCCTGACATCGCTGGATCTTGTGCTTTTACACCAGAGAACGCAAATACACCTGCAATTGCAGTCAATAAAAATAGCTTTTTCATGCTTGTTTAATTTAAATGTTAAATCATTTTTAACATGAGATGCAAAAAGTTGGCCATAGTTACTTTGCAGAAGCAAACTTCTCGACAAAAAATGTAAAGTCGCTTATAAACGTTTAGGTATCTGATCAAAAACCATCGTTTTGACCATTATCATAAAATAGTCAATTTTCTAAAGATGTCTTCGAGCGAAGATGAGGGATGTGCATTTTTAAGATCAGCGAGACTACTGTTTGCAACAACCCGTCCCTGGTGTATAATAATAACGTCATCGCACAGCGCCTCTACCTCTTGCATAATGTGCGTAGAAAGAACAACCGTTTTCTTTTCGCCAAGTACTTTTATCAGCGACCTGATTTCAGTAAGCTGATTGGGATCCAGTCCGGATGTCGGCTCGTCCAGAATTAATACTTTGGGATCGTGAATCAGGGCTTGCGCAAGGCCTACCCGCTGTCGGTAACCTTTCGATAACATATAAATCTTTTTATGCTGCTCGGCAGTCAACCCAACCCGGTGTATAATAGCCGAAACCTTCTGGCTGGCCTGTTTTAATCCGTAAGTATCCGCAACGAAATGCAGAAACTCCTTCACATACATATCAGTATACAGCGGTGTATTTTCCGGCAGGTAACCGACTATCCTTTTTACTTCCATGCCTTGCAAACGGGTATCATAACCGCCTACCGAGGCGGAACCTGCACTTGGCTGCAAATAACAGGTAAGCATCCGCATGGTGGTCGACTTACCCGCGCCGTTCGGGCCTAAAAAGCCGAGTATCCTGCCTGGAGCTGCCTCAAAACTGATCCTGTCTACCGCTATATGGCTTCCGTAATGCTTACTTAAATCCTTGACTTTAATGCTCAACTGTGCCGACTTTAGGTGAACCAAAATTAAATATTTTCTATAAGTTTGCACCATTATGGCAAAACAGACTAACGACGAGCAATTTAAGAATGTAATATCCCATGCCAAAGAATATGGTTTCGTATTCCAGAGCAGTGAAATATATGACGGTTTAAGCGCTGTGTATGACTACGGGCAACTGGGCGCTGAGTTGAAGAATAACATCAAGACGTACTGGTGGAAAGCCATGGTGCAAATGCACGAGAATATCGTTGGAATCGATGCCGCCATCTTCATGCATCCTAAAGTGTGGAAAGCGAGCGGCCACGTCGATGGTTTTAACGATCCGATGATCGACAACAAGGATTCCAAGAAGCGCTATCGTGCCGACCAGCTGCTGGAAGATAAAATAGCGCGCTACGAAAAAGACGGTAAGACAGAAAAAGCCGCTAAGCTGCAGGCCGATATGGACGACGCACTTAAAGCGGAAAATCTGCCGTTGCTAAAAACCCTGATTGAAGAACACGAGATAGCCTGCCCGGTAAGCGGCACCCGCAACTGGACTGAGGTCCGTCAGTTTAACCTGATGTTCAGCACACAGTTTGGCGCCATGTCGGAAGATTCAGACCAGGTCTACCTCAGACCTGAAACCGCACAGGGCATTTTTGTTAACTTCCTTAACGTTCAGAAAACCGGGCGTTTGAAAATACCGTTCGGTATTGCACAGATCGGTAAGGCGTTCCGCAACGAAGTGATCGCGCGTCAGTTTATTATGCGTATGCGTGAGTTCGAACAAATGGAAATGCAGTTCTTTGTACGCCCAGGCGAAGACCAGAAATGGTTTGCCTATTGGAAAGAAGCCCGTCTTAAGTGGCATCAGGCTTTAGGCACCTCACCCGAAAAGTACCGCTATCACGACCACGTCAAACTGGCGCATTATGCCAACGCGGCTACGGATATCGAATTTGAATTCCCCTTTGGCTTCAAGGAAGTCGAAGGTATTCATAGCCGTACCGACTTCGACTTGTCGCAGCACCAGGAATACTCAGGTAAAAAGATGCAGTACTTCGATAACGACCTGAACGAGGAAGGCAAGCCATATGGTAATTATATCCCATATGTTATTGAAACGTCCATCGGTTTAGATCGCATGTTCCTGCTCACCATGATCAATGCTTATGATGAAGAAGATCTAAGCGAGGGCGACAAGAAAGATAGCCGCACTGTGCTCAGGTTACACCCCTGCCTGGCTCCTTATAAAGTTGCGATTTTCCCGCTCACTAAAAAAGACGGCTTGCCAGAGAAAGCACGCGAAATCATGAACAGCCTTAAGTTCGACTTCAATTGTATTTACGAAGAGAAAGACGCTATAGGTAAGCGCTATCGCCGTCAGGACGCCATCGGCACGCCTTTCTGCCTAACTATCGATCACCAGACACTGGAAGACAATACCGTTACCATCCGCCACCGGGATACCATGGAGCAGCAGCGGATTGAGATCAGCCACCTGCATGAAATTATCGATGCGAAAACCAACTGGAAAAATCTGTTAAGATAATCCAGGCAGGATATTACGAGAGCCGCTTAATTAATTAAGCGGCTTTTCTTTTGCTATATCTGTTGTAAGACACGACTGCCAGCACAAAAACAACCCCTAAGGTAACATACACCCAAGCGGGAACCGGAACCGGATCGCCCTGCGCGTAAGAATGCAGGCCTGTGAGGTAATAGTTTACACCGAAATAAGTCATAATGATGGTCGAGAAGCTAACCAGCGACAACAGGTTAAACAGATACTTGCCTCTCATATTTGGAATCAGGCGCACATGCAGCACAAAGGCGTAAACGATAACAGAAATAAAAGCCCAGGTCTCTTTCGGGTCCCAGCTCCAGTACCGCCCCCAGCTTTCATTAGCCCATATACCTCCCAGAAAGGTGCCTACCGTTAGCAGGAAAATGCCTATTGTGAGCGACATTTCGTTAACGATCGTTAATTCGGCTACCGACGATCTTACCTTCCCGGCAATCTTGTCGTTGTTAATGGTAAACAGAACCAGCACCACGGTACCCAGTAGAGCGCTTAGTCCGAAAAATCCGTAACTCGAAGTAATGATGGCCACATGGATCATAAGCCAGTAAGATTTCAATACCGGAACCAGGGGTGTAATCTGTGGATTCATCTGGGAACCGCCATGGGCAAATCCCATCAAAATCACGGCTATTAAGCAGCCAGCAGCCGGAATAAAGGCATTACTGTTACGGTACATCAGCATACCCGATAAAACACCGATCCAGCTGATAAACAATACCGCCTCATAACCATTGCTCCAGGGTTCGTGGCCCGAAATATACCAACGTACACCTAAACCCATTGCCTGAAGTGCGGCAGCGGTAGCAATTAACACAAGCAGCACATTCACCATACGGTCCAGCGTCTTGTTCTGCTTAAAAAGACGTACAAAAGCCAGCGTAAGAATAAGGGCGCCCAACACCGCATATACGATCATCACCTTAAGAAAAAGATTCCAGGAATTGTACCGGATCTCCCATTCCACTTTTGCGGCCGATGGCACAACATCTTTACCATGCTTCTGCTGCAAATCCGAGATATGATTCAATTTAGCATCAACCCCGCTCCAGTCGGCCGACTGCTGAGCGGCCAGCACACTCGAAAAGTACATCGCTACAGGATTGGTAAGCTTCTCATCACCAACCGGATTAAAAGGCATAGCCACCCAGCTGTTATTTTTATCGCCCGCTACCGGTAAGACCCTCAGATAGTGCCCCTCCAGCAATTGTTGCATCGCATACAGTTTATCATTAAGCTCCAACACAAACTTATCATATGTGCCCTGATCGGCCGGCTTCTTTGCAAAAGCTGTCCTGTAATCATCTGCCAGAATAAACTCTGCCGAACCATCAGCTTCCAGCCTGAGCATGTTTACCATCGTTGTGTAACCGCTTTCATCTGCCTTGAGCGTTTTTAAGACATCCTTTCCACCTTTATTGCCAACTTTTACCACAGGAACGTTAAGCCATACATACGGATTTGTAGAAACCGACAGCAGAAACTGGTTGGCATTCAGGTTATGGAAACGGTCTTTCCCATGCACCTTACGCAAGATCTCGAGAGCAAGGGTATTCACCGGTTCAATCCTACCGTCAATGTTCTGAACAAGCAGCCGCCCAAACCTTTCGGCATGCGCCTCATCTATTTTTACGCCGGCGGCAAACGACTTGGCGTCGACCGACTCCATAGTAAGCACCTGCTGGTTTTCAGCACGCTGAGCCTGACTTGGCCCTTCTGCATGTCCTGATTCATGGTCATGGTCGTGATCATGCCCGGGTTCGTGTATATGGCTGCCGCCATCCTTGCCATGCATGTCAATTTTCTGAGCATAGCTTGTTTGCGTAGCTGCCAGCAAGCCGGCAAACAGTATAAAGATCTTCGTTGTCCTCGACATGCTTTTAAGCTGCTCATGAAGTTTGTGGAAATGCGTACCTCTCCAGAATAAGGTCAGGAACATACCAAGAAACAGCAGCGTATAACCCAGATAAGTAATGTTAGTTCCCCAGGCATCGTGATTCACCGAAAGAATAGTCCCTTGTTCATCAGGATAAAAACTCGACTGGAAGAAACGGTACCCCGAATGGTCAAGTACATGGTTCATATAAATCTTGAAAGGCGTTTCGGTACCATTGTCCTGTATAATTACATCCGACGAATACGACGAGGGACTTTCACTTCCCGGATATTTTTCCATCTTAAAATCGGCCAGCTTGAGCGAAAAAGGCGTTTTATAAACCTTGGACCCATAACCCAGTGAAAAACGTAGATTGCCTATCTGCGATTGATGCTGAAAATTCGTCATGCCCTTACCACCGTAAAAAGATATGGTATCAGTAACTGAACCGGTCTTAACTTCAAGCTTGATCAGATCAGGATCGTTTTCATGTGTCTTCTTATCGCCCTCAAAATACATGACTTTACCACGCTCTGCAGGCTGAGGCACCACAAATGCCAGGCTACCAAACGTATACAAACTCCTCAGATTGAATTCCTGAACCACATTTTGACCCGTTACAGGCTTACGCTCCTGTGTGGTCATGATCATATAATCACCATCATAAGGTGAGGAAATCTGAAATTTCCCATCCCGCTCGCTGATGTTAATGGCGCCAGGGGTGTCGTTATTGAAACCAATAAGCAGATTCTGGATCAGCTGTACCGTTCCCGAAGAGATATACTTGTTCACACGCTGACCCTGTTCCAGTACCACCAGGTGCAAAGTAGGAACCCCCGAAGCATCCCTCACCAGGGAATCCTGTGCGCGTGGATAAAAACCCACCACCTTCAGCTTAACCCGTTCGCCTTTGAAATCATACTCCTCTTCGAAATCATTTTTGAAAGGCTTCAGATAAAACGGCACACGGTCAGACAGCAACGTTACCGGCAAATCTTTATAGGCCAGCGCATCGTTGTCGTTACCGATCTGCACCTTAAAAAATGTTTTGTCCGAAATAACCTCATCACTTGATTCCCCTTCCCGAATGGCCATAGAGCCCTCGAAACTAATATAACGCGTAACTGCCCCGCCAATAAAAATGATCACGAAAGCCAGGTGAAACACCAGTAAAGGCAGCTTTTTACGCTCGTACAGGCGATACCTTCCAATGTTCCCGATAAAGTTGAGCACCAGTACGACCATGATCAGTTCAAACCACCAGCAGTCATAGATCAGCGCTTTAGCTACAGGCGTGCCATAATCATTTTCCACAAAAGTGGCCATCGCCATAGAGAATGCATACAAAAGTAACATCAACCCCATAGTGCGGGTAGAGAACAGGATAGAGCTCAGTTTTTTAATCATTTCTTATATTCGGTATTATCCAACCCTTCGGTTCAAACCGCAAAGGTACACATCTAAAAACAGTTAGCACCCTGTTCAGGTGCTAACTGTCACAAATGCCCTAGAAATGACACAACTTGTCACAAATCAGTCACTAACCAGCTCCTCAAGTTGCTTTACCAGCGCCGGATCGGAAGGCCTTCTGGCGTTTGTCTCCACAATGTTACCCTTAGGATCGATCAAAAGGAACCTCGGAATATAACTGATGCTGAATTTCTTAATGAAATCAGATTCGATATTATTGTCAGCGATCACCTGTATACCCTGAAGCTTATTGTCGTTGACATACGATTTCCATGCCGCATGGCTGCTCATCTTATCCACCGAGATGCTCACGAAATGAATGTTCTTACCCTCAAAACGCTCTTCGATTTTAGTGAGGTATGGGATCTCCGCTTTACAGGGACCGCACCAGGTTGCCCATACATCAATATACACATATTTTCCTTTCAGATCTTTAAGCGAAACCGGCTTACCGTCAACATCCTTATACGTGAACAGCGGGGCAGGCTTGCCCGCCACATACATCAGCGCATTGTTCAGTCCGCTTTTCATATACTCCCGGTAATAAGGTTCTTTTACCTCAGGTAAGATCGTATTATAAATCTTCTGCAGCGCTAAACTGTCCTTATCCCGGTTGAGGGCCTCCTCCATCACCTGGTAAGCATAATAATCGCGAATGAACGGATCGGTAACCAAACGCTTCACCACCGTCATTTTTAAGAGACCCTCTTCCTCGCCGGCCATCAGTTCCTTCTGATACTCCCTAAAGAGCAGATTCTGGATCTTATTGTCGAGCGCCCGCCGGTGCGGCAGCGACCGTCTGAACAGTTCTGCATTGTTCATGTCTATGGGCTTATTTAGCAGTTGCGCAATTCTGGAGCTGTCGGCCGCCGACATCCTCAGGATAAATCTCGCACGCTCGGCCTGCTCTACTTTTTTCTCATAATCGCCGCTCCTGTCCTCCTGCTGTAAAAGCGTGAAGAAGGCGGCATCCCTGGCAGAATCCAGACCATAATTCGCCTGATAATCGCGAAGCAGCATGGCACAATAAGCATCTGTCGCAGCACGCTCCAACTGGTTCCCAGTGAAAGAACTCAGCACCGCCGCATTCGTGTAACCAGCCTCTCTCATTTGCTGAAGCCTGTTCAGGAAATCCTGGGGCGAGAAATTATATACGCTATAGTCCAGCCCCTGCCCCTTTACACCAAAGTACTTCGTCAGCAAATCAAATTTCCGGGCAAAAAGGTCGTCGCCGATCACAGGCTTTTTAGTTTGCGCTATACTTCCTGCGCACCACAGCAACAGGACAAACGCGGTAATTATTTTCTTATACATCATCTTAATGGTTTTTAGTCATACCAGGATTAAACAACAACACCCGGCTTGGTATCTCAAATACATAATTCGGGCTCTTAGGCGGCAGGCTGCCCAAAACTTCCCCCGTTTCGATGTCCTGCCGGCGAACCTCGGGCATACGTCCCTCCCTGTCGAGCCGCTTCATATCCATCCATCGCAAGCCGCTAAAGGCCAGCTCCCTTCTACGCTCGGCCAGCACCTTTTGCAAGGCGTCCTCATCCGAACTCGCAGAAAGGTCGGTATATGCAGCCGTCTTTATGCGCTTAGCGCGAAGCATATTCACTATAGTCATGGCCTCCGATCTGTTCCCTGTTCTGGCCAGTGACTCCGCTTTGGTCAGATAAACCTCCGGAAAGCCTATGCCGAAGCTCACATTTCCATTCGGTAATGTCCGCTCCTCAGGTGTGGCGTCGCGGGTCAAATAGTCGAGCCGCAGATCATTCTCATCCAGGTAACTCAGCAGGTCGTCCGAGTAGATCATATAGCCCGGCACCACCCAGTTTTCTGAGAACCGCACCCACAGCGATTCCGGATTCAGCTCAGCGATGGGCATCGACTCCCTGTCGGGCACCTCGTTCAGGTCCAGCAACACATGAGGGACAGCTAAAGCCTTATCGGCATAAAGCAAAGCGTTGTTGTAATCGCCCATATACAGGTACACCCTGGCCAGTAAAGCATAAGCACCGTAGCGATTTATCCTGACTTTACTTTTACTGCTCAGGGGCAAGTGCTCCGATGCCTTCTTCAGAAGGGCGACCACCTCGTCGAACGTTGCCTGTAAAGTGGCCCGAGAAGGCGTCGAGTTGGTTACATCAGTACTTGTCACCAAAGGCAGGCCCGGCGCAGTTGCTGCCGCCCCCGGATCGTAAGCCTTCGCAAATACCGTCAGCAGCGTAAAATAACACTCGGCCCTGATGGCCAGCGCCTCGGCAAGCACCTCATTTTTTTTCTGTTCGGCCGCGCTGGTCTCGCCAATGTAGTTGATCACCACATTGCAATTGTAGATGGCGCGGTACAGTTGCCCCCATACCGGCGGACTAACCTCCGTATTTGGTTCCAGCTGGGATCTCCAGAAGTACATGTTTGCTGAGCTTCCCCGGTCATTTTTGCTGTACAAACCTTGCAGGTCGTCCGTACAGTTTATCAGGATACCTGGAAAAGTTTCGGTAAGCGTAGGCGAATTGAACATCGCCTCATAATCGGCCAGTTTCTCCGGCAGTACTACCCCTTTTGGCTTCACGTCCAAAAACCTTTCGCAGGAACTGAACATCGCTGCAAGCAGGATAACCGGGACCATATATCGTTTCATTTTCATGTCTTAGAATTAAAAGTTCGCATATAAAGAAAAGCTGTAGAAAGGTTGCAGCCTGAGTGTACGGATGCCAGATCTTCTTTCCATGGCATCAGGATCGATATCGTTGCCGCTGAACGTATAATTCCAGAGGTTTTGTCCCTGAAAGCGCAACTGCGTATTGCTGAGCCCCAGCCGTTCAAAAACCTTCTGCCTGAAATTATAGGTAAGCACCACATCCCGGAGCCGGATATGATCGGCCTTTCGCACATAACGATCTGCATAAATGTAGCCAGCACGCGAATACGCGTCAAAATCGCCTTCCGAACCATATTCCGGCAGCCCCGGCACATCGGTATGCAATTCATCGCCAGGCTGCTTCCAGTAGTTATCTGAACCCTGCAGAATACGTTCAAAATTAATGTCATCAGGGTTCGGCTGCTCCACCCGCATTACGTGACCGCCATAGTACATGAACAAAAAGGACAGGTCGAAATTCCGCAGGCTGAACTGGTTGTTTAAACCCAGTACATACTTCGGCGTAGTGGTTCCGCTGTACACCAGGTCGTTCATCGTTACATCCACCTCCGGATTCATGGTCATGATCACCTCAGCATTGTTCCGGTCGTACACCACGGGCTGACCAAGCGCGTTCAGGCCTTTATACCGATAGCTAAACAGTGCATCCATCGGATAGCTCTTTTGAACCGAAACGGCGTTAACGATATAATACGTTGAAGAAATATCGCTAGGCATCACTTCTGTTACCTTGTTGTGATTGAGCGTGGCCGTGAGACCGGTACGCCAGCTGAAGCGCGGACCTTGAATATTAAGGCTGTTCAGACCAAGCTCAACACCTCTGTTAAGTATGCTCGCCGTGTTGGCCGTATAACCGTTGAACCCGGTGGTCGGGTCCGACGAGAACTGCCCGAAAACGTCATTGGCATCCTTATAATAATAATCAGCCGTACCCGCCAGGCGGTTGTTAAACAAAGCAAAATCCAGTCCCACGTTATAATTCTTGGTGCTTTCCCAGCGTATCGACTGATTTTCTGGCGAAAGAATGTCGTTATAGATCTCCGCGGTGTTCAGTCTGCTGTTCAAACCTGATTGCAATATCAGGAAAGGTCCGTTGTTGCTCGTAGGCACGTTGCCGTTAAAGCCATACGAAGCACGCAGTTTAAGTTCATTTACCCATGCCGCATCCGTTAGAAAGGTTTCCTTGTTGAGCCGCCAGCCTAGTCCGGCCGACCAAAACGGCTTGTTACGGTACTCCGGTGATGTGCCGAAAAGGTTAGAGCGGTCGAACCGGATACTTCCCGTGGCAATATATTTCTGCTGATACATGTACGTACCTTCGCCATAAGCAGAAAAGAACCGCCTGTCGTCAAACGACTCGGCAAAATATTCTGACGTTACAAAAGAAGGGCTCACATTGCCAGCCTCAGGGAATGCCGGCGCCGTGCTCGAGGCCAGCGCCTGCAGGTTCACCGGTTTAATGGTGAGCGACTGTCCGTCATATCCGAACGCCGTACTCTTATCGCCCGAAACCGCCTGACGGCGCTGCTCTACACCCATAATACCCGAAAGATCATGCACCTGGTCCTTGGTATTATAATCAAAATTAAGCTGCCCTCTTACTGTATAGCCCCAGTTACGGGTATTGATCTTGGTCAGGAACGCGCCCTGCGGAAGGTCGGTAAAAAGGGGCTGACCGGTAGACGGGTCTTTCAAAGCTTTGCCATTCAGCAAACTCCGCACCTGGTACGATTCCTCCGTCCGCAACTGATCTTCTTTTGATGATTCATGCTCATAAGCGCCACCCAGATCAACATTAAGCCAGTCTGTTATCCTGGCATTTAAGCGGCCCTGGAAACGCACCGCATCACGTTTTCCCGAAAAAGTATTGGCATTCAGTTCCCCGTAAGGAAAATAACGCTGGTCGTACAAGCCCTGCGCAATCAAGGCGTCGTTACGGGTCTTATTGATGGCACCGTAGAATTGTCCCCCAGGTGCATTAACCACAGGCAGCGGATGGCCGTTATCATCGGCCAGTCGCTCGTAAGGCAAAGCATCGTTAAAGGTCGGGATCGAACCGCGTTCGGTAGCTGTACGTGTATATGAGCCTCGATAATCGAGCTTAAAAACATCTGAAAAGTTATAAGTATTGGCCGAGTTCAGGATCAGGCGCTGATACTTAGACCTGCGTTCATTCGGACTTTCCCCAATATAGTTCAGGCCGAGCAGGTAGGTCGACTTATCGCTGCCTCCGCTTACATCAAAGTCGATTTGATGGGTCTGCCTCGCACGGTAGAAAAGATCGTTGTACTCGTTCAGGTTATTGTAAGCACCTATCTGCGCCAGTTGGGCCTGTGCCTGTGCATCTGTAATTTCATTGCTTTGCCGGTCGAACACCACCTGCTGCACCGGGTTCACCGGCCATCCTATCAGGTCAAAAATAAACTCTGGGATGCCTTGCAACTGCAGGAAATCGTACTGCACCTTAGCGTATGTAAGCCCATCCCCTATCTTCAGATAATCAAAATCCGGCTTATCCTGTACAGCATATGTACTCCGGAAGCTGAACACCGGTTTGCCCTGCATACCGCGCTTAGTCTCGATAACAATGACCCCGTTCGAAGCCCGCGCGCCATATATCGATGCAGCCACCGCATCGCGGAGCACGTTCACCGACACAATATCGTTGGGGTTGATCGTGTTGATGTCGATCTCAGTAGGAAAACCATCTACCACGATCAAGGGCTTTTTAACTGCGTTAAAAGTAGACACGCCCCGGATGGACAGGTTGCCCGACTGACCATTATACACCAAGCCGGGTATTTTTCCTTCCAGACTTTCCAGGAAGTTGCCGCTCACAGCAACCCGCTGGTCGTATGTTTTCTGGGAAATTGAACTCGCAGCGCCCGTAAGCTGGTACTTCTGGATTTTCTGATAACCTGTACTGATCACCCCTACCTCTTCCAGATCACTCGCACTTTCCTGTAAGGTGATTACCAGTTCTGTATCTGTACCGCCCAGGGTACGTTCCTGCGTGCTGTAACCTACATAGGTGATCACCAGCGTAGCATTCTTTTCCACCACGAGCGAAAATCGTCCGCCACTTTCTGTGACCGTGCGGTTGTCAGTGCCCTTTTCCGTAATTCCCGCACCGGGTATACCGTTTCCGTTGCGGTCGACCACCTTGCCCGTTACCCGTATGCCCTGCTGCGCATCGGCCGCAGGCATTATAGTCATATCACGCTGGATGACCACCGTTTTATGCTTTATCGTATATTTTAACTGATAACCTTTGAAAACTTCAGACAACACCTCATGGATATCCGCATTTTTAAAGCTAACGGATACCTTACGGTTCGTTCCAAGCATCTCATTGGTGTAAAAGAAATCGTAACCACTCTGCTGACTGATCTTATCGAGCAAAACAGGCAGGGAAATATTTCGTTCAGTCAGGTTGATCATCTGCGCCGTGGCGCCAAGTCCGGCCTGGAGAAAAAATGATGTCAGTATTAAAATGGTCAGGTTTAGTCGCATTAACAATTTTCTTTTATCAGCATGGCACAAATACCACCATACCGAATGGATCATTAACGTATAAAATTTCATAAATTTGGTTGTTTGGATTAATTGGATGGTTGCTAAACATCAAGTTCAATGGCTTATCCGAATACCGACCGGGGGTATTGCCGTACCTCCGGTTATATTCAGGATCGCCAGCTGCTGGGTAAAATTTACGGCATAACGATCACCCTCCTTCCCTCTATCTTAAAATGAACAAGACCGGTCAGTTCTACCAGATCGAGTACTTCCGACAGGTTTCTGAACCGGGATATTTTTCCGCCGAAGTTTTCCTCCGACACTTTTCCGCGGAACACAAACTCCACGTCGTACCAGCGGGACAACTGCCTCGTAATGCTCTCGATGTTATCGCCGTCGAAGATGAACTTATTGTTTTTCCAGGCGATAAACTGCTCGGGGTTAACCTGCTTTATTTTTAATCCGCTGCCCGTTAAGGCCGACTGCTCGCCTGGTTTAAGCACCGCTGTGCGCTTTGCTGCACCACCGCCCGCCGCCAAAACCGACACACGCACACTACCTTCCAGCAAAGTGGTTTTCCATGCCGGTTCGTCGGGGTAAGCGTTCACGTTGAAATGGGTACCCAGCACCTCGATCTCCTGCAAGGCCCGCCCGGCCATGCCATCCAGCGACACGATAAAAGGTCTTTTTTGGTCGTGGGCGACTTCAAAATAAGCTTCCCCGGTAATTTCCACCTTTCTGCGGCTCGCTCTGGCGAGGTTTGTCGGAAACCTGATGGCCGATCCGGCATTTAACCAAACGCGACTGCCATCGGGCAAACTAACCTGGTACTGTCCGCCTCTTGGCGTAGAGATCATATGGTACACCACCTCAGCGCTGCTATGCTGAGACAGGGTATCAACCACATAGTTGAGCTGTCCATCTGCCTGTTTCAGCACCTTCAAACCAGCCTGTTTCAATACTTCGCCGTTATCCAGACCGGTCAGCACCACCTGTTTCCCACCGGCCAGCGTAAGCACGGCCTTATTGCCTCCCGGGCGGATGTCATTGCCCAGGCTTACTACAGGTCTGCCAGTATCGGAAACCGGTCGACGGCCCAGATAGGTATACAAACCAAACGACAGGATCATCACCACGATCGCTGCAGCAATCGATCCCCATATCCGCAGCGACCTGATCACAGATTTGCGTTCAGCCAAATGCACCGAAATACGCCGGTCGCTTCCAGCAACAATCCGGTTTACGGCCTCCGGCCGGTTCAACAAAACATCTGGTCGATTGATTTCAGCGTTAACCTTCTTGCGAAGCCAGGCCTGGTCTTCGGGGCTACCAAAAAGTTCGATCAGCTCAGCCAGTTCTTCTGGCGAACAGCGGTCTTCAAGGTATTTTCTATACAGTTCGCTTTTATTTTCCTCTGTTTTCAATTTGCTTTTTAATGGCTAATACGCTTAACCGATAAAAACTACCTGCTCCAAAAAGAAAAAGAAAATGAAAGCCGCGCGATCGCTTGTCGCCAGGAACCATCAGGAAATCCCGGTAAACATCGCGCTGAGCAATACCAGCTTTGCCATACCGGAATCTGACCGGAAATAAGCTTTAAGAAACAGGTTGGCTTTATACAAATGATCGTTGATCGTGGAAGGTGAAATAGACAACAGTTCCGCTACTTCCTTGTACGACTTGCCCTCCATTTTACACAAGATGAACACCTGTTTACGCTGCGGCGGGAGCTGATCTATTGCCTCCTGAAGCATGCGACTGTTTTCCTTGCTGAATATATCTTCCTCTATATGAGAATAAAGTTCTGAGACCGCAGCGGTCAGTTTTTCGCGCATTTTTTTATCCCGAGCCATCCTCCGGTAGTAGTCCATCACCTTGTTTTCCGCCACCCTGAAAAGATAGGATCGGAAAGACTGTTCGGGGTCTATGGACGAGCGTCGGTCCCACAAACGGACAAACATATCCTGCAATATTTCTTCTGCAAGTTCTTCCGACTTAAGCAACCTGAGCAGGTTTCCGGCTATGCGGTGCTTGTAGCGATGGTATAAGCTTTCAAAGGCCTGCTTATCGCCAGCCTTTAGGCGGGTCAGCAGTGCTTTTTCGTTGAAATCTTCAAATTCTGTCCCCTGCATCAGAAAAACTTATCCCATTCGTAAATGTAGAAATGTTTTCTTTATCTTGCATCAGGCGGCACATTCTTTATTCTTCCTTAATCTTAGGCTATTCGGTCTGGTTCACCATCGGCCAGTGTTTCACTTTAAAAAGGTGCGTACGTGGTTCGGACAAGCTGCTTATCAAGTATGATTAAGCTCGCCGACCCTATTACCACCCTATTAAGACCCTATTAAGAGCTTATGAGCACACTATTGAAATGAAAGCCTGATATAAACTTGACTATCGTTTGTACAACGCGAATATGGCCTTTTATTTGTAATAGCTTTTTTATGAAGAAGCTGATCATACTTTTCCTGGTTATTGCGCCGGCTTTTGGTTTCAGGTCTGCAGGCTCCGGTGAACTGAGCCAATCAGGTGCGAACGGTTGGACCAAAGAGGAACTGAGCCGGGCCAACACTGCTGGTGCCGCTAAATATCTTACGCCCGAGGAGCGCGACTTTATCATGTATACCAATTTGATCCGGATGGACGGTCCGCGTTTCCTTAATACGTTTTTTGAGGAATTTATGGAAAGTCATAACCGGCAGATGCGGCAGTACAGCAATTACAACGATCTTAAAATAACAAAAAGCGATAAATATTATAAAAGCCTGCAGAAAGACCTTGAAGGTATTAAAGATCTGCCCGTGCTATGGCCGGATGAGGCGTTGAGCTGGGTGGCCAGACAACATGCTAAGGACATGAACAAGTACAACTATGCCGAGCATAAATCGCGCGACGGCCGGTCTGCGAAAGACCGGATCAGCCAGATGTATCCTAAAAAATCTATGGGCGAGAATCTGTCGTTCGGCTTTGCTACCGGACTTGGAAATGCATGTATGCTGGTGCTCGACAAGAATGTGCCCGACCTTGGTCACCGGAAACTGATACTGGACACCGGCTATAAATTTAACTTCGTGGGCGTAAGCATCCAGCCTCATAAAGGCTACCGCTATTGCGCTGTAATGGATTTTGTTGCCCTGCCCAGGTAAAATTTTAATCACCATCATGGCAATATAAAAGGTTCTGATAACTTTGTGGTCTTAACCACAATATGCGCAAGGCCTTATTAAAACTCATAGATTTCTTTCATCCACCCTTTGCCAGATGGCTGCCCATACACACTTTCCGGTATATCGTATCGGGCGGCACCACGGCGGTATGCGGCATCGTCTCTTATTATATCGCGTACAACTGGATTCTGCGCCAGGAGGATATTCAAGTTGATTTTCCTTTTTTGCCGGAGCTGATTACTGCGCACTCCATGGCGCTGGTCATAAGCACTTTTGCTGCTTTCCTTGTGGGCTTTATTCTTAATAAGTACCTGATCTTTACCGAATCGAACCTGAAGGGGCGCATACAGATGTTTCGCTATGCGGTGGTACTCTGCGTTAATTTCGGGTTGAATTATGCCATTCTGAAATATCTTGTGGAGGGACTTCATTTCTATCCTTCCGTTGCCCAAGCGCTGATTACGATAACGCTGTCGCTTTGCAGCTACTTCCTGCAAAAGCATTTTACGTTCAGGGTGCGCCGCGATTAGGCTCATCACCTAAGCGTCATTACCGGGTGCCGATTTGGTTGGTAAGCGCATATTGGATTATATTAGTCGCACATCAGTAAGACAGCGAGATGAACGATTTCAATGACTTTAACAATCCGCAGGTAGCCCGGTTGCCTAAGCACCTGAGACAATATATTGTAGATCAGCATTATGAAAAGTATACACCGGTAGATCAGGCTGTATGGCGTTATGTAATGCGGCAAAATTACAGCTACCTGAAGCATGTGGCCTACTACCCGTACATTAAAGGACTGCAGCGTGCGGGATTAAGTATAGAATATATCCCCGATCTGCAGACGATGAACGACAACCTGGGCAAAATTGGCTGGGGCGCTGTAACTGTCGACGGTTTTATACCTCCCGCGGCCTTTATGGAATACCAGGCTTACCGTGTGCTGGTTATTGCGGCCGACATCAGGCAGATTAATCATATCGAATATACACCGGCTCCTGACATTATTCACGAATCGGCCGGTCACGCGCCGATCATCGCAGATACAGACTATAACAATTACCTGAGTTATTTCGGGTCCATTGGTGCAAAAGCGATGTTTTCGGCCAAGGACTTTGAATTGTATGAAGCCATCCGGCACCTTTCCATATTAAAAGAAGCAACGGATGCACCGGAGCATGAAATTGCGAAGGCAGAGCAGCAGTTGGCACATATCAGTGAAAATATGGGTGAGCCTTCGGAAATGGCCCTGTTGGGACGCCTGCATTGGTGGACCGTAGAATACGGCCTGATCGGTACCTTGGAAGACCCTAAAATATATGGTGCGGGACTCTTATCGTCTATTGGCGAGAGTGCATCGTGCATGAAACCGGAGGTAAAGAAACTCTGGTACAACCTGGATACGGTAAACTACACGTACGACATTACCAAGCCGCAACCGCAACTTTTTGTTACGCCAACTTTCCAGAACCTGATTGATGTGCTGGAGGCTTTTGCTGACACCATGGCTTTTCGCAGAGGTGGAAGCGAGGGGATCATGAAAGCCATTGCCTGCAAAAATCCGGCTACCGCCGTGTATAGTTCAGGGCTGCAGGTAACGGGTGTGTTTTCGGATATGGGGCTGGATACTGATGACCAGCTCACCTTTATTAAAACCCACGGACCATCGGCACTTGCCCTGCGGGGCAAACAGCTTGAGAGTCATGGTAAGCATTATCATAAAGATGGTTTTTCGTCGCCGGTGGGGCGACTTAAAGGCTCGGAAAAGCCGCTGGAAGACATGGATGACACGGAATTGCGCGCCTTGGGGATTGAACGAAACGGTGTGGCTTCCCTGGAATTTGAAAGTGGTATCCGGGTACAAGGGCTTGTGTTAGACC
Source organism: Pedobacter deserti (assembly GCF_024436415.1). GTDB lineage: Bacteria > Bacteroidota > Bacteroidia > Sphingobacteriales > Sphingobacteriaceae > Pedobacter > Pedobacter faecalis. Next base: position 301,290 of record NZ_JAFMZQ010000002.1, on the reverse strand, counting down.
TGCTCCGTGATGCGGGCAAAACGGTACTGATCACGTTCAAGGATTGCACGGTGAAGGAAAGCAACGGCAATATTTTGTTCCAGCCGGATTGGGGGCTATATGATATGGCTGTTGGTGCTCGTATTGTATCCGTGTTTAACGGGGCGGCCGACAAAGAAGCTTATGAGGAAATCACATATGTGAGCGGCAAGCAGACGCATAAAGTGGTTTACGACGAAAAGACGCTTCAATTACACAACATATATACGCAGGTGCGCCGTATACGGGAGCAAGGGGAAGGCTATGAGGCCTTGGCAGACTTGTTTGCTGAGCTGAAAGCACAGTTCCGTGACGACTGGCTGGCAGCCCTGGAGATCATGGAGATTCTGTACCACAAGCAGATAAATCCTGACCTGGAGAAAGAAGTACGTATATACCTGGAACTGAAGGCCGCGGCCGAACCGGAACTAAGCAAGCTGATCAACGACGGTTTGCATGTGATTAAAAATCCTGTAACGCAACTCATTAACGAAGAAGAAGATTAATTTTTAGCCCTAATCATGAATATTATATTAACAGGTGCAAGCAGCGGGATAGGCTTTGAAGCAGCCCTGGAGCTGACCTTGAATAGCCAGAATAAGGTTGTATGCATCGCACGCTCGGCCGATAAGCTCCGTAAGCTTCTAGAAATTGCCAAAGGCATTAATCCGGACTGCACGCTGTTTCCGGTCGAATTCGATATTGTAAACGACGATTATGCTGCGCTGGTTCCGTTTTTAAAGGAGCGTTTGGGGCAGGTAGACATTTTGATCAATAATGCCGGCGCGCTTGTAAACAAGCCCTTTTTAGAAACCTCACCGGCAGAGCTATACCAGATGTTTGACAGCAATGTGATGGGGCATTTTAATATGATTCAACATGTGTTGCCCTTGATGGGACCCGGTGGCCACATTGTCAATATCGGGAGTATGGGAGGCTTTCAGGGCAGCGTGAAATTCCCGGGTCTTGCCGCCTATTCTGCCACCAAATCAGCCCTGCATACGCTTACAGAATGCCTTGCCCAGGAGCTGGCTGAAACAGGCATCAAGATAAACTGTCTGGCATTAGGTTCGGCGCAAACCGAGATGCTGGAGGCGGCCTTTCCGGGTTACGAATCTCCCGTTATGGCGTTCGAAATGGGCAAGTATGTTGCAGATTTTGCACGGACGGGACATAAGTTTTTCAACGGAAAAACACTCCCTGTTGCAGTAACAACCCCGTAATCAGTAAGTTATCAACATTTTTAGGGGTCTGGGTCTTTTTTGAATATCTTTAGGCTGACTAAGATATGAAACAAACCACCTTTCTATTTAGTTTCCTGCTGCTCTGTAGCGTGGTTGTGCGTTCGCAAACGACCATCCCCTCTTCTTATCAGGAGATGGTACAGAAACTCAGCAAACAATTGCCGGAGCAACCTGTAAAAGCAGCCGAGCCGGATATGCCATCCCGGTTGCTTGATTTCGCCAAAACGATGATCGGTGTGCGGTACCGGAGTGCTTCGAGCAGCCCAAGCCGCGGGTTCGACTGCTCCGGTTTTGTGAATTATGTGTTCAGTAACTTTGGTTTCAAGGTGCCCCGCTCCTCTCGCGCCTTTGCGAGCAGCGGTTCGTCCAAAAAGCTGGAAGATGCGAGCATTGGCGATGTGATTGTGTTTACCGGAACCAACAGCAGGTCTCGCACGCCGGGGCATGTGGGTATTGTTTACGCGGTTAACGGCGACGAGATTAAATTTATCCATTCCTCTTCGGGTTCCCGGAAAGGCGTTACCATATCCAGTTTAAACGAAGGTTTTTACCGGAAGCGTTTTCTCAAGATCGTAAGTATCCTTTAGTCTCCGGTTTATAACAGGACAAGCTTAAGCGCATCGGCGACCCGGCCTTCGCTGATCCAACGTTTTGCAAGCTCATGAAGTTCACGCTCACGTGTGGCTACATCACCTATGGTGGCATCCAGAATGTCTTTTACCTCATCATTGAGGGAAATTTCACTAAGCTCCTCATCGGCAGGCAACTGCTCCAGGTTACCCAGCATACCCAGATCATTGCCGGTCAGCACCGACGAAAAGCGCGCCGATCTGGGAAGTGCATCTACACCAATACCCAGCGTGGTGAGGGGTTTGGCCACTTTAAAAAGATTATCGGCAGTGACACGGCAATACCAGTCGCCCCCCAAACGCGCAACAAGATCTATTTTTTCCTGATCTATCTTACCCTCTGCATCGATTATGCCCTCATTAATATGGATCAGCTTCACTTCAGCCAGGACGAGATTGCCTGCGCCAGGGTTTTCGCCCAGCCCTATTACCTCACGGATGACGCACTCCATTTGTACGGGCGCCTCTGCCACGCGGGGCGGCTTTACGAGCTGGGAAGACAGCATGGTAAAACCCGACTTTTCGAACTCGTTTACGCCTTTCGCATACTCTGTGCTGGCCAGGCTCATTTGCTGCACCATGCTATAGTTAACGATATTGATAACACATTCTCCGACCTCAAGAACGTTCTCCAGCGAATGCTTGGTCGTATTGTCGCGCACCCGGCGTGCCGGAGAGAAAATACAAAGCGGCGGATTGCTGCTGAACATATTAAAAAAGCTGAAGGGGCTCAGGTTGATCGCCCCCGAGCTGTCGACGGTAGAAACAAAGCAGATAGGCCTTGGTGCAATGGCGTATTGCAAATAATTCTGCAGCTGAGCCGGAGCGAGCGTGGTCGTGTCGATGGTTAGCATGGACGAATTAAGGATGGTTTATTTCTTTAATGCAAGGATAGAAAAGTCGGTGTCAACGGCCTTTATGGTGTTGCTCAGACGTCCCAGTCCGGTAATCTCAATTTCGACAATATCGCCGTCCTGCAGCCATTGTACAGGATATTGCGGATCGTTGAGCAGTCCGGTGCCATTAAGTTCCAGGAAACAGCCTGTGCCAACGGTGCCCGACCCGATCACATCTCCGGGCAGGATATCCACGCCATAGGCACAGCGTTCAATGATCTCGGCAAAGGTCCAGTCCATATCGGCCATGTTGCCGGCCGAGACCTGGATACCATTTACCGTACAGGTCATTTTAAGGTCGTAATTATTCCCGGTATGTCCGGCTTTTGCGGCCACCTTGTAGGGCTCAAGCTCATCGGGCGTGACCAGCCATGGCCCTATCACTGTTGAAAAGTCCTTGCCCTTGGCCGGACCTAGATTGAGCAGCATCTCTTCCATCTGCAGGGTACGGGCGCTCATGTCGTTCATAATCATATAACCCGCTATATAGCTGTCGGCTTCAGCAGCGGTAATATTGCGCCCCTTTTTTCCGATGACTACCGCCACCTCAAGTTCGAAGTCGAGTTTCTGGAAGTGGTCGGGCATACAAGCAATTTCGCCCGGGCCCTGAATGGCATTGTGATTGGTGAAGTAAAATATCGGGTACTGATCAAATTCGGCAATCATCTCAACCTTACGGTTGCGCCGGGCGGCAGCCACATGCTGCCGGAATGCATATCCGTCGCGGCACGATGCCGGATGGGGCACTGGGGCCAGCAATTCATAAAAAGCTTCCTCTTTGGGCTCAATGCCGCCGCCTTTAATCTGTTGATCGACCTTTTTGGCCCGTTCCATCAGCACCTCGCCTCCTTCAAGAAAGGCGTTCATGTTGTCGGGTATTTGTTTATCGCATGAATTGAGGTTATAGATGTGCCCGTTTACAAAAACACCGAGGTGTTCCCTGTCTTCCGTTTTGTAGGATACCAGTTTCATATCTTCAGTCCGTTTATTGAAGAAGCCTGATTGCTTCAAAAAATTAGTTGCTCCAAAGCTAGTTAAAAATAGCACAAAGGTGGTTGTAAAAATATTTCAGGGAGAAAATCGGTGCTGTACTTGTTGTTTGTTTACGGAATTACTTACTTTAGCAGACGAAAACGATATGATGAGAACTAACAGCATAGCACAAAACCAGTTAGCCCGCGAAACGCTGGCGGCTTTCCGCTATGCGATGCTCTCTAAGATCATCTTTGCGCAGTATTCTCTGTAGTTCCCCTTTTATGCTGCTGCGCGGTCGCGCGGGCCTTTGAAACGAAAATACGTTTTAACCGTTATTATATTATTCTGTTTAATTTTTCTAACCTAAAGCTATGCCTGTTTATCATACATTAGGAAATATACCTGCGAAACGCCATACGGTTTTTCGCAAACCAGACGGCAACCTGTATGCAGAGGAACTGGTATCTACAGAGGGCTTTTCAAGCCTCTATTCCCTGGTTTACCATTGCCATCCACCCACGATTGTGAAGTCGCTGGGCGAACCTTATTCGGTGGAACCGAAGATTGCCCGCGAGAAGCACTTACGCCATACCAGTCTGATCGGCTTTAACATAAAACCGGAAGATGATTACCTGGACAGCAGGAAACCAGTACTGGTCAACAGCGATCTGCATATATCACTGGCCGCGCCGCGAAAGTCTATGACCGACTATTTTTATAAGAACAGTCAGGCCGACGAGGTGGTATTCATCCATGAGGGCAGCGGTGTGCTGAAAACGGGATTCGGCAAACTGCGCTTTGGTTATGGGGATTATCTGATTATCCCGCGTGGCACGATTTACCAGATGGAATTTGAAACGGAACAGAACAGGTTGTTCATCGTGGAGAGTTTCAGTCCTATACGCACGCCGAAACGCTATCGCAATGCGCATGGGCAATTGATGGAACACGCGCCGTTTTGCGAGCGCGACATCAGGAGGCCTTCGGAACTGGAGACCTTCGACGAATTTGGTGATTTTAAGGTACTTATCAAGAAACAGGGACTGATATACCCATACATATACGGGACGCATCCTTTCGACTTTGTGGGCTGGGACGGCTATCATTATCCATACGCCTTGTCCATTCATGATTTTGAGCCGATTACCGGGCGCCTGCACCAGCCGCCCCCGGTACATCAAACCTTCGAGGGACACAACTTTGTGATATGCTCGTTTGTACCTCGGAAATACGATTATCATCCACTTTCCATTCCGGCACCTTACAACCACAGCAATGTGGACAGTGATGAGGTGCTGTATTATGTAGACGGTGATTTTATGAGCCGGAAAAGTGTGGTAAAAGGGCAAATTACCCTGCACCCTGGTGGAATACCGCATGGTCCGCATCCGGGAACCGTAGAGAAATCCATCGGTAAAGAAAGCACGGAAGAGCTCGCCGTAATGATTGATCCCTTCAGGCCGCTGATGCTGACCGACCATGCAGTGGCCATAGAGGATGAGGGTTATCATAAGAGCTGGCAGGAAAATATAGAATAGAACAGAACTGATTATCATAAAAAAACGAACCATGTCAACACAAACATTTGCGGAAAAGATCGCACAGGCGCAGGATTTTTTACCGATCAATGGAACAGACTATATTGAATTTTATGTTGGAAACGCCAAACAGGCGGCCCATTACTATAAGACAGCATTCGGGTTTCAGTCGCTCGCCTACGCGGGACCGGAAACCGGCGTGCGCGACCGCGCCTCATATGTGCTGCAGCAAGGCAAGATCAGGCTGGTGCTGACCACCGCGCTCAAGTCTGACCACCCTGTTTCTGAACACGTCAGGAAACATGGCGACGGGGTTAAAGTGCTTGCGCTTTGGGTGGATGACGCCTACAGTGCCTTTCAGGAGACGACGAAAAGAGGAGCGCAGCCCTATCTGGAGCCCGTAACCCAAAGGGATGAGCACGGAGAGCTGCGCATGTCGGGCATATATACCTACGGGGAAACCGTGCATATGTTCATTGAACGGAAAAACTATACCGGGCCTTTCATGCCTGGTTTTACAGCCTGGAAAAGTGATTACGCACCGGCAGAAACCGGCTTATTATACATTGATCATTGCGTAGGCAATGTAGGCTGGAACAGGATGAACGAAACAGTCAGGTGGTACGAGGAGGTGATGGGCTTCGTGAATATTCTTTCATTTGACGACAAACAGATCAACACCGAATACTCCGCTTTGATGAGCAAGGTGATGAGCAATGGCAATGGCTATTCCAAATTCCCCATCAACGAGCCTGCTGAAGGCAAAAAGAAATCCCAGATTGAAGAATATCTTGAATTTTACGAAGGCGAAGGGGTGCAACATGTTGCTGTAGCTACAAAGGATATCCTTGCTACAGTGCGTGACTTAAAAGCTCGGGGGGTTGAGTTTTTAAGTGCACCCCCAGAAGCCTATTACAATATGATGCCGGAACGCGTTGGCGTGATTGACGAAGAAATCGCGCGGTTACAGGAACTCGGTATTCTGGTAGACCGTGACGAAGAAGGTTATCTATTACAGATCTTTACAAAGCCCGTAGAAGACCGGCCGACCTTATTTTTCGAGATTATTCAGCGAAAAGGGGCACAGTCTTTTGGTGCAGGCAATTTCAAGGCGCTTTTTGAAGCCTTGGAACGCGAACAAGAGCTGAGGGGCAACTTATAGCCTCTTATTTATTTGAAAACTGGAGAGGGCATCCGTGACACGGATGTCCTCTTTTTTTATTACTTTCGGCCATAGTGAGGTACGAGCCATGAGATTTGATCCGGTTAAGAGGGCTATACTGCTCTATTATCGCCTGAAGGCGGCGTTCAAGCTGTTCAGCAAAAACGACCCGCTGCGACTGGCAGGTGCTACGGCGTTCTTTACCAATTTTGCGCTCCCCCCTATTCTTTTAATCCTGATCCGGCTGTTTGGATTCTTTATAGACCGAAGGATACTGGCTTCACGGATATTTGAACGTTTAGCCAACGTGCTGGACGACAGCAGTACGGTACAAATCAGGGAAACCCTGCGCAACATACGTGGCATAGACCATCAATGGTATGCTACCCTGATCAGTTTCGTGTTTTTTCTGTTCGTGGCTACCACCCTATTTACCGTAATCAAGAATTCCCTGGATCAGATCTGGTCTATAGGCAATAAACCAAAGTCCGGCTTCTGGTTTAATATCAAGCTTAGAGGAAGATCTATGGTGATCATCTTGCTGGCAGGTATCCTGTTTATGCTGGGCTTTGTAACCGACAGCATTCAGACTTTTATAGGCGAGTACATCAATACCGCCGCGCCAAGCTTCGGCAGGGTCTTATTATGGATAATCAATCAGCTGGCCTTCATCGGCATTGTCATGATTTGGTTTACTGTGCTGTTCCGCTATCTGACCAGCGGGCGTCCAACCTGGATCGCAGCCATGCGCGGAGGGCTGCTTACCGCGGTTTTGTTCAGTTTGGGAAAATACCTGCTTCGTATACTGCTGCCTCTGAGCGGCATAGAGAATATTTACGGAACATCAGGGTCGATTGTTCTGATCATGCTGTTTGTATTCTACTCGTCGTTCATCTTTTATTTTGGCGCCTGTTATGTAAAAATCCTGAGCGACGACAGAGAAACGCCTATACGCCCGATTAAAGGAGCTTTCAACTACGAAATTAAAGAGATTTTGAAGGACCGTTAACTGGCACACATCTGCTGGCCCGACTTCTGTTCGAAGCCTTGCATTTCGAAAACTGCCAATTTGTTGAGAAGGTTGCAGTGAAGTGTCCCAAAGAAGCTAATGATTCCCTGCTCGTTCTTTCCCTCAATACAGATGTCTTCTTTTAATATCTCCCGGTGTTCTAAATTCTGATCATTTAGCAGGACATCTTCGTCCCGGATCCTGAAGTCCTCTGCCTTGATTGCGAATTGTTTCAGGAGCTCAGCGAAGTTCTGATGCTTTAGCAATAGTTCTTTGATGTTCATAACAGTTTTGATTAGGTTGACTAGGTAACATACTCAATTTTGGCGCCAAAAAAAGGGGCAGACTTTTCAGCCTGCCCCTTTTTTATACATTTTACAGAAATGCCGGACTAAAAGAGTTTATAAGCTAATCCGAACGTGAACAAGCGCAATTTCTGTCCCTCATACTGATCTTCACCCAGCTTAGACAAACCGGCTTCATACCTCAGGTCGACACCAAGGCTGCCAATGTCCAGTCCCGCCCCCAATTGCCATGCAATGTTCTGACCTTTAAAATCGCCCGAGAAAGCACTCGAGGCCGCATCGCCGAAAGACTGCTCGTCGTCCAGAATAAAGGAGATTACGGGACCGGTGTTAAAACGCAGCCCGACACCGGCAGCGCCAAGTTTGGTACCTACAAGGATAGGCACATCCATACTGGTAAACTTCACTTTGTTTTCCTGTCCTGCTGAATTAGTAAGCGTGGTGTTCTTACCGCTTAGATACAGCTCTGGCTGCAGATGGATTCCCGCCGCGCCGACGCGTGCCCACAGACCCGCGAAGTAACCCGCACGGTTATCGCTGCTGAAAGTATTTTCGGTACTCAGTTTTGATAAATTTGCACCTGCTTTCAAGCCCAGTTGAAAACTAGGCATTAACTGACTGAATGCGGCAAGATTGAAACCCGTCAACAGTGCCACAAGTAGTATTTTTTTCATAAATGACTAAGAGTTATTTAAACAATGTAAAACTAACAACATTTTCAGTTTAAAACTAAATTATGTAGATTTAGGCATATAATGTTCAAACCCGCGTTATTGTTTTATTAATCGAGTTTTTTTGTACTTAGTGTGCGCGCAATAGATGGAATTTAGTTTTAACGTTTACTCCACGATTCTGATCATATGCGGGTCGGTTACGTTATTTTTTTCTTATTACGTTTATAAAAAAGAAGGGGGCGCGGTAAGGTTCTTTGGCATTATGATGCTGGCAAATGCCATCTGGGCGTTGGGTTACGGCTTCGAACTCGCCAGTCCCACGCTTGAACAGGCGACCATTTACATCAACATACAATACCTTGGTATTACGGCCCTGCCGCTCAACTGGTTCTTGTTCTGCCTGCATCTATCTGGCAAAGAGGCATGGTATAAACGGAAGCGAAACCTGATCTTCCTGATCAGTGTGTCGGTGATAACTACCCTGCTTGTATGGACGAACGATTACCACCATTTGCACTACGAGCGGCTGTACATGGATACGAGCGGCGATTTTCCAATGGTTGCGATAGAGCCTGCAATTGCTTACCGCTTATTTACAGTCTATTTTTATGCTTTGCTGGCCATTGGCAGTTACCTGCTGATCATCAAGTTCAGGCAGGCCGACCCGATTTACAGACGGCAGAACTATATGATCATCATCTCTGCCATGATACCCTGGGCGGCCAATATTTCGTATCTCACCGGTCTGCGCCCCGTCCCAAACCTGGACCTTACGCCCTTTGCCTTTATTGCAACGGTGTTTATGATCTCGCTCGCCATCTACAGGTTTAAACTCTTCGATATTCTGCCTGTAGCCCGTGAAAAGGTGCTGGACCTCATGCAGGATGGCTTTGTGGTGCTTGACCATAGAAACCGTGTAATCGATTATAACCGAAGCTTTAAAACTTACCTCACTGACTATCACAACAGCAAGATCATCGGTACGCCGATATCGGCACTGATGCCGGATCAGACCTTACTGTTCGACTATCTTAACCGCAAGGAATCCGGGAAAATCGAGCTTAACGTTCAGACACCAAACGGATTATATGCCATCGAGGCAGACATCAGGTATCTTAACGAAAATCAGTTGAGCAGCGAGGCAACAATCATCAAGTTGCAGGATCTTACCTCATTACGGGAAGAGTCGCTCCGCTCGAGACTGCAGGCGGAGGAACTTCAAAGACTGAACCAGTTGAAGGACAGGATATTTTCGATCATTGCGCACGACCTGAGAGGTCCGCTGGTGAACCTGTCGGAAGTACTCAAAATGATCTCCAACAACCTGATCAGCATGGAGGAGTTTAAAACGCTCGTGCCAGCCCTGTCTAAAGACATTCTTTATACCACCGACCTCCTCGAGAACATTTTACATTGGTCGAGAAGCCAGCTTAAAGGTTATGGCATCAACCATGAATTTTTTGACCTGAAAAGCCTGGTTGTAAACGAGGTCAATTATCATTTGCCCTCTGCAAAATCAAAAAATATCGAAATCATACAGGATGTGTTTCCGGGCGCAACGGTGTATGCAGACATTATCATGATGGAGATCGTTGTGAGAAACATCCTGAACAATGCCATTAAGTTTTGTCAATCCGGTTGCCGGATTCAAATTACGGCAGTTTATACTAAAGAAGCGTTCATCCGGCTTAGCATAGCGGACAACGGTCTGGGTATGCCTAAAGAAGTGCTTGAAAAACTGTTTACGGGCGAGAACCAATCAACGCGCGGCACTGCCAACGAGAAGGGCACCGGATTAGGCCTGGTGGTGTGTAAGGATTTTGTGGAACGGAATAACGGCATGCTTACGGTAGAGAGCGAACAGGGTGTGGGCTCTACCTTTAATATCTATCTGCCCGTAGACGACCGCGCTATAGAACTGGAATGAAGTTTGGGGTACTTGTACGACACATGAAAAAGATTGCATTATTTCTGATGACGCTGATGTCAGCACAGTTCGTCCTGGGTCAGGATACGCTTGCTGTAGACAGCGTTCAGTCCGTTGTAAAGTCTGACTCCGCTGGTTTCCCGGAGCTGACAAAACTTGCGGAAGACCACGCCAGTAGGGGCTATATGAACAAAGCCAGATCTTATTATCTGGCAGCAGCAAAAGCGGACAGCACCAGTATCCTACCTTATAAGCGGCTTTCAGAACTCGAAAAGGGCTCGCCCACTGGCCGCCGACTAACTTATCTTGAACTGGCTCATAAAATGGATCCGGTAGATGCGGATATTGCCAGCGAACTGGCGGCGCTGTACCTGGAAAACAAAGATTTTAAACGTGCGGCAGCAGTCTTGGCGCCTGCGCTCAACGCAGACGCTGAAAACCTGCGGCTGAGGAGATTGATGATGCCGGTAGACCTGGAGAACCGGAAATACCGAGAGGTGATTAAAACGGGGCAAGTGTTGCTGAGCGAAGGCGACAGCACCGTTATGGTTTTGGATCACTTGGGCAAAGCTTATTATCTGACACTCGACTACAGGAATGCAGTGAAACATTTTCTAATGATTCCTGAAACGATGAGCAGCGATAAGGAAGCGCTCTATTACGATCTCGCCAGAAGCTACCGGGGCATAAGAGACTATAAGAGCGCCATCGCTTACCTGGAAAAGGCGATCAACCTCGGCGTTTCTCCGCGCGCAGCAAGTTATTACGGGTTGCTGGGCGACTCTTACGAGCAGATACAGCAAAATGAGCCCGCTACAAAAGCTTATAAACGGGGGCTCGATTTCGAGAATGACGGGAGCCTGCTGTACAACATCGCTCTGCTGTATGAAATGAAGCTGGGCGACAAGAAGAATGCGATAGACTATTACGAGCGCTATCTTAAAACCATAGATGAAAAGAAAAAGGCCAAGCAGGCCAACTTCATCAAGAATAAGATCGCTGAGCTGAAACGCTGATCAGCTTTTATTGATCAGTCTGGCAACATATTTCCCGATAATGTCGAACTCAATGTTAACCGTGTCGCCCTCTTCCACTTCGTGCAGATTGGTATATGCGTATGTATAGGGAATAATAAACACAGAAAACTCGTCGGACGCCGAATTGACCACCGTTAAGCTGATGCCGTTAACGCACACGGATCCTTTCTCGACGGTTACGTTTCCCTGCGCCGAGTCATACTTAAAGCGGTATTCCCAGCTTCCTTCCAGTTCAGCTTTTTTTATGCAGACGGCTGTTTGATCCACATGCCCCTGCACGATATGCCCGTCCAGCCGGCCGTTCATCTGCATGCAGCGCTCCAGATTTACCGCCCCGCCTACACGCAGGCTACCCAAATTTGTTTTTTGTAAGGTCTCGTGAATAGCCGTCACCGTATGCGTTTCTGCCGCCACTGCAACTACAGTGAGGCATACACCGTTATGAGCCACACTCTGATCAATCTTCAGCTCACTGCTTATGGGTGAACTTACGGTAAAATGAATATTTGTGCCTTCCTCTCGTATCTCGGTAATGGAACCGGTTGTTTCTATAATTCCTGTAAACATGTAAATCAGTTATAACGTGTGCGGTTCCTTTTCCAATTGGTCTGAGGCGCTGAAGCCTGTGCGGCCACGCGGGCGATCCGCTTGTTTGAAAAAAGCACGGCAGCGACTGCCGCGATCATAGCCTCATCTTTATCCTCATAGTGGCTGCCTGGTTCAAAGTATTTGCTCACGAAATGTGTATCGAAAGCGCCGGTCCGGAATGCTTCATGCCGCATCACAAACTTACCAAATCCCAGCGTAGTTTTAATACCGGTAATCTCATATTCATCGATAGCCCTGATCATTCTATCCATAGCCTCGCTCCGGTCGTGCCCCCAGGTAATCAGCTTAGCGATCATCGGATCATAATAAATAGGCACTTCCATACCCTGCTCAAATCCGTCGTCCACCCGCACACCATTTCCCTTTGGCGTACGGTAGGTTTGGAGCACACCAATATCGGGCAGGAAATTGTTGTCCGGATCTTCTGCATAAACCCTTAATTCAATGGCATGGCCATTGATATGAAGGTCCTCCTGTTTATACGACAACACCTCTCCCCTCGCTATCCGGATCTGCTCCTTTACCAGGTCGAGCCCCGTGATCAGTTCTGTAACCGGATGCTCTACCTGCAGGCGTGTGTTCATTTCCAAAAAGAAAAAGTTAAGGTTTTCATCCAGGATAAACTCTACGGTTCCGGCACCAACGTAGCTCACCGAACGTGCGACATCGACCGCACAGCGTCCCATTTCTGCCCTGACCTCCTCCGTAAGTATGCTGGACGGTGCTTCTTCCACAACTTTTTGGTGCCTGCGCTGGACTGAACATTCCCGTTCAAAAAGATGAACAATATTGCCATGTGTATCGCCCAGGACCTGTATTTCAATGTGCCGCGGCGATGAAACATAACGTTCTATAAAAACAGAACCATCGCCAAAAGCAGATGTCGCCTCGCTTACTGCTAGCTGCATCTGGCTTTCGAAATCGTTTACCTGCTCTACAATCCGCATTCCTTTTCCTCCACCGCCCGCAGCAGCCTTGATGAGGATCGGGAAGCCAACCTCCAGCGCACGTTGCTTTGCCTCGGCAATATCTGTTATTGCCTCGGCTGTGCCCGGCACCATTGGAATATTGTACTGCAGCGCGGCAGCCTTCGCAGAAAGCTTGTTGCCCATAATTTCCATGGCTTCCGGCGTGGGGCCAATCAGGGTCAATCCGGCTTCCCGCACCATACGGGCGAAAGAGGCATTCTCCGAAAGAAAACCGTATCCGGGATGAATAGCCTCCGCACCGGTCTGCCTGCATGCGTCAATAATAAGCTCGCTCAGCAAATACGACTGGTTGGAGGGTGCCGGTCCTATGCAAACTGCTTCATCCGCATAACGCACGTGCAATGCTTTTCGGTCGGCCTCCGAATAAACGGCCACTGTTTTAATTCCCATTTCGCGGGCAGAGCGCATGATCCTTAAGGCTATCTCGCCGCGGTTGGCCACAAGTAATTTCTTCATGTATAAACTGCTTTTTAGCTGGCAGGTACAAATGTATTATAACTTTTTAAATCCCTGTAACCCGCCTCTGCGCCCTGATGCGCTTTCAGATATTATATTAAAATTGGGATTATAAAATAAAAGTGTATTTTAGCTTAGTGTTTATTTAACAATATGGTCGGGTTACAATCGGGCCGAACGCGGATAAAAGAGCGTTTTTTTAAGCATTAGAGCAACAATATACAACGACAACCAAAACCAATAAATTAAATTATGAAAAAAAAACATACCAGAGATTTAGGATTATTTACTTTTATCCCGAAAAAGACGAATTAAAATGATAGTTATTGCAGACGGAGGATCGACCAAGACAAATTGGTGTTTAATTAACGAGGCAGGAAGAAAAATCCTTTTCAATACCGAGGGATATAACCCCTATTTTTCCAGTACAGCGTATATTGTTGAATCTTTAAAAAAGTCCCTTCCGGACTTTCTGGAGACCGATAAACTTACCGAAGTAAATTATTATGGCGCAGGCTGTTCTACAGACGCCAACAAGCAAATCGTTGCTGATGCAATGAAGCAAATCTTCGTAAACGCTAAAATCAATATCGGACATGACCTTTTAGCTTCGTGCCGTGCGCTTCTGGCTGATCAGTCAGGTTTTGCAGCCATCCTTGGTACAGGTACAAACACTTGTTTGTATGATGGAAAAGACATCACCCTGAACATCGACTCCCTGGGTTACTTTTTAGGCGATGAAGGAAGCGGATGTTTTATAGGCAAGCGTATTTTGGCCGATTATATGAAAGGTTATATGCCTAAAGGCTTAAGAGAAAGCTTTTACGACAACTTTGCGCTGACTAACGAAGACATTTTTGATCATATTTATAACAAGCCGTTGCCGAACCGTTTCTGTGCAAGCTTCAGTAAATTCCTGTACGACTTCAAAGACAGTTATGAGGATTATACCACAGCTACTGTTGATTATGCATTTACTGCATTCTTCGAGAACCTGGTGAAGCACTATCCTAACTACAAGGAATATCAGCTTAACTGCGTAGGATCTGTTGGATATAGCTTCCGGGATATCCTAAGTGTTGTGGCCGACCGCTACGAAATGGGCGTTGGTAAGATCATCCGCTCACCTATAGATGATCTGGTAGATTACCACCTTAACATCGCACCAAAGTCATAGTCAAATTGACATAAAAAGAAACCCTAAGGATGAGCCTTAGGGTTTCTTTTTAGAAGGAAATCTCTTTCCCGAACAACTTGGCATATTTACGCTTGTCAAACTTATACAAGGTTGCCGCTCTGAACGACACCCCCTGCTGCTTTTCTTCCAGATCCTTTAACACACCAAAACTGAGCATTTTCTTCCTGAAATTACGCTTATCCAGTTTTTTGTTCAGAATTACCTCGTACACATTCTGAAGCTGGGTAAGCGTAAACTTTTCGGGCAGCAGTTCAAAAGCGATAGGCTGATGCTTGATACGCCGTTTGATTTTCTCAAGTCCCTTCTCAAAGATCTGCTGGTGATCGAACGCCAGTTTAGGGAGATCCTTTACGTTGATCCAGTAAGCCTGCTTCGCGTAATTACTTTGCGGCTTTACAGTCTTCTCTCCGCCCAGTCTGAGCAACGCATAATAGGCAATACTCACAACCCTACCCTGCGGGTGCCTGTTTACATCACCGAAGGTATAATATTGCTCCATGTAAATATTGGTAAGACCAGTCAGCTCTCTTAATATGCGTGCAGCCGATTGGTCCAGACTTTCATCCTCGCCAACAATATTACCAGGCAAAGCCCACCAATCCTTAAACGGTTCTTCATTTCTTTCTATCAAAAGGATTTTCAGCTCTCCTTCATCAAACCCGAACACCACACAGTCAATAGAGAAAGTGGAATCAAACTTTGGTAAGACTTCTTTCAAAACGTTTTAATTTTTAGTTTGGGCTAAACTAGAAAAATTTATCAGTATTTCATCCTGTTTTTTATTTCTGCAACGGCCTGACGGTCTTTGAACGACAGTCTGCCAAAAAAGCTAAACCCTGCTCTCCGGTATTTGTTATTCAGTCGATGAGGTTTACCCCGAAAAAGAACCTGACACAACAGGAAGTCGCCAAAGGCCTGAAACTAGTGATATGGGACGGCCTTGCTGCAGAGGCCATGACGTCGTTTACCGGCGGTGCCTTTCTGGTTGCCATGGCCCTGCTTCTGGGCGCCAGCAACTTTCAGATCGGGTTACTTGCTGCAATGCCCTTGTTTACCAATGTTGCCCAGCTCCTTTCTGTCTTGCTCGTGAAGCGATATAACAACCGGAGGGCCATCGCTGTATATAGCGCTTACCTGGCGCGCCTTCCGCTTATCGTCATCGGCTTATCGATCTTATGGTTTTCTGCAGGTTCTGTTAACCTGCTGATCTTCTTTCTGTTCTTTCACTATTTCTTCGGTTCTGTGGCCGGACCAAGCTGGAACTCCTGGATGAAAGACCTTGTACCGGAGCAGGCGCTTGGCAGCTATTTCTCGAAGAGAACCCGCTACACGCAAACGCTCAATGTGGTCATGAGCCTGGCCCTTTCGCTAATGCTGGATTATATCAAGAGCAACTACCCCGGAGCAGAGCTATCCGTATACGCCTGGTTCTTCGTATTCGCCGGGATCGCGGGGATGGCGGGCGGCTTCATACTGTCCAAAGCTCCCGAACCTCAGTCGTATCTTTCAGACGACAACATACTGTCCTTGTTTAAGCTGCCGCTAAAGAATTATAACTTCCGAAAGCTACTGATATTCAACTCTGCCTGGGTTTTTGCATTAAATATAGCCACCCCGTTTTTTACCGTGTTTATGATGAAAACCATGCAACTGCCGATATCCTATATCATTGCGCTGAGCGTAATCAGCCAGCTTTTCAGCATTCTTACGCTGCGCATGTGGGGTGTCTTTTCAGATCGGTACAGCAACAAAAGTATCATAGCTGTGAGCGCGCCTCTATATATTCTATGTATCATTGCCTGGTGTTTTGTGGGCATTTACACCAGCGTTGCGGGCAATATTGCGCTCCTGATACTTATCCATATTTTCACAGGCATATCGACCGCAGGTGTAAACCTGGCGCTCACCAACATCGGGCTTAAACTCGCACCAAAGCAGGAGGCGGTTGTGTATCTTTCTGTAAAAAATATCATTACAGCAATATGTTCTTCCATAGGGCCGCTCGCCGGGGGCATGCTGGCCGACTTCTTTGCGGAGAGAAGTTTGCGCATCTCTGCAAGCTGGACAAGTCCGTACTTTGAAAAAACGTTGAAATTATTTGTTCTTCAGGAATGGAATTTTCTTTTCCTTATCGGCGCCCTGCTTGCGCTGGCCGCACTCGAACTCCTGGTTAAGGTTCGGGAAACGGGTGAGGTATCCAAGCATGTCGTGAGACGGATCATGCGGACAAGCATAAAAACAAATCTTAAGGAATATTTTATCATCGGGAATATCATCAGCATGCATGAGCAGCTGCGAGCGATAATCAGTAAGAAAAAGAGATAGCAAAACCAAAAATGACCTTGCTATCTCCGGTGTGTTAGCGGACCGTAGTATTGGTATCCATTGTTGTTGTATCTGCCATACCCATGGTGTCTACCATACTGGTATCTGCACTCATTGTCGGATCATCCATCATCGTCGTATCCGACATTGTTGAATCTCCGGCCTGGTCCCCGCTCTTGTCGGAGCTGCACGCAGCAAATCCAATGGAAACTACTGCGAACATCAGTAAAATTACTTTTTTCATAACTGTTTATTTTTAGGATAAATATTCCCCTCTTAAACATAGCACGGCCCAAAAGGTTTTGAAACACTGAAAAACAAGCATTTACACTCAGCAAGGGATCGCTGTCGCTTTTAACTGCCGAGCGTATTACTACGCTGGGGGCTGACAAATACTTGATTTTCCGTTTTAAAAATCAAAGCTTGCTTACTCCTGTTACTTAGGCACTAATCATCCAACTCTTACTATGTATACTTTAGGTATCAACTCAGTTTTCCACGACTCCTCGGCCTGCCTCCTCAAAGACGGCGTACTCATTGCGGCGGCCGAAGACGAGCGCTTTACCGGCATCAAACACGGCAAACGGCCAATTCCCTTTTCTACCTATGAAATACCCTTCCATGCCATCGCCTACTGTCTGCAAACCGCAGGCATACATCTTAAAGACATAGACCATATTGCTTATTCATTCGACCCCTACCTGCTCATCCCAGAACGGCGTGCCACCGATACCCATATACCAATTCCCTTTCATTTTAACGGAGAGAATGCCGGCAACGACACCTGGGAAAACCTGTTCCTATCGTCGATTGTGAATGCACCGCGACAACTGGTGGACGGCTATCCGCATCACCTGCAGAAGCATTTCATCGGAAGCCAGGTGGGCGACTGGACTTGGCATTTTGTAGACCACCATACCGCCCATGCGGCAAGTGCCTATTTTCCTTCCCCGTATACAGACGCGGCAATCATGACGGTCGACGGCCGTGGTGAACTCGCCACAACAACCTACAGCATTGGCGAAAGCAACATGATGACGCGAATCGGGCAGGTAGATATGCCGCACTCGCTCGGTTTATTATACGAAGAGGTGACTACCTACCTCGGATTCCTCCACTCATCAGACGAATATAAGGTTATGGCGCTTGCCTCCTACGGGAAACCAGAGTTTCTCGGTGATTTCCGTGACATGATCCGCATAACCGGCAATGGAAAATATACCATTGGAAACCAAAATTTTGAGCAAAGGTTTGGCCCGGCGCGACTCAGGAATACGGAGTTTACATCGCATCATTTCAACATAGCACGCTCTCTTCAGCTTGCGCTTGAAGAAACCGTGCTGGAACTGGCCGACTGGCTATATCACGAGACTAAACAAGAGAACCTTTGTTTAGCCGGAGGCGTAGCACTTAACTGTGTATTGAACGCCAGGATAAGAGACAAGGGCCGGTTCCGGAACATCTGGGTGCAGCCAGCGGCTGGCGACTCAGGAAGCGCGCTTGGTGCTGCAATGCATATCGACCAGCGGGAACGCGGCAGCAAAACGAAAGATTTCGTTATGGATCACGCTTACTGGGGGCCAGACTACACAGACCAGGAGATTGAAAAATTCCTCGACTGGGCGAAGGTACCTTACCAGAAGATGGACAATGTTGCAGAAGAAGCCGCTTCGATACTGGCCGACAATAAAATAATAGGCTGGTTTCAGGGTCGCATGGAATTTGGTCCGCGTGCCCTCGGCAGCAGGTCTATCCTTGCCTCGCCTATCGACCCCGCTATGCAGGCCATGCTCAATGAAGTAAAAGACCGCGAAGACTTCAGACCGGTTGCGCCGGTCGTGCTGGAAGAAGATGCGGCAGAATGGTTTGATAATGCGCAGCAGTCACCTTTCATGCTCTTCGTTTATAATGTAGCTGCCGATAAGGCCGACCGTATTCCTGCGGTGAAGCACATCGACGGCACGGCACGTATACAAACCGTAAACGAGTCGCAGCATCCGCAGTACTACAGGTTGCTCAAAGCATTCAAAGAGAAAACCGGGGTGCCTGTTTTGGTCAACACCTCTTTCAACACACTGGGTAAGCCCATTGTATGCAGTCCGCGAGATGCAATAGCCTGTTTCTGGACCTCTCCTTTTGATGCTTTAGTTATTGGATCATATTTAATCAGAAAAACAGATGCAAACACAAATATCCGTAGTTATTCCAACCTACAAGAGGCCGAACCTGTTGGTGAACTGCCTTAGGGCACTTCTGGAACAAAGCCTCGACAAGTATCTTTTTGAGGTAATTGTGGTTAGCGACGGTCCGGATGAAGAAACCTTCCAATGCCTGCAACCCTGGTTGAAAAAAAGAAGATTAAATCTCACCTATTTGTCGACCCCCGAAAAGAAAGGACCTGCAGCTGCCAGAAACCTGGGCTGGCTGAGCGCGCGCGCACCGCTCGTCGCCTTCACGGACGACGACTGTCTGCCGCAAAAAAAATGGCTCCGGTCTTTTCTTGACACCTACCGGGGAGAGCGTATGATAGCCTACACCGGATTCACCTCCGTACCTCTGCCTCCAAGTCCCACAGACTTTGCGCTCACGACAGCCGGTTTGCAGGAGGCGGAATTTATTACCGCCAACTGCGCGTGTACCAAGGATGCACTTTTAAAATGCGGCGGATTCGATGAGCAGTTTAAACTGGCCTGGCGTGAGGACTCAGACCTTCATTTCAAATTGCTAAAACTTGAGGTACCAATAATCCATGTACCCAGAGCAATGGTAGTACATCCCGTTCGCCCGGCCAGCTGGGGCGTGAGCGTCCGGGAACAAAAGAAAAGCCAGTACGATGCGCTGCTGTATCAAAAGTTCCCCGACCTTTACCGCAGCCGGATCCATAGCTCTTTGTGGAACTACTATGTGATTAACCTGTTATGGCTGGTGCTGATCACGGCCCTGGCCACACGGCAGCATACCATTGCTGTGCTGGCCACCTGTTCAATTTTTCTTCTGGTGGCTGATTTTGCGATAAAACGGCTTAAAAACACACAGAAAACACCGCTTCATATCCTCGAGATGCTTTCTACTTCAATTATCATCCCCACTCTGTCAGTTTACTGGCGTCTGTACGGGGCCTTTAAGTACCGTGTTTTATTTATTTAGCTAAAAAATGACACCAGAGGAACCGCATGTGCAGTCAATCGGCATATTCCGTGCCCTGCAGCTTGGCGACATATTGTGTTCGATTCCTGCGATCCGGGCATTGCGGCATGCCTTCCCGCAAGCTAAGATTACGTTTATCGGTTTGCCCTGGACCGCAGATATCATCGCTAGATTTCCGGCATATATTGACGAGTTTATGGATTTCCCCGGTTATCCGGGTTTACCAGAGCAGCCATTTGATGATGTGAATTTTAAGCATTTTCTTCTCGCAACCCGTGCACGTCATTTCGATCTGCTGCTTCAGATGCAGGGTAGCGGAAGTATAGTAAATAACCTGCTGGCCACATTTGGCGCGAAACAATTAGCAGGCTTTTGTGAACAGGAGCCCGGCACTTCCGCGAATTTCCTGTTGTATCCGGACAGCATTCATGAAGTCCACCGTCATCTGGCATTGATGACACATCTGGGTATTCCGCTTTATGGCGATGAGCTTGAATTTCCGCTCCATGAAGCTGACTTTGCAGCTATTGAACCCTGGAAACTTGCACGGCCTTACATATGTGTCCATCCCGGCTCGAGGGGCAACTGGCGACAATGGCCTCCGCAGCACTTCGCCAGCGTGGCCGACCGGTGCGCTGAGCTGGGATACCAGATCGTTATCACTGGCACGGCCAATGAACGCAGTATTGCCGAGGAGATTTCCGGATTGATGGCAAACCCGGCGACCATTACCTCAGGGGAGACTTCACTTGGCGGAGTTGCTGCATTGATCAGCCGGAGTTCGGGATTGATTGCAAATTGCACAGGTGTTTCACATATCGCTGCAGCTTTGAAAAAGCAAAGTGTGATCATTAGTATGGACGGAGAACCTAACCGCTGGGCACCCTTAAATAAGGAGCTTCATAAAACAATTGACTGGACCGTTACACCCGATTATGCCCTTGTGCTCAACGAAGTCTGTAAAGTCTTCCCCCCAGTGTCGTAGAATAAGCCTTTCACCGCCTCCGCTATGGCACCTGCCTCGGGAACAGGCAAATATTCACGGTATAATTCCTTGTTTACATGTTGAATCACCTGGTTGCGACTTTGCAGATGTGCCGCAACGCTGTATTGCAAGACTACAGAGGGAACCATCCAGGGCGTGTGTTGTGGATTAGTTTGTGCATAGAGCACCACCACCGGGGTCTTTACAGCTGCTGCCAGATGTACCGTACCTGTATTTACAGACACGACCAGCGCTGCATGCGCAATCAGGTTTGCAAACTCAGCAAGCGACAAGTCCTCCTCAAAGATGAATGCCTTAACGCCTGACTCCTTCCTGATCTTATTCAGAACAGCCCTTTCAGCGGCCCCACCGGTCAGCACCAGCGGCAAAGCCAGATCCGCACTTAACAGTTTTAAAAGCTCTGTCCAGCCCTTGGCAGGAAACCGACGCTTTTCCTCAGATACGCCAGGGTGAACAATTAAAAAGGGCTGGTTCAGGTTTAGCCCTATAGCCTTTGTCTTCAGCTCAAGAGACTTTTCGGCCTCCGACGGTATATAAATACTGATCTCTTTATGCTCCGTCCGGGCGCCAAGTGTTTCCGACAGCAGCAGGTCGCGCTCTACCTGGTGAAGGATCCGGCTATATGGTTCTTCATCCGGTATCCAGTCGCTTAGCAATCCGTAGGGGTTTTCGCGACAGTACGCCGCCCTTTTGGGTATCTGAGCCATATAGGCAAGCATTGCTGCGGGGAGCGGGCTCTGACTATATACCGTAAAAATCACACATCCGTCGAACCCCCGGGCGTTCAGCTCGGCAGCCAGCGTCGCTACAGAATCCGCGGGGGCATTCAGTTTAACCCAGGGCAGATCGGCTTCAATGACTTCGTCGATCTCCGGTATGAGCACGCCTGCCTCGGAGCCGCGCGAGGAACTGAGCAACGTAATTCGGCAGTGAAAACTCTGCTTCAGGGACCTGATGGCTGGCGCGCTCATCAGCACATCGCCCATATTATCGGCCCGTATACATAGTATATTTCTGCAGTTTGCCCAGCTCATCAGTTAATTACAGCAATCTTCAGGTGGCCGTCTTTCCTTACCCGGTTTATGATCTGGGTGGTCGACTGATTACTTACAAAGGGAAGGAACTCTATTTTGCAGCCTATCTTCCGCAATAGTGCTTCTTCTGGTAAAGCCTTTCCCTGATAGTCGCCCCCCTTTACAAATACGTCCGGTTTTACTAGTCGGATGAGGCTGACTGGCGTATCATCGCGCAGGTTACCAAACGGGATGATGTAGTCGACAAACTCCAGGGCGGCAAGCACCTCAATGCGGTTATCCAGACTATTAATAGGCCGGTCGCTTCCCTTCAGCCGTCTGATGCTTTCATCATTATTCAACCCCACTACCAGCAGATCGCCCATTTCACGGGCCTGTTTAAGATAACTTACGTGGCCGCTATGCAGGATATCAAAACAGCCATTGGTAAACACGATCCGTTTGCCCTCACTTTTAAAAGCCCTGCATTTCTGACGGAACTGACTAAGCAGGCTCACATACTTTTGATTTGTTGTAACCGCATCGAGCAGCTCGTTTGCCTGGCAGATAGCTGTATCGGCGCGTGCAATGGCAATACTTGCAGCGGCAGAAGCAAGATCGGCTGCAACCGGCAAAGCCGCGCCGGCAATAAGCGAAAGCATGAGTGCACTGATGTAGGTATCTCCTGCCCCGCTCACGTTCGGGTTAATGACTTTCCGCGCGTAACCGCGGTGTACAAACTTTCCATCTTCAAAGAAGAGCGCACCATCTTTATCCATTGTTAGCGCTACCAGCGAGGCATTTGTCCGTTTCTGGAAATGCTCGCCAAAGGGCTTTAACTGATCGGCGCGCGATTCACTGCTGTAAGGCAAAGCGAGCAGCCTGATGGCTTCGTCATAGTTGGGCTTCACCAGTGCAGGCGCAATTTCAGCAAAAGCTTCAGCGCGCTTGGCGTCTACGGCGATAAATTTGTCCGCCATCAGCTTGAGCTTTTTAATCTCAGATATCACTGTTGGCGTCAGCGTACCCTTGTTATAGTCGGCGATAAGCACTGCGTCGCACTGAAAATACGCCTGATGCAAACGTTCGATAAAAGCTGTTTCTGCATCTGTTTCCAATGGACTGTCTGTCCCTTCGTCAAAACGCACCAGCGTGTGAGAAGGCGATGTAACCCTGGTCTTTACCAGGGTGCTTCGCTTAGGATCGGCTACCATATAGTCGCGGGAAATCCCTGCCGACTCCAGGAGCCGGGCCGATTGATCCAGTCCGGCATCGTTTCCTGTAACCGTACAAAGGAACACCTTTGCACCAAGTGCACTCAGGTTGGCCGCTGCATTTGCGGCACCTCCCAGACAATGTTTTTTGCTGACGATATCAACAACTGGCACAGAAGCCTCCGGTGCCAGCCTGGTACAGTTTCCCTCCAGGTAAACGTCGAGGATAAAATCGCCAACAACCAGTATCTTATATTTTTTGAACTTCTTAAATAACAACAAATAGTCTGTTTTCATATTCTGTCTGCTTTATTAAGCGCAATTGTGTTATCGGCCAAACTTGCCGCGCCCTCAAGGATATATTCAGCCGCCTCATCTATTGAAGCTGCTATATAATCTGGAACACGACTTTCATTAAGTTCCCACAGTGTTTCATTGCCGTTGTTGATCAGCACTGTCCGGCACCCGGCTGTGTTACCAGCCTCCACGTCGTCTAAAATATCGCCGATCATCCATGAGGCCGACAAATCTATATTCCAGTCGCGCGCGGCAGCTTTCAGCATTCCGGGCCTAGGTTTGCGGCAGTCGCATACCCGGCTATATGGCCCGATTTGTCCGTCGGGATAATGCGGACAAAAGTAAAACTGCATCAGCTCAATACCCTTGGCGGCAAGCAGCGCACGAATCATCTGTTCGACCGGCGCGAGCTGATCTATGCCAAAATATCCCTTAGCTACTCCGGACTGATTTGAGACGACAAAGAGACTATATCCTGCGTCAACAAAACGTTTCAGTCCATTCGTCAGATGATCTGATAAAACGATCCGTTCCGGATTTACGTTATAGGGAACGTCACAGATCAACGTACCGTCCTTATCCAGAAATATTGCCTTTCTAGCTGCCATATCTCTGAGTGTACCTGCCGTGAATACCGGCATAAGAAAACTGTTCCTGGCCATCGAAATTCAACGGTGCGTAAGCCTGGCCCCGGCTAAAGTCGGTACGCGATTGCTCAGGGATGAACAGCCGCTGTTCAATAAGCCCGCACAGTACATGAACCAGATGCAAATGCACTTCCTGAATACGCTGAGAGCTTTGGGAGGGCACAATGAGATTAATATCGCCGTACATTGCCGCCTCACCGCCGTCTTTACCCAACATGGTAATACAGCAAATGTCCATGTCCTTAGCTGTCTGCAACGCTTTAATAATATTAGGCGAAGCCCCGCTGGTACTTAAGCAAAGCAGCACATCGCCAGCCTGTCCGTACGCCTGCACCTGGCGCGCAAAAACGTCGCTAAAGCCAAAATCGTTCGACCAGGCCGTCAGCATAGCGGTATCGGCGGTCAGCGCTATCGCCGGAAGTCCGCGGCGTTCGGGTATCTCAAACCGTCCCAGCAACTCGGCTGAAAAATGCTGACTTTCGGCAGCACTTCCGCCGTTGCCACACACCAGGATTTTGTTTCCCCGCTTCAGAGCGGCCGACATACATTTGGCTGCTTTCGCCACCTGGTCGTTCAGTGCTGAGGCCGACTTGCGAAAGGTCCGCGCGGCATCTTCAAAGGCCTCGTCGATCAGTTTATGCGTAGCCGACAATTTTCGCTCCTGTTCCTCAGAAATCGCAACATACAACTGGCGCACCTGTTCTGCCACCTTCTCCCAGGTAAAATTGGCGTGAACATGCTTCAGGGCATTTTTAGAGAAGCGTTCCAGCAACTGCCGGTCCTGTAAGAGTCCGGTAATCTTTTTCGCAAGCTCGGAAGGTGATTTAGGCGGCACCAAATAACCTGTTTCCCCATCTGCTACGCTATATTTTATTCCGCCTACGGCGGCGCCTATTACAGGCGTACCACAGGCCATAGCCTCAAGGGGTGTAATGCCGAATGGTTCATACCAGGGCGTTGTAATAAAAATGTCGGCAGCATCATAATAAATCTTAAGCTGCTCCCTGTCCTTCCGTCCGGTAAAAACTACACGTGCGGCAACCCCAAGTTTGGTGGCAAGGGCTTTGAGCCTTACTATCTCCGCATCACTTCCCTGATCCTTACCGCTGCTTTCGCCGCCTACGACCAGAAGTTTAACGTCCGATAGATGCTCCGGAAGCAGGGCAAGTGCTTCAATGACATTGTCGACGCCCTTCCTGGGCACCATCCGCCCAAGCTGAAGCAAAACCTTATCATCATCTGCCAGGCCAAGTGCCGTTCTCGAGAGTTTCTTGTCGATCGGGAAAAACTCCTCCGGATTGAAGCCGCAGGGTATGATGCTGATCTTGCGGGCATCTGCACGGTAATAACTGATGAGATCGTCCTTATCCTGCGGACATTCCGCAATAATTACGTCTGCTTCCCGTACAAGTTCTTCCTCTATCTGGAGACGTTCGGCGGGAAAACGGTCGCGTTCCTTTTGATGCTGCCTGCGCACATGACCAAGCGCGTGAAATGTAATCGCAAAAGGGATGTCCATCCATTCCTTTAGTCTCATAGCGACCATCCCGGACATAAAGAAATTCGCATGGACCAGTTCGTAACTCAGGTCTTCAGTATCCATAAATTTGCGCACATTCCGGGCAAACTCACTCATATACGGAAGTATATCTTCCTTCGGAATGCGTTCAGCCGGGCCTGCATCTACATGAATCACCCGGACATTCGGACAATACGGAACCTTGTGGGCAACCTCCTGATCTTCCCGCCGGGTATAAATATCTATTTTGTAGCCTTTTGCTGCGAGCTGCGCAGCCAGTTCACCTACATATACATTCTGGCCGCCGCTGTCAGTACCGCCAAGCGCAGCAAGTGGCGAAGCATGTTCGCTGATGAAAGCAATTCTCTTTTTCATAGGTCAGATTTTAATTGTGAGCGTTAACTACCTCGTTAAATAGTGATGTCCATTCCTCTGCGAAGCGCTTAATATTGAATCGACGGAGTGCCTCCTGCCTGGCATTACGGCCCATTTCTTCGGCTTCGGCGGGGTGACTAAGCAAATATTCCATCTTGCTGATCAGGAAATCTATATCAGTATGGACATATCCCGAATAACCATTTTTGATCGTTACGGCCATCTCTGTAGTGGCAAGCCCAACCACAGGCAGGCCGAGCATCATGCTTTCGCATACCGCAAGGCCCAGGCTCGTATATCTGATCGGGTTAAAGAAGAACCGGTATTTAGAAGTAAAAGCCGGCAGATCCGGATGCAGCACTTCACCGATCCCATATTTTTCTGCCCCCATGCCCACCAGATCGAGCGGTATGCGTTCCCGTACCTGCTCAAAAATATCAAGCCCGAGCAAGCGGCCGCGAGTGGGCAGGTTGTTGATCACCACAATACCCCGTTCTGTTTTTTCCTGTGCAGGCAGTTCGGGTACCAGTACGCCATGTTCTATAACGCGGGTCTTTAACCCATAGTTATCCCACATCAGTGCGTTAAAATGGGTGACATGTACCAGCAAGACCTTCGGATCAGTAACGGGATGCCGGGCATTTGTAGGATGATCCCAGGGCGGATCATGTTCCAGGTATATCCGGGGGAGCGCGCGTTGTGTATCTGATAATATCTCGTACTGGTCGACCAGATAATTCTCGTCCGTCTGGTACAGGATGAGGTCGAAACTCATGTTCCTTACTTCATTGGCTGGTACTTCGTGGACGTTATCCCCAAAAGGAAAGGTCGACCCCCGTCCGTAATAGCCTTCGGTCCGCTGCTCCTTTACCGGAATGTAGATCTCATAATCACCCTGCGAGAGGTAAAAAAGATAACTTCCGTGAATATGCCAGGTAAAAATTCTGAGTTTACATTGCCGATCCACCCGTGCTCTCATCTATATCCATGTCCTCAACATCATTTTCCTGAGAACCGACGCCAGATGCGTCGCGCTCATCACTTTTTGTATCCGGTGAGTTCGAGATGTCCAATTCCGGATTGGTGTCGGCATCGCTGCCTTTGATCTGATCTTCGGGAACTACACCTGTGTTGATATGCTTATCACGCTCGGCGTCATTCTTCAGCTGTTCATTTTGATTTTCCATAACGATAGGTTGATTTATTGTAGATGATTAACAACGCAAGTCTGAAACTGTGTTCCCTCTAACGTTATCGGGTATTTTTCCCCGCTGAAAGAAGTAGAAGTACTAGGTTTGCCGTCATAAATTCACAGCCGCACGTTTTTTGCTGAACTCTGTAAAAGGAAACAAGATATGATTACATCAATCGGTTGTTCGGGATTCCACTATAAGCACTGGGTCGGGGATTTCTATCCGGAAGACCTGCCGCAGAAGAAATGGTTTGAATTTTACTGTGAGCATTTCAAAACCCTGGAACTGAATGTTACGTTTTACCGCTTTCCGCGATTACCTGTACTAAAAAGCTGGTATGAGCAGAGCCCGGACAATTTTTTGTTCGCCGTTAAAGCCCCCAGATCCATCACACATTATAAGAAAATGACTGGTGCGTCGCAAATGATAAGCGACTTCTACCTCGTTGTTGAGAACGGGCTGAAAGAGAAACTGGGATGCACGCTCTGGCAGTTTCCTCCAAACTTCACATTTTCAGAAGAGCGGCTCAGCCGGATCACGGGAGGGTTAGACAAACACATCCGCAATGTAGTTGAGTTCAGACACGAAAGCTGGTGGAAACAAGAGGTGTGGGACCAGCTTGCTGAACACCGTATCAGCTTCTGTGGAATGAGCCATCCGGATTTCCCGGATAACATGGTAAGCAACACCGACCTGCTGTATTACCGCATGCATGGCGGGCAGCAGCTTTATGCCTCGGAGTATTCAAAGCAGGAGCTGGACAGTTTTGCAAACAACCTGAAAATGAGGGCATATATCGAACAAGCTTTCATTTATTTCAACAATGATGTACAGGGCTATGCAGTTACGAACGCTAAATATTTGCAGTCTGCTTTACAACAGCCTGTGCAGGGCGGAAAGTAATCGGTCTTTAATTTTTTTATGTTGACGCAAATAAATATACTTGCTGCCAAATTGCATGTGAAAATGCAAAATAAATTACTTAGTGTAAATAATACACGCTATATTCGTACATACAATCATGAAACCAAATATTAAAAATATAGCTGTACTCACCTCAGGGGGCGATGCGCCCGGAATGAACGCCTGTATCAGGGCTGTAGTGCGGACAGGAATTTACAATGGCGTTAATATGTTCGGTGTAATGCAAGGCTATCAGGGTCTGATAGACAACAACATCAACCCTATGAATGCCAGATCTGTGAGCAACATCATTCACCTTGGAGGTACAATTTTAAAGACTGCCCGCTGTCTTGATTTCAAGACCGACGAGGGACTTGACATAGCATTTAAAAACCTTAAAGAAAGAGACATAGACGGCCTCGTTGTTATTGGGGGCGACGGCACCTTTACCGGTGCGCTGCGTTTCGCAAAGAAGCACGGCGTTCGGGTTATGGGCGTACCGGGCACCATTGATAACGACCTTTATGGATCTGACTTTACCCTGGGATACGATACCGCTATCAACACGGTAATTGAAGCTATTGATAAGATCAGGGATACTGCCGATTCGCACGACCGGCTGTTCTTTATTGAAGTAATGGGCCGCGACTCTGGCTGCATCGCATTAAGGAGCGCTATATCAAGCGGTGCCGAAGCAGTGCTGCTTCCGGAACGCCACACGAGTCTTGACGAGCTTATCGCACAACTGGAATCAGGTGCTTCGACCAAGAAGTCTTCAAGCATCGTTATCGTATCCGAAGGGCATAAATCGGGCGGCGCGTACGACATAGCGAAGAAAGTTAAGGAGCGTTTCAACCATTATGATACCAAGGTAACCATACTCGGGCACCTTCAGCGTGGCGGTAGCCCGAGCAGTTTCGACAGGATACTTGGCAGCAGATTAGGATTTGCTGCAGTAAATGAATTGCTTCGAGGCAACACCATGCACATGGTTGGTCTTCGCGGAAACGATATCCAGGCCACCAGTATTGAGGAAGCGCTCAACAAGCACAGCTTTAAGCTGGAAAGTGATTTATTGGAAATGACTAAAGTATTGTCTATATAAGTATGATCGCAGTAGTTTACAGCGGTTCAAAAACAGCTTTCTGGAAAATAGCCAGGGACGGCAAGGCAGTGGCAGAATGTACCATGCCTGGCATTAACCCCTGCTTAAATGATCCAAAAGCTATTTTAAACGCGCTGAACAAAAAAACTACACTGATCAATCATGCCGAAAGCATTAAGAAAATTTATGTGTTTGCGGCAGGTGCCTCTTCTCCCGAGCGGAAGAATGAACTTGCAGAAACTCTTGGACAATTTTTCCGCTACAGTAAGATCCTAGTTAAGGATGATATTTACGGTGCAGCTATTTCAGCGTGCTACAACCATACAGGTATTGTAGGTATTTTGGGTAGCGGGGCCAACTGTGCATATTTTGACGGGAAAAACCCGGAGAAGAACAATTACGGACTAGGTTTCATTCTTGGTGATGAAGGTTCGGCAAATTACCTGGGCAAAGTACTGCTCAAGCACTTTATGCAGAATAAGCTTCCTGAGGACCTTCACAAAAAGTTCGAAGTCAAATATAATCTGGACCGGCCCCAGATATTGGAGCGGGTCTATAAAAAACCAATGGCTCAGCAATTTTTGAGTTCCTTTTTTGACTTTTTTATAGAAAACAGGGACCATAAATATATACTTGATATGGTAAACCAAGCGTTTGAAAGATATTACCATATCTATATGCTGCCTACCGTAAAACAGCACCCCGGTCATGATATTCATTTCGTGGGTCTGGTAGCAGGAACATTTCAGGATCAGCTGCGTGCCATAGCAAAACAGCATGGGCTAAGCATTACATCAATAACTAAAGAACCGATTTATAATTTACTAAACTACTATTCAAATTAATTCAATAAAAATGAGCAAAATTGGAATAAACGGCTTTGGCCGTATCGGCAGACTGGTTTTCAGGGCTGCATTGAAAAGAGGATTGGACATCGTTGCTATCAACGACCTTGTAGAACCAGATTACATGGCTTACATGTTGCGTTATGATTCTACCCACGGTAAATTCGATGGAACAATTGAAGTAAAAGACGGAAACCTTGTAGTAAACGGAAAAACAATCCGCATTACTGCAGAGCGTGACCCTGCAAACCTGAAGTGGGATGAAGTAGGTGTTGAGACCGTTATAGAATCAACAGGTCTGTTCCTTACTAAAGCAGATGCTGAAAAACACCTTGCAGCCGGAGCAAAAAGAGTAGTTTTCTCTGCCCCTGCCAAAGATGATACCCCTACTTATGTAATGGGCGTTAATCACCACAAACTTACTGCAGATCAGACAATCGTGTCAAACGCATCATGTACAACCAACTGTTTAGCACCTATTGCTAAAGTATTGAATGATAAATTCGGTATCGTAGAAGGATTAATGAGCACCATCCACGCAGTAACAGCTACACAAAAAACTGTAGACGGCCCATCTGCTAAAGATTGGAGAGGTGGACGCGGCGGATTTTCAAACATCATTCCATCGTCGACCGGTGCTGCAAAAGCAGTAGGTCTGGTTCTTCCTGAACTGAAAGGTAAACTAACCGGCATGTCATTCCGCGTTCCTGTGGCAGACGTTTCTGTTGTTGACCTTACTGTACGTTTAGAGAAACCAGCAACTTACGAAGAAGTAAAACAAGCCATGAAAGAAGCCTCAGAAGGCGAACTGAAAGGCGTACTAGGATATACTGAAGACGAAGTGGTATCAACAGATTTCATCGGAGATGATCACGCATCTATTTTCGACGCGAAAGCGGGAATCTCACTGAACGACAACTTCGTTAAAGTGGTTTCATGGTATGATAACGAATGGGGCTATTCAACAGCATTGGCCAAATTCGTAGAATACTACGGAAACTTAAAGTAAAACCCGTTCATACAGGTTTATATTTGGTTAGAAAAAGGGATGTGTCCGGATGGAACATCCCTTTTAGTTTTTTCTAAGGAAACTTTTTCCCAGGCTGAGTGTTATCAACAAACTATGAAAAAACTGGAATCATTCGACTGGCTATTAATATTCTTATTTATCGGAACCTTAATTTTTGGCGTCGTTGTTGCCCTTGAACGCGATCAAAAAGATACCAAAGCGAGTTTTAAAACGCTACACGAGAATAGACAAATATACCACGCATAGGCAGTGCAACGGCTAAGAATTTATACGGGGGGAACTGGAGATAAATACTGAACTGAAAATTCTAACGAACTTGTTTTAACCGGCTTTTGTTAGCGTAGACACGGACATCCCGTGACGTCAATTACCAAAAGCTATGAACTCGAACCCCTATTTAATCAAATACCTTATGGCAGTCGCCATAACAATAGTATCGTTAGGTTGCGCCACATCAAAACTCGGCAAACCGGGACAGCAGAAAATAAACGGCAAAACCTATGTGATCATTGGCGCCTCCAGCGGTTTTGGCCGCGGCGTAGCTGAAGAGCTTGGCCGGTACAAGGCCAATGTTGTCATTGCCGCCAGGCGGGAAAACGATCTGGAGGAAGTCGCGACAAACATACGCAACGCTGGTGGTACAGCCCTGGTGGTGCCTATGGATATCAGTAAACCCGAGGATATAGAGCGGCTAACCAAGGCGGCGGTGGACAAGTACGGAAAAATTGATGTATGGATCAACATGGCCGGCGTTGGGGCTATAGGACGGTTCTGGGATATTCCCATTGCAGATCAGGCCAGGCTTGTCGACATTAACCTCAAAGGCTTTATCTACGCCTCGCACGCAGCCGTTCAGCTCTTCCGGTCGCAGGGATATGGTACCATCATCAACATGGGTTCTATAGAAAGTCACAATCCCCTTGCTTATCATGCCAGCTATGCCGCCACAAAAGGGGGCATTCTTAATCTTAGCCAGGCCATCAATCAGGAACTTCGACTTAACGGCTATAAAAAAATCAAAATAGTCACCGTGCAACCCTGGGCGGCAGACACTCCGTTCTGGCGTCACGCTGCCAATTACAGCGGCGGAACGCCCAGAATGGCCGCAATGGATCCACCGGAGAAAGTTGTCAACGCCGTAATCCGGATGTCGCTGCGCCCCCGAAAGGAACTCGCTGTGGGCTGGAAGGCAAAAGGCGCCAAGTTTTCCCACCGCATATTGCCACATACCACAGAAAGGATCTCTGGGAATATTATACACCGGTATCAGATTAAAACCGCACCACCAGCGCCCGACACCTCCGGATCAGTATTTAAACCGATGCCTGCCGGCACCGGCGTGGATGATGGCGTACGTAAAAGGATGAAAGCGGAAAAAAAAGCCAGAAAAAACAATTAGTTTTGCCAGAAATGGAAATAGCAGAAGACGGTTTCATATTTTCTGATGACAAGAACCGGATCGACCCACAAGCTGTGCACCACTACCTTTCCAAAGAATCGTATTGGGCACAAGACATACCTTTGGAAGTCGTACGGCGGTCCATCGAAAATTCCTTATGTTTCGGCATTTACAAAGAAGCACGGCAAATCGGATTTGCCCGATGGATTACCGACCGCGCTACTTTTGGCTATCTCGCCGATGTTTATGTCTTGCCGGAATATCGGGGTTTAGGCCTGTCTAAGAAACTTATGTCGCTGATGCTTTTTCATCCGGACCTGCAAGGCCTTAGACGCTATATGCTCGGCACACAAGACGCTCATGGGCTCTATGCGCAGTTTGGATTTAAAGCCGTAGAGCACCCGGAAAGGCTAATGGCGATCGTTGTAGCCGACGCTTATAAGCAGGCTGGTGATCAGTGATCGTCGTTCGCTTCAAGCCAATGCCCGTCGGGATCCTTAAAATAGATCTGTTGTATACCGTCGGGCCGCTTTGTAATGGTACTAACCTCGCCCGCCCAGTTTTCATAGCGTATCCCCATCTTATCAAGGCCCTTCACAAAACTGTCCATTGAAGCAACGCTGAAACACAAATGCTCATTTTTATCATGCACCTGATCAGGTTTAGCACCCTGAATCAAATGCAACTGTCCGGCAGGCCCCAATGTAAACCAGGTGTGCCTGTTGTCTTTAAAAGGCTCGGGGATAATCTCCAGATCGAATACATTTTTATAGAAATCGGTAGCTTTTTGCAGATCGGCCACATAGACAGCAATGTGGTTTAGCTTTACTGCTACTTTCTTTTGGGTGGATTGCGCCATAGAATGATGGATAAATACGGAAGACAATAAGAAAACTGCTGAGCAAAATAGTACTTTCATAAGCAAGGTCTAAACTTTCCTCAACAAGATCGTCAAAATCCTTGGTATAACCGTGCGGTTGTTGTTATCAAAATATTCCTCCAGATCTACTAATGCCAGGCCGTGCTTCTTACCGGCTTGAATAAAGTCGGACACGTTATGATTAAATGCATCCACCTCCTGGCGTCCTTCTTCCGTTTCGAACCGGGCACGAGTCCCTTCGTATTGCTTAAACGGATGCAGTTCGCCTACATAAACATATCCACCGGAGTTTAATGATTTAGCGGCCTGATTAAAAATATAATCCAGGTTATCTATATGCTCAAGCACAAGACTAAAGGTTACCAGGTCGTACAGCCCGTCCCTGAAGTTCCATTTCGAAGTAATATCTGCCTGTTTAAATTCCACACGGTTTGAACTGATCTTGTCTTTAGCCCGCGCCAGCATCTGCTCGGAGAAGTCGACCGCCGTAATCAGCGCGGCCCTTTCCATAAGCCATTCTGTATTCTTACCAGTACCGCAGCCGATTTCCAATACTTTATTGAACGGAACACTGGCGAGACAAATCTTCAAAGCCAGGCCTTCAAGGTCGCGCGTTTTATTGTCGTTCGTATCGTACTGTGCAGCCCAGATGTTATATGCCTGTTTGGTATTCATGTTTCCAAATTGAGGCTGCAAAGATAGCGAATACCTAAATATTTTTAGGATTATATGCGCCGTGGTCGCGATCATTTCCGCGATTCATGGCATCGTCCGACTGATCATCATCTGATTCGCTATCGGCAATATCTCTCAATCCTGCCGCTTCAGGCCCCTCTTCTTCGTCGTGTTTGGTTTTACCCTCGCGCATCTCCGAGATACTGAGGTTAACATCAATGTCGTTCACACGCTTATCCTCTCTACCCTTAAGCGTATTGCCATTACCGCTGTTCTCAAATCCAGGATCTACACTTGGATTCTCCAGATGCGCATCATCATTGATCTGATCAGGAACTTTATTGCTGTGGTTATCTTGCGTTTCCATTGCTGTTGTTCTAAATGTATATCACTACAACAAAACTGTTACACGAAAGGTTTTCGGAGAGGAGATTACTTCGTACTAGCTCTTTTTTCCCCTGACAGGTACCTGCTTTAAAACGACCGCAGCCAAAGGCGGCACATTTAGCACCATAGAAGACGGTCTGCCGTGGCATTCTTCAGCCTCAGGCGACAGCACACCTGTATTTCGTTTGCCGCTGCCGTAGAATTCTTCCGCATCTGTGTTGAATATCTCCTGCCATTTAGCCTTAACTGGCAAACCTACGCGGTAGTTTTCCCTGTATACAGGTGTCAGGTTTAAGATCACGATCAGCGTGTCTTTACCTTTTAAGCCCTTCCTAACATAAATATAAATGGAATGATCAGCATCGTCGGCATTAATCCATTCAAAGCCTTCATAAGAGAAACTATGCTCGTATAGAGCAGGTTCAGACCGGTAAAGGTTGTTCATCGCGCGCACAGCCCTTTGCATACCGAGGTGACTTGGGTACTGGAGTAAATGCCAGTCGAGCGAATTCTTAAAATCCCATTCATGGGTTTGAGCAAACTCGTTGCCCATAAACAAAAGTTTAGTACCCGGGTGGGTAAACATATATGCGTATAAAGCACGCAAATTCGCGTGTTTTTGCCACTCGTCGCCAGGCATTTTATAAATCATTGATGACTTGCCGTGCACCACCTCGTCGTGAGAAAAGGGCAGCATAAAATTTTCGCTGAAGGCATATGTAGCACTGAAAGTGAGCTGATGGTGGTGGTGCTTCCGGGCAATCGGATCCAGCTTAAAATACCTCAGGGTATCGTTCATCCAGCCCATCATCCATTTCATCCCGAATCCCAGTCCCCCGGCATACACAGGATTAGTAACGCCCGGATAAGTGCTGCTTTCCTCCGCTATGGTTTGCACACCAGGAAAACTACCGTAAACTGACTCATTCAAGTCTTTTAAGAACTGTATAGCTCCCAGGTTCTCGCTACCGCCGTACTCATTGGTTGCCGCCTCGGCCGCCGTTCTTGAAAAGTCGAAATATAACATTGACGCCACCGCATCGACCCGCAGTCCGTCTACATGGAACTGATCCAGCCAGTACATGGCATTGCTGATCAAGAAGGACCGTACCTCATTCCGGTCGTAATTAAAAATATACGATTTCCAGTCAGGATGAAAGCCCTTACGCATATCCGCATGCTCATACAAGTGCGTTCCGTCAAATTCATATAAGCCATGCGCATCTCCCGGAAAGTGTGATGGTACCCAATCTAAAATAACCCCGATGTTGTGCTTGTGTAGTTGTTCTATCAGATACATCAATTCCTGGGCAGTTCCATGTCTGGAACTTGCAGCAAAGTAACCGGTGATCTGGTATCCCCAGGATGGATAATAAGGGTATTCCATCACCGGCATCAGCTCGACATGTGTAAAACCCATGTCGAGTACATAGGGCACCAGTGCCTCTGCTATCTCCTTATAGGTCAGGATCCTTTTTGGGTCAGACGGGTCCCGCCGCCAGGAGCCGAGATGCAGTTCATACACCGTCATAGGCTGTTTCAGAGCATCTACCCGTGCGCGACGGTTCATCCAGGTTTTATCTTTCCATGCATAAGCCGTATCCCATACCATAGAGGCCGTACGCGGAGGGCGCTCCCATCGTCTTGCAAAAGGGTCGCCTTTTTCCCGTTCTACCCCATCATAACCTTTGATGGCATACTTATAGATCTGGCCCTTATGAACCCCCGGGATAAAGCCCTCCCAGATGCCCGACGAATCCAGTCGCCTGTACAGCTGATGAGACGCCCGGTCCCATTGATTAAAGTCGCCAATAACACTTACCGACTGCGCATTGGGCGCCCAGACCGAAAAGTAAGTACCTGCTTCGCCGTTTACCGTAATGATATGCGACCCAAACTTTTCATACAATCTAAAATGCTTACCTGTTACGAACAAGGAAATGTCGAAATCGCTGAACAAGCTGTGGGTCATTACTTTCATTAGCTGTAGATTTTTATTGTCGTAAAGTTCTTGTTTGACTTAAAATGCAGGCAATTGCGTTCATCCATGCTGTAATCGGTTACTTCCTTATCGTCTACAGTAATCCGCGCGACGCTAAATGGTAACCCGACTACATTATAGCTGTACCACTCATAATTCGGGGTATATAGGCCTTCCCTGCTTTGTTCAATAATCAAGCCACTGCTGCTGCCTTTTACGGCAAACTTCTTTTCCGAGTATATATCCTGCTCGTATGCAAATGTATCGCCATGATCCTCGTACAGGAAAGAGTTTACCTCATAGTCTGCATAATAAATATTCAGTAACACCTCCGTCACTTCCTTCTCGCCCACGTATTGCATTACAGGGTATTCCGGAATAACGGAACCTGAACGGACAAACAACGGCATATGATCTAGCGGTGTTTCGATCAGGTGCTCGCTTTCGCCCTGCAGCACCTCGTGCGTCCAGAAGTTATACCAGTTACCTTTAGGCAGGTACACCCTTCGTGATGCAGCGCCCTGTTCCAGAACCGGGCACACAAGTATCTTGTCGCCAAAAGTAAACTCGTCCTGACGGAAGCTCATACTCTCGTTCTCCTGCTCCAGCATAACCAGCGGACGAAGAATAGGAAAACCATAACGGTGATGCTCCCAGAACACCGAATACAGGTAAGGCAACAGGCGGTAGCGGAGCTCAATGTACGTACGGTTTATGCTCGTATATGGTTCACCGAAACTCCAGGGCTCCCTTTCGGCGGTATCTCCGGCCGAATGTGCGCGCATAAAAGGAGAAAAAGTTCCAAGCTGAATCCATCGGGTAAACAATTCCGGATCAGGCTCACCACTAAAGCCCCCGATATCGGTTCCGCAGAAAGGCACGCCTGAGATCGACATCCGCTGACACTGTATGTTCCCAATCTTGAGGTGTTCCCAGGTAGCCACATTATCGCCGGTCCATACACAGCCATAACGCTGCATGCCGGAGTAGCCCGCGCGGGTAATGGTAAACGGTCTCTTGTTGCGCATCAGTTTCTTTAAGCCATCGTATGTTGAGCGCACCATTTGCATTCCGTAAACATTATGTGCCTTGCGGTGCGAACCACGGTAACCATCATAATTGTGGCGCACATCATTGGGGAAGGTACCTGAACCGAACACCGCCGGTTCGTTCATATCGTTCCATACACCCGCAACGCCAATCTCCACAAGCTCCTTGTACAAACCGCCCCACCATTCGCGAACGGTTGGGTTCGTGAAATCCGGAAACTGACAACGGCCCGGCCATACATGCCCCTCCATAAAATAGTCGTCACTACGGCGACAGAAGTAATTGTTTTCCTTTCCTTCTTTAAACACCCAGTAATTATCGTCTACTTTAATTCCCGGATCTATCATCACCACCGTTTTGAAACCATCGGTGGCCAGTTCCTTGATCATCCGTTTCGGGTCCGGGAAATGACTTTTATTCCAGGTGAAACAGCGGTAACCATCCATATAGTCGATGTCCAGGTATATCGCGTCACAAGGGATACTCCTGGACCTGAATCCCTCGGCGATCTCCTTAACCTTGCTCTCCGGATAATAGCTCCAGCGGCATTGATGGTATCCCAAAGCCCATTTTGGAGGCATCGGATGGGTGCCCGTTAAGCTCTGGTAGCGCTTCACCACATCCATAAAATGCGGCCCATGCATATAGTAATATTGCAGCTCCCCGCCGTCGGCCCAGAAGCTTGTCTTCTCGGCATCTTCCCTGCCGAAGTCGAAATACGACCGAAAGGTATTATCGAAGAAAATTCCGTAGGCCGACTTATCATGCACGCCAATATAAAACGGAATGGTGCGATACAGCGGGTCCTGATCCCAGCCAAAGGAATATGCGTCTGTATTCCAGTTTTGAAAATGCCTGCCACGCAGGTTCATATTGCCCGATTTGTCGCCCAATCCGAAAAAGTTCTCCTCCGTGAGACATTTTTTTGTGGCGTATACATAATAGCCACCAAAGTCTGCATTCTCCTCCCAGTGCATAGGAGATACATCCTGACTCATTACTACCTGCGTTTGCTTATCCAGAAATGAGATCAAAAAATCGTCTTTGCGCACACGGCAAACGACCGTATTCGTAGATATATCAAAGTGCTCAGGGAATTCCTCCAGTCGGAATGTAGTTACTTTCTGGTCGACCACCGGCACGGCGTATGAGAAATCATCGAGGAACACGCCATGCGGAGCGAGCCGTATACGAATGATCTCATCGCTCACTATTCTGATCTCTACCTTGGCGCTGCCATCACCAAAAATGTATCTGTTACCATCCTGCCAGACCTTTTTAACTGAGTCCAGATACTTTTTTACGATGGCTTCGGCCCCAGCCACCGGATTGTTGAGATGCTGAACCACCTCATCACCTGTACTATCACTTATCTTCTGATTAAATATTTCCTTGCCAACTTCTGTTTGCTCTTCCATGAAAATCGTTTTATTATCCTATCCCTTCAATACCTGATGTATT
Source organism: Pedobacter deserti (assembly GCF_024436415.1). Lineage (GTDB taxonomy): Bacteria > Bacteroidota > Bacteroidia > Sphingobacteriales > Sphingobacteriaceae > Pedobacter > Pedobacter faecalis. Next base: position 262,172 of record NZ_JAFMZQ010000002.1, on the reverse strand, counting down.
GTACCATCTAAAAGTGTAAAAATTTCAATTAAAACCCAAGAGATATTGAAAGAACGACGAGCAAGCTTAGAAAGTACTGTGTAATACCTGCGCGCTGACGTACGCTCTGCGCTTTTATGTCGCTTTTCCTTCGGATTGCGACGAAGCGATGCCGGAGCGAACACGACTGAAAGACGAAGGAAAGCCGAAGAGATAAAGGTCTTTCAAAAGAAAATCCCCGGTGTTTGCCGGGGATCTGGATTAGCCTGTTTAGAACAACCTATGGGTTGTATGTAAAACCTACATAGTACAGTGCGCCTACAGACGGGTTACCGTAAGAGGTAAAATAGTACTTGTTCAGGATATTGGTACCGCCTATTTTGATCATGGAGTTTACAGACGGCACTTTGAAGTTAACCTGTGCATCGGCTGTGCCAAATGCAGGCACTGTTCCGGAAGCAAATGATGAGGTCCAGTAGAACGAATCCTGCCAGCGGTAGTTTACATTAAAGCCCACATTTTTAACAATCTCCCGGTTACCCAAACCAACGTTATACCGGATGGTAGGTGTGTTGAAGTCGTTCAGGAAGCCTGCGGGAAGATCGCCGATCTCGTTGTACGACACGTTTCCAGACAGGTTATATTTGGCGATCAGGTAATCGATACCCAATGCAGCTCCGTAAGTATCCACCTCGCCGTCGGCGTTCACAGGTACTCCAAACTTTTGGAAGGCTTGTCCGCGACGCTGGTAAACCTCTACTGCAGTAATGAAGTTCTTGTAGGTGTTATAGTATGCATACGCATCGATGAGCAAGCGTCCGCCTAACAATCCTTTATAGCCGATCTCGTAGGCTTTAACGCTTTCCGGAACAACGCCTCTTGGATCAAACTGATAGGCCTGTAACAAGCTCTCGTTGGGCGTACCAGCGATGGCGGAAGCGACGAAAGCACGGTAACTTGCGTCGGTATACGGCCTGTTATTGTACAAATCGTACTTAGAGAGAAGGCTCGGCAAGCCTCCGATAAGCTGGAGCTGACCGCCACCAACGGTAAGATCAATGTATTGGTTTTGGGTGGTAGGGTTGCGGTAGCCGGTTTGATAAGACACGCGGATGTTGTTGTTTGGCGCCACGGTATAAACTCCGGAGATCCTTGGTGTTAAGCGGCCTTCGAAGTTCTGATTCTTATCGTACCTGCCCGACAAAGAAAGCTTGAATTTGTCTTCGAAGAATTTCTTCGACAACTGTCCGAATACGCCATATTCGTCGATATCTATTTTGTTGGTGCGGTCGTCAAAGATGGTTCCGTTTGAACGGAGCTGGAAGATGCGGTAAGAGCCCCCGATCTGCAATTCGACGACATTGTTTAACAGGTTGGAAAAGTTGTACAGTCCCTCGTAATGGTAAAGGTTGGTTCTGTCGTCAAATTTTGCACCGTAAACCCCGGCAGCACGGTCTGTACTTACAATCGTAGTGTTGGCGATACGCGTGCGAGCCTCCTCAAATGCCGGTGTTCCCGGTATCAGCCGGCCTTGGTCGGCAGCAGCACGCGCGGCAGCATGTGCCTGAGCATCTGTAAGTCCGGCCGGGTTTAGCTTGGCACCTATATACGTTCCGATGTATTGCGGAAACCAGTCTTCCGAACGTTTGTAGGTTTCGTTAATGAAAGCGCCAACGATGGAGGAGATATATGAATCGCCGGAGCGTTCCTGGGTAGTATATCCGCGCACGAAGAAGTCCTCCCCTTTTAATTCCAGCTTATACTGACCGATGCTGAAGTTACGCAAAGAATAACGGTCGGTACCGGTATAAACAGAGGTTCCGGTTCCCCAGTTGATTTGAGCGATACCTTCAATACTGGGCGTAAATTTATAGTGCAGTGCACCAGATGCTTTCATCGACTCGGTATTGTAATCGACCAGCGTGTTTTCGTTGTACCCCGTTCTTGTCACCTCCTGATTAGGCAGTACAGCGGGGTTGGCGAGTCCAAAATAGAAGGGCAGGTATTGATTGGCCACCGCACTACGGAGCGGTGCAGGAATTGGGAACGAATTGATCGCAGTTAAATAGGTAGCATAGCTTGAACCGGCAGGCACGTTGTTAAGTGCAGCTCTCGGGTCGAACAAACCACCTGACGCGCCCAGAATGCCCTGCCGAACAGCTGGCTCAATGCTCTGACCTACGATGGCGCGCATATTTTGTGAAGTTTCGTCGCCATACACGTTAATACCGTCATACGCAGGATCCGAGTTCCGGTCGCCCGCCTTCTGCGTGCGGCTGGTACGGTCGAAATTGCTATAGTTGGATGCCTGCCAGTCTTTGGCCTGCAGGAACGAGAAGGTGCCCTTTACCGCCAGTTTATTGTTCCACGCTTTTGCCATACGCAGATCGAACTGGTTATATTGTTGTGTACCAGTCTCATCGTCGTTGACATGGTTGATACCTGTTTTGAACTGAAAGCTTGGTCCCTGATAGGTGAACGGGTTCTTGGAGGTCATGAGCATGGTTCCGTTGATACCGCCGGCGCCATACAGGGCGGAAGCGGCACCTGGAAGGAGTTCCACGTTATCCACGTCAAGGTCGTTCAGTCCGATAATGTTGCCTACTGAGAAGTTTAGTCCTGGTGCCTGGTTGTCCATTCCGTCGACATACTGATTGAAGCGGATGTTTCCGTTGGAGTTAAAGCCCCTGGTATTTATAGATCTGAAGGTAAGGCTCTGTGCGCTTGTTTCAACACCCTTTAGGTTTGCCAGTGCGTCGTAAAATGACGGTGCAGGGAGCTCCCTCAATACTGCAACACCCATCCGTTCAATGGATACCGGCGATTCAAGGATACGCTCGGGCGTACGTGATGCAGACACCACGACTTCCTGGCCGAGTATGACGCCACTCTCGAGTTCGAAATTGAGGCTGGTGCTTGCTGCAGTTACTTCCTGTTCGATGGTATTGTAACCCACATAGCTGATTACAAGAGTAAAAGGAAGTTTCTGACTGGTACTGAGCGCGAATTTTCCTTCGGAGTTTGTGGCTGTGGCAGACGTTGTGCCTTTGACCGTTATGCCAACGCCGGGCATGGGTTCCCTGGTGGCCTTGTCGATCACAGCACCACCAATCGTTACATTCTGTGCTAACGCCACGAGCGCCGAAACACAAAGCAATACCATTGTAAAAACAGCTTTTGTAAGAGTGTTTGTCATAAATCTATATTTGGGTGAATTTTAATTTAAATCTAGCACATTTCCGCAATAATCCAAACTTAGTTAAGTGTACCGAAAATTAAATAAATTATTAAATTGCAGATCTAACCCGCTTTTACACTTTTAGTAAAAGCGTAATTGCCTGAGCAGATGATAAACAAGGTCAAAGCATTCATTAGTGTTGTTATTCCTGTTTTTTTAGGTTTTTTATGTAATTCTAAGTTTGGGGATATGCCCCCCCTGCTGAAGTTTCTTAATCCGTTTACAGGTTTCTGGCAGAACGCGGAAAGATATAGCGTGGATAAAAGCCGCAAGTTGGTACTCAAGCATGCGCATTCGCCTATTGACATTGCTTTTGATGACCGTATGATTCCACATGTATTTGCGCAGAATGATCATGATGTATATTATGCACAGGGCTACGTAACAGCTATGCACCGCCTGTGGCAGATGGACTTTCAAACCAGATTTGCCGCGGGACGCTTGTCGGAAGTAGTGGGTGCAAAAGCGGTCGAGCTTGACCGCTATCAGCGCCGTATGGGCATGGTATACGGGGCAGAGAATTCGCTGGCCGGAATGATGGCCGACCCCAAGTCGAAAGAGATGATCCTGGCTTACACAGAGGGTATAAACGACTATATTGGTTCGCTCAATGCGGCGCAGCTCCCATTGGAGTATAAGCTGCTGGATTTTAAACCGGAAAAATGGACACCCTTAAAGTGTGCGTTGCTCCTCAAACAGATGTCGGCCGTGCTTGCCATGGGTTCCGATGAACTTTATATGACGAATATCCGAAATACCTTCGGATCATCTGCGGTTGCGGATTTGTTCCCTGACTACCCGTTTCGTGAAGACCCGATTATCCCCGTGGGAACTACATGGGATTTCGAGCCGCTGGCCGTGCCTTCCACGCCGCCGGATACTGGTATAAGTTCAGTGTATAATGTGCGAACCAAACAAAAAGAGGAGGGGATCGGAAGCAATAACTGGGCGCTTTCAGGCGCTAAGACGGCTTCTGGCTATCCGATTCTGGCCAATGATCCGCATCTGGATTTGTCGCTCCCCTCCATTTGGTACCAGATTCAACTGCATGCTCCGGGTTTAAATGCCTATGGCGTTTCATTGCCGGGCGCGCCGGGTATAATAGTTGGTTTTAACAAGCGTATTGCCTGGGGGGTTACCAACGTGGCGGCGGATGTGCTGGATTTTTATTCGGTAAGGTTTAAGGACGAGACTTATACGAGTTATTGGTATGATCATAAGTGGAAAAGCACAAAAATGGTCAGGGAAAAGATTCGGGTGCGCGGAGGCAAAACTGTAACAGATACGGTGTACTATACCCATCATGGCCCTGTAGTTTACCTGAGGAAACCGAACGGTTTCAACAGATCTGAAAACATCCCCTCGGGCAGTGCCTTGCGGTGGATTGCCCATGAGCGTTCTAACGAACTGAAGACGTTTTATTTGCTGAACCGGGGAAATAATTATTCAGACTACCGGAAAGCGCTGGAGTATTTCACTGCGCCGGCGCAGAATTTCGTGTTTGCTTCTGTAGACAACGATATTTCGATCACGTCGAATGGTAAGTTTCCGCTTAAATGGAAAAATCAGGGAAAGTTTATTTTGGATGGTTCAAGAAAAGACAATGACTGGCAGGGATGGATCCCTGCGGAGCATAACCCCACGGTGAAAAACCCGGCACGAGGATTTGTGAGCTCAGCGAATCAGTCGCCAACAGACCCTGGCTACCCTTACTATATTAACTGGGAGTTCAGTCCTTTTGAACGAGCCAAACGTATTAATGACCGGCTGAGCACTATGAAGCGCGCCACTGCAGATAGCATCAGGCTGATGCAAACGGACAATTACAGTGTCCATGCTGAGCTCGTGCTCCCCGCCATGCTAAAGCTGGTCGACAGCAGCAAGCTTAATGCGACACAGCAGGAAGCGCTCCATTTGCTTTCGGTTTGGAATAAGTGTTATGATAGCGCTGAAATTGCGGCCAGTGTATTCGATTTCTGGACAAAACGGCTGCAATTTGCCATCTGGGACGATGAGTTTACTGTTAAGGATATGCCGATGCGATATCCGTCGAGAGACCGGACGGTTAAGCTGATCCTCGAAGAACCTGATTCGCGCTGGGTTGACGACGTTCGTACACCTGCCCGTGAGACACTATCTGATCTGGTAAGTGCGTCGTTTAAGTACGCCTGCGATACACTTGAGCGCAAATATGGGCCTATTGGTGAGCACTGGGCCTGGGGCCGGGTGAAGAATACCAGGGTTCAGCATCTGGCAAGGATACCGGGTCTTGGATCGGAGCCCTTGGTAACAGGTGGAGGAAAGATGACGATCAACGCGATGAACGAGGGCAACGGACCTTCATGGCGCATGGTTGTAGAACTTGGTAAGACACCGAAGGGCTACGGGGTATACCCGGGCGGACAATCGGGCAACCCGGGCAGCCGCTTTTATGACAACATGATAAACAAATGGACTAAGGGGGAGTTATTTGAACTTCTGTTTATGGAATCGCCGAATGACAGCCCAAATAAGGTGATATCAAAAATTAGCGTGACTAGCAAGTAAAACATGGTATTCATTATTATAATCGTCGCTGCGTTTTTGCTGCAGCTTGTGCTACCCTGGTGGGTGGTTATCGTGATCTCTTTCGCCGTATGCGGACTGCTCGGAAAAACGGGTCGGATCAGCTTTTGGTCGCCTTTCTTTGCGGTCTTGTTGCTCTGGACAGGTATGGCCTTGTTTAAGAGCTTGCCGAACCATCATGTGCTGGCTTCGAGGATTGCCGTGATGCTGGGTTTGAAGCTATGGTGGCTGGTACTGTTAGTTACTGCGGTACTTGGCGGATTGGTTGCCGCGGTAAGCGGCTTTTGCGGCTATAGTTTCAGGAAGGCGATTCTGGCGAATAAACACAGTCAGTAGATTTTTATTCGCTTTCTGTTATGTATTTTTGCCGTTGTGAAAAACATGACGAAGGAGATTTTTTCGATAAAAGATGAAGATGGTTTCGAGGCGATTGCTCTGAAAATTTTTGCCTTTCAGGCCGTGCATTGTGAGGTATACAAAAAGTATTTGTCGGCACTGGGCATTAGCCCGCTTGACGTGCGGCGCTTACATGAAATCCCTTTTCTTCCCATTGGTTTTTTCAAGACTCAGGAGGTGGTCAGTTCGACAGATCCGGTACAGGTGGTATTCAGCAGTTCAGGCACTACTGGCATGATACAGAGCAGGCATTTGGTGACTGATATTTCGGTGTATGAGGAGAGTTTTCTGCGCGCGTTTAATTTGTTTTATGGTGACGTTGAGGAGGTGTGTTTGCTTGCCCTGCTGCCCTCCTATCTGGAGCGCGAGGGTTCTTCGCTGATATATATGGTTGACGCCTTACTTGCCAAAAGCAGGCATACAGACAGTGGATATTTTTTGCATAACCATGATGAGCTATATGAGGTTTTGATAAGGCAGCGACAAGCTGGACAGAAGACTGTGCTGATCGGGGTAACTTATGCACTACTCGACTTCATTGAGCGATTCAAACCTGATTTCCCCGAACTGATTGTCATGGAGACCGGAGGTATGAAAGGTAAAAGGAAAGAAATGGTACGCGAGGAGCTTCACATGGCCTTGTGCAATGGCTTTGGTATTGCGGGGGTGCATAGCGAATATGGGATGACAGAACTGCTTTCGCAGGCATATTCCCCCGGGGCGGGAATTTTCCATTGCCCGCCCTGGATGAAGGTTCTTGCCCGGGACACCAACGATCCGCTTACTTTGTTGGAGGCCGGAAGAACCGGCGGAATCAACATTATTGACCTGGCTAATGTCAATTCCTGTTCGTTCATTGCCACTCAGGATCTCGGCCGCGTGTATGTAGATGGCTCGTTCGAGGTGCTGGGCCGCTTTGACAATGCCGATATCAGGGGCTGTAATCTGCTGGTTGGTTGATTATTCTGCGATCAGCAAATAGTAGTTCTTCTTCCCTTTCTGAACAATGATGAATTTTTCGTTCAACAGATGACCTGTGTTCAGTAAGGCCGAGGGGTCAGTAAGTTTCTCTTTATTAACGGAGACGCCTCCACCCTGAATTAACTTTTTAGCTTCACCTTTAGATGAAAAAACTTTGGACTTTTCGGCGAGTAATGTCGCTGCGTCAAGTCCTTGCTCCAGTTCCCTTTTTGATATAGGGAATTGGGAGATACCCTCGAAAATTTCCATCACCTGCTGTGCGTCCAGTGTCCTGAAGAATTCCAGCGAGCCGTTGCCAAATAAAAACTCTGAGGTCTTGATCGCTGTTTCCAGGGCATCTTCGGAATGGGTCCGGATGGTTATATCTGAGGCCAGCGCCTTTTGCAGAATGCGCAGATGCGGAGCTTCATTATGCTTGGATTCAAGGGTTTCTATCTCTTCTTTTGTTTTGAGGGTAAATATCCTGATCCATGTCTTGGTATCTTCATCGGAAGCGTTTAGCCAGAACTGGTAGAATTTGTAGGGTGAGGTCTTGTTTGCATCAAGCCAAACCGCGCCGCTTTCAGTTTTGCCGAATTTGGTTCCATCGGTTTTCTTGATGAGCTGGGTGGTAAGCGCGTAAGCTGTCCCGGCATCCTTGCGACGGATCAGTTCTGTTCCGGTAACGATATTTCCCCACTGGTCTGAGCCGCCCATTTGTACCAGGCAGTTATGGTTTTTCCACAGGTAGTAAAAGTCGTAGCCCTGTATAAGCTGGTAGCAGAATTCTGTAAATGACAGACCTGAATCACCTTCCAACCGGCGTTTAACACTGTCTTTCGCCATCATATAATTGACGGTAATGTGCTTCCCGATATCCCTGATGAATGTAAAGAGGTTCATATCCTTGAACCAATCAGCATTGTTGATGATTACAGCGCTGTTTGGGGAATCATTAAAGTCAAGAAAACGGGATAACTGCTTTGTTATCGAGTTAAGGTTATGTTCAACCATCTGCTCAGTTTGAAGGTTCCGTTCGGCTGATTTTCCGGACGGGTCGCCCACCATACCTGTAGCCCCCCCTACAAGTGCGTAGGGCTTATGACCGGCCCGCTGAAAATGAATGAGGGTCATGATCTGCGTAAGGTGACCAACGTGCAGCGCATCTGCAGTAGGATCAAAGCCGATATAACCCGAAGTCATACCTTCATTCAGCTTTTCCTCTGTTCCGGGCATAATATCCTGCAGCATTCCTCTCCAACGGAGTTCTTCAACAAAATTGGTCATGTGATTTACTTTTGCGCAAATATAGGAAAAGCTGTAAAAATGGCTATTTTTAGCTGATCAACTTCCCATTATCTATGAATTTTCTTTCGCATTACTATTTTGAACGGGACAACCCTGACGATAACATGGTGCTGGGCGTGGTCTTGCCCGATCTGATTAAGAATGCGCAAAAGAAAAACCTCTATCCAGACAAATTTCCGGAAGCATTCCTGGATGATGAAAGGCAGATGGCCATTCTAAAGGGCTGGGAACGGCATTTGGAGGCTGACCGCATTTTCCATTCTTCTGAGTTTTTTACATTCTATACCAATGAACTAAAACTGCTTACTGCAGCGGCCTGTAAAGGCAGTGTGGTAAAACCATTCTTTCTAGCTCACATCGGCCTGGAGCTTATGCTAGACCATCTGCTGGTAAGTGAAGGGATGGTTACACCGGAACGTTTCTACGAACATTTGGAGTCGGCCGACAGGGAAGCATTGGATATTTTTCTCTTAAGAAGTGGTTTGGATAGTACCGCCCCCTTTTTCTCCTTTTTCGACTCGTTTATTTCAAGCAGGTATTTACTCAGCTACAGGAAACTTGAAAATATTACCTATGCACTGAACCGGATATGTATGCGTCTATGGCCAAATCCTTTCACTGATAGGCAGCAGGAGATGCTGACACAAAAACTGGAGGAGTTCAGGGCCTTCATTTGCAAGGATTATTTCTCAATCTTTAAGATCATGGAAAAGCAGATGCGCTAAATATTGTATCTTCGCACATATGTCAGCATCTGAGGTTAAAAATACAATGGACGCCCTTGTAAGGGAACTGAATCAGCATAATTACAATTATTATGTACTGGCAATGCCTACGATTGCTGATTATGATTTTGACCTGAAGCTCGCTGAACTGGCGCGATTGGAAAAGGAACATCCGGAATTTGCGGATCCCAATTCTCCTACACTTCGGGTGGGTGGTGAGATTACCAAAACTTTCCTCACCATACCACATAAGTGGCCGATGCTCTCGCTGGGAAACACCTACAGCGAGCAGGAACTTCGTGATTTTGATGAGCGGGTTAGGAAGGCTCTGGGTAGTGATTTTGAGTATGTTTGTGAATTAAAGTTCGATGGCTTATCTATCAGCCTCACTTACGAGAACAGAAGGCTTGTTAGGGCCGTTACGCGAGGTGATGGATCGAAAGGTGATGATGTAACGACTAACGTAAGGACAATCCATACCATTCCGCATCATCTGCATCCGGGAGATAAGGTAACTGATGTACCGGATTTGTTTGAGATAAGAGGTGAGATTTTTATGCATCGCGCGGCGTTTGAACGCCTGAACAAAGAACGCGAGGAACTGGGGGAAGTGCGGTATGCGAATCCGCGAAACTTTGCTGCCGGTACGGTTAAGATGCAGAACTCGGGCGAGGTAGCCCGGAGGCCACTCGATTGCTTCCTTTATGCGTTGCACACAGATAAGACGCTTTTCAAAACGCATTTGGAAAGTCTGCAAACCTTGAAAAAATGGGGCTTTCATGTTTCTGAACATACGAAACTGGCTTCGGGCATTGATGATGTGCTGACATTTGTGAGGTACTGGGAAACAGAACGCTTCAACTTGTCGTACGACATAGACGGGATCGTAATTAAGGTGAATAGCTACGGGCAGCAGGAGGAACTTGGATTTACGGCAAAATCGCCCCGATGGGCCATTTCGTTTAAATATAAGGCTCAGGAGGTCGAGACAGTCCTGGAAAAGGTTACTTACCAGGTGGGGCGTACAGGCGCGGTTACACCGGTAGCTAATTTAAAACCTGTGGTTCTTGCGGGTACGACCGTGAAACGGGCGACTTTGCATAATGCAAATGAGATAGACCGGCTGGATTTGCATGAGGGGGACACTGTAGTGGTTGAAAAAGGCGGCGAGATTATTCCGAAGATTACAAACGTAAATCTTGATAAGCGAAAGCCGGATAGTATGGGGATCGTTTATCCTTCGGTATGCCCGCGTTGCGGTACAGCGTTGATCAGAAAGGAAGGTGAAGTGGCATACTATTGTCCTAACGACGAGGGTTGTCCGCCGCAGATTGTTGGTAAGATTCAGCATTTTATAAGTCGGAAGGCTATGAATATTGATGGCTTAGGCGATGAAACTATTGAAACTTTTTATCAAAAGGGATTGGTACGTCACATCAGCGATTTGTATTCGCTTCATCAGAAAGCTGACGAACTGAAGATGCTTGATCGCTTTGGGGAACGTTCTATTGAGAATATGCTCCACGGGATTGAGGCATCGAAGCAAATGCCTTTTGAGAAGGTATTGTTCGGGCTGGGCATCCGCTATGTAGGAGAAACGGTGGCGCGAAAACTGGCTGCCGGATTAAGGAATATCGAAAACCTGATCGGTGCGTCCGCTGAGGAGCTTACCGCTGTGGACGAAATTGGACAGCGCATAGCAGAAAGTATCATAGAATATTTTAGCAAACCGGAGCATGTAGCTCAGGTGGAACTGCTGAAAAGTTATGGTTTGCAGTTTACTGCGACCGAAAGCAAAATTGACCGGCAAAGTGACAAATTAAACGGAAAAACATTTGTAATTTCGGGAGTTTTTGACGGCTACAGTCGCGATGAACTAAAAAATATAATAGAAGCCAACGGGGGTAAGATGCTTAGCGGCATTTCATCTAAATTAGACTATTTGGTTGCTGGTGATAACATGGGACCTTCTAAACTGGAAAAGGCTAAGAAGCTTAATGTACCGCTGATTGCAGTGGTAGATTTAATGGAGATGTTGAATAATAATTAAGAAATGAAAAAATTTCATGGTACTGGTGTAGCGTTAGTTACGCCATTTAACGCAGATAGGTCGGTAGATTATGATGGTTTGAAAAACCTGATCAATTATCTGATCGACGGGAAAGTGGAATACCTGGTGTCTCTTGGCACAACAGGTGAAGCATCAACACTCAATAAGGAAGAAAAGAAAAAGATCTGGGAATTTACAGCGGAAATAAACGGTGGAAGAGTGCCGCTGGTTGCAGGCATTGGCGGAAACGACACCGCAGAAGTGGTACATAGCATACGTAGTTTTAATGCCATTGGATATGACGGTATCCTTTCGGCCAGCCCTTATTACAACAAGCCTACACAGGAAGGTATTTACCAGCACTACAAGGCTGTTAGCGAGGCTACTGAACTTCCGATCATATTGTATAATGTGCCGGGACGGACAGCGAGCAATATGACCGCTGAGACCACATGCAGACTTGCCACAGATTTCTCTAACGTGGTGGCGGTGAAAGAGGCCTCGGGGAATTTTGACCAGTTCAATCAGATTATGAGAGATAAACCTGAGCATTTTATGCTTATTTCGGGCGATGACCCGATCGCGTTGCCTATGATATCTCTTGGCGCTGTGGGTGTTATATCGGTTGTGGGTAATGCTTTACCTGAATCTTTCTCCCGAATGATCCGTTTGTGTCTGGAAGGAAATTATTCGGAAGCTTTACCGATTCATCTGGATCTGATTGATTTTACGAGGATGATATTTGCAGAAGGGAATCCTGCAGGCGTTAAAGCAGCATTGAAGCACTACGGCGTATGCGCCGACCATGTGCGGTTACCACTCGTCAGTGTATCTGAGGGCCTCAGGGCATCGATTGTCGGGGAACTTGCCGACAGACTTAAAGTAGTGGTTTAGAATCACATCAAAAAACAAGCCTGCAAGAGTCATCATGCAGGCTTGTTTTTTGAATCAATAAAGCGTATTAACCTTTATTTTTTGCTTCCTGAATCTCAAGACGGATGGTTTGAGCAAGGTTCTTAAGATCTTGCATACCCTTGCGCACTCTTGTTCCGGCAGCGCTGTTTGACTTGTTGTAGAACTTATCTACATCTGCCTCTAAAGAAGCAATGAGCTCCTTTACCTCATTAAATTTTTTCATCGTTAACTTACTTTTAGGTTCTTTAAGGTTTTGATTATTACGGTATTACTAATGTAAGCGGTTTGAATCAATAAAAAAATTTTTGCCCCCCGATTTGAATGTAAGCAATCTTGTTTTTTTCCACAATTTGGAAGGTTATGAACATACCGGTCGCTTTTCAGCACATTTAAAAGTTAGGCTACAGAAGGCTGGCTCGTTTTGTAATGTCCTTTCACAAGCTTTTCAGACACTTCGCTAAACGCCTCAAGTGTGCGTTGAACATCTTCAAGGCTGTGAGCCGCTGTAGGGATTAACCTTAGTTCTATAAGCCCCTTAGGAATAACAGGGTACACAACTATTGAACAGAAAATACCGTAGTTTTCGCGTAGATCCATGGTAAGCGCTGTTGCTTCCAGCAGTTCGCCTTTCAGGAAAACCGGAGTTACCATAGTATTTGTTACCCCAAGATCAAAACCTCGCTCACGGAGCCCGTTTTGCAGGGCGAGCGCTACGGTCCACAGTTTTTCGCGCAAGGCCGGATTGTTCTTGAGCAGTTCGAGCCGTTTGAGAAGTCCAATAACCATTGGCATAGGCAATGCTTTTGCGAAGGTCTGCGACCTCATATTATAACGAAGATAGTTGGTTATATCTTCGGTAGAAGCTACGAATGCACCTATACCGGCCATAGATTTAGCAAAGGTGCCAAAATAAACATCTACGCCTTCAATACAGTCCTGGGCCTCATGAGTGCCCGCTCCGGTCGGCCCCATTGTTCCAAAGCCATGCGCATCATCAATCAGCAGACGAAACTGAAATTGCTTTTTCAATTCAACCAGTTCCTTCAGCTTCCCCTGTGCTCCTGACATTCCGAAAACGCCTTCGGTAATCACCAGAATTCCTCCTCCAGTTTGTTCAGCTAGCTTTGTAGCGCGCTCCAGCTGTTTACGTGCACTTTCGATATCGTTATGTTTGTACACAAAACGCTTACCCATATGCAAACGTAGTCCGTCGATAATACAGGCGTGAGACTCTGCGTCGTATACAATGACATCGTTACGGTCGACCAGGCTATCGATAATTGACACCATACCCTGATAACCATAATTTAACAGGAAAGCATCGGGCTTACCTACAAAGGCCGCAAGTTCCTGCTCAAGTTGCTCATGATATTTTGAATTACCTGACATCATCCTTGCTCCCATCGGATATGCCATTCCAAATTCTGCTGCTCCACGCTGATCGGCTTCTCTTACCTCTGGATGATTTGCCAATCCTAAATAGTTATTCAGACTCCATACCAGATGTTCTTTACCGCGAAAATTCATATGTGGTGCAATTTCCCCTTCAAGTTTGGGAAAGGAAAAATATCCATGTGACCACTTTTGATGCTGGCCAATCGGCCCCATATGTTTCGCTATCTTTTCAAATATGTCCAATGTTATATGTTTTTAGTAAGTACGCGCAAATTTACGGTTTATATCATAGATAATCAATCCAAGGAGGACGTCAGAAGCAGCAAGAGTGCCCGTTGAGGCACTCTTGCTATGTAATTTTGATTAGTCTACGTTATCGTGCAAAAAAGAATTGTTTGGTCTGATACCTGTAGAACCGTCATCTTCGTTGCTTAAAGTGAATCGCGATATCTGTGATTCTGATGAGTGCTGGACTTGCTGCAGTTGCATTTGCTTCCGCTTATAGGCAGGTTCATTCTCCAGTTCTTGCAAACCATTACTTGTGCGTAACTTCATGCTAAGATCTTTAAGTTTTAGAATACGCTCCTTAGACTTCCTCAACTGGTCTTCAATGGACTCATCACTTTTATCATCATCAGGTCCGGCAGATTGCGCTTCCTGCTGGGGCGCCTGTGTTTCGGGCTCGTTGAAGTTTGCCACCGGCGATTCAAAAACGAAATTAGTTTCTGATACTTTAACCTCGAATTCATAGGCTGAATCCTGACCTTCCTGAGTATTGCTGATAATTTCCTCGTCTATTAGCGTATGCCTGACTACATTATTTTCAGGCTCCTGAACGGCTTGCTTATTTGCATTGAACAGATCGCCGAAAAGATCTGACTGCCGGATCTGCTCGTCTTTAACCTTCAGCACCGGCTCCTTATAGGACGATTCCGGCTTCGGTTGTATAAACGTATTAACTGCTTCCACTGGTCTTATAAGAGGAGCCTCCTCCGGTGTAAGTAGAGATATCTTTTTAACGTTCTTCTTATCCTCTTCGCGTTCTTCCTTGGTCTGAAACCCGGTGGCAATAATGGTTACAGACAACTTATCTTCAAGGCTTTCGTCGATACAGTTACCCCAGATCAAATCGGCTGAAAGTCCGGCTTTGTCTTGAATATAATCGGTAATAATAGTCACTTCGTCCATGGTTACCTCGCGCAGCCCGGAACTAATGTTAAGAAGGATGTACCTGGCACCTTCTATTTCATTGTCCTTTAGCAGCGGTGATGCGAGCGCACCCTCTACTGCGCTCAATGCACGGTTCTCTCCTTCGCATGCAAAACTGCCCATAATGGCGACACCGCTTTCTTTCATGACGGTTCTAACATCCTTGAAGTCAACGTTAATATAACCAGGTACAGTAATGATCTCTGCAATGCCCTTAGCTGCAGTTGTCAAAATATCATCAGCTTGTGCAAATGCGGATCCAAGTGTTAAGTTGCCGAAGATCTCACGTAAGCGATCGTTAGATATAACGAGGTAAGAGTCCACATATTTTTTAAGTTCCTCCAGTCCGTCATTCGCCTGCATTTTCCGTCTCTTGCCTTCGAATGCAAATGGAGTAGTTATAATGGCAACAGTTAAAATATCCAGCTCCTTAGCTGCTTTAGCTATTATTGGGCTGGCGCCTGTTCCGGTTCCACCGCCCATACCAGCAGTTATAAACAACATCTTTGTTGTATTGCCCAGCATCTGCTTAATATCGTCGATATTTTCAATAGCTGAATTTTTCCCAACCTCAGGTATAGAGCCTGCGCCCATACCCTCCGTTAAGCTAGCCCCCAATTGAACCTTATTTGGAATAGGACTGGACTCCAAAGCTTGAGCATCAGTATTGCAAATTATAAAGTCGACACCCGTAATTCCCTGGCGATACATATGGTTTACCGCATTACCACCACCGCCACCTACACCAATTACTTTGATTATTGATGACTTATCTTTTAACATTTCGAACTGCATATCTCTAAGAATCAGTTGTTTAAAAATTCATGTTGCCTTCTCATCTCAATATGTAATATTAACACTTTTTTAACAGGCGTTTTCCACATCTGTTGGGAATGTGGAAAATTTCTGCTTTGTTGAAAAATATTACGGCTTGATGTAATCTTCGTCGCTAACGTTCATATCGTCTTTGATGAAATCTTTGGTTTTGGCTAGTAACTTATCGAAAAGACCTCCTCCGGAACGCTTTGCTTTCTCTTTATCCTTGGGTCTTTCAACGAATACGCCCGGCTGGTTCATTTCCTCTATCAGCTCTTCTGCCTTCTGGATACCCTTGATCAGCAGGCCAACGCTGGTCGCATACATTGGACTTTTCAGGTCGTCATAAATCGTTTTCGGCATATCTTCATACTTCGACAAATGTTCGTTTGGATAGCCGACTCTGCAGTCAAGCCCGGTAACATATTCTACAAGCTGCGAGAGATGCTTCAATAAGGCACCTCCGCCAGTGATAACAACACCGCCGATAAGTTTCTTCTCATAACCTGACGACTTTATTTCATAGTATACGTGCTCTATGATTTCTTCCATCCTGGCCTGAATTACATAGGCTAGGTTCTTCACGGATATTTCCTTTGGTTCTCTTCCTCTCAGCCCCGGCACACAGATGATCTCGTTTTCTTTGTTTTCTTCAGCCAGAGCCGAACCAAACCGTGTTTTAAGCAGTTCAGCCTGGTTACGCATGACGGAGCAACCTTCCCTGATATCTTCTGTTACGCTGTTTCCGCCGAAAGGTATTACCGCTGTGTGTCTAATAATGCCTTCATGGAATATGGCAATATCCGTAGTACCGCCGCCGATATCGACCAGCGCTACACCCGCTTCTTTCTCTTCGTCGCTCAACACCGACTCTGAAGACGCTAGTGGCTCCAGGATTAACTCCTGGGTTTGCAAGCCGGCGTTGGTAACGCAGCGCATGATGTTCTTAACCGCTGTTACCTGGCCAGATATAATATGAAAGTTAGCTTCTAACCGGACTCCGGCCATACCGATAGGGTCTTTGATACCGGGCTCATTGTCTATAGTGAACTCCTGAGGAAGCACATGGATGATCTCCTCTCCAGGAGGCATCACTAACTTAAACATGTCATCAATAAGTTTATCGATATCTTTTTTAGCTATCTCATTATTAAGTTCCCTTCTTGTTAGAATACCTCTATGCTGGAGACTTTTGATGTGCTGACCTGCAATGCCAACGTTCACAACGCGTATCTCAACATTGGACTGTGCACTTGCAAGTTCAACCGCTTGTGATATACCCTGCACTGTCTTTTGTATGTTAGACACTACGCCGCGGGTAACACCGGCAGATTCTGCTTTACCTATACCCAACACTTCAATTTTGCCGTGCTGCGTTCTGCGCCCCACGATCACGCAGATTTTGGTAGTACCGATATCCAATCCTACTACAATTGGAGACTGAGTGGTTAATTTTTCTTTGCCCATGATTATATCGATTTGTTGAGTTGATTATTTATTGTTTCCTTAGGTATTTGTTTTTTTATTGTATCTACAGAGTTAGTAAGCTGCGTCGAATCTATTTTGTTCAACTCGCAGACGACCTGGTTTGTGTACTTAATATTGATTGTTCTGTAAGTATTCCATCCAAGCTTAGGCATAACCTGTTTATAGAATTCAAGCAAATTATTCATCTTCACATCCAGTGAATCGGCACTGCCTAGTACAATCTTTTGATTGCCGACCCTGGGTATTAGCAAAATATCTTCTTTATCGTTTACGAACATCTGCTCAATTTGCGCGTCCCATAACGAATCCTGCTTAACATATAAGGCAACCTTAAACAGATCTTTAGCTTTCTTCGTGATCAGTGTGTCTACCTTTCCGGAAAAATGCTCCAGGATTTTTCCGTTAACAGCTAAGACATTAGCTGTAAAATTAGGGGATACAGGAATCTTTAGTCCGGTTCTTTCGATATAAAATTCCTGATCTCCAGAGTTAACCACACGCAGGACCGGTTCGCGCTGCTCGAGCGCTATGTTGATAACACCGTTCATATCGGCATATACTTTTGCAAATGCGATATAGGGGTTGTCCTTTATACTCTGCTCAAGGTCCTGAAGATTTATTTCTTTCAGTTTGCGCCCTACCAATACTCCCTGGCTCCTTGCTAATATGGCGTCAATCTCCTCACGCTCAATAAAATTGTCGGCCCCGGGGATTCTAATATTGATATTTTGACAGATGATGTCTTTCTTTTTTACGTCAATAAAGCTCATGAGCACGACTATTCCCGCGAGACTGCCCGTCCATGCAAAAATATTAAATACCCTGGTCCAGTTGATCCGCTTAAGCATATGATAGAATATTTTTCAATGGTTCAACTAAAGTATCAATGTCTCCAGCGCCCACGGTAACCAGTAACTCGGGGCTTTCACGGGCGATAAGCTCCAGGACATCATTCTTGCCGACCAGTGATTTTGCTTGCATTTCCACCTTTTCAAGAAGAAAATTCGCATCGACACCGCTTATGGGCATTTCCCTTGCGGGATAGATTTCCAATAATATTAGTTCGTCGACCGTGCCGAGCACAGTCGCAAACTCCTCTGCAAAATCACGGGTACGACTGAAAAGATGGGGTTGAAAAATCACCGTTAGCTTCTTATCGGGATATAATTGCCTAACGGCGCCAAAACAGGCTTTCAATTCTTCGGGATGATGAGCATAATCATCTATATATATGTGGTGAGACGTTTTGACTACATATTCGAATCGGCGTTTGACCCCCTTGAACGTCTCGATTGACGTTTTAATTTTCTCAGGTGATACCTCTAAGGCTCTTGCAACCGCTATGGCTGCCACGGCATTTTCAATATTATGTACACCGGGCAACATCATTTTTATATTTGAAATAGTTATATCGCCGTCTATATAGTCGAACACAAAACTGCCACCCTCAACCCGTATGTTGGTCGCTTTGATGGCTGATTCTGATGTTGCACTATATGTTGTTCCGGAAACCGGCAAGCCAATCTTTACGAATAATTTGCCGTTCTTTTTGAGTTGTCCGGCAAACATCCTGAACGACTCATGCAATTGTGTTTGATCGCCATAGATATCTAAGTGATCCGCATCCATTGATGTGATGACTGCAATGTTTGGGTGAAGCGTTAAAAATGACCTGTCATATTCGTCCGCTTCCACAACAACCAGCTCATTATGCCCGATAAGGAAATTTGTGTTATAATTTGAACTGATTCCTCCAAGAAAAGCTGTGCAACCTACACCGCTGTGGGTAAGAAGATGCGCAATGATTGATGATGTGGTCGTTTTTCCATGGGTACCAGCAACAGCAATGCAAAACTGACCTTTGCTGATCATCCCAAGAACTTCAGACCTCTTTTTAAGATTGTAGTGTCTATCCTGAAAAAAATTAAGGATCGACAGGTCTTTGGGTACGGCGGGCGTATAGATTACCAGGGCACCTGCCTTACTGACAACAAACTGTTCAGGCAGTGATTCAGGATCGTCACTATGAGATACATGAATTCCTTCGTGCTCCAAAGCCTTCGTTAGCGCAGTCGGCGTCTTATCATATCCGGCAACAATTACTCCTCTGCGAGAGAAATATCGTGCGAGCGCACTCATGCCTATACCTCCGATACCAACCAAATATACAATTTTAACATCCCCTAATTCCATGTCTCCTCCTTTCGGGCCAGTTTCATCACCTCCGTTGCGATTAGATCATCTGCAACGGGCAGAGCCAGGAATGCGATCTGATCAGAATACGATTTCATCCTGTCGTTGTCTTTAAGTAATGTGATCGCCTCTTCGATCAACATTTCTTCAGCAGCATTGTCGGTAACAAGCAATGCCGCGTTATTTTTTACTAATGCGAGTGCATTCTTTGTCTGGTGATCTTCCGCTACGTTGGGTGAAGGCACTAAGATAACCGGCTTGCCTATCAGGCAAAGTTCAGCAATTGTACCAGCACCAGCGCGGGAGATAATGAGATCTGCCAGTGCATAGGCCATATCCATATGCGTAAGAAACTCCAGAACGCGAACGTTCGGATGATAGTTTTCGCCTAAACGGGATATTATTGTGCCATAGTAGGCCTTGCCTGTCTGCCATATCACCTGAATGTCGTTTTCGATGAGTTGAGACAAATGCTTCTCTACACTTCTGTTTAAAGTCCCGGCGCCGAGGCTTCCACCAATAACCAAAATAGTCTTTTTGGTAGTGCTAAGACCAAACCATTCGGCGCCTAAAGGTTTTTTGCCCTTGATCTCGACAACGTCTTTCCTGACAGGATTTCCGGTTTTGATGATGTCGCGGCCCGGGAAAAACTGATCCATCTGGTCAAAGGCTACACATATTTTTGATGCTTTCCGACCTAGCCATTTATTGGTGATTCCTGCGTAAGAGTTTTGCTCCTGAATGAGATAAGGAATGCATCTCAAAGAGGCAGCAAAAAGAACAGGACCCGAAGCGTAACCGCCTACCCCCACCACAACGTCCGGTTTAAATTCTTTAATAATCTGGAGTGCTTTCCTGACGCTCCGGACCAGCACCATTGGAAGACCCAGGTTTCCGATGACAGAGCCTCGCTGGATTCCTCTGATATCGAGTCCGACGATGTTATAACCAGCCGAAGGTACTTTCTCCATCTCCATGCGACCTGTGGCACCCACGAATAATATTTCGCACGCCGGCTCCATACGTCGAAGCGCATTTGCGATCGATATAGCTGGAAAAATGTGTCCGCCTGTTCCTCCTCCCGAAATAATTATTCTTGTACTGCTCATTATTTTTATGCCATTGCTGGTATTTCTCCGACAATCACTTTTTTACTATTATACTCTTCAACGTCTTTGCTTACGCTCAAAATTATTCCAAAGGCGATACTGGTGAACAGCAAGGACGTTCCACCCATACTAACCAGCGGTAAAGGGACGCCCGTTACGGGACCTAATCCTACGGCCACTGCCATGTTCGCAAAGGCCTGAATTGTTAGGCTAAAGCCAAGCCCGGCTGCCAAAAGTGCGCCAAAAGCTTTCGGGGCCTTAGTTACGATCTTGATGCAGCGATAGAGCAGAACGAGATACAGCGACATCACCAACACACCACCTGCGGTGCCATACTCCTCTATAATCATTGCAAATACGAAATCCGAATACGGATGCGGCAAAAAGTTTTTTTCTATACTATTACCCGGACCCTTTCCAAGTAATCCGCCAGATGCCAGGGCTATTTTGGAATGGTCGGACTGGAAAGTCTTATCTGAGTTTTGAAGTTCAGGATGCAAATACGTATTGATACGGGATTTATAAACCTCCTTACGCGGACCTAAAAAGGCAACAAATAAAAGCAATACGAATCCGCCGGCACACACGATCATGATTTGCTTTATACTGATCCTGCCGATGATAAGCAGCAGTATACTCACTCCAAAAAGCATGAGGGCGGTTGATAAGTTTGCCCAGGCTATGAGCACGAATACCACACATACCGATCCCATGATAGGTACAAATGCACGTTTTACATCTTTAATATTTTCCTGCTTTTTTGTTAACATTCTGGCTAAGAATGTAATCAAAGCGAGTTTTGCTAGATCGGACGTCTGAAATGTAAGGCCGATTACAGGGATTTTTACCCAACGGGAAGCTTCGTTATAGTTTGCACCGAATATCAGCGTATATACCAAAAGAGGAATGGTAACAATCATCAGTATCTTGGATATCCCGGCGTAATACCTGTAGTCGAGCAGGTGTGCGATGTAGATCATCGCAATACCAATAATCACAAAGATGACGTGTTTGGTGAGCAGTAGCTTTTCCACACCTACCCCGCGCTTGTAAGCGAGCGTACTGGTGGAACTGTATACAATCATAACCGATATGATGGATAGCATGATGATGATCAACCAGATCCACCGGTCGCCTTTTGTTTTATCCAGAAGTGTGTTTACCGCAATCATACTATAACTCTTTAACAGCCGCTTTAAACTGGTCGCCCCGATCTTCATAGTTCTTGAAAAGATCAAAGCTGGCGCAAGCAGGGGACAATAGCACTGTATCACCTTTTTTTGCCAGATGGTAGGCAACCTGAACGGCTTCATGTGCCGAGAAAGTGTTTACAATAACGTCTACATCGTCTTCAAATGCTTCGTGGATCCGCTTGTTGTCTTTACCCAAGCAAACGATAGCTTTCACCTTCTGCTGAACCATATCTTTAAGCATGCTGTAATCGTTGCCTTTATCTACCCCTCCCATGATCAATATCACGTCTGAGCTTACGCTTTCCAGAGCATACCATGTGGAATTGACATTGGTAGCCTTAGAATCATTTATATAATCGACCCCAGAGATGCGCGCTACATGCTCGAGCCTGTGCGCGATATTTTTAAAATCGCCCATACTCTCGCGGATGGTAGAATTTCTGATGTCCAATACTTTAGCTACGATTCCGGAAGCCATTGAATTATAAAGATTATGCTTGCCCTGCAGAGCCAACTCACTGATAGACATGGTAAATTTGTTGTTTTGGTTCGGGTTTATATTGATTTGGATGCTTTCCTGTTTTACGAAGCCACCCAGCGGCAATTCCTGGTTGAGCGAAAAAGCGTACTTACGGGCGTTGATCTGCATGGTATCCATTACGCGCAGTGTCTCCACATCGTCGGCACAATAGACAAATACATCTTCTGATCCTTGATTTTGTGTGATGCGCATTTTAGATTTGGCATAGTTTTCAAGCTTATAGTCGTACCTGTCAAGATGATCTGGAGTAATATTTAGCAGAACAGCTATATCGGCTTTAAAATGATACATGTCATCAAGCATGAAACTGGAAAGCTCGAGCACGTACCAGTCAAAGGAACTAGTGGCGACCATTTCAGCGAAACTGTTTCCGATATTGCCCGCCAGACCGACGTTTAAGCCCGCCCGCCTTAAAATATGGTAAATCAGCATTGTAGTGGTTGTTTTACCATTAGAACCGGTAATACATACCGTTTTTGCTGATGTAAAGCGCTTGGCAAATTCGATCTCGGATATTATCGGTATCCCTGCCTCCTGCAAAGATTTGATCAACGCAGTGCTGCTAGGGATGCCAGGACTTTTTATAACTTCGGCGGCTGACATTATCTTTTCGTAGGTGTGACCAAGTTCCTCGAAAGAAATATTCAGTTGGCGAAGCTTTGCCTGATATCTTTCCTGTATATGGCCAGAGTCTGACAGAAATACCTCGTAGCCCTTCTGTTGCGCAAGCATTGCCGCACCCACTCCACTTTCTCCCCCACCCAAAATGACGACTAGTTGCTTTTCCATTATCTTAATTTTAGGGTGATTATGGTAATGATGGCCAGCAATATTCCAATAATCCAAAATCTGGTAACGATTTTAGCTTCGTGATAGCCCTTTTTCTGGTAGTGGTGATGCAAGGGTGACATGAGAAAAATACGTCTGCCTTCGCCAAAGCGCTTACGGGTATACTTAAAATAGCTCACCTGAATAATTACGGAAAGGTTTTCTATCAGGAAGATCCCACATAAGGTTGGAATGAGAAGTTCCTTTCTAATCATTATGGCAAAGGCTGCTATGATGCCCCCAATGGCCAAACTACCTGTATCGCCCATGAACACCTGTGCGGGGTAGGAGTTATACCACAGAAAGCCTACGCATGCTCCGACAAAAGCCCCGGCGAATATCATTAACTCACCGGAGTTAGGGATATACATAATGTTCAGATAATCCGCGATAACGGTATTACCTGAGACATATGCCAGTAGCCCCAGAGTTACGCCAATAATTGCGGACGTACCGGTGGCGAGCCCGTCAATGCCATCGGTAATGTTGGCTCCATTGGAGACCGCAGTTACGATAACGACTACAAATAGCAGAAATATGAACACCGCGTATTTTTCATATCCGGGGCCCAGGAATTTAAGCACTTTTGCATAGTCGAATTCGTTATTCTTATAGAAAGGTACGTTAGTAAGGGTCGATTTTACGTCTTGAGTGTAATAGAAGCTCTCGCCCTTCTGTCTTAACACCATTGGGGCTGATGCCTTCGAAGCACTGCTTTCGTCTACCGTTTGTCTTACCACGATATTTGGGTGGAAATACATCGTCCATCCTATGATAAGGGCCAGACCTACCTGGCCTACGATCTTAAACCGGCCCGCTAGTCCCTCTTTGTTCTTTCTGAAAACCTTTATATAGTCGTCCACAAATCCGATTATCCCCATCCATACGGTTGTGACAACCATCAGGAGCACATAGACATTGGTTAGATTTGCAAGGAGCAAGGTAGGAACCAGGATACCCAAATGTATCATAATACCTCCCATAGTCGGTGTACCTTGCTTCTGCATCTGGCCTTCCAGCCCTAAATTCCGAACGGGTTCTCCGACCTGCTTTTTCTGAAGGTAGCGGATTATCCTGCTTCCGTATACCGTCGTAATAATAAGCGACAAAATAATAGCCAGAGACGTGCGGAAGGTTATGTATTGGAACAACCTCAACCCTGGAAAGTCATAATGCTGGTTCAGATACTCAAATAGATGATATAACATTAATTCGTCAGATTAAATTGTTCCATTAATATCTCTTTATCGTCAAAGTGGTGCTTTACCCCCTTGATCTCCTGGTATTTCTCGTGACCCTTACCTGCCAATAAAATGATATCACCGGCTTTGGCAATATGACAAGCCGTTCTTATTGCTTCCCGGCGATCTGAAATGGTCAGGACCTTACGCTTATTGGTAGGAGACACACCTTGCTCCATGTCGTTTAATATAGCCAGCGGATCTTCAGTACGGGGATTATCGGATGTTAGGATAACCTTGTCACTCCAGTCGCAAGCCACCTGAGCCATAACAGGACGCTTGAGCTTGTCCCTGTCTCCTCCGCAGCCCACCACGGTTATAACCTGCTCGGTACCCTTGCGTATGTCTTGTATAGTGTTAAGCACGTTTTGCAGCGCATCCGGAGTATGTGCATAGTCGACAATTGCCATGACGTTTTCTGCAGATACAATATGATCAAACCTGCCTTCGGCGCCGTCCAGACTGCTCAATGTCGTTAATACTGACAATGCATCCTGACCTAGGGAAACCGCTGCACCGTATACGGCTAGTAAATTATAGGCGTTAAAGGATCCTATTAACTTGAAAAAAACTTCCCTACCTGCAACTTCAAGATGGAGCCCTTTGAAACCGTTTTCAAGGACACGGGCATTGAAGTCAGCAAGCTGCTTGAGCGAATAGGTCTTTTTAGCCGCCTGTGTGTTTTGCAACATAACCATACCGTTCTTGTCATCCATATTTGTAAGTGCAAAGGCGCTTTTGGGCAAGACATCAAAGAAACCTTTTTTTGCCCTGATATAGTTGTCGAAGGTTCCGTGAAAATCGAGATGGTCGTGGGTGATATTGGTAAAGACACCTCCGGCGAAAACGAGCCCTTTAATCCTTTTTTGAACTACGGCATGCGAACTCACTTCCATGAAGCAATAGGTACAACCTGCATTCACCATCTGTTGAAGAAGCCGATTTAGAGACAATGGATCTGGCGTGGTATGCGTGGACGGAACTACTTCTGCCCCGATCTGATTTTGAACTGTGGAAATAAGTCCTGCTTTATAACCCAACCGCTGGAACAACCTAAAAAGCAAGGTTGCTATGGTTGTTTTCCCGTTGGTACCTGTAATACCCAACAGTTGCAGTTTGGCAGAAGGATGGTTATAGAAGTTGGCCGCCATGACACCTAATGCGTCCGCACTGTCGGCGACCTGTATGTAAGTTACTTCCGCCAAAACAACTGGCGGAAAATGTTCACACACAACAACAGATGCACCATGATCCACAGCAGAAGTAATATGATCGTGCCCGTCGGTTTGCGTACCTTTAACAGCGATAAATGCTGCACCAGACTTCGCTTTGCGCGAATCAAAGGCTAGCTCAGTTATGACGACATCAACCCTGCCCTTCACCGCTAGTGTTGCTACCCCATATAAAACGTCCTGTAGTTGCATGCTATCGTAATTCTAATTTTACCAAGAGACCTTTGCCAATTCTTACGCCCGCGGGAATTGATTGGCTTATGACCTGACCATGTCCGCGAACCTTAGTTTTCAACCCGGCATTCCCCAATACATAGAGCGCATCACGCAGTCCCATACCGTTCACATCGGGCATAATATCCTTAGCATTGTTGAGTTCCTGATAACCTGCACCACTATTTGCGTCGCTCACACTCCTGTAATTGGAAGCTGATGCATGAAGCGATGTTATGCCAAAAGCATGGTATACTTTCCGGACAACCTTGTCAGGCCCTGCCTTAGCCCTCGGCGCATTGTCGTTACCAACAACATACTGCGGAATGTCGTTATACATCTCCATATCACTTGCATAGATTCGGTCAGCTATCTCCTTGAACACGGGACCCGCTACGGTTGCGCCGTAGTATCCGTTCTTTGGGCCGTTGATTGCCACCATAATCGAATACTTAGGCTTATCTGCAGGAAAATAACCACAGAAGGAAGCTTGGTAACTCCGTTTAGCCTTATATCCTTTATTGGCATCGGCAACCTGGGCTGTACCCGTTTTACCTGCTACCCGGTAGTACGGCGACCCCATCAACTTTCCTGTTCCCTCCTTTACAACACCTTCAAGCATCGCCTGAAGTTTCTTGACCGTCTCAGGCGAACAAACCTGATCATGGATCACCCGCGCTTCAAATCGTTCTATCGGATTCCCCAGACGCCGTATTTCCCGTACAAAAATTGGTGCGATATACTTCCCGTTGTTTGCTATGGCGTTATAAAAAGCAAGCATCTGCAAGGGTGTGATCTGCATTTCATAACCATAGGCCATCTGAGGCAGGGTCATATTTTTATTCCAGCTTTTGAATTCAGGATTTTTTATAACGGGTTGCGCTTCGCCAGGTATTTGTAATCTTAGCTTTTCATTCATGTGTATACGATACAAATGATCTGTAAATGCTGATGGGTTATCCTTATAATGTATGTTGACCAATTTAGCGATTGCCGTATTTGCCGATTCTTCAAATGCCTTCTTTACCGTCACCGTACCGATGCCACCATGAGAATCTTTTATGGTATGACCGGGGATGCGGTAAAACCCATCTCCCGTTTCAACTAAGGTGTTGGTATCAATTTTCCTATCTTCAAGCAGCGCCATGTAAGAAGCCAACTTGAAGGTGGAACCTGGATCCTGCCGACCTCCGATCGCGTAATTAAACTGCTCCGAATACACGCCCTCTGCTACCCTGGTGTAATTAGCTACCGCGCGGACTTCTCCAGACGAAACTTCCATCACAATCACAGTTCCATGGTCAGCGTCACTTACTTTCAGTTGTCTTTCCAGCGCGCTCTGTGCGAGGTCCTGAACATTAATATCAATTGTAGATATAATATCAGCACCCTCTTTCGGGGCAACTTCCGCTTCTTCATTGACAGGCATCCACACGCCTCCAGCCAAACGCTGCACTAACCTCTTTCCCGATTCCCCATTGATGTACTCGCCATACGCACCCTCCAGACCAACGCCATTACTTACGTTTTCATTTTTATAACCAATGGTACGTGCAGCAAGATATTTAAAGGGTCTTATTCGTTTGTTTTGCTGAACTGCAATAAGTCCGCCGGTATATTTACCTACATTGAACAGAGGAAATGTTCGCACTGTCTTAAGATCCTGATATCCTACTTTTCGTTTTATGAGAAGATACCGAGCGCTATCGCGTCTCGCCGATCTCAGATATCGAGAGTATTCCTTGGCGCTTTTATCACCGAAGAACGATGACAATTTAATCGCCAATGAATCGACTTTTTCTTCAAAAATGTCGTTATCAGCTATACCACCAGCATACGTATCCATTCTAAGTTCATACTCAGGGATTGAGGTAGCCAGCAGACTTCCGTCGACAGAGTAGATATTGCCTCTCGCAGCTTCGACATTAACATATTTTGTAGACAGACTATCCGCCATAGCCCGCCACCTCTCGCCCTCAACGTACTGGACATCAAACAGCTTAACTAAGACCGCTACTGCGAACAGCACAATCAAGCCGAAAGCAAGATACACCCGTAATAATATATTGGCCCTAATGCTCATTCCTGTGGATAACTATTTTCTTCGGAGGCTCCGTTAATACTTTAATACCGAGGGTATCTACCTTTTTTGCAACTTCGGTGAGCTTACTCTTAAACATCAAGTCAGCCTTCAATGACTTGTATTCCCAGCTAAGTTCTTTGACTTCTTTATTTAACCGGTCGATATCACGAATATTCCCAATCGCCATGTGACTGTTTGCGATATACAGCATTCCAAGCACGGAAAGAAAGATCAGAAAAGGAAGCAATTTAGTTGCAGCCTCTTTACTGATAACACCATCAGCGAAGAGTTTCTTTACGAAAGAACTATCTGATTCGGGAACGGTTTTCACCCGAATATCCAGCGCATCGTCAGCCTCCTCATTCAGCCGAGGGCTTTTCACAAACTCGTTATTCATAGCCTACCTCCTATCCTTAATTTAGCACTTCTTGCACGGCTGTTTTTAGCGAGCTCATCGGCCCCTGCAACAACGGCCTTTCTCGTAATCACCTCAAAGGGCTTTTGCTGATTTCCATAAAAATCTTTATCAACTTCTCCTTTGAATTTCCCTTTTGAGAGAAAATTCTTTACTGGCCGGTCTTCAAGCGAATGGTAGGATATGACTACCAAACGGCCGCCAGGCTTCAAAATCTCAGCACTTTGCAAAAGAAACTGCTCAAGCACATGCATTTCCTGATTTACTTCAATACGTAAGGCCTGAAAAACCTGGGCGAGATATTTATTTTCCCTTCCGCGCGGAATCAGACCTGAAGCGAGACTTTTAAAATCAGAGAGTGTGGTAATAGGTCGCTCAAGTCTGGCAGTAACCACAGCCTTAGCTAGAGATCTCGCGTTCTTTATCTCTCCATAGACACCAAATATCTTGTGAAGCAGATCTTCCGCATAGGTATTCAATATGGAAGCAGCAGTGAGATCACCCTGTTTATCCATGCGCATATTCAGCTCGGCGTCGTATCTCGTGGAAAATCCCCTGTCAGCTTCGTT
Organism: Pedobacter deserti; assembly: GCF_024436415.1. GTDB lineage: Bacteria > Bacteroidota > Bacteroidia > Sphingobacteriales > Sphingobacteriaceae > Pedobacter > Pedobacter faecalis. The sequence continues at coordinate 233,511 of NZ_JAFMZQ010000002.1, read as the reverse complement.
AAACTGATGCGATGATACACCGAGATCAGCCAAAATACCATCTACTTTAGCGATACCGAGCAAACGTAAGTTATTTTTTAAGAAAGCAAAATTCTGATCCACAAACTTAAACCGCGAATCCTTAATGATATTTCGCTGAGCGTCGGGATCCTGATCAAAAGCCACCAGCACGCCTTTATCCCCCAAAGCCTTCAAAATTTCCCTTGAATGCCCACCACCGCCAAAAGTAACGTCGACATATACACCATCTGGCTTGATCGCAAGGCCTTCCACCGCTTCTTTTAACAATACAGGCGTATGATAGCTATACTCCATCGTCCCTCCTGTTCTTATCGCCCATTACATCCGCGGCAAGTGCAGCAAAATCAGCTGGATCTTTATCAAACAAAGCCTCGTATGCTTTCTTAGACCATACCTCGATTTTGTCGATCTGACACGCAAGAACCAAATCTGTACTGACATCTACACCTACAGATTCAAGAAGCGTTTTAGGCAAATTTACCCGCCCTGCAGCATCAAGTGTCAATTCTGTAGCACCTCTGGTAAACAAACGAATAAACTCCCGGGTCTTGGGTTCGTAGGGATTAAGTTTACTCAGATCAGCAACGACAGCTTCCCATACTTTTTTGGGATAGATAACCAGGTGCTTTTCAAACCCCCTGTTTATTACGAGACCCTCTTGTTCCACATCAGGCAATTGTTTCCTCAGACTCGAAGGCACCATCAAGCGTCCTTTCGCATCTAATTTGCAATCAAATTCCCCTAACAATTGAAACATAATGAATAGTGCACCTTTATGTAGTGTAAAAATAGGTAGTTCTACCACATTCTACCACATTCTACCACAAAAAGTTTTCCACAAAATCAAAAGCCCCCAAATGCAATCAAAAATGTCATTTTACGAAGCACAGAACGTGGGAAAAAGTGGCTAAAAAAAACGCTCCGGTCTTTAGACCGGAGCGTTTAGCAGTGTTATGTACACTAAACTATTCATTTATTGCTTTGACACCAGGCAGTTCTTTACCCTCCATATATTCCAGTAAAGCACCCCCTCCGGTCGAAACATAACTAACTTCTTCTTCGAGGTTAAATTTAGCAATCGCCGCAGCAGAGTCTCCGCCTCCTATTAATGAAAAAGCTCCTGCTTTTGTTGCCGAAACCACAGCCTCTGCTACTGCACGAGTACCTTGCTCAAAGTTTGCCATTTCAAAGACGCCCATCGGGCCGTTCCAAAGGAGGGTTTTTGAACTTTGGATCACTTCCGAAAATAATTCAGCAGTCTTAGGACCAATATCTAATCCCATCCAATCTTGAGGAATTTTCCCGCTCTCGACTACATCGCGGGCCGCATCATTATCAAACTTATCCGCTATCACCGTATCTACAGGCAAATATAATTTAACACCTTTTGTCTTAGCCTTTTCGAGTAATTCCAGACAAAGTTGCATACGGTCTTCCTCCAGCAACGAAGTACCTATTTCTCCACCCTGAGCTTTCGCAAAAGTGTAAGCCATACCACCGCCAATGATCAGATTGTCCACTTTTTCCAAAAGGTTTTCAATAAGCAGGATTTTATCCGAAACCTTAGCACCACCCATAATTGCAGTGAATGGCTTATCTGCCCCATTAATGACTTTCTCTGCGTTTTTCACCTCCTCTGCCATTAGGTAGCCAAAGTATTTGTCTGCAAAGAACTGCGCAATAACTGCCGTTGAGGCATGAGCACGATGGGCCGTACCAAAAGCATCATTAACGTAAACGTCACCAAGTAAAGACAATTTTTCAGCGAAGGCTCTGTCGCCTTTCTCTTCTTCTTTGTAAAAACGAAGGTTCTCAAGCAGAAGCACTCCACCAGGCGTCAGATTTTTAGAAGCTTCAATAGCTTGGTCGCCTATACAGTCTGAAGCAAACGAGACTTCCTTCCCAAGCATCCTGGAAAGATCACCAACGATATGTTTAAGCGAAAATTTATCTTCCGGGCCGCCTTTTGGCCGACCAAGGTGAGACATCAGAATAACGCTTCCTCCGTCATCGATTATTTTATTGATCGTAGGGATCGCCGCCCGCATACGTTTGTCGTCGGTTATATTGAAGTCGCTATCCAGAGGCACATTAAAGTCGACGCGGATAAGCGCTTTTTTATCCTTAAAATCAAATTGATCAATAGTTTTCATAAAGGTTGTTAATAGTTATTAATGAGATCACCAAATATAAGGAGCCTGGCCGGATGTGAGTACAGTTTCTTTAATTAATTATTGATCATCTTAAGAATCAGGTCGGCCAACCGGGCAGAGTAACCCGATTCATTGTCGTACCAACCTACAACTTTAACAAGATCCCCTACTATTGAGGTGAGGCCCGCATCGAATATACAGGAATGCGTATTGTCTAATATATCTACCGAAACAATAGGGTCGGCTGTATACTGAAGAATACCTTTCAACTCGCCAGCTGCGGCAAGCCTGAAAGCTTCATTTATTTCCGGAACCGAAGCTGTAGACTTAAGAATACAGGTGAAGTCGGTTAATGAGCCGTTAAGGACAGGCACACGAATACCTGCGCCGCCCAGTTTATCGGTCAGGTGAGGAAATATCGTGGTAATAGCCTTCGCAGCGCCAGTGGTGGTCGGTATTATAGAAGCTGATGCTGCACGGGCTCGCCTGAGGTCTTTGTGACTCGCATCATGCAGATTCTGATCGCCGGTCATAGAATGCACAGTTGTTATATATCCATCTGAGATACCCCACAGCTCGTCCAGTATTTTCACCATAGGTGCTACGTTATTGGTCGTACATGAAGCATTGGAAAGTATTGGCGCAGTTAGGTCAACACGATGATCATTGACTCCCAAAACCACTGTAGGTACTTGCCTGTCTGACGAAGGTGCTGACAACACAACCTGTTTGGCACCGGCATTAATATGCATCTGTCCGCCTTCTCTTGAGGCAAACCGGCCCGTGGCCTCTACAACAATATCAATATCGAGTTCCCGCCAGGGTAACAAGTCAGGTTTACTTTCATGAAATATTGAAATCTTCTTTCCATCGATCAGCAAACCGCCCTTTACAATATCAACGGAACCCCTGAATCCGCGATGAACACTATCATACTTAAACAGGTGCGCGAGCGTTTCGAGCTCTCCTACATCGTTTATGGCTACAACATTAATACCTCGCTCCAATGCCGCACGGAGAAAAATACGGCCTATCCGGCCAAATCCGTTTATCGCTATGTTCATCAAACTCGTTTAAAACGCAAAGGTACATAATCTGAATTATTGCCTGTGAGCTCAATCCATAATTAAAAACTGATCCAGCTTTCTCAATCTTTTAACCAGGCAAATTGCAAAGGGCATCTTCAACCCATTTCGCCTGATGATTTTATAATCGTTCACCAAAGAATGATACGCCTTTTTCATAGAACCGTTACTTATGCCCCCGTTCCGCATACAAACGAATAACTTATCGACATACGCCGGGGCCGGTTGAATGTTCAAAAACAGCCTAAGGAGAAAGTCGTAATCAGCACTCGAGCCGCAGTTGAGTGAGTAACGTGCCCCGGAACCAATCAATCTGCGCTGAATAAATACGGTAGGGTGCGGAGGCATCCAGCCTCGTCTCATACGACCACATTGAAAACGCGAAGAAGTCCACTTTCTCGTTATCCTGACCGGGTCGCGCCTGCATACAACGTTTAAATTTCCATAAACTGCCAGGACGCCTGTGTCACGAATCGTTTTGACAACAGTTGATATTATATCTGGAGAAGCATAAAAATCGTCGGCATTTAAAATGCCGATTACATCGCCTTCAGCAACATCAAGCCCATGGTTAATTGCCTCATACATACTTGAATCCGCCCTTGAAATAAACTTAATATCTGATCCTGCTAAGGAATGAACAAGACCTATTGTCCCATCCGTTGACCCCCCGTCAATAATGATGTGCTCCATGTGAGGATGATTCTGCGCCTTTACAGACGCAATAGCGGAACCAATAAATTCAACACAATTTAAAACTGGCGTCACGATAGACACTTTCATAATAATAGTTTATATTTGCCAAATATGATAATATATTCTTTAATAAAACTTATATTTTCTTCTAAAAATTTATAATTAAATTTAAATACACTGTGACAAACTACAACAATCTCGGCAATCACTCAAAAAATTGATATGCACAGCAGAAACTCATTGAACTCATCTTTGGACTATGCTGAAGTATTTAAAATGGTGCTACGCCAAAGACTTTGGCTTATTGGGTTTTTGACAGCCGGGCTTTTTGCAGCGCGAATATTTTTATGGCTTGCAGAGCCAATTTATATAGCTTCAGCTTCCATTAAGCTGGAGGACCGGCGTTCCGAATTATCCGAATTGCTTCAGGTGAGGAACTTTTATGATCGGGTTAACAGGACAGAATCTGAGCGATTAATACTTAAGTCGAGGACAGTGTTAACAATGGCTTTAGCATCCCTGGACTATAAAGTGGCCTTTTTGAAAAGAGATAAATTCCGACTTCAAGAGACTTATCCGCACGAGCCCTTAAAAATTTCCGTGGGCAAGCTCCCGGCCAGCCTGCCACGCAATGAATTTGTATTTTCAAGAATAGGGCATAGCAACAAATACCATCTAACTTGGCAATTGGGGCAGCTCCGGTCTTCAGGCACCTATCAGTTCGGCGAAAAAATCCGGCTTGCCGGATTGCAGTTCACAATAAGAAAGAATGGCAACAGTCCCACCACTTGCGTCTTCAGGTTTATCAGCCCTAAGGCATTGGCGCAGCGGATAACAAGCGCTCTGCATGTAAATGATATGCAAAACGGTAACATGATAAATTTACAAATACGGGATCCCGATCCTGAATTTGCCAAAGATGCACTCAATGCCGTTCTCGAGAGTTACCTGACCTTTGATAAGGCCCAGCGAACACGCTCAATCAACCAGTCAAAGGCATTCCTGACACAGATCTTAGGAGATATTGACCAAAAAACAGCAAACTCAGGCGCATCAGTTCAGCAATACAAGGAGAACCAACGAATTAAAACAATAAGTTCTACTTTAAACGAACAAGACGAGCAAATATCTGCACTCAATACCCATAAACAAACTTTAAGGATGAACAGACTTTCTATAGCAGAACTTGGCCTTAGATTGTCGTCGCCGGACAGCAATGGAATTGTGAGCTACGGGCTTGAAGCTATAGCAGACGAACAACTTAAACACCTGTTTTCTCACCACAACGATTTACTTCAAAAAAGACAAACTCTTTTAACCGTTCAACGGCCCTCAGCTCCTGCAGTAAAAAATATCGACGAGCAAATACTGTTCTGTAAAAAAGCGATAACCTCAAAGGTCAACACCCAGAAGCATCATATTGACGGGCTATTAAGGTTGATAGACTACCAGCTTGACAGCCTGCAAGATTACTCAAGCCAGTTCCCTGGAATTGAACGCCATTTAAATTCGCTGGAATCGAAATTTGAGGTAAACAAGAAGATTCATGACTATCTCCTGGAAAAAAACTTAGAGGCAGAAATCTCAGGGGCAGCGGTAGTACCAGGGGCATTTATCGTGGACAAGGCTGTGGCGCCAGCAGAAGCCAGCTTCCCTGTGCCGGCAAGAGTGTACACTCTTGCCGCACTAACAAGCTGTGCCATGGGAGTCTTATTCATCTTCCATATAAGCAAAACGCCCTATCTGCTACAGGGCGACAATATAGAGGAGCTTACTGATGTTCCTGTTCTCTCCACCATTCAAAAATATACGGCGAGCCTGCCATCTGCCCACATACTGCCGGTTTATGATGACCCGCGCTCGGCTACTGCGGAATCATTTCGTATGCTTAGAAGCCGAATAAACTTCCTTTGTCCGAATAAGCCCAATAAGATCATTTGCGTTACCTCCGAAATATCCGGAGAAGGGAAATCTTTTGTCGCGGCCAATCTCGCTGTTGCGCTAACGCTAATCAATAAAAAGGTCCTGCTTGTATCGGCCGACTTAAGAAGGCCTAGCCTTAGCCAAATGCTGAAATCCCAGACGACCATTGGACTGAGTCAGTTTCTGTCCAAACAGGTGGGATTGAATGAAATCATTTCCGCGACAAAAATTCGAAATTTAGATTTTATCGATTCCGGACCACTGCCCCCAAACCCAGCGGAGTTATTGCACAGTAAAGAGATGCGCGACGTACTCGACCATCTCAAAGAGCACTATGATTATATGATCATTGACAGTGCTCCTACCGGACTGGTGGCCGACAGTGCTGAACTGATACAACACTCAGACATCAACCTCTTTATTTTACGATATGGCGTTTCAAGAAAAAGCCTCTCCGCGACCATGGGCGCATTACAAACCAATACCCCAGTCCCGAATTTATATCTGGTGCTAAACGAACATAAGCAGGATAAGTTATACATGTCCTATTACAACAATCAAGATAATAATTAGATGAAATCTTCCTGCCTGCTTCTCACCCTTAGAACCTTTAGCGACAATGGAGGCATCCAACGATCGGGCCGAATACTTGCAAAATCTTTACAGGACATCTACCAATCTGAGTTTAAAATGTACTCTTTATATGACGGAGATCCTGATCAAAGGTATATTGAGCCGGAATACTTTACAGGCTTCAATGGCAGAAAACTCAGCTTTGTATTTCGAATTCTGAATTCCACGACTAAAGTCCTGATCGTTAATCATATCCACCTGATTGCTTTCGCCATCCTGTTAAAAATTTTCAATGTTAAGCTTAAAATTGTCCTGGTTGCACACGGAACAGAAGTATGGAGAGCTATGCCATGGTGGAAGAGGTACTTTTTGAGGAAGCATGTTAACATATGGGCAGTAAGTGACTATACAAATAAAGTGCTGGGGGACAAACATGGTCTTGTCAAAATTAATACCATCCATCTCTGTCTAGATCCTTTCTGGCAGCTACCCGGAGACTTCAAAAAGCCTGTTTATCTGCTGCGCAGGTACAACCTGCCACATGACGCCCGAATAATGTTTACACTTTGCAGGAAAAACACACATGACCGTGAAAAAGGTTATGAACGGGTTATTTGCCTTATCCCAGGCCTTAAAAAAGAGATTCCTGAGCTGCATTATTTCATTGCAGGAAGAACTAACCGCTCCGAACGCATCCGGTTGTGTAAAACCATAGAAGCACTGAACCTGAGCAACTGCGTTCATTTGATGGAACAGATTGATGAGGCTGAACTCGTTGACCATTACCTGCTGGCTGACCTTTTCATTATGCCAAGTACAAAAGAAGGATTTGGAATGGTGTTTACCGAAGCGGCGGTCAGCGGCTGCATGGTGATAGCCGGAGATGCTGACGGCAGCAGAGAGGCCCTCATCTATGGGCGTTTAGGCATAACGGTTGATGCCTCAGACCCTCGTGCACTACACAATTCCGTAAAGAATAGTCTGGCAAATCCTCTAAACGGACAGCGCAAATTCCAGCAACAGTCGTTGGCACTTAGTGAATTCAACTATGAAAAATACCGAACTAAAATTCAGCAATCTCTGGAGCAATGCGAATCATGATGGAAGATAACCATAGCGTGTGGATAGTCGACGACAAAAAAGCTTCCTGTAAATCGCAAGTAGCGGCACTTTGGAGGTACCGCCATCTCGTTCTTCAACTTGCCATTAGAGATGTAACCGCATTTTACCGGCAAACTGTGCTTGGCCCTATGTGGTTGATCGTTCAGCCAATACTTACCACGGGAGTATATGCACTAGTTTTTGGTCAGGTGGTCAAAGTGCCGACCGACGCCATTCCAAAACCGCTTTTCTATTTTACAGGGGTTATCTTGTGGAACTACTTCTCTGAATGCACACATAAGGTTTCATCTTCACTGAGGGATAACAACATCTTATTTGCTAAGATATATTTTCCGAAACTGGTCGTGCCTGTAAGTATTTCCATTGCCCTGATGTTTAGGTTCGCTATCCAGTTTGCACTCTTGATAGCCCTCGTTTTAGTCGTCGGAAGCTATAACATTCATTTCCATAAATATTGGGTCATCTTGCCGTTAGTACTACTGGTGCTCATTATACACAGTGTAGGTTTTGGTCTTGTCCTTGCTGCGTTCACGTCGAAGTATCGCGATCTGGCCCTGCTTGCAGCATTCATCACCCAGTTGATGATGTACACCACAACCGTCATTTATCCGCTATCAATAGCACCCAAGCAACTTTACTTGTTCATCGTCGCCAATCCAATGACCGCTGTTATAGAAAGCTTCAGATGTATCCTGTTGAATAAGGGAGTACTTAACATATCTCAACTACTAGTTGCTGCTACCTGTGCAGGCATTCTTTTAGTGACGGGAGTCTATCTGTTTATCCGGTCGGAGCAAAAATCTGTCGACGTGATATGAACAGGGATACAGCTATACATGTAAGGAACCTGTCAAAGGTATACTATACCGGCCAGATAAATTCCAGAACCCTGGGTAATGACTTAAAAGCATGGTACAGAAAACTACTTGAACCCGGCTATTCACGCTCCACATCAGCCACAAAAAATTTTCCGGCTGAAGTACACTGGGCACTCAGAGGCGTCTCTTTCCAAATTCAAAAGGGTGAAACCCTGGCAATCTGCGGCGGTAATGGTGCAGGAAAGAGTACACTTCTGAAAATCATCAGTAAGATAACAACACCTACATCGGGATCCGTGATCGGAAGAGGCCGCGTGATACCCATGATGGAGGGCGGTGCGCCATTCCATCCGGAATTAGGCGCGCTGGAAAACATCTACCTGTATGGCGCTATGTTAGGGTTAAACAAAGTCTCGACCAAAAAGTGCATATCAGCAATTTCCGATTTTGCGGACATTTCCGAGTACCTCAACACACCCATGAAAAAATACTCCTCGGGCATGTACGCAAGACTCGCCTTCTCGGCTGCGACACACCTCGAACCAAACATATTAATAGCAGATGAAATATTGTCGGCAAGCGATGCAGCATTCCGCGAGAAAGCAGCGAACAAACTGAAAGACCTTGCTCGCAAGGGATGCACAATTATTCTTGTTGGCCACAATGACCATATACAGTCGATATGCGACAGACAACTCACACTAGATAAAGGAGAAATCATTAGACAATGAGACTAGCAATCATATGCAGCCATCCCATACAATATTATGCGCCTGTATTTGCGCTGCTTGCGAAGCAATTTGAAACGAAAGTGTTTTATACCAGCAAAGAACGGAATGCATACGACACCGCGTTCGGGCGGGAAATACGGTGGGATATACCCCTGTTGGACGGCTATCAGTATGAGTTTACGTCTTCCATCAAGAAAATTAAGGCTTTTAATCCCGACTTTTTACTCCTATATGGCTGGGCATACCTCTTCCATTTAAGGGTCTTGCGGTTCTTTTATAAGGATTCATCAATATTGTTCAGGGGGGATTCCACCCTGATTGAGCCCAGAAGCAAACTGCGGAAGCTATTGCGAAAGCAAGTATTAAATTGGGTATACAGCCACGTGGACATGGCTTTTTATGTGGGAAGCGCTAATAAGGCATACTTCATAAGATACGGGTTAACCGAGAAACAACTACGATTCGCGCCACATGCAGTCGACAACCTACGCTTCAGGGAACCAAGCGAGTCACCTTGCCTCAGAAAAAAGCTTGGAATAGCTATGTCTGATACCGTAGTGCTATACGCTGGAAAGTTCACAAGAACTAAGAATGTACAGTTGCTTATCCGTGCTTTCACCGAGCTAAACCTTACTGACGCTCACCTTATCCTGGCAGGTAGCGGAAAGCTCCGGTCAGACTATATAAGGTTAACGGAATCGCGACAAAACATCCATTTTGCTGGCTTCTTAAACCAAAGTGAAATGCCCGGAGCGTACCAGGCCTGCGACTTATTTTGTCTTCCCTCTTTAAGTGAGTCCTGGGGCCTTGCGATCAACGAAGCGATGGCAGCAGGAAGAGCAATACTCGCGTCTGATACCGTTGGCGCGTGTTCCGACCTGGTAAGCCGGAAGAATGGTAACATTTTTAGAAGTAACGATTTGTCTGATCTGAAACATAAACTTCATCGACTGCTAAGCTGCAGGAAAACCTTACAGGAGATGGGGAGAAACTCAGAACTCATTATTAGGGACTGGACATTCGAAACACAGGTCAAAAATATCACAAATGTATTGCAGTAACCGTACAAATCTCATCTCGCTCATCTTTGTCCCCTGGCTTGTCAGCGAAGCAGTTCAGCTCCATCCAATATCATCCTACCTCATAGCCTGGCTGGGATCGTTTTTCATCTTCTACCTCACCATAATTTCTCCTCAGCGGTGTATACCTGAAGATATCCCGATATACGCACAGGTGATGCGACCAATCATACTTGTACAGGTCATATTTGCCGGCTTCATGTGCTGCACCTCTATATTCTACTTTTTGAATCACACTGGTTTTTACCCTGACGACCGCACCGAAAACTCTTTTTTTGAAACGGAGGACACCGAACTCCTCGCTAAGTGCCAGCGTCTCTGTCTCCTTGCGCACTGTTCCATAGCAACAGGTATCATCTCAAGGATAAAAGCAGATATTCAGCTTCGTTATAAGCTAACTACTGCCGGACTGCGCCCCTTCTTACAGATAGGCATCCTGGCTTACACCGCCGCGCTCCTCGCAGAGTTACATCCAAGTTTATATCAATTGACCTTACCGCTGCGCTGTATTTCCTGCGCATCCGGTGCCTACCTCCTGATTAAAGGCATGGTCGGCAAAAAGGTGTTTCCCGCCGTGTTTGGCGGCACTCTTTTCCTGTTACACCTGCTCAGTTCAACATTAACGGGCTACAAAGAAAATATTATCGTAAATATCATCGTGCTGGCTTCGATTGGTTTTGCTTATTACAGAAAATGGGTTATCGCTCTGGCTGTCCCGCTTTTGGTGACATTAACCTATGTCCTTCCCACTTTTACTATCGTATTCCGGAAACAATCCTGGGAACATCATCAAAGCAGAGAGGAGGCTCGTGCGCAGGCCTATCAAACTTTAACAGATGAAACAAAAACACCTTTCATAGAAAAAAACAGCCTTGACTTCCTAACACACCGATTAAGTGAAATCGGGATGTTCATGACTTTTGTACGCAATGTTCCGCTTTGGAACCCATACAGTATGCAGGCACTCGAAAATGCCGTATTGGTATTCGTACCCCGCTTTTTCTGGGATTCCAAGCCCAGCATGGAGGAGCTGGCCATGGAAAGGGTATATACTGCAGGCGTTGCAAACAGGTCTTCAGCCGTTTCGGCGAAAACCCGGCCGGTAGTTGACGGATATCTGTTTGGCGGCTCAGTAGGCATCTTCATATATATGTTATTATACGGTGTCCTCGCTCAATCGATTTGTAACTATGCCGAACAAAACTTCGGTGGATATCCGCTTGGCTGTATCATTATATTTAATAGCGTCTTCCAGCCGCTTTGGAGGGGAAACGCATTTGAATTTCTCTTAAATAACATTGTCTACGGCTGGTTGCTGATGATATGCATTCACAAAATACTGCTAATGACAAATACATTAGTCTCCAACCATGAAAATAATCCACATAACGCCATCCTATAAGCCGGCCTATGTTTATGGCGGACCGATCTTTTCCGTCGCAGCCCTATGCGAAGCATTAGCAGACCAAGACGTCAGGCAGGAAGTTATGACCACTACCGCCAACGGACATGACGAACTCCGGGGTGTCACCAATGGTCAAAGGACGTATATAAAAGGTGTGAGGGTGACCTATTATAGTCGTGTAACGGGCGGCTCCAGTCACTTTTCTCCATCATTGCTATGGTCTTTGTATAAGAAAATCAAAAAGTATCCAGGCGAAACCGTTGTCCATATTCATTCCTGGTGGAACTTTACCTCTATTTTTTCCTGCCTAATATGCGTCATGACACAGACGGCTATTGTGCTTTCGCCCAGGGGCATGTTATCTGCCTATAGCTTCAAACACAGACATAGTTTGATAAAGAACCTCATGCATAAGATAGCCGGCGTCCGACTGTTACAGCGTTGTCATATACATGCCACTAGTGAGCAGGAGGCACGGGAAATTACCGAAGTTGTTAGTGCAAAGACAATTGCGACCATATTTAACATCGTTAGCTTCAAGCCAATCGCTTTGTCTAAGCAAATTCGCGAGCAGCAGGACAAAGCTCAGTTCCGCATACTTTTTCTTTCCAGGATTGACCCTAAGAAAGGTCTTGAGCAGCTCATGGAAGCCGTAAGCTTGCTAAACTTCGACTGGCAGCTTAACATAGCCGGAACGGGTTGCACCGCATACATAGACAGATTGGAAAGACTCTCCCGAAAACTGGGTATCAACAGCAGGGTTGCCTGGGTGGGTTATAAAAAGGGGACTCAAAAACATGGTCTGCTCATGAATCACGATCTACTTGCCTTAACCTCGCACAACGAAAATTTCTCTAACGCTATCGCCGAAGGCCTCATGGCGGGAATACCAGTCCTTGCCTCGAACGCTGTGGGCCTGGCCCCGTTGATCAGGCAGTTAGATCTGGGCTGGATTTGTGGTTTGAACCCCTGCGAAATAGCAACAACCATTGAGATGGCCCATCAAGATAGCATGAAACGAGCCTTTATCCGGGACACCGGGCCATCGCTCGCCTCAACATTTTTCTGCGAAAAGAGCCTTACTAGCCAATACCTCAAGCTTTACCAAAATGCGCTATGAAGAACCAACACATCTCTTTCATCGTTCTTACGCTCAACGAACAAATGCATCTTCCACGGCTCTTTGATTCGATCCGAAACCTAAATAGCCAGATATACGTGCTCGATTCGGGCAGTAGCGATGAAACCTTAACTATTTGTGAGAAATACGGAGCCGAAGTCAAATATCACCCCTTTGAAAATCATCCGAAGCAATGGAACGCAGCACTCCATGCGTTTCAAGTTAATACGCCATGGGTAATCTGCCTGGATGCCGACCAGTATATTGCGCCTGATCTTTCCAAGAAACTGACCGCTTTTAGCGACGCAGAATATGCTACGGTAAACGGAATCTACTTTAACAGGAAAAACTATTTCCAGGGCAAATGGATAAGATACGGTGGCTATTATCCAAAATATATGCTTAAGATGTTCCGATATACCGCAGGCTTCTCCGATCTGAGTGAAGCAATGGACCATCGCTTTCAAGTACCTGGAAGAACGCTGATATGGAAAAACGCCCATATTATTGAGGAGAACCTCAAGGAAAATAAGATACACTTCTGGATCGAGAAGCATAACAGGTATAGCGATTTGCTGGCAGAGAGTAACTCAAGCAATCAATCCCTTTATCAGGCAGAAAGCAGAATTTTTGGCAACCCGAATGAGCGCAACGCCTGGTGTAAAAAGATCTGGGCGGACCTTCCCTTACTTGTGAGACCATTTCTTTATTACTTCTACCGACTTATCTTCAGATTGGGCATTCTTGACGGCATCCGCGGAAACATATTCCACTTCCTGCAAGCCTTTTGGTTCCGGCTGATTGTCGATATCAAAATTCTTGAATCGCGGAAGTGTCCTGAAGGACCGGCAGAACAAGATCATCAAATGGGCGCTTTCCTCTGCCGGTTCATGATCGTGTTTGCTGTAGCATATTGCATTAACCTGGCACCATTGCAGGGTCTGCTCCCGGCGGCTTCTACAGCCCCTTCATCGAAGAACATTTCAATTATATCGAAGGATGGCGGAGATTTTACATCGAGGCTGCGGCGAGACTATTGCAAACACTTGGATACCAGGTACGCACTACAGCAACAACATTGTCAGTTGCTAACCACGCCGGATTCCGGATCATATATTCTTGTCTCGGTTATGGAGTTGTCTCCGTTTTTATGGCCTTCGCATTAGCCTATCCTCAAAAAGCCCTGCGTAAATTCATCTTTCTCCTCTCTGGCATAACGTTGATAATAACCTTGAACCTCGTCCGACTCTGCCTGGTTGCCATCTATTTCAACCGGGGATATGGGTGGGATCTGCAACATGTACTGTTTAATTTCGCTGTATATGCTTCACTCGCAGTGTTCAGTATTTTCTGGATCAACCAGATACCCGAAACCTTACCCAAAAAAATCCGTATCTGAATGCAGCTTAAAAAGAACTTCGATAAAAAAGGCTTTTCCACGGGCGCATCCCTTCTCAGAATATCACTATGGTATTTTACAAGCACACTGCTTGTGCGTTCAGGAATCATTCCTTCCAGCAGTATTCTGGTGTTCATACTCAAACTGTTCGGGGCCCGAATCGGCAAAGATGTGAGAATTAAGCCAGGTATCCAGATAAAATATCCATGGAAATTAAGGGTGGGCGACCACTGCTGGCTTGCTGAATGTACCGTTGAAAACACAGACTTCGTCCTTATCGGCAACAATGTCTGTATCTCCCAGCAGGCCATGATCATCACCGGAAATCACGACTACACCTCTGCTTCTTTCGATCTGCTTACGAGACCCGTTATCATAGAGGACAGCGTCTGGATCGCTGCCCGCGCCATATTACCACCCGGCACATGGGCACACAAAGGCTCAGTACTCACGATAGGCTCAGTGGCAGCAGGCAATCTCACTGAGAACATGATATATAAGGGTAATCCGGCTGCCATTATCCGGCAAAGAAAAATTCAAAAATAGTTCCTACCTTGCGTCCCCAAAAAATATTTTTCCATGGCAGGTTCACGTAAGGCAGCATTAAGTTTCATCTTTATCACACTTCTCCTGGATGTCATCGGCATCGGAATTATCATTCCCGTGTTTCCGCTTCTCATTGAACACCTGATCGACGGAACCATCAGCGATGCTTCAAAATGGAGCGGATGGCTAACATTCGCCTATGCCATTATGCAGTTTGTGTGCGCACCGATCATTGGTAATCTTAGCGACAGGTATGGTCGCCGCCCGGTGCTGCTCCTTTCTCTCTTCGGCTTTGGGATCGACTACATTTTCCTAGCCTTTGCGCCTACCATATGGTGGCTTTTTGTTGGCCGTGTTATCGCTGGTATTTTCGGCGCAAGCTTCACTACAGCCACGGCATACATTGCTGATATCAGCACAAATGAAAACCGCGCCCAAAACTTCGGCATGATCGGCGCGGCTTTCGGACTTGGTTTTGTGATAGGCCCTGCCCTTGGAGGCTTGCTTGGCGAGTTTGGTCCAAGAGTGCCCTTTATTGCCGCAGCCATACTTACGCTCATCAATGTGGTATATGGATTTTTCGTTCTCCCTGAGTCGCTCGACAAAGATCACAGGCGGGCGTTCGACTGGAAGCGGGCAAACCCACTAGGCTCACTTCTCCGTTTGACGCGGTACAAGGGCCTCGGGGGACTTATCGTAGCCCTGGTATTCGTATATATTGCGGGTCACGCCGTGCAGAGCACCTGGACTTTCATCAACATTGAAAAATTTAACTGGAGCACTTTTACCATCGGTATCTCGCTTACGACCGTGGGCTTACTTATTGCCGGTGTCCAGGGCGGACTAATCCGTGTCATCAATCCGAAACTTGGGAATGAGCGAAGCATTTACATTGGCCTCGGATGTTATGCGCTTGGGCTTCTGCTATTTGCCTTTGCAACAAAAAGCTGGATGATGTTTGCCTTTCTGGTGCCCTACAGCCTTGGTGGCATAGCAGGCCCGGCACTTCAGGCCGTGATGTCCGGGAACGTTCCTCAGAACGAGCAAGGGGAACTTCAGGGAGCGCTGACAAGTCTTATGAGTGCGACTTCTATCATTGGTCCCTTAATGATGACCTACCTCTTCGCATGGTTCACCAGGCCCCAGGCACCCGTTAAGTTCGCCGGCGCACCTTTCCTTGCCGGAGCCGTCCTTATGATTCTCAGCGCCTGGATTGCAGCCCGGTCAATGAAAAAAGAAGCTTTTCTTAACCGGCATCAATAGCCGACCAGAGTTTGTCTTTCAGCTCCTGAATGCCTTTTTGTGCTACTGAAGAGATGAAAACATACGGAATACCGGAAGGAAGTTCCTTTGTCATCTCCGTCGTAAGCTCTTCGTCAAGCAGATCCGATTTAGTAATAGCCAGCAAATGCGGCTTTTGCATGAGTTCGGGATTATAATCGTTAAGCTCCGACTTCAATATGGAGTATTCCTGTGCAATCGTACGCTGAGTATCTGCCGGAACCATAAAAAGCAACACTGAATTACGTTCTATATGCCGTAAAAACCGGAAGCCAAGGCCTTTTCCCTTAGACGCACCTTCAATGATTCCGGGGATATCGGCCATTACAAAAGATTTGCCATCACGGTAAGAAACAATGCCAAGGTTTGGCACAATGGTCGTGAACGGATAGTCAGCGACCTCAGGCTTCGCGGCCGATACCACGGAAAGTAAAGTAGACTTACCCGCGTTTGGAAAACCTACCAGTCCGACATCTGCTAGCACCTTCAACTCAAGAATCATCCATTCTTCCCGTCCCGGTTCACCAGGCTGCGCAAAGCGCGGTGTTTGCATTGTAGAAGTCTTGAAGTGCCAGTTACCCAGACCACCACGGCCGCCCGGCGTTAGGATGCGTGTCTCACCATCTTGTGTGATTTCAAACAAGACGTTACCGGTCTCTGCATCTTTAGCGATTGTCCCGAGCGGAACATCCAGAATCTCATCCTTACCAGATTTACCGGTAGATGTTGCGCCCGACCCGGGTTGGCCGTCTTCGGCTATAATATGTTTACGATATTTGAGATGCAGTAAAGTCCAGAATTGTGCGTTTCCGCGCAAAATAATATGGCCGCCCCGGCCGCCATCCCCACCGTCCGGACCGCCTTTGGCCGTCCGTACATCACGATGCAAATGCGCGGAACCAGCGCCGCCCTTACCAGAACGGCAGCAGATCTTCACATAATCTACAAAATTTGAACCTTGCGACATGTAGTCTGTCGATTAGTATTGGTCAACTACCGTACAAAGCGCCGAGAAAATATCCTCAATCTGGCCGATGCCGTTCACTTTAGCCAGTTTGGCTTGCGATTCATAGTAGGGCAATACGTGAACCGTCTTATCAAAATACTCCTCTATCCGCTTTTGAAGCTTGTCGGCCTGATCGTCTACCCTGCCGGTTTCCAACTGGCGCTGTGCAATGCGCTTAGTCAACTCAGCCTGATCAACATCAAGGGCAATAACCCCCGCGATCTCAGTACCTTTACTTACAAGAAAATCATCTAATGCCTTTGCCTGTGGCACAGTGCGCGGAAAGCCGTCAAAAATGAAGCCCTTAGCCCCCGGATTCTTATCTACTTCTTCCTCCAGCATAGCGATAGTGATTTCATCGGGTACCAGCTGACCTTCGGCAATTAAGGCACTAACGCGCTGCCCCAACGCAGTTTGATTTTTTATATGCGCCCTGAACAAATCACCGGTCGAGATGTGAACCAATTGGTACTTGTCGATTAATTTTTCAGACTGAGTGCCTTTGCCTGCACCCGGAGGACCAAATAGAACAATATTCAACATCGGAATTATATTTTAAATTTTACGAGGGGGCAAATATACGAATTAATCGGGAATACCTATCTGTGCGTTATTGGAGCAGCCAGACGCCTTTTCAACCGATTGGCCTCGGCCTTTGACAGAACCCTCGCCTCAAATATCACCGGTTCTAAAGGAACATCGCTGGTATCGGTTTCTACACCATTGATCAGGCTGGCCACTTCCATACCCTCAACAACTTCTCCAAACACCGTATACCCTCCATCAAGGTGAGGCGTGCCGCCCCTCGTTTTATATATTTCCCTGGCAGCAGCTGACAGCTGCCTGCCTGTCTTCTTCTCCAGCTCGTCCAGTTGCAGATCCGTAAACTTTTTCCCTGCCACCAGGTAGATCTGATTAAAATAGGAAGATTTCTCCGGATTGTCGTCGCGACCCGCACCCAAAGCACCCGCTTTATGAATATACGAATCGACGAATTCTGCGGGTAATCTTTTGCGGCCGAGCTCAGGATGCTTCTGCTCGCGATTCAAAATACTATCGTCCAACTCGCCTGCTTGGCTCACAAAATCTTTGATTACCCGATTAAATGCTGCGCTGCGATATGTCCCCTTGCTGATCTCTCGCAAAAACATATCGCGATGGCGCGGCGTCTTATCATACAACATCAGTACAATATCACCTTTTGTCGTTTTAAGCCTTATCAATGTTTGCTGAGCATAAATACTGCATGCAAAAGCAAATACTAGCGCGACCGTCAGCATCAACCGCTTATAAACACCCAAAGCAAACTCAATCATAGTCATATATTCTTAAGCAAATATACCAAAAGAAAAAGGGCTGATCACTCCAGATACAGCCCTTTTCAAACCAAATATAAACGAGTTTGGACAAGTCTTACGACGGATGTCCGGGATAGGCAATCTATGTTATTTGCCTTGTCGTCATGGACGGACTCGAACCGCCATTAGAGGTTATGAGACCTCTGCCTAACCTCTCGGCCACATGACTATGCGACAAATATATAAATAATCTAGTAAATCGGTAGACTTTATTTAAAATTATTTATCCAGTCTGCACTCAAACTCATAAACACCTGATCCTACGGTCGTCGTGGTGCCGGTTTCAGCTCCCGATTTCAGGATTGGTGCCGGTAAAATAACCGTTGCCTTCGTATTGGCTGGCACCTGCACCCTAAGTTTAAACAGGCCATCCTCAATTTTCCAGGCAGAAGCCACAGAGCCGTAAGGCGTGCTGAGCTCCGCCGAAACACTGCTTAGCTTGCCTCCCGGCACAGGCTGAATCACAATTCCCTTGTAACCCGGACTACTTTGATTGATGCCCGCCATATTTCTATACATCCAGTCGCCTATCGCACCATAGGCATAATGGTTATAGGAATTCATATTAGGTGTCTGGAAACTGCCGTCGGGCTTTATACCATCCCAGCGCTCCCAAATGGTTGTTGCGCCCATCTTTACCGGATACAACCAGGAAGGATAACTTTCCTGCATCAACAGGTCGTAGGCAACATTCGTATGTCCGAAACGCGACAGCACATGGCATAGATAAGGTGTACCCAAAAAGCCCGTGGTCAGGTGGTTGCCATAACTCCGCACATTCTGCACCAGGCGGTCGGCCGCCTGCGCACGCAACGACTCGGGCAACATATCAAACTGCAGCGCGAGCACATAAGCTGTCTGGGTAGACGAAATCAATCTCCCACCCGGGGTCATATACTCTTGTACGTAGGCCGTTTTAATGTTTTTAAGCAGATCCTCATACTTGCCCTCTATATCCGGCTTACCTAACACCTTTGCCGCGTTAATAAGAATCTGAACAGAGTTTGCGTAAAAACATTGTGCAATCATATACTTGTCTGTCACCGCAGCGCGACCGTCATTATCATCGTCGGGGCGGTAGAAAAGCCAGTCGCCAAAGTGAAATCCGGTATTCCAGAGGTTGTCCTTCGACCGGGACGTCATAAAGTCGACCCAAGCCTTCATACTGTCAAACTGCGCTTCCAAAATACCTTTATCGCCATAAGCCTGATACATCGACCACGGAATAATTGTACTAGCATCAGCCCACCCTGCGGCCCCGGCGTCATTGGGCGTCAACACATCAGGTATTACAAAAGGAACATTACCATTTTTGTGCTGATCGGCTTTTACATCCTTCAACCATTTGGTAAAAAACCCCGCTACATCCATGTTATAAGCGGCTGTATTAGCGAAAGCCTGCGCATCGCCGGTCCAGCCCAGACGCTCGTCTCTCTGCGGACAATCGGTAGGAACATCCACAAAGTTCCCCTTCTGCCCCCACTGGATATTATGCTGCAACTGGTTAAGCAGTGCATTTGAAGTGCTTAACTTACCGGTGGTTTCCATTGCCGAGTACACGGCAACAGCGGCGAGTTGCTCCGGTGATACCTCACCGGGGTAACCTTCTATCTTCACATACCTGAAGCCCTGGAATGTAAAATGCGGTTCGAACGATTGCTCAGCATCACCTTTCAAAATATACGTGTTCTGCGCTTTGGCCGAGCGCAGGTTGGTGGTGTAAAAATTCCCAGCCTTGTCCAGCACCTCGGCATGACTTAGGGTAATCTTGGTACCGGCGGGACCTTTTGCTTTTAAAACTACCCAACCCACCAGGTTCTGACCAAAATCGGCCACCGTTTCTCCCGCAGGGGTTTTAAAAACCTTTAACGCTTTAAAAACCTCATGCTTTTTCACGGTCGGCCCACTCATCCCGACCAGTTGCTCAGTACCCTTTTCTATAATCCGAACGGGTTTCCAACTTGCATCTGCAGTGTAAGAGAC
The DNA here is from genome assembly GCF_024436415.1 of Pedobacter deserti. Lineage (GTDB taxonomy): Bacteria > Bacteroidota > Bacteroidia > Sphingobacteriales > Sphingobacteriaceae > Pedobacter > Pedobacter faecalis. The sequence goes on along the minus strand of NZ_JAFMZQ010000002.1, from coordinate 213,212 downwards.
CGTTCTCCAGCCTGTCTTCTCCTGCCGCGCGTCGTAAACCTCGCCATCGTAAACATCAGAAGCCACAATCGGACCATAAGACGAAAGCCAGCTTTCATCTGTATTTACAACCTCTTTCGTTCCGTCGGTATACGCTACCTCGAGCTGCATAAGCAGTGCTCTGGTATCTCCATAAAAGCGACGTTGATGGTTAAAGCCGATCCGGCCTTTGTACCAGCCATCGCCCAGGGTAACGCCGATGGCGTTGGCGCCCGACTGCAACAATCCGGTTACGTCATAAACCTGATATTGCAAATGGTTCCTATAACTCGTCCAACCAGGCGTAAGGTAACTGTCGCCCACCCTCCGACCATTGATGTATGCTTCATAAAGCCCCTTGGCCGTCACATACACGGTGGCCGACTTCACACGCTTCTTCAGATCGAATGCTTTTCTCATAAGCGGACTTCTCGAGGAAGTATCCTTTTCCGCCACAGCTATCCACTTTGCGGTCCAGTCGCCCGCCTGCAAACCCGTTTGCCAATACTGCACACTGCTCCATGGCGAGGTATTACCGTGATTATCCTTTACGCGAACCTGCCAGTAATAACGCTGTTTCGACTTCAGGGGCGCGCCTCCATAAGGCACCAACACCGACTGATCTGACTTTACCGAAGCATTCCAGACCAGCTGCTTACCCGACCTGATTCCTTTTTCGTCAGTTCCAACCCGGATTTCATAGCCGGTCTGCAAGGTATTTTTCAGGGACGACGAAATCTTCCATCCGAGTCTCGGTTTGGCTGCGTCTACCGACAAAGGGTTTTCTAAATGTTCCACCCTTAGATCATAAACACCAAGCTTTTGTCCGAAAACACTAACACTGGAAAAAAAAGATAATAGTAAAAAAAGAAATTTCATTTGAATGCTGTTTATATTGGTTACATCTGATATACGAGTATCTGTATTATTTTTTAGATATGCATCATGAACCATCCTGACAGGACCTGGAAGCGGAAGTCCATTTTAACATTAACTTAATACACTTCAATTAACTTTGCAAAGAATATTTACAAACAGTTATGAGTTCAAGAAGAAGCTTTTTAAAAAATACTGCCCTGGTCAGCCTCGGTTTTACAGGATTAAACAATTATGCGGCTAAGGCAGCAATGTATCTTTTAGACGCCGATCCGGGCGCAGGCTTTGGCCCGCTTTTTCATCGGGAGGGCGACATTCTAAGTCTTCCTAAGGGTTTCACCGCCAAAGTTATCTCGCGCAAAGGAGACCTCATGAACGATGGATTGCTCATGCCAGGCATGTACGACGGTATGGGATCTTTTTCTCATTCCAACGGCAAAACCATTCTGATCAGAAACCACGAAAACAGTCCGGGCGCTGATATACTCGGACCGTTCGGAAAGGACAATGAACTCATCAATAAAATTGATAAAAACAAAATATATGACTTCGCAGGCGGCGATAAAACTTGTGTTGGCGGAACCACTACATTAATTTACAACGAAAAAACGCAGACCGTAGAAAGTCAGTACCTGAGTCTTGTGGGTACGGTTAGAAACTGTGCTGGAGGCATTACGCCCTGGAAATCCTGGATTACCTGCGAAGAGAGCAGTTTAACCCCAAAAAATGAGGGACTTGGCCTTGAAAAGGAGCACGGCTTCAATTTTGAGGTTCCGGCTACCGACCGGATCGGAATTACAAGCCCTGAACCTATCAAAGCGATGGGTCGCTTTACGCATGAAGCAGTAACTGTTCAGCCGGGCACTGGAATCGTATACCAGACAGAAGATGAAGGAGATAGTTTGTTCTATCGCTACCTCCCCAACGCTTATGGCAAACTGCACAACGGCGGAAAATTACAGTGCTTGTCCATCAAAGAATGGAAAAGTGCCGACACACGCAATTATAAATCGCTTACCACCGATAAATTTCCGCAAAAAAAATCCTTTGAGGTGGAATGGATCGATCTGGACGACGTTGAGGCGCCCGATGGAGACCTCAGGTTACGCGGATTTAAAATGGGTGCGGCCAGATTTTCACGTGGAGAGGGTATTTGGTATGGTAACGGCGAATTATTCTTCGCATGTACAGACGGAGGGCACAATAAGCACGGACAAATCTTCAAATACGTTCCAAGCAAATTTGAAGGTAAGCCGGAAGAGAAAAATAGCCCGGGCAGGCTCGAGCTTTTTATTGAATCCGATAACATTGAGACCTTCGAGAATTGTGATAACTTAACCATTGCGCCTTGGGGCGACGTCATTATCTGTGAAGACAAAAAAGATGCGCGGGTAATCGGTATTACGCCAGAAGGCAAGACCTATGTTATCGCAAAAAATATAGGCTACCGCAATTCTGAATTTGCAGGACCGGTGTTTTCGCCAAACGGGAACACGTTCTTTATTAACATCCAGAATCCGGGGCTCACTTTAGCGATAACAGGCCCCTGGAAAAAACGCAGTTGATACAGTAATACCACGGGCAACTTGGTGCTGTAGCTGATAAAATGTTAAGTTTGCTAAAAACTATTGCTTATGAACACCAGTCTGCAGTCCCCGAAAAGTGAAAAGTTCATCCACCTCGAAGAACAATACGGCGCACATAATTATCACCCCTTACCGGTGGTGCTCGAGCGTGGCAGCGGACCATTTCTGTGGGATGTAGACGGAAAAAGATATTTTGATTTCCTGTCGGCTTATTCCGCGGTAAACCAGGGGCATTGCCATCCGCGTATTATTGCAGCGCTTACCACGCAGGCGCAGCGGCTAACATTAACGTCCCGCGCCTTTTACAACGATAAACTGGGCGATCTGGAGCAATACATGAGCAAACTTTTTGGCTACGAGAAGGTGCTCATTATGAATTCAGGAGTAGAAGCCGTAGAGAGCGCCATGAAGTTATGCCGCAAATGGGCCTACCTTGTAAAAGGCATAGCGGCAAACCAGGCCAAAATTGTTTTTGCAAAAGATAACTTTCACGGGCGTACCATCAGCGTCGTTTCGGCATCCAGCGATCCGGATGCACGAAAAGATTTTGGCCCATTTGTAGAAGGGATTGTCCATGTGCCTTATAACGATGCGGGGGCATTAGAATTATTACTTAAGTCCGATAAAAATATAGCCGCCTTCATTGTAGAACCCATACAGGGCGAGGCCGGCGTTGTGGTACCTGAGCCAGACTACCTGAAGACTGTGCACGATCTGTGCAGAAAATACAACGTGCTGTACGTAGCCGACGAGATACAAACCGGCATTGCACGGACGGGCAATATGCTGGCATCATACGATATTCACAGCAGCGATACCCCCAGGCCTGACGTACTCATCCTCGGAAAAGCTATTTCGGGCGGTGTATTACCTGTTTCGGCCGTTCTGGCTGATGATGAAGTGATGCTGACCATTAAGCCAGGCGAGCATGGCTCTACGTATGGCGGCAATCCCCTTGCATGCGCAGTGGCTAAAGAAGCGCTGCATGTCGTATTAGATGAAAAGCTGGCTGAAAATGCAGAGATACTTGGAAACCGGTTCCGTGCCGGACTTCAGGAAATAGCCGGGCGAAATCGACTTATCAGACAGATCCGCGGCAAGGGCCTGCTCAACGCTATTGTTATCGATAGTGATGAGCACTCAGACCTGGCCTGGAATATATGCCTCGATTTTGCAGCGAACGGCCTTCTGGCCAAACCTACCCATGGCAACAAGATCAGGCTGGCCCCGCCACTGGTGATCAGTACCGAACAGATCGACGAAGCACTGGCGATCATCGACAAGTCGCTCGCCGGCTTCGTATAAACGCTGCCTCCCCTATCGGGAAGCAGCGTTCAGCATTTCTTTTACAGCAACCTCAATCTGTGTATCCTTTCCGCGAAGATAATCTTCGTAGCTTACCGGCACGCGGATATCGGGCTCAACCTGCAGGTTTTCCGTAGTTCGGCCTTCCTTGCCGATGGTACCGATCATCGGGATTCCGAAAATAAGCGTCGGATCAATCTGGCGCTCCCACCAAACGGCTGTACCAGTACCCGCTACCGGCATCCCGATCAGTTTGCCGATACCATTCTGCTTGTATATATAAGGGAAAATGAATGCATCACTGTAATTCGCCTCGTTCATCACCACACAGCTCGGCTTGGTCCAGCGCACATTAGGTTCGCCGCCTTTAAGCCTGTTGCCCTGCGGCGCAAACTCCAGGTATTTTTTGCCCGACAAGAACGTATTGAGATCATCGTGCAGCCAGCCTCCGCCGTTAAAGCGGGTGTCGACAATCAGCGCCTCTTTCTCCATATTTTTACCCATTACCACATCAAAAACTTCCCTGAAACTGGCATCGTTCATTCCTTCTACATGCACATAACCCACCTTACCACCGCTTAGCTTGTCCACCATTTTCTCCATCCGGGCTACCCAGCGCTTATACATCAGGCTGTTTTCATCGGCAATACCGATTGGTCTGATGCGTTCCGTCCAACGCTGCTTGCTGGCCGGATCGTAAAAGCTTAACAGTATATTCTGACCCTTTTTATTGTTCAGCAATTTGGCCCAGTCCAGATCAGTTGATAAAGTAGTCTGGTCTATAGCCTCAAGAACATGCCCCGCTTTCACCTTGCTCGTATTGGTGGCAAGCGGCCCACCCGCAATAACCTCTGTAATCTTCAAACCATCGCTGCTTGAGGTCTCGTCGTAAAGCAGTCCCAATGCAGCAGTCTCATCGGCGTTCGGGATAGCCGGCGAGAAACGACCACCGGTGTGTGAAGCGTTCAGTTCACCCAGCAGCTCACTCAAAAACTCCTGGAAGTCGAAGTTATTGCTGATGTGCGGTAAAAACCTGGCGTATGTGGTGTAATACATATCCCAATCAACCCCGTGGAGTTTAGGATCGTAAAACTTAGCCTTAGTTTGCCGCCATGCATGTTCAAAAATATAGCTTCGCTCAGCAGCAGCGTCCAGCGCCATATCGCCGTTAATGCCAATTGGCGTTACCCGGCCACTCTCACTCTCCACCTTCACCAGCTTGCCTCTGTTGGCCACAAACAAGCTCTTGCCATCCTTACTCATCTCAATTCCGCTGGGCGAGCCCGATAGTTTGGCCAGAATCTTTGTCTCCCTGCTTCGCGTATCCGTAACCCAGAGGTCGTAACCGCTCTCAAAGGCCGACAAATAATAAAGTTTGCTTGCATCTGCGTTCAGTACATAGCCACCAAGCGAACTGCTGTTTATGGTAAGCTTAACCCGGCGATTCTCCAGGTTGTTGAAGTCGGGCACAAAATCTTTTTTCGCGGTATCCGTCTTTTTGGTTTTCGACTTGGCCGGGAGACTATCCTTCGGCGCTATGCGCTCCCTTTGCTGACGTTCTTTAAAAAGATCATAATCTGCCTTAGTCATGTTGGCCTGATCGTAAGCCGCCTGATCAAAGAATACGCCAAATATATCCATCTCGCGGTTGCCCTGTATGGCGAGCGACTTCCGCCCGTAGCGACTGCTTGCCCAGGTCATCATCTTGCCATTCAGCGCCCACTTACCCATAGCCTCACCAAATCCGCTGTTGACCGGATATAACCTTTCACCCGATCCGTCGGCCTTAATTATCGCAATATTACTTCTCGACATATAGCCGTTCTCATCGTCGGTCAGAATATACTTGCCATCCGGGCTCCACTGGAAACTCCAGTCGCCGTCACTATACGAATAATTATGCCCTGCAGGAAGCAGTGTGCGACTGCTCTTTGATTTGATATTGAATACCCGCAGCACATTTCTGTTCTCCACATAGGCAATCTCCTTACCATCGGGTGAAATCTCCGGCTGATACTGTTCCGCTATGCCCTCAATAAGCGGTTCGTCGCGGATTACTGTAGCCGCATAGAAATAAGGCTCGTCTTTCTGCACGATCACACTGCGGTAAACGTCCCAGCTTTTATTTCGCTCGGTCGAGTAAATAATAGCCTTTCCATCGGGCGCCCAGGTTACCATGCGCTCCTGTTGCGGTGTTTTAGTGATTTGCTTGGTCTGACCGTTCTCTACGCTCGTCACAAACACCTCGCCCCGGGTTACAAAAGCAATCTCTTTTCCATTGGGGCTCAAGGCAAACTCGGTAATGTCGCCGTTAACAGGCATCGTTTTAACCAGATTATCGCGACCGTCGTTCAAGATCCTGATCTGGACTTTCGCTGTCTGACCGTTTTTCAAAAGATAGATCTCGCCGTTTTGTGAGAAACAGAGCGTATTATCTGAAGCGCGGGTCAGGTGCCTTACCGGGTTATCTTTAAACTGAGTGAGCTGAGTGTAACTTGCGCCCCCCGATGCCGGTGTACTGTATATATTCTGGTTACCGTTCTTTTCACTTAAAAAATAGATCATGCTGTCGTCGGCACTAAAAACCGGGTTACGGTCTTCCCCCTCAAAGGTCGACACCTGCTTATAGGTATTCGCCTTGACATCCATGATCCAGATATCGCGGGTTACCGATGAGGTATGATGCTTCCGCCAGGCATCTTCAAATCCTTTTTTATCTTCAAAGACAAGCTTACTGCCATCGCGGTTAAACCGTGCATACTCCATACCGGCGGCGCTGATCAGCACCGGGCGACCGCCCCCTAGCTTAACAGAATACAGGTTTTGGAATACGCGCGGACTATGAAAGCGTGCGCTTTCGGCGTTGCCGTTGCGGGAACTGCCAAACACGACGCTCCTGCCATCGGCGGTAAAATCGTAGGGGTAGTCGTTACTGCTGTGGAATGTCAAACGTTGGGGACTTCCACCCGTAACAGGCACCGTATAAACATCAAAGTTGCCATAGCGGTTGCTCGCAAAAGCCAGGGTCTTCCCATCGCGACTCCAAACGGGCATCATGTCGTGCGCCTCGTTCAAGGTCAGCGGCACGGCTTGTCCACCACCACTGCTCACCAGGTAGATATCGCCTTTATAACCAAATACAATCTGGCTGCCATCGGGCGAAATTGCAGGATAGCGCAGCCAAAGCGGGTTATCCTGCGCAACTACTGAAACTGCTGCGCTGAGTAGTGCAAACACAAAAAGAAGTTTTCTCATGAATAAATAATGATAATGCAACAAAGATGCAAAGTTAAATCCACTTTCCGAAAATAAGTGTGAATTAGTCAACTTAATTCGCTATATTAGATTTAAAACTCAAAAACATGAAAAAATTCTCCCTCTTATGTCTTCTGATCCTCGCAATAAGTACGGCAATTGCTCAGCCTGCCCAAATCAAACCAGTTTTGCCAGACACGTTTCGAAATGTGTTGACCCTGGCTGGCATGGACTTCAACGTACCAAAGAACGCCATTCCCGTTTCGGTCGTTAAAAATCGCCAAATGCATTATGAATATGCTATCACCTTTAAAGATACCCCTATTGAAATAAGATACGCTGTAGCGCCAATGGGCTATACATTAGAAGAGGCCTATAAAGGCGAAAGTGGCAAACGCAAGGAGAACTTGGGGCCGATGGACGATGACAACTCAGCCAAAATTAAGGCTGTAACCATAGCTATGAATGTTGGCGGCGGAGCTGTGGACCCTCATATGAAAAGTGCAATGTTTCCGCCACAAGCTGCAAAAACAGAATTCGGCGCCGATTGGGGTTCAAGGACTTTCATAAATCTAAAAAACAACTCCTTCGGTAGTGACTATAAGTTCTGCCTAATGAACACAATTCACAAAAATGGCAAAGGCAGTGGATATATCTTTTTCTTGTGTAACTCGCTTGACGACTTTAATAAAATGGCGCAAACAGGCGCGGTAACAGCAGAAAGTTTCTACGCTCTAAAGTTCAAATAATATTATAAAGTACTCCCATAATGACGACCACATACTATAGAAGACCACATACTATAAAAACTAAGTTTGGTCAAGCAAATTAATGACGAATCGAAACTCAGAAATATTTAGTGAGATTTATAGGAGAAATCTTTGGGGAGGGAACAAAGGCGAATTTTTCTCCGGCCCCGGATCCTATGGAAAAAATGCGTACCACTATGCGAATGTTTTAGCTGACTTTATAATGAAGGAGGATGTAGTAGATATTATAGAAATCGGATGCGGTGATTTTAACGTCTCCCGTAATGTCTTGAATATATTACGAAACGAACATTATGCATACCGCTATACTGGGTATGATGTAGTAGATGAACTTGTCACGTTAAATAACGACAGGCATTCAACAGATAACATTAGGTTTATTTGCAAAGACATAACACAAGAAGATGTTCTCGCAGGGGATTTGCTTTTAGTTCGTCAAGTTTTTCAACATTTAGACAACGATAACATAATCAAAATAGTTAGGAAATTTTCGAACTACAAACATGTCGTCGTAACCGAGCATCAAGCTGACAGAAGGTACAATTTTCAGCCGAACCTAAATAAACCAACAAATGCTGATACACGGATAGGCTATCGCTCTAGCATTTACCTTGAGTTGCCCCCATTTAATTGTAAAATAAACTCCATACTTCTCTCGGCTTACGAAAAAGCCTACGGTTTTGACGCCTATATTAATACATTCTATTTGAGTAATCATCGCTGATCCCTTAGAAGCCTATTCTAAGTCAACCATGCTGAAGTCACTACGGTTATTTTCTAAATAGTTACGGTGCAAAATATGTGCGTAAAGTGGTGTTTGCCGAAACGCTTTTAAAATATTCAAACATTCAATCTCAAGAGCTGACAATCCCTCGATGTATTCAATAGTTTCAACTTCTCCGCCTAAGTCCATATTACGACGGCCTTTACCAGACTGTTTCAAATAATACTCCTTGATAGATGTACCGGTTTTAAATTTCTTTATTTGCATCCAAACGCGCTCGTTCGGCCAAGTAACATCCCACTTCAAAAGATTTCTATGCAGAAAGAGCATTCTCCCATCCAGGTCGTACTGAACCATTGTACTTCCGCAAAAGCGACCATCACTATCTGTAAATCCACAAAGTGAAGGATCGTATGGAACCATATAGAATGACATTCCTAGAGCAAGCCATGCGAAACGAAAAGTATCTTTATCTCCATAAAGAAGTTGGTAGTATATTCTATGCTGAAGATTAAAGTACATCGCTAGGTTCAATTGCTTCCAACATTCTCTTTTATTAATTAGCATTTGCCCACTTTCCTGCTCGGGAGAAAGTGTGAAATTAAGATTTAGTATTTTCCATATAGGATTGTCAGAGGGAGTTTTCCAGAAATCTGGCCAAAATATGCACCCTCTGTTTAAGAACTCTGAGTTATCGAACAAATATGAAGGGTCGACGACGGGAATTACATCAGAATCCAGATATAGGACGTTTTCAAACTTACTATTCAAAATTGCGTAAGGCTTTATTTGAAACCCCCTAACGTTAGCCGACCCCCCCGAGACTATTCTACAGTCAACACCAAACTTCGATATCTCAGCAACCATGAAGTCTGACAATTCATTCTCAACGTACCAAATTTCAATTGGTAACGTGCACCCCTTAACACGTAAAACGTTAATCAACACCCAGGCGCAAATATAATAACGCGCACCACCAGCGCAGATCACGACGCCATTACCAGCGCTTGTATTTGGATATGGAACAATTTCCTTAGTAAACTCTGTCCACGATATCCTTATCCTCTCAACGATTCTATCGTCTGCTTCTATTGAAGTTCTTCTGAAACCATCGACTGTAAAATACTTATTCATCTTAAAATTCAATTGTACTCACTACAGCCCGGTCCAAGACAATGGAGTGAGATCTTTTATGTCTAAATGCGGTACTGCAAACCATTTCTTAGGATAGATGACTATGCTATTTGATGTAGCACCAAGCCAGGCGGCCCACCAGCAGAATGAACTGTTAGATAAAATAAAATGTTTACAGTTCGTCATCAATTGAAAATATAATTGATATTTCACATCGTAATAGGTCTCGTCTACAAAAATAGCCTCTTTAATATGCCCCAAATACTTTCTACACCAAGGAATATCATCCGAGAAGATAAAGTACTTAGGCTGTCTAATCTTTTGTTTAATAATTGCAATTGCCTGAGTTAAGTACTCAGTTGATACGACGCCATGGTACTCCAATTTAAGCAAATAATCTGTCCTTCGAACATTTATCATTATAGATTCCGAATCTTTTATAAGATGCAGAAGTCTCAACCACCTGTCTGCCGGACTAGCGGTTAAAGTGAAATCAAAGCGTATGTTGTTTTCTATGGGTGCAAAGTATTTATAAGATTGCCAATATCCCGTTAAGACGATCAATTTTGTCTTAATATCCCATATCGTGTCTAGGTATTCAACGTGTGAAGGATCAAAATGAAAATATCGCTCGTTAATAAAAAGTATGTTGGTTTCGATTACGGGTCGTTGTATAAATGACTCATGACCTGCGGTACATTTGCTGAGTCTAAAAACATCTAAATCAAAGCCGCGATTTGACCTTCCCTCATCATAAATTTTCGTGTTGAGAAACAGAGGTGTGGCATACCTTTCCGATATAAACCTACCAAATGCATATTGGAACATCTGGTTCCCTAAGCCACCTTTTAACATCACAACTACCATAACCTACTCTCTGCTCTTGTACCGCAAATTATCAAAAAAGCGCTCTAACAACCGCCTCTCCTTCGTTATAATGTCTCCAGTTCCTTTTATTTCTGACTTAAAAGCAAGGTTGGATCCGTAATTTGTTTTCAATTTTTTTGGCAATGAAATGCTAATTAAATAAGTTTCAACCTCACCTTCCTTTGTGTTTATTTTGTTTGAAACAAGGGCAATAGAACTTACCTTTCCCTCTACACTGCCATATTCAAAATAAGGATAATCCTGGAGTTTAATTATCACCTTCTGACCAATAGTAACCTTGCCGGCCCCCGTGGACGGCAAGGTCATCTCACCCACGATGGAATGATCATTAGGTACTATGGAGACGACGACTTCTCCAGCCTGAACGAACTGCCCATTATTCCAGAATTTAGAATACTGTATCTTACCATTGACTGGAGCCTTAAAAACATATTTTTGTTCCCAGTTTTTCACCTGGTCTAGCAAATCCACGAAAGAGGTAGCGACATCAAGTTCTATTTGCTTCCGTTTCTCATTTTTTTGAATATTTATTTGCTTCAGTTCATGTTGAGCTTGTTTCAAACTGTTAACTGTGCTCATCGTTTGTTTCAAAATGGCTTGGTGGGCATCACTTGCCGATAGCATACTAATGTGTGATTTATCGCTTTCTGATTCCGACAGCACTCTCTTAGAAAAAAGTATTGAGTCGCGCTTAAATGACTTTTTGACGAAGGCCAGATTTTTGGTGCTTATAGCAGTCTGTGCAGTTGAAATATCTAGCATCTCCTGATACTGTACAATCATTTTATTTAGCGCGTCTATTTGCTTATCGTAACTATTTTCAGTATAATAATTTTGGAACTGTGTTAGCACATTCAAAAACTTGTAGTAGGGTATATTTAACTCCCCAAGTGACAGCTCCTTTGGCATATTCGCATCTGATAGACTGCCCATAGATAGGTCGATTGCCTTTAAACAGCGTTCTAATTTGAGCAGGTCTTTAAGGTTAGCAGCGTTCTCAATCATCGCAATATATTCACCCTCTTTTACCAGGGAAAGGTTTTCTTCCTTTATCAGTTTTAACCTTCCAGGGGAGCTGCAAACAAGCCTAATTGGCGGCTGAGCAGAATTGATGACAATACTGCCCGTTACTGTATCTGGGTATTTTACGAACCAAGCAAGGGTAATTAATAAAACCGTTAAACCAAAAATAAAAAGTGTGATGATACTGCTCATCCTTGTAGGCATCCTCTCAATGATTTCCTGCACTTCTTCTGTACGGTCTATATATTGTAAGTCCTTCTCCATAAATCGAGCTTATTTTACAATAAGAGTTGGAAGATCTGTACTTGCAGAATCATCAATCTCAGCGGCTAAGTTTTCGTTAATCGTCGGAATTAAGTCTATCTGCGAGCTGACTAACTTTGCATATCGACCGTTAAGTTTAATCAGATCTGAATGCTTACCCACTTCAACAACACGCCCGTCGCGCATGACGACGATTTGGTCGGCATTTTTAATCGTACTCAAACGATGAGCGACAACGATTACAGTTTTTCCCGCAAAGACATTTTCTAAAGATTCGATTATTTTCTGCTCATTTATCGTGTCCAATGCATTAGTAGCTTCGTCAAAAAAAAGCAAAGACGGGTTTTTATATAATGCTCTTGCAATCAATACCCTTTGCTTTTGACCTCCACTAAGACCACGACCCCGTTCGCCCAAAATGGTCTGATATCCTAAAGGTAATCGCTCTATTTCCTCCGCAATGTTTGCTGTGTGAACCGCTGACATCAGCAAATCATAATCTATCTTATCTGCGTCTAGGACTATGTTATTTAAGACAGTGTCATTAAAAATCTTCCCATCTTGCAGGACTACGCCAATGTTGTCTCGCCATTGACGAAGACTTATATTATTAATATTCATTTCACCGAGCGATATCTCTCCATACGAAGGACGATAAAGGCGTAACAGCAGTTTTAGAAGCGTTGTCTTGCCACTCCCACTATCTCCTACAATGGCTGTTACTTTGCCTTCAGGGATTCTTAGATGGATATTTTTTAATATCGCTGGAGCATTGTGAGAATATTGAAAAGAAACATTTTTCACCACTATATCTTGGCTCTTAGGCAAGTCAATGTTATTCTGTCCAGTGTCACTATCTTCATCGTCAAGTTCATGGATTTCATTTAACCTCAAGAAACTTAAATGCGCAAATTGGGCTGAAATGATGAACTGCACAAACTGTTGTATCGGTCCTGCTAATAGTCCGATAATAAATTGCGTGGATATCATAACACCAAAAGTGATTTGCCCGGCTATAACAGCCTTAGCACAAAAAAAAGTAATGAGTAAATTTTTTACACTTTCAATGAATTGTGCACCAAGATTTTGAGCGTTGTTAACCGATAAACTGCGAAGGTTCACGCGATAAAGCTTTGCCTGGATATTTTCCCATTTCCAGCGCCTTGCTTTTTCAAAATTATTAATTTTGATGTCCTGCATCGCTTCTATCGTCTCAACCCAGTAACTTTGGTTTTTTGAAACAAGTTCGAAGTAATTCCAATCGAGCTTTCTCTTGAGCCGAATAAAGCCTAAGACCCAGATAACATATATAGTAGTGCCAATAAAAAATGTATAAAATATCAACTTGTTATATATCAACAAAACCACACCAAATACAAGAAATGTGAGTATGGAAAACACCATATTCAAGGAATTATTCATGACGAACGTCCTAATTCTTTCATGATCATTTGCCCGCTGCAAAATATCCCCTGTCATCTTCGTCTCAAAGAAAGAGATAGGCAGTTTCATCAGCTTTATTAAGTAGTCGGAGATGAGAGCTACATTTAATCTTGACGTTATATGGATCAGAATCCAGTCCCTGACAATGTTCGACACCGTTACACTTACAATAATTGCTAGATTGGCAACCAAGACGATATTAATGAAATCTATATCTTGCCTGTGTATCCCTACATCTATAATAGATTTAGAAATAAATGGCAATAACGATTGCAGTACCGTCACAATAAACATTACTATGAAAAGGTTCATGAAGCTTCTCCGATAAACCGTGAAATATCTCATAAGCCCGCCAAGTGTCTTCTTCCGGTTAACTCTTTCCTGCTCATCTAGATCAACAAAATCTGCTTTCGTTTCTAGCGCTAGAACTACACCTTTTTTAACTTCTCGCTGATACCAGTGCTCCTCAAAGTCAGTTATACTGCAAACCACAAGCCCTCGCGCTGGGTCTGAAATATACACCCTTCCCTTCCGAATCTTATACACCACGACAAAATGACTATTTTGCCAATGGATAATGCCTGGCAAAGGCACTTTATCCCTTAGATCATCGACTGACACCTTGAGACTAAGTGTCCTAAACCCAATTTTTTCGGCAGCGTAACTAAGGTCTAGCAACGACACTCCCTCCCGCGACATTCCACAAATTTCCCTTAAATGTTGCAGCGAGTAGAATCTTCCATAATATTTTGAAATCGTCTTCAGACATGCCGGTCCGCAGTCCATCAAATCAAGTTGCCTATCAACGGGAAATTGCTTAAACTTCATAAGAGGGCTATTTACGTAGAAAAGAGCATTGTTATTTGGTTTACTTGCAACTTACCAAAAATAATTTTAATATTACTAAAAAACGTCGGCGAAAAAAGCACGATGGGATATTATGAAAAAATTAGCAATCTCATTCTGTACTACATGTATGAACAGAGCTTCACATGTTGAAAGGACCTTACTTCAAAATATTCTCCACAATGAAGACTACGAACCGCTAGAATTTGTAGTCTTAGATTATAATTCCAATGATGGGCTCGAAGCTCTCATTTCGAGTACCTTCTCACATCATATAACCCGCGGACGATTGAAGTACTACCGAACAACTGATCCGACTAGATACAGCATGCCACATTCTAGGAATGCAGCCTTTAAATTGGCAACAGGAGAGGTGATTTGTAACATTGATGCAGACAACTTTACAGGGGCTGGGTTTGCCGAATACATAAACGAGCGTTTTCAAAAAAATGGCTCCATTTTTTTAACTACTCAATCAGGAGAGTCAAAAATAAAGAATGATGTACTTGGACGAGTATGCGTAAAGAAATCCGATTTTATGGCAATAAATGGCTATGATGAGAGGATGATATATTACGGCTTCGAGGATTACGATCTCACAAACCGCTTACAGCTATATGGTTTAACGAAGACTGTAATTACAGAGCAGCGTTTTTTAGGCGCCTTAAAGCATTCGGACGAAACAAGACTAGAAAATACGTTTAGCCACCAAGATTTACATGCAATTTTTATTCGGTATGAACTTCCATGGCAATCAAAAGTTTTTTTATTGTTACAGGATCGGACATCTTTCAGTGCGACAATTGTTAATAACGTGACGTACGAGTCAACATCAAATAGACCCGCCCCGATTGATCGTGATAGGTTCAAGTTTTCCATCTTAGAGCCAACGTGGACCAGAGGAACATGGAATTTAGAGAATGGACGTTACGAAGTCGCTACTCCAAATTCAAGAATGACTCTTACGAATAGAAATCTTGACACTTACATTTCTGTAGTTGACGAGTCCAAGTACTATAAAGTCTCAAGCAAGAAATTAAGGGACGAGGTTATCTTCTTCTTTCATCAAATGTATAACAGGGTAATTATGGATGAAAATTTGAACAATTCGAGGGTTCAAGTAAATCAAAACGGCTTCGGTAAAATCTCACTAGCGTCAACTCTTACATGATGGGTTACGAAAATTCAATTCTAGTTTCAATTTACTGCAGCAGACAGTTTTGGCATATATTAATAATGGATTGTGTCGTCCCGTTAACCAAGGCATTAAAATTAAGCAGAGCGGATTATTACATTCACTTTTCTACCGACCAAGGTGAAAACGTAAGACTAACCATGTTGCAAAAAAAAGAGATAAATAACGCTCTAGCTTATATTCGAAGCAGTGTGGGGACATTTTTAAATGCGCTTCCCAATCACGATCGTTTCGTTGAAATTCAACCAGATAAACTCTTCATGAATTTTCCAAACAATAGTATTTACTTCGGGAAATACGTCCCATATAAGAGCAACACTGGCTTACTTGATTCAAACCTGTTGCTTTGGTGGCGAACGGAAATAACAAGATTGATATGTTCTGAATCAGTGAAAAAAGAATTTGATAGAAATAACCTTTTTAATTTCGGCTCTGAAATACAATATGCGTTAGCATTCTCAATTTTTGGCGCACGGGATGAGCTAAAAAAGGGTCTCTCGGAAACACTCTGCTTCTTGAACGAAAAATTTAATCTTGAGGAGGTGAAAATGTCTTTAAATAAACACTCAGCTTATAAAGCATCGAATTTAAATCAACTTAGAAAGCACGACGTAGACAACGAGACACGCACAAACATCCATATAACTAGACACGCTGCAATCAAAAAAACGAAGTCTGTAAACCTTTTTCTACAACTAAGTGCAATTTTATTCGAACATCTCGACTTTAACAACCGCTTTTATGTTCTATTATCAACCACAATTATATCTGGCCCTTACAAAACCAAAGACTTTGAAATAAGTTGAAACACGACGTTTTAACATTTTAAGTCGTATTTTTAATGTGTAAATACGCTTGTTGGATTTTTTGAATTCTCATTTGCGTGTTGGCAAACATCCGGTCTACTATGCCTTTTTCGCTGTTGTGAAGTTCTGTTACATCAGAATATCCAAAATCTTTCTGCAAGGAGACAAAAGGATAAAGCACCATTTTATTGCTTGTAAGTCGAGAGTACGCCATATCTGCAATTATCTTTTCGTCAAAAGGTTCATTCAAAATCCTGTCGAAAAATCGTCTATATATGACTAAGAACTGGGCTGAAAGACAATGATCGACCCAAAATATATTCTCCGAAATTGGCACAACATAATTCACTTTCCCTGTTCCGCCAGATAAAATGCATGCTCCTTTTTGATGAGCCTCTATTATATTTAAAAAGAGAAATTCCTTGCTGTAATTTTCCGTAAAAGTATGGTCGTCTTCACAAATCAAGATAACCGATTCTTCTCGCTCGATGGCCATCTTTATTATTTTTCTTATACTGAGCCAGAGGCCATAAGCACCTACCGGATGAGAGTAGGCTTTGACAAGCTCCACATCAAACTCTGGTCGAGTTGAGAATTCCCTTTCAATATGTGCACGCCTATCACTACGTTCAGGAAGATTAATTACATAGGTCGACAATTTATCGTGAAGCAATAATTCCCCGGCTCGTCCAGACTTGTTGAATTTTTTATAGTGATCATCAACACGCCCTAAAATAGATAGCCGAGCCTGGGTTTCCTCAAAAAACTTACTAACCCTGCCAGGCATGTTATTGCTAATCGTCGTATCTGAATACCCAAACTCCTTCTGGCTTGATATAAAAGGGTAAATTAAGGCTTTTTTGTTTGTTAACGAATCTATCTTCCAGTCGGCAGCACCTTCCCATGGCATGTCTGCTTCGGCTAAGGTATTATAAAAACCCTTAAATATTAACATAAATTGCGTCCCTGAAAAACTTTCTACCCAATAAATATCGTCTTTAGCCCTGACGCAACTAGAGAACCAGCTTACCCCGCCAAGTAAAACGTCCATTCCGTATAACTTAGCATTTTCAATACAGTCGAATAAGTAATCGCGACAATAATTGCTTGTAAAAACGTGATCGTCCTCACAGATTAGAATGCACTCGTCTTGCAGAGTACTAAGATTTTTTAAAATTGATTGAAAAGTGAGCCATAATCCTAACCCCCCCCGTTCGCTCACCTTCGCTTCAACTAGCTCCAAATTAAATTCTGGACGACCTTCAAATTCCTTTAAAATATGCTGCCTTCTATCAGAGCGGCTTTTAAGATTGATAACAAATGTGCGAAGTGGTTGAGACATACGTTAATAAGCTTTTCCGTCAAAGTAAATAAAAAAAATGTACATTGAGTTATGGTTCCTAGAATTATTCACCAAATCGTTGGCAAAAAGCCAGATAATGCAATCAAAAGATGTTTAAACTCATGGAAAACCCTTCAAAAAGATGGCTTTAAAATTATTTATTGGAATGATGTTGATATCCAACGATTTATTGGACAAAGCTATCTGTCCGCACTAAAGCCGCTCCTAACAGCCAGAAATCATGCCGAAGCCGCGGATATTGCTAGATACGCAATAGTGCATTTTTACGGGGGGCATTATCTAGATTGGGACGTTCAGTTAATAAACAGAAAAAAATTTTTAGAGTTAAATGAAGTTAACTGCGAAGGCTACCTAGTGCAAGACCAAAAGAACAAAACAATTGCGTCGGAGGCCTTTTCTGCACTTCCTCATGAAGACTACTTATCAAAAGTGCTGGAAAATATTATTAATATTTACCTTCACGGATTTCGAGACTCTTTACAAACACCTTGGTATTCAGGACCTTTTAGGATGCGGGAAGTATACTATTCGTGTGATAAGTGGAAAAGTCAGAATCTGGTACCTCTAAAAGACGTTTTCCTGTACGATTATGACGAAATACGCGTCATGCCACCACGACCACCGGAGGTTGCAATGATACATTACTGGATGCACTCCTGGATTAAATAGCATGAAGTTAGCTCATATTTTACTTACTGGCAACCATTGATGCTCTAAGGTAGCCGAATTTTTTAATTTTCTCTAAACACTTGCAAATGTCAAAAAAAAGACATAGTATTACTAAAAATTATAACACTCTAATTATCACCTAGTAACGCTAACTATGTCTTACAAGCCCGTCAAAAATAAGAGTCTACTGGAGTAATATCAGTCAAGATTTTTACTGCGCTCTATCGAATCCGCCTAATAAGGTCATACTACCATGATCGGTAAATCAAAACTTCAGGACAATGGTCAACTTTCTTAGATAGCAATAATTAATCAAACATAATTATAATCAATTAACCAATTAACCTAACAAAGTATGAAAAAATTAAAATTTGACCTCGCTGCTTTAGAAAATGAAATGGAACCTCTCTCTCTAGATGAGCTTAATTCGCTTAGAGGTGGATACGGCGGGTATTACGGTTATGACTCATGGGATGAGTTTTTAGAGGCTGTTGATTCCGGTGATGTGGAGGACGGAGTATACTATAACATTGACACTAGTTTGCCTTCGGGAGATTCAGGAGCAGCTGGATCGGGAGGATCGGGAGGTTCCGGTGGTTTTGCTGGCGGCCCATCAGACCCTTGGACTCTTACCATGGTGGATGGCCAATTGGCATATCAGATTGGTATTTACTCAATTCCTTCAGATAGCAACGGGCTCTGTGCATTCGGTGCGGTAGCATACGCAGCCGATTACGCAACCGGACAGTATCTAAATGCTGGCTCTTTATTTCAACAATTTGCAGCAAACGGTGGCACGGTACAATTAGACCCCTACGCTCCGTCCGGCCAATATGTAGTAACAGGCGTTGCTACAAGCAGTACCATAATCTCCAATATGTTAACCAGTCACGGTGTGTCTAATACAATTCTTAACAGTTCGTTTGACACGGTGAATTTCTTAAATAGCGGCGGTAAGGTGATAGTAGGACAAGGATCGCATACGGTCGTTCTTACAGGAAATCAGAGTGGGGGCTATTATCCTTGTTACGACCCTATCTTAGACGCACATACTTATATTCAGGAGTATCAGATAGATTGGAGCCTACGGGTAGGTGTTAATCAACAATAGAAAAAGATGAAAAGTTTCTGTTTTGTAATATTTACTCTGTTTGGGTTGGCATTTTCCAATATAGCGAATGCCCAACAAAGCGCACCATGGTCAGATGAAAAGTTTGATTCCGCTTGGACTTTTCAGGTTGATAAAGCAGGCCTAAAGTTTAAAATACCAAACGGCTATAAGAAACTGTCAATGAAAGAGGCCAATTACGGCAAGTGGCATTGTATTGATCAATATGAAGCTGGATTTATGGAAGTGCTAATAAATGAAGATCGTACAGTTGTGATAGGTCTGGGAATTTCCCAGAATAGTCACTGGACAAGCCCAGATGGAAAACCGATGAGCACTAAGGTAAATTGGAAGCAGAACGCGAAAGTGGTGTTTTCTAACAGGAATAATGCTGACAAACCCAATCGGGATATCCACACTGATACTCTGGCAAAGTATTGGAACGCGATATACGGAAAAATTTTTACGCGGAAAGCTTGCAAACAGCCCTTTATAAAAGATTTCGTATATCACAGGCATGTGCTGATTGCAGATGAATCAAAGCAAATTCTTATGGTGTATTTTTATAAAGATCCTCAGCTTAATATAGATAAGGTAATCGAATCCACTTACCATATGTTAGCCGTGGCGAATCAAAAATAGGTGTTGGCCTTCCGACAATATGCTTGAGTTTAAGCCTCCATGACATGGAGGCTTTTTTTTGGGCGTCATCGCATTGCGGCACCCTTGTAATTTTTCTTCAACGAAAGTATCACTAAAAAACAGAGACGATTTTATACAGGGATTAAACACCCATTTAATAGGGACTTAATAGGGAGATCATAGGGGTAAATAGCCTATAAACTTCCTTTTGGATTGGTATTAAATTCATGTGAACTTGTTTGATTTTTTTGTTTCCTTTTTCTTAAATTGGTAATACCAAATAAAACCTTTATGGCTAGATTAAAACAGGGCTACATGGGCCCTTTCATTGGCAAACTTGGTACAGCCGTTGGCTATATACTAAACGGCGAAGGTATCATCCGCTCCTTGCCCCGGGTAAATGAGCATAGGGAATTTTCCGAAAAGGAGCTGGCAAACCAGCAGGCGTTTACAGTGCTGCAGTATTGGTTGCGACCGCTAAAGCTGTTTTTGCGCGTGGGATTTAAAAATTATGCTCCCAAGTTCGAAGGGTTTAGCGCAGCTAAATCTTACAATAGTTCGAGAGCCATTGCTGGCGCCTATCCCGACTATTTTATCGATCCTTCTGCTGCTTTTGTTAGCTACGGGCATCTGGAGCCGTCGACCGAAGCAGCGGCGGTGGTACAGGAGCCCGGCAAAATCTTGCTCACATGGAGCGGTGGAGATTACATCAACGGTGAGAAAATGATGTATGTGCTTTACGATATGGAAGCAGGTGAAGCGCTTACAGACACCGGTGCGGCTTTTCGTGCCAAAGGGCGTTACGAGGTTGACCTGGACGGACGATATTCCGGCAGGAAATTCCAGGTTTATATTGCTTTTGTAACCAGCGATCAGAGCAACCAGAGCACGAGCCAGTATTTGGGTGAAGTTACGGTGTTATAACCCTGTAAGGTTACCCTACAGATCTACCTCATCTACTCCTGTGATGCCGTAAACCTCATTCATCACCTTCATCAGGGTGTTTCTGCTGTTAAACTTGCTGAAGACAATAACAATTTCCCTGCCCCCGTTGGCTGAAGCTTTAATGGCGATCTTCCTCACTTCGATATTGTAACGGGCCAGGATAGTTTCAATATCCATGACAGACAATTCTGATTCGGCAGAGATCTTTACCGACATGGTGCGCACGGGCTCCCGATTGAGGAAACGTTTTTCGAGCCACTTCACGCCCGCCAGTACAAACAACATCAGGAAGGTGGCGGCTATAGCCGCCATGTACATACCTCCGCCACAGGCAAGGCCTACAGCTGCAATGCTCCAGAGTGCAGCAGCTGTGGTTAGTCCTTTTACAACTTCCTGTTTCAGGAAAAGAATAGTACCTGCTCCCAGGAAGCCAACGCCGCTAATAACCTGAGCCGCTACGCGGGAAGGATCCACGTCGAAACCTTCCACTCCTAATACGTCACTATAGCCGTAGGTTGATACAATCATGGCAAGTGCCGAACCTACAGATACCAAAGTATGGGTGCGCAAACCGGCGGCCCATTCGTTTCGCTCTCTTTCAAAACCTACTGCGGCGCCAAGTATCATCGCCACAACCAAACGCAGTATAATTTCGAATGCAGAAATCAGTTCCAATCTCTATGCTGTTTTATAATAATTTACTTCATAAATCTTCAGCTGCTTTTTCAGAATATGGCGGGCCACATGGATACGTGTTTTAACCGTACCAAGGGGTATTCCCAGCTCCGCAGCTATTTCATGGTATTTATACCCTTCAAAATAACGAAGAAACGGAATTGCGTATTCAGGTGCAACTTTTCCGAAAGCTTTATTTATGTCTTCGCTGGTAAACTTCCTGTCGCACAAATTGGTTGCGGCACTGTTGGCCAACTGGTATGAAGTAAGTTCGTCGGTGGTTTCTACGAGCGACTTTTTCTTTATCGAGCGCCTGTAATTATTTATGAAGGTGTTTTTCATAATCGTGAAAAGCCAGCCTTTTAAATTGGTGCCTTCCTTGTACAGGTGACTGCAGCGTATGGCTTTAATCAGCGTTTCCTGTACAAGGTCGTTGGCATCATCGTAGTCGTTGGTGAGCGAAGTGGCATACCCTTCCAGGGAGTGCCGGCAGTCGCAAATTTCGTGGTTCAATGTCAGATTATTCATGATAGGGATGTTTACAGAAAAAACGGTAATACACCCCTCATGTTTTAGCTTGGCCTCAAATCACGTAGTCGCTGAGGGTGTACAGGTATTTGTTCGCAACTGCCCCGGTATTAGTTACTCCCATATGGATTTAACGGTAAATACCTCCAGGTTTTTTACTTCAATATTGTTTCCCCAGAAATGGAAACCTTCCCTGTTATTGCGGTCGGGCTTGCGCTCCATGGAATAGGAGTATGCTCCGCCATCAATAAATACTTCAATGGAGCTGCGATCGATATAAATATCTGCCGTAAGCTCCATACTGGTCGGGTCCTGTGGTGAATAGAACATGCCGTTGAGCATATTGAAATTCATGTCGTAGCCCACCATGCGTTGCGCGAATAGATTGAAGCCCGCCTCGGTGGCGTGCGAAAGCTTTATGGTTGTTTTTATACGGAGCTTATCAGCATCGTAAAATTCCTTCATTTTATCGTTGGCTTCAGCGGAGCTTAGTCCAGACCATTTCTTTACTGGCGTACACAATTGTTCCACCTCCTTTACCGGCAGGCTGTAAAGCCTCAGGCCGTCTTTGGTTTTGCGAAGGGTCAATTCTGTTGGCAGCAACATCATGTTGTTGAAGGGCATACCTGCTTGTGGAACGCGGCCCCAGCCTATCTGGATGCGGCGACCGTCTGATTCTGGAATGTTGTTAAAGGTTTGTGCAGCGTAAATAGATCCGGATGAAAAATAATATTTTCCGCCCTCGGGCTTAAACACTTTGCCATCAAACGAGCCGATCATATAGGTATTTGAAGCGCCATACATCACCCATTTCTTGTTGTTCTGGTCTCCGTCTACCGGCAGTTCGAACAGGTCGGGACACTCCCAGAATCCGGTGATATGGCTTTCAAAAGTCCAGTCCTTCAGGTTTGCCGAGGTATAAATAGAATGTCCGTCACGTTCGTTGAGTACCATCACCCAATGTTTTGAGGGCTTGTACCAGAATACTCTTGGATCTCGCGTATCTTTACTGTTCCACTTCTCCTTGGAGTCTATAACCGGTTTACCGCCATTGTATTTGGTAAACGTCCGGCCTTTATCCAGACTGTAGGCCACGCATTGTACCTGCCGGTCGGGGTTATCGGCCGTGTAAAACACCACCATTGCGGGCTTACCCGGTTTACCAAAACCGGAGGTATTGTCGTAATCGATCACTGCAGAACCCGAAAACATGGTTCCTATCTTGTCGGGGTGCAGGGCCACCGGCAGTTCTTCCCAATGTACGAGGTCTTTGCTTACGGCGTGGCCCCAGGACATATTTTCCCATTCCCTTTCAAAAGGGTTGTGCTGATAGTACAAATGATATTCGCCCTCGTAAAACACCATACCGTTAGGATCGTTTATCCAGCCCCTGCGGGTAGAAAAGTGATATTGCGGACGCTTCTTTTCCTTGTACAAAGAGTCCTGTCCGTTGATCTGATCGTCCTGATATATCTTACTCAAAGCAGTGGCATCGCCTTCAAAACTGATCTTGACGGTTTTTCCTTTGTAAGCGCTCATGTCTGAGAATACCCAGTATTCGGGGTTAGCGGAGAGGCGGATCACGAAGCGTTGCTCTTCTTTTCCGTTTATGGTATAGCTCATCACCGACCGCTTTTCCTTCTGCGATACGGGGAGGTTGAGGTAACGTTTGGTAATTTTAATGCTAATGTCGGCCGCAACCGCGCAGGTAGCCGCACTGCATAGCATTAAAGCTAGTAAATGCTTCATTAAGTGTTTCATGTGATTGAGATATTATATTGTGGTTAGAGATTCGCTAAAGGACTGGTACTCAGAAAGTGTATAATCGGGGCAGCCACCCTTGCGGGTTGCGATGAAACTGCCCATGGCAACGGCATTGCGTAAAAGCTGCGAAGGCTGGGTCTTTTTCGAATGACCAGAAAGGAATGCAGCCAGAAAGGAGTCGCCACTACCTATGGTATCTGCAACCTTCACCTCCTGACTAGCCATGTGGAATGCATGCCCTTCTTTATAATATGACGCGCCGAATTCACCCTTGGTCACGATCACTTCAGGCACATTAAAAGCTTCGGAAATAAAAGCTACCTTGCTGTATTCACCTGAATAACTGCCGCCGAACATCGTTTGCATGATGTCAAGTTCCGCTTCGTTGAATTTGACGATATCGGCCTTGAGCAGGAGCGACTGAAGCAGCGAACGGCTAACGAAAGGCGGACGCAGGTTTACATCGAACACGTGTACCGACTGATGAACCTCAAGCAGTTCAAGCAGTGTCTGACGCGTTGCATCGTGCCTTGAGGCAAGACTGCCGTATACAAAGTAGCCGGTCTCAGCCATTGCATCAGTCAATTGCCTGGTACCAGAGATAAAGTCCCATGCCACCGGAAATACGATTTCATAGGTCACTTCATTGCCGTTGTTCATTCTGGCAAGTACCTGGCTGGTTGGGTGTTTTTCGTCGCGCTGGAGCAGACCGGTGCATATCTCCCAGTTGTTCATGAGGGCCTCCAGTTTAAGGCCATTATCGTCCTGCCCTATCTTGCTGACCACTTTGGCGGGCATACCAAGCCTGGTGAGGTGATAAGCTACATTGAGCGGAGCCCCGCCGGGCTGGGGTCCGTCGGGAAGCACGTCCCACAGCACTTCGCCGAAACATATGGCTGTGTGCCGGTCTTTTTGTTTTTCCTGTTCTTTCATTCTCAGTGTAAAATAATGCTTTTTTCGACTTGCTCCAACGACTTACCCTTGGTTTCGGGCATAAAGCGCCATACAAAAATAAGTTGCAGGACCATCATAACACCGAAAAATGAAAAGGTAACGGCCCCGCCCAGTATTTCCGCAAAATAAGGGAAACTAAAGGCAATCAGGGCTGCCATGACCCAGTGGGTGGAGCTACCGAGCGTTTGCCCTTTGGCCCGCACCTGGTTTGGAAAGATCTCTGAAATAAATACCCAAATGACCGCACCCTGCGAAAAGGCAAAAAAGGCTATGAAGAGCATGATAAAAATGGGAATCGCTATGCCAGAAAATGCCTGCACATAGAAAGTATAGGCGACCAGGAAAAGCGAGATGATGAGTCCGGCAGATCCAATGAGCATTAGCATGCGCCGACCTACCTTATCGATGAAATTGAGCGCCAGCAATGTGAAGGTGAAATTGACCAGACCGATGCCGACGGTAGACAGCAGCGAAGAATGTGCGCCCAAGCCTGCCATTTCAAAGATTCGCGGCGCATAGTAAATGATGGCATTGATGCCCGACACCTGGTTAAAAAAAGCAAAGATGACAGCGAACGTGATAGGTCTGGTATAACGACCGGAGAAAAGACGCTCACTGTCTTTCTTGTCACTGAGCTCGTTGTGTGACTGTTTAATGTTATTCAGTTCCTGCTCCCAGTTGAGCGGATTGATCGTTCGAAGTGTTTTGGAAGCCCTTTCATAGGCTTGCTTTTTAAGGATAAGCCAGCGGGGGCTCTCGGGGATAAAGCGCATCAGGACAAGAAAAATAACTGAGGGCACCGCCTGTACGCCGAGCATCCAGCGCCAGGAGTGTTCGCCGGTTTGACTGAGCAGGTAATTGGAAAGGTAGGAGATCAGGATGCCAAGCACGACATTGAACTGGAACAATCCAACAAGACGTCCGCGGCTCTCGGCAGGCGAAATTTCTGAAATATAGATTGGCGCCGTTACAGAGGAGGCGCCAACACCCAAACCGCCAAGGAATCTGAATACCAAAAACACCCACCAGTCTTCCGCCAGTGCGGTTCCCAATGAAGAAAGCAAATAGGCGATGGCGACAAAGTATAATGTATTCTTTCGCCCGAACCGGTCGGACGGCCTTGATCCGAGCATGGCTCCGATCACCGTTCCGATTAAGGCTATAGAAATGGTAAGCCCGTGCTGGAATACGCTAAGTTTCCAGTATTGCTGAATGGATTTCTCGGCGCCTGAAATAACGGCCGTATCGAACCCAAATAAAAAGCCGCCCAGGGCTACAACTACCGACCATCCGACAACGGATCTACTTTTCATATAAATGTTTATAAATGGTTAATGCTGCAATCTAGGCTTATTTCAAAACAGCGAACAGAAATTTTCGGTCATAAACTTTAAAAAATTAGACTAAGTGTTATTATTTGATTTACAATGCTTTAAATCAGGAATCAGCCGGCGTAACAATCAGTTTTTAAACTTGGTTACCTGCTTTCTTCAATATGGTTACACCCCGGTTGTGGCCGCCGGAAGTGCAGCTTTTAATTGAAAAGGATATTAGCTAGTTTAGTGCCTTAAGCCAGATATAATTGCTGATGACTATCCCTCGTTTATGTGTTGCCCTGATGATGATATCCCTGCTTGTTATGGCGGCATGTAAGGATAAGCGTAGGGAGAGGGTCTGGACGATCGGTTTCTCCCAGTGCGTGGGCTCCGACCTCTGGCGCAGGACGATGCTGGAAGAGATGAAGACGGAGTTATCGCTGCAGCCGAACCATAAGTTTCTGTATGCGGATGCGGATAACAACAGTGCAGCCCAGATTGCACAGGTTAAAGACATGCTGAAGAAGGGCATTGATGTGCTGATCATCTCGCCAAACGAGGCGTTGCCGCTAACCGATATTGTAGAGGAAACTTTTAAAAAGGGCATTCCGGTGATCGTGATAGATCGTAAGACCGCTTCGTCGGTATACACGGCCTATATTGGTGCGGAGAATTTTCAGGTGGGAAAAATGGCGGGAGGGTATCTGGCAAGGCTGCTCCGGTTTAAGGGAAACGTGCTCGAGATCACCGGGTTACCCGGATCTTCGCCGGCCATGGAGCGGTCGCGCGGTCTCAAAGAAGCTTTTCGTCCCTACCCCGGCATTAGGGTTGCGGCGCAGGTTCATGGCGACTGGCTTCCTGAAAATACGAAGCGCGCACTGCAGGCAGAGCGCGATAAACTAGCGGATATAGATGCCGTTTTTGCGCACAACGACCGGATGGCACAAAGCGCTAGACATACCCTCAGGCAACTGGGTCTCGACAGCGCCATTAAAGTGATCGGCGTCGATGCCCTGCCGGGCGCCGGAGGCGGGCTCGATATGGTAAGTTCGGGGACCCTTACGGCAAGTGTGCTTTACCCTACGGGTGGTAAAGAGGCTATCGATATTGCCTTCCGTATCCTGCGCAAACAGGCCTTTCAGAAAGAAAACCTTCTTAAAAGTGTGGTCATAGATCGTAGCAATGTGCAGCTTATGCAACTGCAATGGGCACGCATCAGGGATCAGCAAAAAGACATCGAAAGGCAGCAGAAGCTCATGGCTGAACAGAAGGAAATATATCGTAACCAGCGCTTTGTGCTTAACCTGATCGTGGTTACCCTCGTGCTGGCTGTGGTATTCGGTGGACTGGCGTTCCGTGCGCTGCAGACCATCCGTCGCCAGCGCAACCAGCTTATCGAGATGTCGGAAAAGGCCGCAGCTGCTACAGAAGCAAAACTGAACTTCTTTACCAATATCTCACACGAGTTCAGAACTCCGCTTACCCTGATCATTTCCCCGCTGGAGGACCTGCAGAAAAATACCAAGGTGGCCACTGCCGCCGGCAGGGAGCTGAACTTGATCCATAAAAACGTACACCGGCTATTGCGATTGGTTAATCAACTGATGGACTACCGCAAAATAGAGCACAAAGAACTTAAACTACATGCAACACCCAATAGCCTCACTGCTTTTGTTGGCGAGATCGTCGACCACTTCAGACATATCGCAGCGAAGCGTCATATAGACCTTCGGTTATTGGTTAAGGCAGATCCGAATACCGTATGGTTCGACACCGATATGCTCGACAAGGTGCTTTTTAACCTGCTGAGCAATGCCTTTAAGTTTACGGCTGATCACGGTCGCATTTATGTGTCGGTTGACCGCAACGACAGGGAAGCTGTTGTGGAAGTGTCGGACAACGGCCTGGGCATGGATGAAGAAGAACAGGGCAAAATATTTAACAGGTTTTACCAATCGGACGCCCGCCGCGGCGGAGGTTCGGGACTTGGCCTCAGTCTGTCTAAAGAACTAATGGCGCTTCACAAGGGTGCTATAAAGGTTGCCAGTAAGAAAGGCGAAGGAACTGTTTTCAGTGTACACCTGCCCTTGGGGGAGGCACACCTGAGCGAGACGGAAAGAAAGCCATCCGCTGGCCGGCAGTTGGCCCCCTACCACGAAGCCCCGGAAGAGGCCCCTTCGCCTATATCCCTCGTTAAAGAGCAATCGCTGCTGATTGTGGAAGACAATTTAGAGCTGCTTGAATACCTGACCAGTAAATTTGAGAACGATTACCAGGTATTTACAGCCAATAGTGGAACCGATGGCTTGCATATCGCGTTTGAGCAAATACCCGATCTGATCATCTCCGATGTGGTCATTCCGGGAATATCAGGCAGAGAGCTCACCAAACAGCTGAAGGCAGATGTCCGAACTTCGCACATTCCCGTTATTCTTCTCACCGCTCAGGATAGCGTGGAACAGCAGATATCGGGCATACAGAGCAATGCAGACGCTTACCTGACCAAACCCTTCCATTTTGATTATCTCCGCGCCAGCGTGGAGAACCTGCTGCGAAACCGTGCGGTGCTGAAAGCGCATTATATCAGCGATCTTCCGCTATCTGGCAATCAGAAAGCGCCTGTAAGCAATATTGATAAGAAATTCCTGAACGATTTTGCGCGGCTGGTGGAACAAAACCTTGCCAACGAACAATTGAGCGTCGACGAGCTCGCCAAGGCTGTTGGCGTTTCGAGAGTGCAGCTGTACCGTAAAGTAAAAGCACTGCTGAATTGTACGGTGACCGACTATGTGATGAACAGGCGCCTGAAAAAGGCGAAGTATTATCTGGCCAATGAGCATCACTCTGTATCGGAGATCAGCTATCTGGTGGGGATCTCCTCTCCCACCTATTTCTCTACCTTATTTAAAAACCGGTACGGAATGACGCCTACGGCATACAAAAAGACTGTATTTGGTAATAAACTATAAAATCTACCTTTTTTATAGACTTTAGGAATTTACTTATATATTTGCTGCCCTGGACAGCAGGAAAATATCTGTCTGCCAATATCTGTAAGTAACACCTAATCTTAAAAAAATGAAAAGACATTTACTTTTGTTTCTTTCACTCGCGCTCTCTGTAAGTGCTTTTGCCCAAACGACCATAAATGGGGTTGTTAAAGACGCGAAGGGCGTTAATGTGCCCCGTGCAAATGTGTCCATCCGCGGTACGCGCACAAGCGTGATCGCAGACGATAACGGTGCTTTTGCACTGTCTACTACGCTCGAACCTCCTTTTTACATCCGGGTGAGCTCCGTGGGTTTCAGTCCGCAGGATTTTCAGGTTCTGAAATTTCAGGACACGCCGCTCGAGTTAACCCTGGTAGACAACGCGGAACTTGATGAGATTGTAGTTACCTCGAGAAGACGTGCCGAAGTTTTACAGGACGTGCCAATCGCGATCAGCGTAATAGGAGGACAGGCCGCAGAGAATGCCGGGGCTTTTAACGTTAACCGACTGAAAGAACTGGTTCCTTCCGTGCAGCTGTATGCCTCGAATGCCCGTAATACGACATTAAATATTCGCGGTTTAGGTTCAACATTTGGTCTTACCAACGATGGTATTGACCCGGGTGTTGGCTTTTATGTTGACGGCGTGTATCAGGCCCGACCTGCCGCTACTTCAACTGACTTTCTGGACATTGAACGGATAGAGGTTTTACGAGGCCCGCAAGGCACCTTGTTTGGGAAAAACACCACAGCGGGGGCTTTCAATATAACGACCGTAAAACCGACCCTGGTACCTACTGCCAAAGCAGAATTCAGTGTCGGAAACTATAATTTTATCCAGGCCAAGGCCTCCGTTTCGGGTAGTATAGCAAAAGATCTGGCGCTGAAACTGGCATTATCAGGAACACAAAGAGACGGTACCATTTATAACGTTCCTGAACAGCGCTATTACAGCGGACAGAACAACCTTGGTTTGAAAAGCCAGCTGTATTACACTCCTTCGGAAAAACTGCAGGTATTGCTTAGTGGTGATGTGAGCTTCCAACACCCTGCAGGATATCCGCTTGTTGTAGCGGGTGTTACAACAACGGAGAGAAGTGCTTTCCGGCAGTATGCGGCGATTGTTGCAGACTTGGGTTATGAACAACCTAAAGTTGATCCATTTTCGAGGAAGATCTATACGAATACGCCCTGGAAGCAAAATCAATCGATAGGCGGCGTCTCAGCAAACATAGATTACAAGATTGGTAACGGAACGCTGACTTCCACAACCGCATGGAGGTTCTGGAACTGGGACCCGACCAACGACAGGGACTTTACAGAATTCTCGGCGCTGACGAAATCGCAGGGTAACTCTCGCCACGACCAATACTCGCAGGAGTTCAGATACGCGGGCAACATCAACGAAAAAATAAGTGGTGTGGTAGGCGTCTTTTTACTCGGACAGAATTTGAAAGGCCTGAATCAGACAGAGGAAGTTGGCAAAGACCAATGGAGATTTGTGCAGACGGGAACAACAGGCGATCAGCCGCTATTCAGCACTCCTGGTCTTTTGGACAACTTTGGTATCCGGACCAACTCTAACATTAAGTCGCTAAGTGCTGCCATTTTTGCGCAGGCTGACTGGGAATTCGCAGAAAACCTGCATATTTTACCTGGCTTGCGATTCACTTATGATAAGAAAGATGTGGATTATGACAGGGTAACTTACGGCGGTCTGCAAACCACTGATCCGAAATTGCTGGCTCTTAAAGCTATGGTGTATACCAACCAGAACTTTAGTACAAGCACAGATAATGAAAATTTATCTGGTAACTTAACGATATCATATCGTCCGACCACCACTTTGAACATTTATGGTACCTTCTCTACGGCCTATAAACCTGTAGGTGTAAATGTGGGAGGCTTGCCAACTATAACCGGTAGCCAGAATGCCGACCTATCACTGGCCGTGGTAAAACCAGAGTATGTACAACATTACGAGCTGGGTATAAAAACAAAGCCCGCGAAGGGTGCTATTCTGAATGCTACCGTCTTTCAGTCGGACATTAAGGACTATCAAACCAACGTGCAATCACCGCAACTTGGTGTAAACAGAGGATATCTGGCGAATGCCGAAAAAGTTGTTGTGAAAGGTATTGAAGTAGACGGCAGCTATCAGTTACGAAGATTTCTGACTTTAAATGCGGCTGTTGCGTACCTGGACGGAAAATATGACAAGTTTAGTAATGCGCCGCTTCCACTGGAAGAAACGGGACACACCGAACCGATTAATGGTGTGGCCACTCAAGTGGCATTCAAGGACGCCTCTGGCGGCAGACTGCCCGGCATATCAAAATGGAACACCTCTGGCGGGTTTGAACTTAGCACAGCAGGGAAACTGTCGACAGCTGAAGGCAGATGGTTTATAGCAAGTGATATCAGCTACCGCTCTAAATACTCTTCAAACCCCACCCCGTCGAGGGTTCTGAATGTGGAAGGTTATACCCTGGTTAACGCACGTACCGGGTTTAGAGGCGATAAATTCTCCATCTTCGTCTGGAGCAGAAATATCGGAGATGCCAACTATTTCGAACAACTACAGGCAGCAGCGGGTAACTCTGGTCTGTATGCAGGTGTACTCGGTGATCCGAGAACTTTTGGCGCAACACTACGCTATTCGTTCTAACATTCTTGTGAAAATAAATGGCCGCATCGATTATGCGGCCATTTTTATTTTACGATTCGGATTCGCGAGTATCTTCTGCTGCACCCGCCTGCGCTTCATGCGCCTCATGAATGAGGGCCTTGATATCCGATTTCGGTTTCTTTTGTCCACCCTTTACATGTTGTCTTGGATGCGACATTTCAGCTGGCTCCTCACTTTCCTGGCCACCCCGAAGGCGGTCTGTAAGTCCGGCAATCTTCTTCCTTAGATCAAATAAAACGCCTAATGCCGCACCAACGGCTAGTCCCGCTACCAATGCAATCACAGCGGGTGTTTTGCTTTCGGATGTACGATCAAAAATGTCGCGTATCAATCTGATGTTTTTCATAGCTGTAGGTTTTTTACATAACAACAGCGTTATACGACAAATGTTTAGCTGATTAGTGCAAGCCCCATTCGGTATTCGGTTTATCGCCCATCTGAAGCACCAGGGTTCCGCCTTTCAGCAATTCCGAAGCAGGAAATTTAAAGGAGTCCAGCGGCTTACCGTTGAGCACTGCGCCTTGCACATATTTGTTGGCCCGCGACGCGTTCCGGGCTTCTATGGTGAATGTCCGTCCGCGGCCGTATTGTTTACCAAGATCGATGGTGACCCGAGGGAAAATCGGACTGCCGATCTCATAAACCGGATCTACGCTGCAACCGCCGTCGGTTTGAAACAGGCCCAATGCGGCCATAATAAACCATGCACTCATTTGCCCCTGGTCTTCATCGCCGAGATAAGCGTTTGCCAGGCCATCGCCATAATATCGGTCTATGATGGCCCTGCTCCAATGCTGTGTAAGCCAAGGTTTCTTCACCCAGTTAAACAAGAAAGCAAAATGCATAGACTGCTGGTTTCCCTGTATCACCGGGTAGTCCCAGTACTGGTCGCCCGGCGCATTAAACCTGAGTTTGTTGCTTTCTGTAAAGCCCCAGGAGAGGCGGTCGACAAACCGTTTCTCACCAATCTCCTTAGCCAGTGCAGGCACATCCTGAGGCACAAAATAGGTTAGCTGCCAGGCGTTACCCTCTACATAGTGCTCGTTGGCCCCGGATTTAAAAGGATCAAAATCTGGCATCCAACTGCCATCAGCCTTGCGCAAACGCGCATAACCTGTCTCCTTATCTATCGCATTTTTCCAGTAGTTACCTCTTAGTGCAAACTCCTCTTCAACTTCTTTGTTGCCCACCGCCCTGGCCAGTTGGGATACCGTCCAATCGTCGTAAGCATACTCCAGCGTATTGGAAAACCGCCCTTTATCGTACGGCACATACTTATGCTCCAGATAAGAAACCAGGTCGCGATTGCCCGCATAGCCCATCCCGACCTTCTGCGCCGGGGTCGTCTGCATTTTCACCGCTGCCTGCAAGGCTTTGTTGGCATCGTAATCACGAATGCCCATCTGGTATGCGCCCACAATCAATGGTATCTCATGCTCAGCCACCATCACGGGCACATAGTTCATTCCGGCCGGACCTTTCGCCAGCCAGCCGTTGGCATCATACATGGCCAGCTGTGATTTCACCCATTTCGACGACCACTCGGGCGTAACCAAGTTCCAGAACTGATTTAAGTTCCAGAACGTATTCCAGAACGCATCGCAGCCAAGCGCAACGGCATTGGGGTCTTTAAGTTTCTGAACCTTCTGGAAAGCGTCTACCCAACTCCCGTCCAGATCGCTCCAGGTATTGCGACTGGCCAGGGCCCTGTACATATTGGTATAAAAACGAATCTTTTCGCGCCTATCGTTGCTGCTTATTGAAAGACGTCCCATGAGCTTATCCCAGGTATCGGTATGCCCCTGTCTTACCTTCTCGAAACTCCAGCCATAAGGTACGCTGATCTCCTTCTTGAGGTTATCTGAAGCATTAGCTATGCTTACCATCGATATACCAGTACGGACCTGCACCACAGGATTACTGCGCGTATCAAACTCAACGAACGCACCCGCATCAGCCAGATCTCCGGAATTGATGATGTCTTCGTCGCCCACCACATCGTTAGCCCAGGTACCAAACCTCTTTATCGGCCGGTCGAACTCGATCACAAAATGCAGGTTGTAATCCTGGCCAGCGTCGTCGGACCACACGCTTTTATTGAACTGCCTGCTTACACCCTCAATCCGGTAATCGCTCACCTTCTTCAGGGCAACATTCTTAAGCTGGTAAGGGTATTCCGAAGGAATTTGCAGATCGATCATCACGCGGGAATCAAGCGCCTTGGGATACGTATAACGCTGGAAACCGCAGCGTGTGGTAGCCGTAAGTTCGGCCTTAATTTGGTAATCGCTCAGCAGCACTTTATAATACCCCAGCGGGGCCTCTTCTGTCGTCTTATCTATTTGTGACCGATACCCATCGCTGCCATTGCGCTCATCTCCTGTCTTGATCTTCAAGGGACCATTTACCGGCAGCATACCCAAACCGGCCATCGTCCATTCATGAATATGACTGAACACCCCTACACTTTCGAAGCTTGGATCGTAACCCGCCTGCCAGCCCGAGTTTTGGTTATCGGGACTAAGCTTAACCATACTGAAAGGCATCCATGGACCTGGCGCTATCATCCAGCGGGAATGCGCAGTGCCCATCTTTGTATCAACATATCCCGCAGGTGTACGCATGGGTTGGGGCGACCGCCGCACAAGTCCGCTTTCCAGCACCGTGCCATCAGCCCATATCTCGTACTTGCTTTCCCTGGCCGATTTAACCTGTGGCATCGGGACCTCAAAGTCATATCTGGCACTATCGAGCTGCGTGGTGAACACGGTTTTACCATCCAGCTTAACCGTAACTTGCGGTTTACCCGACAAGTGCTGCAGGTCGACCAGCAGGGGCTGCAACGACCGACCACCTTCGGAGATCTCATAATCGGCCGCCCTGACATTTCGCACAAATAGCTTCTCCGGCTTAATCAGCTTAACGCCCGTCGGGCCGGTGAGCTTCACCTGATCAAACAACAACCAGGAGCCACTTAGCGTGGTCATCGTGATCTCGTTCCCGCCCTTTCGGAGGGTCTTTGGCGACACGGGAATTTCTATTTTGTACTCGCTCGCATTGGTTAGATCGCCCTCCACCGACTTGTCTAAGGTCTTTTTAGGGAGCTGACGAACGAAGGGCTGGCCGTTGACCACCACTTTAAACAGTGGTGGGCCGCTCCCCTGGTAACTAACCAAGTCAATGGTTAAGTTCCAGTTGCCCCCGGCCGGGACACTTTGCAAACCAAACAGAATATTAGCCTGATGTGTGCGCAGCCCGGCTGTCGGACCGGTACCTCCCCATCCGTCTTGCGGACCAGGCAGTACATACGGAAAATCATTCGCTGCAAGGGAATGTCCTACCAGGAAAAAACGGTCCTCCCAACCAAAATCGCTTTCCAAAAAGTGCTGGTAGCGGTTGGGGCCAAGGGCAAATTCATCTGCTTTGTTATCGGCTTTGCCGACGGTCCATACCGTGTGCTGAGCCTGCAGCATTGAGCCACATAATAAAAAACTACATAAAAGAAAAAAGACTTTCGATTGGTGGGTGATGTTCATAGTATACTGGTTAGCAAACCAAATATAAGATAAATATGTACATACATATAAATTATTATGGAAGAAAACCATTCTACCAGCTAAATCGTTGTTCAAGAAAAAACACATCATGGATCAGAACGAAAAAGATCGAAACAGCGACAAGCCCAGAGAACCTCAAAAAGATGCGGAAACCGTACGCGGCTCAGGGTTTACGTACGACGAAGACAAAGGCCGTACAGACAAAAGCATGCCTGAAGAGTCGGCAGATGAAGACACGATTGTCAACCTTCCCGATCTGGGTAAGAAGAACCGGCCGTAGCGAGCATTAATTAACCGCGCGCAGCCCGGTCGTATCCACGGACCCGTAAGGATTAACCTGTTTCAGCGCCTTAGCCAACCCAGCCAATTCGCCTGACATCACCTCACCTTGCAAAGCTATAGCACTATCAGAAACCTTAGCCAGCACGTAAGGATACCGCGCAAGAACACTGTCGACCGCCTGCCTGAACACCAGCGTCGAATCCAGCACAAGCGGAGCAATACGCAGTTCATCTTTAACATCTTTGATAACCCGGATGCCCCTAAGTGTCTTCAAGACCTGCTCTTTCGCTTTTAACGTTGGACAGGTCCCGACAAGCGTTACTACACCATCCTTTACAGTGTATTGCACACCCGCAAAATGAATGTCCGTTTTAGTCTTGGCGGCAATAGCACCTCTTATATCCCTGTCCTGCGAGCCCTGGTTGCAGCCCATAGCCATAGCCATCATACAAATTACGGGCATCATAAATCTTAGCACTGTCTTCATCATCGTCTATCTGTTCTGCAATATGAAACTCAAACCCCATGCCGGGCAAGGCTCCTGATCGTATGAAACAGGTATTTATGCCTGCAAAACAGTAGAACTACCAACCCACTTAATTGTTGCTTATCCGAAAAGACTAATAAAAATTCGCCACACAATGCTAAAGGAAGAAATACTCTGGACCGACTGGTACCGCATTCTTGTGGGCAACGCCCCGGCCATTTTTCTGGTCGAAGTACTGATCAGGACCGTAATCACCTATGTGCTTCTGCTGTTTATCCTCAGATACATGGGCAAGCGGATGAGCGGACAGCTTACGCTATCGGAGATGGCCGTGATGATCACCCTCGGTGCTATCGTATCAGTTCCCATGCAAATGCCCGAGCGGGGCATACTGCACGGCTTGCTTATTTTGTTGTGTGCACTGGCCTTTCAGCGGGGACTCGGTCTGCTTGGCTTCAAAAATGCCAAGGCAGAAGAAGTGATAAACGGCCGGGAATCCCTGCTCATAAAAGACGGCGTATTGCAGATCGACACCCTCACTAAAGAGAAAATTTCAAGGCAGCAATTATATGCCGTGTTGCGCAATAAAGGGATATTTAACCTGGGTGAAGTGGAACGACTGTACCTTGAAGCATGCGGACTCTTCAATGTATACAAATTCAGAGAACCCCGCCCGGGCTTGTCGGTGTTGCCGCCAGAAGACAGGGAGGTACAAAACATACTGGCCATGCCCGAGCGTATGCTTGCCTGCGAGGTTTGCGGACATATTCAGGAGCAACACGAGGGCAAACACGAGCACTGCAGCAACTGCAAGAAAATGAAGTGGCAACCAGCTATCCAGTAACATCATGAAACCCGATCAAATCAACATTACAGATATTTACCGCATACTTTTCGGCGAGGTGCCCTACAGCTTTTTTGCCGAAGCGATATTCAGGGCACTGGTCATTTACGTTATCCTTATGGTGTCTATGCGCCTGATGGGCAAACGGATGTCGGCCCACATGAACCGTAATGAGATGGCGGCTATGGTATCACTGGCCGCAGCGATCGGCGTTCCGCTTATGAACCCGGACCGGGGCATCTTGCCGGCAATTATCATTGCAGCTGTGTTGATTTGGTATCAGCGGATCATAGCCCGCCGCGCCGCACGCAATGAAGCTTTTGAAGCGTTCTCCCAGGGCAGTGACGCAACGCTTGTGGCCGACGGCAGGATGCACCTTGAAAATATGAAGAACAGCAGGATAAGTCGAGAACGCTTGTTTGCTCAACTCCGCGCCAGTGAAATACGCCATCTGGGCGAGGTGCGTCGGTTATACCTCGAGGCGCCGGGCACATTCACCCTTATACGCAGCGACAAACCCGAACCGGGACTGACCATATTGCCGGACTGGGATAAGGAATTTATAGACAAGTTCGAGCACGATCCCCAGCGCCAGGCCTGCCGGCATTGCGGAAACACGACTGAATACAACCAAAGCGAGTGCGAAATGTGTAAGCATTCTGATTGGGTAGCGGCCATACAATAATATGAGGATAACTTTTGTAAAAGGCAGCGGCACAAAAATTTCTTTGTCGCTGCCTTATAAACAGATCAGGAGCCGGCAGAACGATTAAGCCGGGCATCCAGGTATTCGTCGAGATTGGTCATTCCCATCGTAAAGCCCTCTTTAAAGCCCATCTCGATGATCTTATCGAGATCCTCCAGTTTGTCGAAGCTAACTTCTACATTAACCATAGTGCGCTCCTCCTCATTGGCCGCGAATTTATTATTCCAGCGCATCCGAGGCATTTCGGTGCTAAGTACTTCATTTTCGTCGCAAAACGAATCCTGGCCGGAGTAGCGGCGCTCTGGTTCGATCTCGTCATAATCAAACAGGCACCAATGTCGCTCGCCTTCGGGGCCAACCATGGCATAGTGCCAGCGACCGCCTTCACGAAAGTTCATCGACTTAGTCTCCGTTTTCCATGGTTTAGGCGCCCACCACAGGTCTAGTATGCTAGCGTCGGTCCAGGCCGCCCAGACCAGCTCAAGTGGTGCATTAAAGGAACGGCTTACATTAATTTTTTTTGCCTCCTTGTCTACAATAAAATCAAAAAGAATTGCTTTGTTCATGATCATTAAGATTTCAGGTTTTATATTCTGTTCTTTTTAAGTTGTTCCAGCACATCGTCGAGCTGATCAAAACGCGCTCTCCAAAGTTGTTTGAAGCGCTCCAGCCATTGCTCTATTTCGTTCATCTTTTCCGCCTCTAAATGATAATAAATTTCCCGGCCCTGTTGCTGCTGCTTTACAATCTCACATTCTGTGAGCACCCGGAGATGCTTAGACACCGCCTGCCGTGTTGTATCAAAATGTTCGGCCAGACCGTTCGGTGTCATGGATTGTACAGCCAGAAGCAATAGAATAGCTCTCCTGGTGGGATCCGCTATGGCCTGAAAAATATCTCTTCTCATTTTTTGTAATACGAAACTGATTGGTTGCAAATATATACGCAACCAATCAGTTTCGCAAATAAATGTCAAAATATTTCTTAACTCCTGTTTAATTGAAAATCCTTATCTTAATCCCAGAATACAACCAGATATCAACGCTTTCATGAAGAAGATCCTCTTAATGCTCTCGCTCTGCCTTGCCGGCGGCATTTCGTATGCCCAAAACACGGCCTCTATAAAAGGTGTGGTAAGCGATTCCTTAACCAACAAAAACCTCGGACTATCGACCGTAGCCGTTGTAAATGCGCGGGACACCTCGTTAGTGTCTTACACCGTTACCAAAGACGACGGAACATTCCAGTTGTCAAGACTGCCCACTACCAGGCCGTTAAAACTTATCGTTTCGTATGTAGGGTATAACACATACAGACGTGAACTAATGCTCAAGCCAGGCGAGCTCAACCTCGGCATCATAAAGCTGAACGGTAGAAGCCTTGACGAGATCGTCATCAAAGGTGAACAAACCCCGGTGATGCTAAAGAAGGACACCATTGAGTTTAACGCAGAAGCTTTTAAGACCCGGCCTAACGCTGCTGTGGAGGAGTTGCTGCGACTATTGCCCGGGGTTCAGGTAAATGAAAACGGCGAAATACTGGTAAACGGTCGCGGTACCAGTAGAATATTAATTGACGGCAAGGAGTTTTTCGGCACCAACCAGCTCGTGGCCCTGAAGAACCTTGATGCAGAGCTGATAGACAAAATACAGGTGTACCTGGATCGTGAGAATGATCCCGACCGACGAATAAGCGAGATCAACCTTCAGAACATTATCAACCTTAAACTAAAAAGTGCGGTTAAGAAGAGTACTATCGGCAGATTTGCGGGCGGCGCCGGCACGCGCGACCGATACGAGGCCAGCGGTATACTGAGCAGTTTCCGCGACACACTTCAGTTTAGCGTATTAGGTGCCACCAACAATTTAAACAGCACCGGTTTTAGCAGAGACGAATTGTTTAGTATGGGCGGTTTCAACCGGTCGGGAAGTGATCTGGTTGATAACGGAAACTTCGGTGGAAGCCCGGGCGGCGGGTTCACGACCGTCCGTTCGGGCGGACTAAATGTCAACAACGACTATGGCACCAGATTGAAACTTAACCTCGCCTATTTCTTTGGCAACACCATTCACTCCAATGAAACCAGGGTGCTTAATGAGCAGTTTCTCGACAATACTGTAGTCACTTCCTGGCGGACCGATGCATCCCGCCGTAGCTCGTACTCACATGTTGTAGGAGGCTTGATGGAGTGGAAACCGGACACAAACACGGTATTGCGCTATCGCCCCGCCATGAACTTCTCACCCGGAAATAGTCGTTATCAGAGTCTCTTGAACCTGTCTAATACAATAGTGGACAGAATCAGCGAGACCGACGGGCACAACTACAACAGATCTTATAGCGATGCCTTTTCCCACAATCTGAACTATTATAAAAGATTTAAAAAAGGACGGTCATTAACGCTGAACAATGTGCTCACGCTCGACGGAAGTGGAACAGATGCATACAACTTCAGTCAGCTGACTCCATTAACATCTACGGTCGAACCTTTTTTGCTGGACAGGCATGTTAAATCAGGCAGCAGTACACGATGGTCGGGCCTATCCATATTGTACAACCTGCCGCTCACGAAAAAATTAACAGCCGAATTTTTCACAAACAGCAGATACTACCGCTGGGCACAACCCGTCGAAAGTTATGATTTAAACCCTTCAACCACACAATACGACCGGTTTATTGATGACCAAAGCAATGATTTTGTGCGGACAGGCTTTTTCCAAAACATCAAACCTTTATTGAACTACCAGGTTAACCCCAAACTTAGGATAAGGGCTGCCATCGACTTGGAGATTCAA
Organism: Pedobacter deserti; assembly: GCF_024436415.1. Taxonomy (GTDB): domain Bacteria; phylum Bacteroidota; class Bacteroidia; order Sphingobacteriales; family Sphingobacteriaceae; genus Pedobacter; species Pedobacter faecalis. The sequence goes on along the minus strand of NZ_JAFMZQ010000002.1, from coordinate 172,765 downwards.
AACGTTAATAACAAGTTTAATGCTTCCGCGAATGATATCCGACAACGGTTTACGGTTTGGTTCCCTTCATTAACCATCGACTACGATCGCTTCTCCGTTTCTTACTCAGAGTGGATAGACCTGCCCTCATTGTATAACATGCAGCCTTTGGAAAGAGTAAGTTCGGCACAATACAAATTTGTCGGAAACCCTGAATTGAGCGCAATCAGGGTTCGGAGACTGAACGGCAACTTCTACAAATACAACACACCAAGAATGCTCGGACTGAGCGGATATGCCAACGCAACCTTTTATGAAAATAGTTTCGTTCAGCAGACGCTCACCGACGAGAACGGATTCACAACCGCCACTGTGGTAAACAAGGACGGCAGATCGTCGATAAACGGGGGAATTAACCTAAACAAGCAATTTAAGAAATCGCAGAAATGGCAGTTCTCCATGAATACCGGACTCAGTGGTTATGCGGAGAACCAGGTAATTTTCCTCAACAACCAGGAAGCCCGGCAACGATACGGCAACATTGGCTTTACACAGAATCTGAACTTGAACTATAAATCTCTGGCCCTGGTTAACCTCTCTTACCGCAACTATCATTCATTTACCACCTACACCAACAACTTCAACGATGTAACCAACAATACGCAAGTGTTGGGTGCTTCAGGAACTTTCAGGCTACCAAAAAAGATCGTTATAGAATCAAACTATTCGTACCGTCATGCTCCTCAAATCGGACAAGGCTTTACAGGAGATTCCCACATTCTAAATCTGGCGGTGTCCTTATTGACGCAAAAAAGGGATCGCGGAGAATTTAAGTTGTCCGTATATGACCTTCTTAATCAAAACATTTCTGTAGACAGGTTTGGGAGTGGAAACTCAACTGTAATGTATGAGCAACAAATACTCAGACGGTACATTATGTTCAACTACCAGTACAGGTTCAATATCATGAAAAACAAATAAGCGTAATTATTAGCGGCCATTCGTCATTACCAGACTAATCTGCTGTTTTTGCGGGACTATCCTGAATATACTTTCCTCAGACCCTTTTTCAAATTTGCCCTTGCTGGAAATGAGGCTGTAGCGCATATTTTCAAACGAAGCATTAACCTTATCAGGAGTAACTTCCGTGAAAGGCAACTTCATGCCTTCAGCAACCTTAAGTTCCAACAGCCATTCCAGCTTGTCGCTGCCATGATAACTTACATGAAAATTTCTTTCATCCATCACCAGCTCAATGGTACCCTTGTGACTGGTTAAGGGCCAGGAGATCTTAAGTTTCCCTTTTTCCTCATCAGAGAAAACGGGGTCAGCGCCTTTAAGCAATACCTCGGAATCACCGCTTTTTGCAATGAAACGTATCCCTGCCAACTCGGCCTTTTTACTCCATAAATAACCGTCTACCACCGGAAGCGTATAAAAAGCACATTCATTTGTCGTGGTTACACCTGTAGTATATTGCGAGGGGAAATCCTCATCAAACAAATGAATATCACGGATGCGCAGACTGTTGTTTTCCCAAATCAGATTGGTACGATAAAAACGGCTGTTGAACCATGCGGTACGGTGGTTGCCGCCGCCAATATCTTCGCTCACTGTAAATGCAGTAGCAGGAGTTACTTTATAGTTCTTTCTGAACCACAGGCCCGATTGCTCCATAGTTTCAACTTTAACCTTGCCCTGATCGCGCAACTTCGCGATAAGTGGAAGCTGTATTTCAAAGCCCTTTTTCATCGCATCCCAGGTAAAGGAATTTTCCTGCCCGGCTTGTGTATAGTTAAACTCCATCGACTTGCTTTCTACAAACTGCTTCAAAAACCATTTCACCCACTGTTCACTACCCCCAGCCTCCGGGTAAACTGGTTCCAGCGTGATTACTCCTTGCCAGGTTGTACTAATCCCGGTGTCGTATTGCCTGATCGGATCGCTGCCGAGCATTCTGAAGATCGGCACAGGGGTTTGATTATTTTCGGTCTGCGCAGGCATATAAGCATTGATTTTGCTTGGATAGTAAGCCTGGTTCCAGTAACCGCCCCATAAGGTATAGCCATCTGTTCCATACTGGTCCTTGCAATTGCTCGAAGCAACAATTTTGTATTTGTTGTACATGTAGTTTAAACTGTGTGCGTCTATGAACCAAGAGCCTACAGATTTGGGGTAATAACCAAATACCGCTTTAAAATCCTTCATGTACACATCTATGAGCTTTTCCCTTTCCACCGGCGTATAACCTGTAGAGAAGCCAACGTTGGCGTGCCAGTCCCAGGGATAGCGGCCACGCCATTTTAAGCCGGCTTTCTCTACCAATGGCTGCGGAAGCTCCCACCATCCGCCGATTTCAAAACTATCTCTGGGCAACGACTTAAGCAGTTGCTGATATCTGTTGTCCATCAGCGCATCATACTGAAGCAGGAAGGTACCACCTAACTTATACGCCTTCATCATCTTCACTTGCTCTACCACCGTCTTGTACAAAACATCTTGAGTAATTTTAGCGTCACGAGGCTCAAGCAACCTGATAAAATTTACAATGTTTACCACATTCGGCTTAACGGGATTTTTAGTAGACGCGACCAAACTTTGGCTAACCAGCAGACAAGCAAGTATTAATGAATATATTCTAATCATAGCAGAAAATTATCCGTAATAATACCAACCAATAATCAAATGATCGTCCTGACCCATCCTGCGGGCAGGCTGAAAGGATAACATTTAATCGCTGCGTAAAAAACGTATTTCGGTTAATCTCGACAATATGCAACGAGTATACGGCAATTAATACGATATTAGCAGGCACACACAAATTACCAACTTTATGAACATATCTATTTACCTGCGATGCCTGCTTATCGCAATGCTTTTATGCGCTGGCTCCACCTATGCGCAAACCACAGGCGCTAGCGCTGGCAGCGACAAACCCGTCCCAACACCTAAAATCGCCAAAAAAATATTCGATGCCTGGTATACCCAATACAACATAGAGAAATTCAAGGGGTTTTGGGACAGGGCGGAGATGATGGAGATTGTACTTGATGCCTACGAAGTGACCGGCGACAAGGCATATCTGAAAAAGTTCGACGCCATGTACCTGAACTTTATTGAACAGCACACGGGCGACTGGATGTACAATAAATTCAATGACGACATCGCCTGGATAGCCATCGCCTGCGTTCGCGCTTATGCGCACACAGGCAACAAAGCATATCTAGAAAAAAGTAAAGACCAGTTTGATAAAATGTATGCACGGGCCTTTACGAACAAGTACGGTGGCGGCCTGAATTGGTTTGAAACCAAGACTTCAAAAAATGCCTGCATACAGGGACCAGCCATTGTGGCCTCCTGCTACCTGGCTCAGGCTACGGGCGACCAAACCTACTACGATAAAGCCATCGCTTTGTATAGCTGGTCTAAAGTCTACCTGTTCAACCAGGAAACCGGGAAGGTAAACGATAATATCGACCTTGACAAAAAAACCGGGCTCATCAAAATCGGAACCTGGAGTTCGACTTACAATCAGGGCACCTTTTTAGGCGCTGCAGTAATGCTGCATAAGTACACCGGAGAGGCCAACTACCTGCAGGACGCAGAGCGGATCGCCAAGTATATCAGGGAAGATATGTATAAGGGCCAGGTAATGAACAACGAAGATGGCGGCAATGACCTGCCGGGCTTTAAGGGTATCTTTATGCGTTACGCAAGGCTGTACACGCTGGAAACAAAGAAAACAGACCTGGTAGATTGGCTGCTTTTAAATGCCAGGGTGGCGTTCGAGAACCGAAACAAGCTAGATCTGATCCAAACCAAATGGGGAACGAAGACACCTGATGAGAAGCCGGCATCGGCTTTTGGTGTGTCGACAGCCGTATCGCTGATGATGAACACCTTGCCGTTGGTTAAGTAAGTGGCAGGCGGTTTGATATGGGTATGGCGTAATTTACAACAACATGAAAGTAGATATCTGGTCGGACGTAAGGTGTCCGTTTTGTTATATTGGCAAAAGAAAATTTGAAGCCGCACTAGCACAGTTTCCCTATAAAGAAGAAGTTGAAGTAGAATGGCACAGCTTTGAGCTCGACCCAAATGCGGAGACCGTTCCCGGTGTCAGCTCCGCCGAATATCTGGCAGATAAGTATGGCAGACCCCTCGAATGGGCACAGCAGATGCAGGAAAGCGTTACGGCTACTGCAGCTGAGGTGGGTCTTGATTTTAAACTGGACATTTCCGTTGTGGCTAATTCTTTTGACGCGCACAGGCTTATCCAATTGGCCAAAACAGAAGGCCTGGCTGACGCCGTTGAAGAAAAGCTTTTTGAAGCTCATTTCACTTATGGAAAGGACATCAGCGAGCATTCCGTTCTAACGGAGCTCGGCGTTGCGGCAGGGCTCGGTAAACTGTCCGTAGAAACCATGCTTGCCGGATCAGACTTTACAAATGAAGTTCGCCGCGACGAGCAGATTGCTCAGCAGATCGGTATACGAGGCGTTCCTTTCTTTATCTTCAACCAAAAGCTGAGTGTATCTGGCGCTCAACCGCCTGAAACCTTTCTGGGCGCGATGATGCAGGCCAGGGGTAATTGATCAATTAACTGTTACCCGACATTTATTTTGAACGACTGTTTATAAGGCGTTTGGCAACTTCCATTGGAGCATCGTGCTGTGTAAGTAAATCCTGTAACGTTAAACCAATGCTATAGTCGGGCACCACACCCCGGCGGCTTCCCTGCGGATCAGTCACATGATAGCGTATTAAACCGTAAGACACCGTTAGTTGGCTAACAGGCAGTATTATTTCTTTTGAATTGCCCGATGTATTTCCAACTGCCGTCCCGCCAGTTTCTTCTCCGACAAAAATACCTCGCTTATGCGCCTTTGCCACGGCGCAAAACTCCGCAGCAGTCGAAAACGTCAAACCATCGCTTATAAATACAACCTTGCCGGTATAAGCTCGGGCGACCGGCTGCTGGACTTTAAGGTTATCATGAGCCGTGCTGTCCAAACGGTAACCGCCATTCACCGGCTTTAACATGGCAGGCTGCAGATCGTTGAAAGAAGAATTACCTTTAGCAAACTCCCGATAAGGTAAATTAAGTGTAGACGCGTATAAGGCCTGATAATACCTAAAAGGCCTGTCAGCAAGATAGCGATATAACATTGCGCCATACAGGTCCCTGCCCCCACCATTTCCACGCAGGTCTATGATTAGTTTTTGTATGTTCTTTTCAGCCAATTGATGAAAAACGTTATCCAAAAACACAGGGAAATCGAGCCCCGCCTGAGCAAACTCGTTAAGATCGAAGCTACCGATACGCAACAGCGCCACGTCGTCGTTCCCTATTGTGAGCTCCAGTAACTTTCTTTTGTCTTCCATAACAGGTGCCGCAGGAATAAGATTTTCAGGAACCGCGGCAATCTGCCTGGTTTTGATGTCGCCGTCAGCCATTTTTAAAGTAACCGTAAAAGAACGCCGTGCACCGTATGCCATCAAATAGTAAAAGTGAAATACATTATTCAAAACCAACCGCTTCTTTGTTGTTATGCTGCCATCTCCGGAAATAAAGCCATATAACCGCGCCCTGATCTGAGAGACAGGGATACCGTCTATCCGGAGAAGTTCAGTTCCAGGACCGATCTGATTTTCACGATCAGCAGCTATCAGCGTTCTCCCGGACTCAAGGTATAATCTTAGAGGAAAGTAGAGGGCCTCCTTTTTCAGATAGCTCTTCAGCGCCGGTGTCAGTCCAACATACATGTGCCCGTCTTTGAGCGAACTGATCAAATGCCTCAGATCAGCCAGGAAAGTTAAAGCTGAAATGCTGTCGCCCATACGACCCAAAACGCTAAACTTTCTGTCGATCTGACCCCGTGTATGATAGCGGTAAAGAGAGGGATAGTTAGCCCTTAAACTATCTTCCAGATATTCGAGATCCCTTTTAAGATCTGTGCTTTTATGCCGGGGTACTTGAGCTGGTAGTGAGAATGCATAAAACATTAACCATCCTGTAAGAAGTACGGAATATAGATTGAATCTGAAATGCTGATAAGCAAGCATAAAGGTTACTTCAATGACGCTAAAGGCAGCATGATGCTGAAAATAGATCCCTTTCCAACTTCACTTTCAACGCGAATCTCCCCGCCATGTAATTTTACGATCTCGGAAACCAGGTACAAGCCAATCCCAAAACCGGATATGTTCAATTGCCTGCCGTCGTTAACCCTGTAAAATCTTTCGAATAATCTGGATTGATCCTCAGGTGGGATACCATATCCCTGGTCAATCACTCTAATAGTAACCTCCTGTGCGGTTGAACTACATTCGATACGAATGGTTGTGTCTTCAGGTGAATATTTGATCGCGTTTCCTAACAGATTGATGACAACCTGACTAAGCTTTTCGCGGTCCGCGCGTATGCGCATCTCGCCACAGGGCTCGTATATGATTTCATGCGCCGGGCTTAAGGTTAAAGTATCGCTAACCACCTCGTTAATCAATTCGCTCAACGAAAATTCAGAAAGGTTCAGCGTCATTTTCCCTTCTTCCAGTCGCGAAAGGTTCAAGAAGTCCTGGATCAGACCGGTCATCTTACGTGTTTGCGCGTCGGCGCGCTTCAGTACTTTTTCAGTAAACCCATCTCCCCGTTCAAGTGCCTTTGCCAGGGCAAGCTGCACATAGGAACGCATAGAGGTAAGCGGGGTCTTGAGTTCATGACTTACAATCGCTATAAAATCATTTTTCCGCTGTTCCTCCTCTTTTTTATAGGTGATATCCCTGGCGATTTTGGAAATACCGATGATCCTGCCACTTAAATCCCTGACGGGCGAAATTGATAAGGAAACATCGAGAAGTTTTCCAAACTTGGTCAGCCTCTTCGTTTCAAAATGATCAACCCTTTGCCCGCTGCTTAACTTTGCAATAATTTCCGGTTCCTCCTGCAAACGGTCGTCCGGAATCAGCTTTACAATGGACTGCCCAATCATCTCTGCTGCCGAATACCCAAATAATCGCTGCGCAGAGTCATTCCAACTGGTAACGATACTGTCAAGATTCTTACTGATGATGGCATCTTCGGAGTTGGATACGATAGCAGAAAGCATAGCACCCTGCTTTTCAGCCTCAATGGCCTCAGTAATATCCCGGGCGATTTTCGAAACACCAATGACGGCTCCCTTTTCATCTTTTACGGGTGAAATAGTCAGGGAAACATCAATCAGCCGGCCTGTTTTAGTGACTCTTTTGGTATTAAAAGACCGCATATGCTCTCCCCGGCGAAGCCTGCTGAGAATTAAGGCCTCTTCATCCTGGCGGTCGTCAGGAATTAACTTCAGTATCGACTGGCCAATCATTTCTTCAGAACGGTAACCAAATATCCGCTCGGCTGACTTGTTCCAACTGGTAATAAAACCGTTCAGATCCTTGCTGATGATGGCATCCTCCGTGGAGTCTACGATTGAAGCAAGCATGGCACTGCGCTCCTCAGCCAGACGAAGTTTTCTAATCAGCACTTCCTGATCTTTCAGTGCTAAATCCATTGCATGTTCGCGGATATGCCCTTCCCTTACCTGGCTTCTTAATCCACTAGAATCCTCGCTTTGGGTGTTATCGGTTTCTTGCATGGTTAAAGATAGCAAAAAGACGCGAATTTGCTTTTGTTTCAATGACTACCACCATCCTCCAATTGCACTGGTCCCTGATGTTTATGCATTGCACTGTCAACTTTATTGGTGATAACAAACTGCCTCAGTAGCCCTTTTTCCCAGGCGTTTGCCATAGGGTCGACCCTTGGCATCGGGATATCTGCCCTGTTTTTCTTCTTTTCAGCGGTTGAAATATTGAAGCGCTTATCCCGCTCTTCAACCAATTTTGGATGTATCTGCCCATCCTTGGTAAAACCCATCATAATCATAGGCGCACCGATAGGCAGACTGCGCTGCTGGTCGGTATGCCATGTATGTATAGTCTTTCCATAGGTCGACACAAGTTTCTCCATCAACTCATGTTCCGCCGCTTCCGGAATACCAGGCGCAATCAATGTTCCTGACTTCACCTCATGATGGTGAGAATGCCAAAGTTTTTTCTCCTCTTCGGAAAGACTTTTAAAAAGTTCTGCGGAAATAATATACTCCACACCCATTATTTTTGCATCTCTCCCATTACCGTCAAAGATAATTGCCTGGTACATATCCTCATTCAATTGGCTAACGTAATGGTGAGCTTCCATTTGAGCGTTAATATTGCCATTATAGAAATGAAAACCGTCCAGGTAGGCGTTGAAATGCTTTAATGGCGTCTTATCCTGGAGAAGGTCAGCTCCCGTTTCAAGCAACTTATCCTTTCCGGTTTTCTCATCGCCGGGCGAATTCACATTTGAGCTGGTATTCTTACCACCGCATGAGCTCAATGAAAGCCCGATCAATAATATGGCACTAAACAACGTAGATTCCTTTTTCATAGCACATTAAGGTTAACAAGGCTGTAAGACGCCCCGTGCCATTAACATCGTTGAAGATTGTTTAGTTTAAACATAGTTTATGAGCAGCTTTTGAGATTGATCAAAACCTGTATTCGGCAAACATCCAACTTCAAAAAAAGATACTGACCTTACTTATTGGACGGAAGAAGCATTTAACAGACTCTCTAGTTTCTCATCAAGTTTACCTAGCTCCAGATTAACGGCTATTATCTTTCCGTTTTCGTCGATAAGGAAGTTTGAAGGTACTCCAGCCACCGCATATAATTTTGCTGTAGTGTTCCTGGAACTCAAATCAGATACATGTTCCCATTCAAGGTCGTCCGTCTCTATAGCCTTTCGCCAGTCAGTCAAATTAGTATCAAGCGAAACAGCCAAAATCCGAAACCCTTTGGGATAATATTTCTTATACAGTCGTACGAGTGCCGGGTTTGCAGACCTGCAGGGCCCGCACCAACTCGCCCAAAACTCAAGCAAGGTAACATGTCCTTTAAAGTCCTTTAGCGATATTGGTTTACCCTCAGGGCTTTTTTGGGTGAAGTCGGGTGCGGTAGTCCCAACGCTCCTATTGTTGAAGTTCAAGGAGCGCAACCTTCTTCTAATGAGTTCGGCCATAGGCAAAGACTTCATTTGATAGGTTAAATTGTCATATAAGGAGTCTAACAACGTACTATTTTCTAAATGGCGATCACGTGTGTACTCCTCTAGTTCGACCAGAGATGCTGCAGCGTCGGGGTTAGCTCTCACAAAACCAAGTATTTTATCGTTATAATACTTGTTGTAAGCGTTTTTATGAATGCTGAACAAAACAGTACGCAAAGAATCCCTTATACGTGTGTCCCGCTGACTTTCGACCCCCTTTATGAGCACGCTATTTTCTTTTTCGAACTCTGTGTCATACTTATCTTTTAGGTCCAGTAGCGCCCTATATTTGACTTGTTGAAATGAAGGCGAAATAATTTCACTGGCTGACAAAGTCCCCTTAACGACAATCTTATTATTACCAGGGACACCTAAAAAGAAAAACTGGTCTGACATCTCCGGAACAAGATCTTGCGGCTCCACACCCCGATTGTTGTCTATCTTCTCACGGGTAATGAAAGAAAGAATGCAACGTCTTGGTTCGTGCAGCTCTTGTCGCACAACAGCTTTTCCATCTACAACTGGCGGGTAAAAGACCTTTCCAGCAATCATGAAGCGAAATCGACCAGCCGTATCTTTCATATTCGAGACGTCTAGTGTCAGTTCCATTTCACCATGCATAAGCTCAACCCTCCCGTTTTTCTCCTGACCTAAAACACAAAAACTGCTTCCAGCTAAAAGGAAACCAAGTATGATTAATTTGATCCTCATCTTATAGAGTATTTTTGAGAGACGAAACTGGATGTAAGATAGCTATAATTTTTCCGCTGTTGCATAGTATTTTTGTCTATAATGCACCACCCATGACCGTCCAGACATTACCTTTTAGCAACTTAATATTGATCGACAGAACTGCCACAACACCTGTCTTCAGCCAATTGGCTAACGCACTTATTGTTCTGATCAGGAATGGTAAAATTAAGCCGGGACATCAACTACCTTCCAGCCGGAATATGGCTGCTATGATCAAACTTAATCGCACAACGGTGATCGCCGCCTATGATGAGCTCAGAGCGCAGGGATGGCTGGAGGTCATAGGAAAAAAAGGAATGTTTGTGTCAAGGCAATTACCTGTGCCGGATCCAATGTCTTTCAGATCAGGCAACCTGCTGACAGCAAAGATTCCCGCCCAATCCGATTTTTATAGCCAGATAAGTTTCGACCGGCCTCCGCATAGGGAGGTAAAGCCGTATCATTTAATGGTCAATGACGGCTATCCCGACCAAAGACTGGCACCAATTAATTCGATCATCAATCGTTACAAAAGCTTACTAACTAAGAGCTATTTGCTCGGGCCGCAATTGACTGGCAACGCAGCCGGGAGTACCTCTTTGCGAAGGGAATTAGCCAATTTCTTGTCAAAAACGCGCGCGCTAAGCATTGAAAGCGAGAATGTGCTGATTACGCAGGGGGCGCAACCAGCGATTTATATAGCGGCAAGCATGATATTGCAACCGGGGAGTACGGTTATCGTTGCGGAGATGAACTATGTATTGGCAGACAAGCTGTTTGAACAATTAGGGGCAACATTATTGAAAGTAAAAGTCGACGAGAACGGCATCGATGTGGATGCGATAGAAGAAATCTGCAGCAGATCCCGGCCAGATCTCTTATACATTATTCCCCACCATCACCATCCGACTACCGTAACCCTTAGTGCACAGAGGAGAATGCAATTGTTGAATATTATCCGCAGATATCAGCTGCCGGTTATAGAAGATGATTACGACTATGATTTCCATTATAACAACAGTCCGATTTTGCCCTTAGCCAGTGCAGATCACAACGGCTTTGTGCTTTATGCTGGCTCTATCTCCAAAACCTTAGCACCTTCGATCCGGCTGGGCTACCTGGTTGGAACCGAAGATTTCATACGGCAAGCATCAAAATTTAAGCAGTTGATGGAAATACGTGGCGACGTCTTATTTGAAGAGTCTGTAGCCCATCTTTTCAGCACCGGCGAAATGCAACGCCATTTAAACAGGTCGGTAAAATTATACCGTCAGCGGCGCGACCAGTTCTGCAAACTTTTAAAGGCTTCTGTGGGAGACCTTGTCCGATTTGCGATTCCACAGGGGGGCATGGCGGTCTGGATCATTTTTCCTGATGATTACTCCATAACAGAATTGTCCAAACGCCTGTACGAGAAAGGCATCTATATGAATGACGGCAGTCTACATCGTTACTCCAATACCATAAATGGGATTAGGGTCGGCTTTGCATCGCTTGACAGTGTTGAGATGGAAAAGTTTATGCACATTCTCGCACAGGCGATATAACTCAAGATTTCAGTTAGACTTAAGCCAGTCGCTAAAAGTGATCAGACCAGAGCGAAATTCGCCAAGCGGCACCAAAAGATCTTTCGGGATCTCGTAAAACATGTACTTGTTATTATCATCTGATACAAGGACTTTACTCTCGCCTCTATCCTGAATATATTTTTGAACGAACTCAGTCATCAAGGCTCGTTCCGGGCCGGCGATCTCGACCGTGCCATTTTTTGGCTCTTCTAGCGACAGTTGCACGACAAAATTTACGACGTCTGCTGCTGCTATGGGCTGGTAATCCACGGTTGAGATGTTCACCTCGGTCTCGTTGCCCTGAACAGCAATCAAAGTAGCCATATGCTCATGAAATTGCGTGGATCGAATGATGGTATAAGGAATACCGGAGTTTTTAACGTTATCCTCCTGTTCTTTTTTTGCTTGAAGGTAACCGATATAGGTAGCACGGTCTGTCCCGACTATCGACAGCACAAGGTGGTGCTTCACACCTGCCTTCTTCTCCGAGGCTGCAAGATTTTCACCCGCAGCACGGAAAAAATTCAAAGCCGTTTGATCGTCCGGCGATGCAGAATTAGACAGGTCGATCACCACATCTGTACCCTCCAGAGCTTCCGCCAGACCTTCGCCCGAAACGACATCTATGCCATTTGATGGCGAGCCAATAATCACTTCATGACCTGCTTCGGTCAATTTTTTGCTGACGTCTTTACCAATCAGCCCTGTTCCGCCAACTACTAAGATTTTCATAGTGAATTTTATTATGTTATTAAGCTATGCAGACAAAGTAAGGCATTGATTCGACAGCTTTGATCATCCAGGTTTTACAATTAAGACCATCCAGCAGAAGTTCAACGTTGGAAAATTAAACAGTAACAGTTACCGGTTCTGAACGTCTAATAATTGCACCCTATTAAACGTTTTAACATGACGACCATAAAAAGCGGCATTATTTACGCACTCAGTTCAGTTGCATTCATTCTGTGCAATATCCCGTGCTTCGGGCAAGCAAATACACCTACTGACTCCCTTTTGAACCAGGTTCGCCTGCATTACAACCTGCAACAACCCGAAAAAATTTACAAAAACACCTCTGCAGAGTTTCATAAGAAAATGACTCAGTTTCAATTTCAGGAGGGTATGGCAAAGTTTTATGCCAAGACCGGTCAGTGGAATAGCATCACATTCAAAGGTCAGACCGACAAAGGCTGGGATTATCTATGTTCCTTTGATAAATCAGATCAAATCGTTTCCATTAAGCTAGATCAAGACGGTAAGATTAATCGCTTAAATTTCGCGCAGGTTGCAACCCAAATTCCAGCTAAGCAAGAACAAGTCGCCTCAAATAACCCACTCAAGGATTCCATAGACCTGCGTGTGGAAAGATTAGTTAGGCCCTATATTCAAAAAGGCAACACCTGCGGTATCACTATAGCCATCATTGATCGAGGGAATATTTACAGATATAGCTATGGTTCGGTAAACAAGCTAAAAGAGCAGTTGCCTGATCCGGAGCTAACAATCTTTGAAATCGGCTCAGTAACAAAAACCTTTAATGCATTACTTCTAGCCAAGGCAGTTACTGCCGGCAAGATGAAATTAGAAGATCCCGTGAACAGGTATTTACCCACAGATATTCCAGAATTAGCTTTCCAGGGCAATCCTTTGAAACTCATTCACCTTGCCAACCACACCTCAGGGTTACCCAGACTGCCAGCTAATATTTTTCTGGGAGATGTAAATCCGGCCGACCCATACAAGCATTATACGTCCGACTCTTTGTATAGCTTTTTGCGCACTTACCGGCCGACTACCATGCCCGGAAAATCATTTGACTACTCCAATTTAGGCGCAGGTTTGCTTGGTACAATCCTGGAGCGCAACTCCAGTCAAAGTTTCGAGCAACTCATCAGAGATCAAATCACCTCCGCCCTCGACATGGAAAATACGTTTGTAACACTTTCGGCCAATGACCGGAAGCGACTTGCGCAAGGCTACGACGAGCAAGGCAAACCAGCATCGCCATGGGACCTTGGAGCTTTAAAGGGATCCGGCGCAATCAAATCTACGCTGAACGATATGATCAAATATGTGCGGGCCCAGCTTGGCAGTAAGAGCCCCTTAGAAAGGGCTATAGAAACCAGTCATCAAATCACCTTTGCAGGAGGAACCCAAGATATGGCGTTAGGTTGGAGGATTAATAAAGGCATAACATCAGATTATCTGCATCACTCAGGCGGTACCGGTGGATTCAGATCTTTTGTTGGATTCCACAGCAAAAAGAAATTTGGAATCGTAATTCTCTCCAACGCCGCCGAGGATGTTACCAGTATAGGTGAGGCGTTCTTATTAAGTCAATAAGCTACTCAGCGAATAAATTCGGTCAGTAGATGTAAGACCTCGCCAAAATTAGTTTCCAGCACCATGTGCGCGCCTTCCAGTATATGAATTTCTGCATCAGGCAAATCTCTTCGGTAACAATAAGCTTCTGCAACATCAAAGAAAGGATCATATCGGCCCCAAATCACGATTGCCTTGGGCTGGTGCATTCTAAAATATTCCTGAAATACCGGGAACATTTCGAGGTTTGACTTGTAGGTTGTATTAAGGCGAAACTGCATCTGAATGTTCCGCTTTCTTTTCATCCTTTCCCAATCCAGTATCCAGCTTTCCGGGCTCACCAACTGGTGGAGGTGTTCCGGGAGTCCGGCATAGTATTGCTCCCGGGTACCTGCTTTGCTGAGAAACGCAGCCACCTTTTTCTTCTTTTCAATGGTTGGATGTTGCCAATAGTCCCTCGTCTCGTTCCACTGTGGTCCCAGACCCTCTTCGTAAGTGTTGCCATTTTGTACGATGATGCCAAGCACACGCTCGGGAGCAGCAAGGCATATCCTCAGACCAATCGGACATCCATAGTCATGCAGATATATCCAAAAGCGCTTAAGGCCGATCGTTTGAACAAACCGCTGCATGGAAGCTGCGATGTTATTGAAGGAATACTCAAAATGCTTCATTAGCGGAAAGTCGCTGAATCCAAATCCAGGATAGTCTGGAGCTACCAGGTGATAGCGGTCGGCAAGGGCCACGAGCAGATTCTTGAACATGGTTGAGGAAGTTGGAAAACCGTGAAGTAACAGAATGGTAGGATTGCTTTGCTCGCCCGCTTCGCGGTAGAATATAGTCAGCCCGTCCACCACGACCGTCCTGTTGTATATCTGTCTGGATCTGTTCATGCTTGCTTAAATTCACTGTTTGAGAAGAAAGCTGCGCACCGCACGGTTTGTTTGTTCAGGAAATTCGGCCAGGCTTTGGTGTCCGCCATCAACAATCACCAGTTCGCTGTCTTTGATCTGTTTATGCAGGCGACGAGCGACTTCAGTCGCGATTAAACGATCTTCGCGTGCCGCAATAATCAGGCATGGCACATGAATTGTCTTCAACGCGCTGCCCGCGTCAAATGCAAATGCATGAAGTAGCGCCTCTGCAGACGTTTTCGCTTTGACTCTTTTCGCAAAATCCGCCATTTTCCTTAGCGTCGCGGCACTTTGCCCGCCTGAAAATAACAGGAACCGATAAAATAAGGCACTTATTCCCGAACTATAAGACGCGTAACCCAAGGCGGTAAAAGCGCTGGTCTTACTGGAGATATATCGGAGTGCCGGAATGATGACCGGCCATTGGAGCAGATGCGGGATCGGACTGATGGGCATAGCCTTTAATGGATTGGTATAGCTGCAACTCTGTAGAATTATTGCTTTTGGTGTGGGCGATAGTTTCAGTTTCCAGTATTCCTGGATAATCATGCCACCTAAACTGTGGCCATGTAAAATAGCTTGCCGGATGCCCATTGTTGTCAGGATATGGCTAAGGTCGATAGCCAGTGACTTGATAGAAAGATCAACTGGCTCGGGCGACCGTCCATGTCCGGGCAGGTCAATCAAAATAAGTCGGTAATATCTTCTAAAATATTGCTGCTGGTGCTGCCACTGCTGCCTGCTGGAATTTATACCGTGAATAAATACTAAAGTAGTATCCTGAGCAAGGCCATCGGTTTGCACAAAAAGTACATTGCCGGTAGGGCTTTTGAAAAAAATTCCAGTCTCATCTGCTACATCCGTATCGCTAAGGGATTTCCCCCTGCGGCCCGACAAAAGCCAGGAAACAGGGTACCTTCCCAGCAGGAACAGGAGCGCGGCAAGTCCGTATCCGCGGGTTTTCAGGTTCAGTTTCATGAGAATGGATTTGTATATCTAAACCCTGACCGGTTACTCCTGGTTTTCATTAATTGCGACCTTATGCTTTGACGCGGTCTCATCTGTCAGACAACAACGCGGTATAGACAAACTACAGACAGAAATTTCAAGCCAGGCACCACTTAACAGTGGCTTAACACGAACTGATTACTTTAGTGCGGATTTATTAATATGGTGTGCAAAATCCTCTTTCTTTTCTTGTCGGCGTTCGTGATTTCTCACGCGCAGACCTCTGCTGGTCCGACACAAAAAGAGCCGGATGCAGTATTTTTGAAGATTAAGCAGGATCTGGACCGGGCACTTAAAACAGACGACCACCTCTCTGCGGCCGATGCCTACCAGCAGATCGGTGATCTGTTCTTCTATCAAACGGCCTATTCGCAAGCGCTCGACCACTTTTTTAAAGCAGATAAATATTATCGCAAAGAAAATGCCCGCTTAAAAGTTGCGCTGAATCTGAATAAAATTGGCCTCACGTACTATCGCGGCCGACAATATAATGCTGCCACCGATATTTTTACGCAGTCACTGGCTATCTTTAAAGCATTGAACAACCGGCGCGGATTGGCGCAGACCTACGGCTTGATCGGACAGACGCACGAAAAAACCAATGCTTATAAAAAGGCACTTCATTACCAGCAATTGGCGGTTACATATTATAAGAAGTCGGATGACAAAAGCGGGCTGGCCAAAATTTACGAAAACATTGGAAGCCTGCATGAGGACAAGCTCCAGCTTGATTCTGCATTAACTTATTTTAACCGGTCGCTTACGCTTAACCAAGCCGACGAAAACCGGCTGCCACAAATTGAAGTGTATAATAATATCGGCGACGTGTACCGAAAGTCGGGGAATTACCTGGAGTCCCTGAAATACACCAGACAGGCGGCAGGTCTGGCCGTTGAGCTAGGCGATCAATATCAGCTCGGCAGCGCTTACCGCGACCTCTCCAAGGCTTTTAACCTGCTCGGTCGTAATGACAGCGCGTACCATTATAGTGAGGCCGGCCGAAACATCTTCTTGAAGATATATACGGAAGATAATGAGAAGCAACTGGCACTGCTCCAAACACTGTTTGAACTGGAGCAGAAGGACAATGCAATCAGCCGTTTTGAAAGTGAAAAGTCCCTGAATCGTCTGATCGCTTTTGGGGCTGCCCTCATTGCGGTACTCATCACGCTTCTCGGACTGAGCATCATCAGCAGGCAACGCCTCAAAATCCGGAACGAACATAAACTTCATGAACAAAACCGTTCTACACTTAAAGGTGAGCTGGAACTCAAAAGTAAGGAGCTAACTACACATACACTTCATATTATCAGGAAAAACGAGTTGCTCGAGGAGCTCAAGACAAAACTCAATGCCATTGTAAAGGACGACAAGCGGGACCAGCGCAAGGAACTTAAACAGTTGGTCAGCCTGATTAACATCAACCATAACCAGGACAAAAGCTGGGAGGATTTTAGAGCGGTGTTTGAAAAGGTACACGAACATTTTTTTGAAAGTGTAAGAAAGCATGCCGCTCAGGTTTCTGCTGCCGATCTGCGATTGCTCGCACTGCTGAAAATGAACCTCAGTTCAGCGGACATTGCCACGATGCTTGGCATTTCGCCAGACAGCCTGAGGATATCGCGTTACCGGCTCCGGAAGAAGCTCGGCTTACCTGAAGGTGAAAGCCTCACCACTTTTGTGCAGAAACTTTGAAATACCGGCACTTAAAACTTCAATAATCATACGTTAATATAAACTTAATGGCTGTTCTGTTTCATTTCATACAACTGTAAATCAGCTACTTGTATTGAATTATTTAGGAGATGTTGCTGTTCTGTTGATGCTTATCCGCGCACTGTATATGATTTGTAACGCGCCGAAATCCAAACCACACTGCTGCAATCTCAATCTTTGCCGCAACGAAATTCGAAACACTTTTATGAACTTTAAACAAACACTTTTCTTTGCATTGCTTTCTTTGAGCAGCTCCGTTGCGATGGCGCAGAGGGGCATTATTAAGGGGAAGATAACCGGCCGGGAACACAACGAGGCGCTCACCGGTGCCATTGTCAGGGTAAATGGAACGAGCAGTGCAACGGCGACTGATCTCGAAGGAGATTACCAGTTCTATGTGAACGCGGGCGACCTGAATCTTACGGTCAGGTACCTTGGCTACAAAGACACCGTAATACGGGTTAGTATTGCCCCAAACGAGCTAAAGTTGGTCAACATCGTATTGCAAAGTCGCCAGTCGGTTTTAGAAAATGTAGTCATCACAGGGTACACGCATGGACAGGCCAGGGCGCTTAACCAACAGAAGAATGCGGATAACATCCGAAATGTTATCGCTGCTGACCAGATCGGAAAGTTTCCTGATCCTAATGCTGCGGAAGCCCTGCAGCGGGTACCGGGTGTAAATATTGAGCGCGATCAGGGCGAAGGGCGGTATGTATCTGTCCGCGGTCTAGCCCCTCAGTTTACCAACACCAGTATCAACGGCGAGCAAATCCCATCTCCTGAAGCTGATGTGCGTTACGTTGCACTGGATGCGATACCGTCAGATCAATTGGCCTCTATTGAAGTAAGCAAGGCGCTTACGCCCGACATGGACGGTGACGCCATAGGAGGCTCCATCAATCTGATTACCCGCCTGGCACAAGGGCGCAAGCCCATGATCGCCGGCCATATTGGCGGAGGATACAATAACCTGATGAACAAAGGCAATATGCAGGGCCAACTGCAGTATGGTCAGCGTTTTGGTAAAAATGAGCAGTTCGGTCTGCTGCTGAACAGCAACTACTATCAAAACAACCTCGGGTCAGACGGGATCGAGCGCGCCGTCAACGACAATGAGTTCGAACTTCGTGATTATGAACTTACCCGTACGCGTCTGGGCCTCAGTTCATCCCTCGACTACCATATCAACAACAACCACGAAGTATATCTCAGAACCATCTACTCCCGGTTCACCGACCGCGAATGGCGTCGCCGCTACGTATTCATCCCAAATGATGAAGAAATAGAAAAGCTTACCAAAGATCGCTTCGAGGCGCAGTCGGTCTTGGCGTTAAATGCAGGGGCCAGACATACATTTAAAGGGTTTTTGTTTGACTATGAAGCACAATACAGCTATGCAGAGCAGCATACGCCATACGATAACGAGGCCGGTTTCGTCGCCGATGTCCCCGGAACGCTTGATTACAGCAACACACGCTTTCCGAAAATAAATATGGAGGACGACTATACCGACAACAGTTTGTATGAGTTCGATGAGTTGGGCATGGGCAATACGCTCGCCAAAGACAGAAACCTTACAGCTAAATTCAATGCAGGCATTCCTTATAAGATAAAAGACAGCGAAGGCTTGCTTAAGTTCGGGGCCAAGATAAGAACAAAAGACAAAAGCTACCGGATCAGCCAGAATACCTTCGAAAATTTCGGGGGTGTGCCGAATCTGGACGGGTTCGCGGGTTCGCCCGTAAAGGATGAATTTATGAAGGGCCGGTATGCACTGGGCAATCCGCTGGATGTAACCCGCTTGATCGGATACTTTAACGCCAATCCGGCACAGTTTGAACTTCAGATTGCCGACAAGGCCGCCGACGAGGCTCTGGAATCATATGAGGCCTCTGAAGATGTAACCGCTGCCTACATTATGGGTCGCCAGCAGATCAGAAAACTCATGGTCCTGGCAGGCGTGCGTTACGAGCGCACTAAAGTGAGCTACGCATCTAAAGATGTCGTGATCGCCGCAAACGGCGACCTGGAAGCGATCCGCCCGGTTACCGGAAGCAGCACATATGACTTCGTATTGCCGCAGATACATTTTAAATATGAGTTAGGTCAGTTCAGTAACCTGCGTGCTGCAGTTACCTATTCGTACGCAAGGCCAAACTTCTCGGAAATCATCCCTGCACAGGAGATCAATCGGGAAGATCGTCTGGCTACGATTGGCAACCCTAACCTGAAGCCGGTTAGCGCGACTAATTACGACCTGATGGCTGAACACTATTTTGGTTCGGTCGGTGTTATTTCTGCGGGTCTTTTCTACAAGCGGCTCAACGATTTTATTTACAGGCAGGTTATTTTCAATGCTCCGTATCCGCTAACGGGTACAGCTATCATTCCGGCCATAGATGTTACGCAATCTCAGAACGGGAATGAAGCAAATGTGGTTGGTGCAGAGCTTGCTTTCCAGCGCAGGTTGTCGTTCATTCCATTTATGAAAGATTTCAGCCTTTTTCTAAACTATACCTATACGCATTCGAATGCACGCCTGCAAAGTCGTGATGCAAACGAAGATAATGCTGGTATTACGGAGGAAATCCGCCTGCCCGGACAAGCCGCCCATGTGGGAAATGCATCCATTGCCTACGAAGGTCGCAGGTTCTCGGCCCGCGTGTCTATGAACTTCAACGGCAGTTACCTTTCTGAAATAGGCGGTTCACAGGATGAAGACATCTACATTAAGAATCGCATGCAGCTGGACGCCACTGCCGGCTACGCCATAACCAAACAGTTCAGGCTTTTTGCTGAGGCGCTAAACCTTACCAACCAGCCCTTGCAGGCATATCAGGGCAATGCCAATCAATACATCCAGCGTGAGTTTTATTCTTACTGGAGCCGTTTCGGATTAAAGTTCAATTTTTAATGCAAGTATAACACAAGATGAAAAGATCAATATATGGCCTGGCGCTCATCGCGCTCACAGTTATGGCCTGCGATAAAAAAAACGATGGTGTTATAGATCCCATCATCGGCGGGGACTTTCCGCAAATACTTAATTTAGCTGATGAAGGCGACGGTGAACTGGAGGATGAGGATAAGTTCAGCTTCAAGATCACACTGGCCGACAGAGTCGATCCGGACGGTAAAGAGCTCGACGGACGGATTGTACCTTTGAAACAAAAGGTACGTGTACACTTTGCAATAACTGGATTCGAAGGATCTGACCGTTTGTCGGATTATATCAAGGACAGTAAAGCCTTTTATGAAATCGACGACTGCAGCACATCTGAAGATGCAGACATAGATCTGAACCTGGATTTTGATGTGGCGACCGGAAAAGGGAGTGTCGACTTCCCGGCCGGGGTAGAGGAAATTGAAATTGAATTTGAGACGGATGCCGACCTGTTTGATGATGATGCGCTTAATGCTGGCGACCGCAAACTGGAGATCCAGCTCACGTCCGTTGAAGGTGGCGCTGAAAAGATCGCCGTAAACACCGCCAACAAGTTCAGCTATGAAGTGCTGGATGATGAGTCGGTATACGGCAGTTATGAGCTGGATATTGACGATGAAGATCAGTTCCAGCAATTTGTTGAGCTGTTCGGACTGATCAATGAGGATGTGCGTAGTCTGAAGCCTGATGATGTTGAGGAAATCGAGATTGCTTTTGAATACGGCGAAGTTAAAGCCATCGTTGTGCTAAAGGAAACAGAAGAAATTGATGAATGCGGAGAACGCGAAACCGTTAACAAAGAGATTGAAATTGAAGCGGACATTGAAGAACTTAGCCTTAACACATTAGACGGGGATGTCGAGTTGGCCGGCGACCTGGAGCAGGAAGACGGTTCAGAAAAGGAGTTTAGCTATAAAGGCAGCTTTAAACTCAATGCAGGGCGCCTCGAACTGACCTTACAAGGCGAATACGACGACGAAGAAACCGAAGAGATCACATTAACATTAACCAAATAACAGACCGATGCAGACAAGATTTTTAACAACCGCTTTATCCGCTGTGCTTTTATTTTTGGCCGCCTGCACAAACACAGGCACCCAAACAGGAAGTGCTGACCTGGCAGATTCAGTCATTAAACCGCTTTATACAACCGAGCCTGTGCAATTTGATACAGACGATCCCGCAATATGGCTCAATCCGCAAGACCCCGCCAAATCGCTGGTTATAGGTACCGACAAAGACGAGAACGGTGCCTTGTATGTTTATGATCTTAAAGGTAAAATCATTTCTGACAAAGTTGTAAAAGGCCTGAAGCGACCCAATAATGTTGATATTGCTTACGGACTGATGTTGGGCGGAAAGCGGGTAGACATTGCGGTAACCACCGAAAGGCTTACACATAAACTGCGGATATTTACCTTGCCAGACATGAAGGCGGTAGACAATGGGGGCATCCCTGTATTTGAAAACGAAACCGCTGAAGGGTTCCGCGACCTCATGGGAATAGCTTTATATACCAGTCCCGAAGGCGAAATACAGGCCATTGTCGGCCGAAAAACAGGCCCGCAGAACGGAGAGTACCTATGGCAGTATCACTTGTCAGACAATGGACATGGCCAGGTGAAGGGCGTTCTAAAACGCAAATTTGGTTTTTACAGCGGTAAAAAGGAAATTGAAGCCATTGCGGTCGATAATGAACTGGGCTACGTCTACTGCTCTGACGAGCAGTTCGGGCTGCGCAAGTATTACGCCGACCCGGCCAAAGGCAACAAGGAGCTGTCTGTATTTGCCAAAGAAGGTTTTAAGGAAGATCACGAAGGCATCAGTATATACAAAGTCACAGACAGCACTGGCTATCTGCTGGTGTCCGATCAATCGGCAAACCAATTCAAAGTATACACACGCGAAGGGAATAACCAGTTTATAAAAACCATCCGGATGTCGACCAACAACAGCGATGGTTCTGAGGTTATATCGGTGCCTTTAAATCAGGATTTTCAGCATGGACTTTTTGTAGCGATGAGCGATGACAAGACTTTTCAGTACTACCGTTGGGAAGATATGGCGGGTAAGGAACTGAAGGTGAGATAACTGAAGATGGAATGACTATATTTAACATGAAAATTACAGACATAAACCACAAATTTATTGGGCAATGGAAAGGCACTTATAAATTGATTCTAAGCTGGTTACCTGAACCAGACTTCATCTCAGAGTCGGGTATGACCATAAAGGCCGTGGGGAATGGCAAATTCCTGATACTGAGTTATGATTGGGTTCACGAAGGCGAAGCTCAAGACGGTGTTATACTAATTGGCAACAACAACAAACGACATGAGGTTACAGCATCATGGGTCGATTCCTGGGGTATGAGCGGGAAAATCATGAATTGCTACGGAACCATAAACGAACAAGGTGATATTTCCGTACTAGGCTCTTACGAAGTAACTGATAATCCTGATTGGGGATGGAGAATTGAGATCCCATGCCCCACGGAAGATAAAATGCAAATCAAAATGTATAACGTTTCTCCAGAAGGCGAAGAATTTTTTGCAGGCGATGCAAATTACAGCAGGAATATAGCTGATTCGCAACTACAAAGAGCCGGCATGTAACATGGCCTTAAAAAGAAAGCGAGTCGATACAAGCAGGCATCAGACAAAAGCTGCTGCTGCAGTTACTACTGTTACTAAAGTAAAAGTAGCCAGGGGTAGCAGTGCTGTATCTATTGCTAAGAAATCTTTTGCTGGATTGATTGAACACAAAGAGAAGATTTCTACATCCCTGCGGGAAGGTAAAAATTTAACAGACATCAAAGGCATTAGATTTGTTAAGCCCTTCTGAGTTATATCCGGTAGAATCTGGTTATTTTTTCTACACTAGCGATAATAGATACTTCAATATCTACTTCACTTATTACAGTATTGAATATCAGGAGAATGACCGAACAAGATCGGAAGAATATTATTCGGCAGTTTAATCTGTAATTATTCCGTTAGCAATAAGCAAATAAGTGGTATCATCGGAGCTAAGGTCGTGGCTGAACTGTTTCGTCTGACCTACCTGGTTGAATCGCTTTTTAAGCTCATCTTCCAAATCAGAAACTTTAAGATTCGTAGCTATAATCCTTCCCTCCGGCGATATCAATACATTTGAAGGTATACTTCTGATCTGGTATTTCCTTGAAACTTTGTTTTTCCAACCCTGGAGATCAGAGAGGTGCACCCAAGGCAGGTCGTCATCACCGATCGCTTTTATCCAGGAAGCCCTATCAGAGTCGAGAGACACACCTATAATCTCAAAATTGCCCCCCTTATATTTTTGGTACAGGGCCCGTAACGCAGGATTTTCGGCACGACATGGCACGCACCATGAAGCCCAAAAATCCAAAAGGACATATTTCCCGCGGTAACTTGTAAGATGATGCTCATTCTTTGCCGTATCCTGTAATACAAATTCTGGCGCAACAGAATTTATAGAAAGGCTATCAAGGCGGAACTTTATATATCTACCGCAGTTGTTATCCTGTGCATTCTTTTCAATCCGAGAAAAATATTCTTGAACCTCCCTTCCAGACAGCCGTGTGAGATTGTCGTATAGCAAACGGGTATTGATCCCAGATGTGGAAGTCTGTAACCATCTCAACTCAAATTTGGCCAAATTTTCCTTGTAAATAAAATTTATGGAATCCAATTTCCGTAAGATTTCCGGACTATCGGGATCTTTGCCATTACTGACTTCGCGGTAAGCTGTGCGCAGTGTCTGATAGAATGGCTGGCTCATACGAGCACTATCACGGTTTAAAAAATCAACATAAGGCTGGCTTCCATCAATCTTAATGGTTTTTAGTGTGCTATCAGGTAATTCAATAGAAATTGGCCCTGGGGCAAGATATAGCCGATGGCTTTCCTTATCCATTTTTAATGTAAACATATCGCCATGGCCTGTTGAAATATCTCCTTTAAAAGATCCACTACCTACGGTCAATGTGTATGTTCTGGGGCTATCAAGATTAGAAGGGTCAAACTCGGTAAAGATTAGTTGAGCGCCATCCTTCAACTTAGTAGCTTTTCCTGTAATACTGGCCACCCCTTGCGAAAAAACAACACCCGGCAAAACCAGGATAGCAACAAAACTCACCTTTACCCCTATTTCAGAAATAAGTAGATAAACTAATGCAACCGCATTTGAAACTGATTTTAGACTTGTAAGCATAGTTAAGAGCGTTCAGATTGAGAGTCGGATA
Source organism: Pedobacter deserti (assembly GCF_024436415.1). GTDB lineage: Bacteria > Bacteroidota > Bacteroidia > Sphingobacteriales > Sphingobacteriaceae > Pedobacter > Pedobacter faecalis. Next base: position 148,209 of record NZ_JAFMZQ010000002.1, on the reverse strand, counting down.
TAACGTATATTGAAAGCATTAATAGTAGTTATTATCCTAATATAGGAACGCTGGGCTGAAAGATCAAGTTATTTATACACTTTTTTCGTAAGTGTAAATAACCGCACATGAAATTTGAAACCTTATCCGGTACCGCTTGTTAATTCAACTACCACAACTAAGAACATTATGGAAAACGAGCACAATACCCCAAATCCCCAAAATCAGCAGGAACCAACAGGACAGGCTGAAAATCAACAGGAACATTATACTCCACTCGCCGGTGACGAAACTGGAAGTGAAAGCCGACCCGAAGGAAAATCAGATCTGCAGCAAAACGAGCAACAAGACGTCGACGACCTTTCAGGAGACCTATCAGGCAACGCTTCTGGAAATACCGATGCGGAAGATCAGTAAGTAAAGGACATCATGTCATGCATTAACGAAAAACGTTTATGATAGAAGTCTCCGAGGGCGATCAGGGCAGGGTCTTCATATTTACCCGCTGACAGTCCTACACAGGAGAATCCTACCAAAACCTGATCACACCGGCCTTTGGCGATCGTCCATATAAGGGATCATTTTCCGGCGGCGGGACTGCGCTAATGCGTAAAACGACATCCTGAGGTCGCTCATCCGTAATTTTAATCAGATCAGGCTCTTTGCCGTTTGGGTAAGCCCCGACCACTTTAAACTCGGCACTACGGCTTAGAGAAATGTGACCTGTTCCTGCGGGCAAAACAATCACATCGCCAGGGATTACGTGCAGCTTTTTGCCCTGTTTACCACCCAGTTGCAATTCTGCCTCGCCCGCATATACGCCCAAAACTTCATGCGTGTTGGTATGGTAATGATGGTAATCATATACGTGCCATCTAAAAGAGTTTGTCCAGTTATTTTCTGCAAAGCGATGCTGCAGCCAGTCGGCAGCTGCCTGACCCGTCTCATCAAAAGCATCGTGATAAACCAGAACTGGCAAAGCACTGTTGGGAATGGTACCGTCGTCATGCAGAATAAATGTTTCTAAGTGCATTACCTATTTTTTGCTCTTGGGTTCTCGGCCAAATACCTTGCGCAGTTCATCCTTGGCGTTTTCCAATACTTCTTTTTGATCAGCGCCTAAATTCTTGCCCGCCCGGTTAATGTAAAAGGTCAGCATAGACATGGCTGAACGGTATGGACTGGATTTCCGGCGGTCGCTTTGCTCAGCGGATTTCTTTAGTGATTCGGCAACCTTTTTTGCGTTCTTGGATTCAAAGACGTTTTCTTTCAGGTCCAGCGCGTCGCTATTCTCGGTTACCTCCGCGGACCATTTTTTGCTTTTGCCTTTCGGCTTTTTCTCCTTGGTCGTCATATATTTCTTTTATTGAGGATAATGGCTTTAGATATCATTTGTTTTGCAAAAATAATTTTGAAGGTATTTTTTCAATGATTTCCGTATAAACAACTGGCCAGGACATTTACACGCGGTCGACGGTGGGGACGTTTCTTTCGAACTTCTTATTATCGGGTCTAGCAACTTCATAAAATCGAAAACCAATTGACTGCCCATGGGTTGTAACAATTGATCGCAGCTATAGCGGCTGTCAAATTATTAGACTACCATGAAGAATATTTTACGATCCGGGGCCGGCATATGCTGTGCTGCCACGCTTATCCTCGCCTCCTGCAAGAGCGATGACACAAACATGCAACCCGAACCGCAGTCCAATCCGGGAAAGGACTGGACGATGGCTACCCTTTCCGCTCAGACTAGGATGATCAACCTCGATGACCTTCCCGCTCCAGACACCAATGCATCAGTGACCAACTATCCGCAGGTACTGATGGAGCGGCCAACTTCTGCATCGTTCCATGCACCGGCTGGATTTGCGGTTAACCTGTTCCAGGATGACGTTCCTAATGCCAGAACCCTTTGCGTAGCTCCGAACGGCGATGTCTTTGTAGGTGTCAGCGCCGCCAACAAGATCATGATCCTGCGAGACGAGGACAAAGACGGCTATGCTGAAACGAAATTCACCTGGGACGAGGGCGGCATTCTGAACAGGCCCTACGGTATGGCCATGTACCAGAACAAGCTTTATGTGGCTAACAGCGGAGCGGTCGTGAGGTACGATTACAGCCGGGGGCAAACCAAAGCGAGCGGCACGCCGACCACGCTGGGCACTTATCCCGCCGGCGGCCAGCACCCTTACCGCAGCCTGGTACTGGACACGGTCAACCAAAAAATGTACATCGGGATCGGTTCTACGATGAATGTAGGCATAGAGGATGATCCTCGGTATGCGAGCGTACAGGTCTTTAACATCAACGGCGGTACCGGGCAAACCTACACCTCCGGTATCCGAAACCCACAGGCACTGGCGATAAATCATGCTTCCGGCAGTCCGGTACTTTGGAGTGCCGTAAACGAGCGTGATGGTATCGGAGATCAGCTTGTTCCTGATTATTTTACCGAGCTTGCTACGCCCGGACTTTTCTACGGCTGGCCATATGTTTATCTAAGAGCAGACAAACCTGATCCGCGCATCAAGGCGACAAGCCCGATGGTTGCGGCCACCAAAACTCCAGAAGTATTACTGGAGGCGCATTCTGCGGCCCTAGGTCTGATGTTTTATCATGGCACCCAGTTTCCAGAGGAGTATCGGGCAGATGCCTACATTGCCATGCGCGGTTCCTGGAACAGGGCCGACGCCTCCGGTTACAAGATTGTAAGGGTAAGGATGAATGCTTCCGGAAAAGCAGAGGGAGGCTATGAAGACTTTTTAAAAGGCTGGCGCATCAACGAAGGTGCTGGCAAACCAGAAGTCTTCGGAAGGCCGGTAAGCCTGGCCATGGCCTCCGACGGATCGATGCTGATCACTGATGATGCGGGTGGCGCGATATGGCGGCTGCGCTGGAAAGGAAATCAATAGCCAGAACTTCGCACCAGCAGTACAGATGAGCGGGTCAAACTTTTTGTGCGCTAGGACCGGTTAAAACGGCCCTGGCCGATGAATGACTGTTGCTTTTTTCGTCGCGCCAGGCATTTCGATATAGACATATGCGCCAAGATGCCATTTGCCTGCCTGAGCCGTATAATATCCGTTTTCCTTTAAGATTTTGGGAAAAGCCAACTGGTCAGCCGGAACAACAGAATGAAGTTCTGCTGCGCCCGTGTTATGGGGATACCTTCCCGTCATTATACTGACCCGGCTGGGGCTGCATGAACTGGCCGTGAGATATGCATTAGTAAAGGTTAAACCATTTTTGGCAAGACCATCAATATTTGGTGTTTTAATTATCAGATGACCCAGGCAGCCAAAATCGTTATACGAAATGTCATCACCAATCAGTATCACCATATTGGGCCTCACCTAGCTTCAAATTATACTTCTTCGGATTTCAATAGCTCTATCAAAAATATCCTGGTCAGGAAGAATTACGGGTGCGTATTCAAAAATATCCTTAAAATACTTTTCTTCCTCCTTCTTCAACCCATGATAACCGAGTACTTCAACTCTGGAAATTTCTGACACTGTACAAGATTCATTGATAATTAGCTCCCTTAAATATTCGTACTCGCTTGAGTAAGAATAAATAATTACATTACTATCTAAAAGAAAAGCCTTTCTTATGAAAAAGCTAACTCACGATCTGAACGTTGGTGTTGCTCCCATTCCGCTGCATCACCAAAAGAAGAAGACCCTGTGGGTTTGAAATTGAGAATACGGTTTTTCAGATTAATCCTAGTAGTCTTATTAAAATCAGCATTCTTCTTTTCAATCACAACGTTTAACTTCTTAGCTAAAGCAATAATTTTTGCTAAACTTTCTTCGTTATTCGATTTTAAAATGAGCTCCATAGTAATATGCCATTATGATATATACAAAAATACTAAAAACAAAGTTCTTTTAGAATGCTCATAATCTTTTCGGATATCGAATCATGAATCGCCTTTTTCGGACGATTCATGATTCATAAATTAGTTTGCCGTTGATCCGGCGGCACACATTTTGTTTTAAATTTGATAAACCCGTATCTTTATATCATGACAACACTGACGTTAGAACTTCCCGATGCCCTTGATAAAGAGCGTGATCAGACACTGAAGCTCATTGCGGCCAAACTGTATGAAGCGGGTAAACTCACTTTGGGGCAAGCCGCTGAAATGTGTGGCATGAGAAAATGGGACTTCCCGGCAGTACTGGCCAGTTTCAATGTAGCTTACTTCCAGTATACAGAAGAAGACCTAGCAGATGAGTTCAAATAGCCCCACCGGAGCTGTAGTCATTACCGATACCAGTTGCCTGATCATACTGGACAAACTTGGCTTACTCCATCTTTTGCATGAACTTTTTTCTATTGTACTGACGACTCCGGAAATCGCTGCTGAATATGGAAACCCGCTGCCCGACTGGATGATTGTGCTTTCTGTCAGGGACAAAACCCTTCATCAGCAGTTCAAAGACATCGTCGATCCAGGCGAGGCCAGCGCCATTGCCCTGGCCCATGAAATTGACAACCAATACCTGATCACTGATGACCTTGCCGCCCGTAAGGTCGCCATACGAATCGGCTTGCATGTTATCGGTACGCTAGGTGTACTCATTCGGGCGAAATCAGCGGGTCTGATTCCATTGATCAAGCCGGTCATCGACAAGATGAAGCAAACGGACTTCCGCGTTTCTGATACCCTTTACGCCGCTGCCCTCAAACAGGCGGGAGAATAATAACTGATCTCCGAGTTTATCACATATTCAAAGGGCGATAGATTAACAGTTAGAACGAAAAAGCCCTGGATTTCTCCAAGGCTTCTATTAGAATTTTCTTCATTTTCCCATATGGGAAAGTTGTGCACTTGTAGGGACTCGAACCCCAAACCTTCTCATCCGTAGTGAGATGCTCTATCCAATTGAGCTACAAGTGCGAAATCAAATGCTCTTCCAAACATTTACCCGTCTGTGTTTCGGGATTGCAAAAGTAATGCTTGCTTTCGAAATAACCAATTAATTTTAGAAATTATTCAGCCGGCAGGCGGGCAACCAATGCACTAAGCTTCTACGGCTTGTTTAATGGCGTCAAAATCAGGCATATTGCCGGCGTCTTCCAGAACTTCGGCATAAATGATTTTGCCTTCTTCATCAATTACAAATGCTGCGCGTTTAGATACACCTTTCAGGCCGAAGGCAAATTCTTCATAAAATGCACCGTAGGCTTTTGATACTTCTTTGTTGAAATCTGACAGGAGCGGAAACTGGTAAGCCTGTTCTTCTTTAAACTTGGCAAGGGTAAATGGCGAATCTACAGATATACCCACTACGTCGGCATTCATACCTTCGTAATAACCAAAACTGTCGCGCATGGTGCAGAGCTGTGCCGTGCACACGCCGGTAAAGGCCATAGGGAAGAAATGGACGACCAGCTTTCGGCCTTTATAGTCTGCCAATGATACTTCTTTCAGCGCTGAGCTGAACAACTTAAAATCGGGGGCTTGCGTTCCTTTTTCTAAACTCATACTTGTTATTTTATTGTTATCTAAAAACTACCATGACTAGTCCTTACTCACACTTTGCTCACACCTTGCTCACAATAAAGTCACATTAGGGTACCTTTTTGTGAGCAAATCGTGGCTCAGGTGTGTTTTATGTGAGCACTTGCCTGCGGTTTGGTCATACCAATGCCGCACCTTGCACAAATCTACGTAAACAGCAAGGAGGATGAAACATTTTTCAGCACTAATTGTTCTATAAGCTTAACTTATTATTATGGCAAAATACAAACAAGGAATTAATGGCGCTTTTTCCGGAAAAGTGGGAACCGTTGTCGGAGCCTCATGGCTAGGCATAGAATACATGCGGAGTCTGCCCAGACCGAGCAGTAAACCGCCTACACCGGAACAGTTAAACCAGCGACAAAAAATGACGCTGTTCAGGAAATTTCTGCTGGGTCTGGACGACTTTATAGCACTGGGCTTTCAAAATTTTGAACAGGCTACGCCGATGAATGCAGCAATATCGTACAATATGCTGCATGCGGTTGCGGGCACCTATCCTGAACAACGGATCGATTTTCCTAACCTGGTGTTTACCAAGGGTGATCTGCAAGGTGCCTGGTCGGCCACAGCAACTTCCGAAACGCCGAATACGGTAGATTTCGGCTGGACCAACGGTAGCTTCAGCAAATTGCGGGCGGCGGGCGACAAGGCGCAGCTGGTAACCTATTGCCCGGAAAAGAGGCTTTTCGTTAAGCTACGGGATGCGGCGCAGCGGGAAGATGGACAGGCGCGGCTGATTATGCCGAATGGACTTAGCGGATTGACTGTCCATTGTTACCTGAGCTTTTTCTCGGCCGATGGCAAGCTTTCGTCAGCCAGCGAATACCTGGGTGAGGTTACAGTAGCCTGAGTTGCTGGTCGACGATATGCAGCCCTTCTTCAAAGCTATGCGGTACGTAGCCCAGTTCACGGATGGCTTTATCGAGGATGAAGCCGGTGCGGGCGGGGCGGCGGGCCGACTGCTTAAGGGAGTCGGAGCTGACTTCAGTGATCAGGCTTTTGTCGAGCCGCCAGAAATCGGCCACGCGCTTTACGAGTTCTGATACACTCATCATATCCCGGCCTGAGGCATTGAACACACCAAAGGCATCGTGTTGTACCGCCAGCAGGCAGCACGATGCCAAATCTTCGGCAAGGGTAGGTGTACGCCACTGGTCGTTGACCACCTGTATAGCCTCTCCCCTTTCCAGGGCGCCTTTGGCCCAGAGCACGATGTTGCTGCGACTCAGATTCTGGAGTACGCCATATACCAGTACGGTGCGGATAATGGCCCAGCGGCACCTGGAGGTCTTGATCACTTCCTCGGCGCGGAGCTTGGTTTGGCCGTAGTGACTTAAGGGATTGGGCGCAGCCAGCTCGTCGTATGGTCCGCCGGCACCGTCGAAGATGAAGTCGGTAGACAAGTGCACCAGTTGTATATTGTGCTGCTCGCACAGACTGATCAGGGTGCCCACGGCCTCTACATTGAGCTGGGTAGCGAGTTCGGGCTGGGCCGCACAGGTATCTGCATTGGTCATGGCCGCAGTATGTATAATCGCATCGGGCTGATGCTTTTCCACAACGCGCTTTACCGCAGCGGCGTCGAGAATATCGAGTTCCTCGTATACATAAGCGCCGGGATTGGGATGGCGGTTGGCGCCTTTGGAGGTAGCAACGAGGTTAAACTTCTTGTTTTGAAGCAGTTGATCCGTAATTTTTTGCCCCAGGAGACCGTTGCTTCCTGTAACCAGTACTGTTTTCATCAATAAGAAAAAATATACATTTCGGGTCCCTTTACCCTAGGCTAAATATCAGCAAAAAAACTGTTGAAAAACTTTTTATTTATATGTGTTTTTGTTGCTTAAAAAATTTAACTTTGCAAACCGAATTGCGAGCGTATTAAATCGCCTTTAACAATTTGATATTTATAATTTTACCCAAAACAATATATGCCTAACATTGGAAAAATAGCGCAGATTATAGGACCGGTAGTTGACGTGAGCTTTGCAAACGATGCTCATTTACCTCAGATTTTCTCTGCATTGGAGATCAAAAAAGAAAATGGTCAGAAAGTCGTTTTAGAAGTTCAGCAGCATCTTGGTGAAGATCGTGTACGTGCCATTGCGATGGACTCAACGGATGGTCTTGTTCGCGGAATGGATGCACTGGATACCGGCGCTCCTATTAAAATGCCTGTTGGCGATCAGATTAAAGGTCGTTTGTTCAATGTTGTGGGTGAAGCTATTGACGGTATCAATACTGTTGATACTGCAGGTGGCCGTCCTATTCACAATGCGCCGCCTAAGTTCGATGAGCTTTCTACCGAAACTGAGGTGCTTTTTACAGGGATCAAAGTTATTGACCTTTTAGAGCCTTATGCAAAAGGTGGTAAAATCGGTTTGTTCGGTGGTGCGGGTGTTGGTAAAACCGTATTGATCATGGAGCTTGTAAACAACATCGCAAAAGCTTACGCTGGTCTTTCGGTGTTTGCCGGTGTTGGTGAGCGTACCCGTGAAGGTAACGATTTGCTTCGCGAATTTATCGAGTCTGGCGTTATCAACTACGGTGAGGAATTCCTTCACTCTATGGAAAAAGGCGGATGGGATCTGAGCAAAGTTGATACAAATGTGTTGAAAGACTCTAAAGCAACCCTGGTATTCGGTCAGATGAATGAGCCTCCTGGTGCACGTGCACGTGTGGCGTTATCCGGACTAACCGTTGCTGAATATTTCCGTGATGGTGATGGCGAAGGTGCTGGTAAAGACATCCTTTTCTTCGTAGACAACATCTTCCGTTTTACCCAGGCAGGTTCTGAGGTATCCGCCCTTCTGGGCCGTATGCCTTCAGCGGTAGGTTACCAGCCTACACTGGCTACTGAGATGGGTCTGATGCAGGAGCGTATTACTTCAACAAAACGTGGTTCGATCACTTCCGTACAGGCTGTTTATGTACCTGCGGATGACTTGACTGACCCTGCTCCGGCGACTACTTTTGCTCACTTGGATGCAACAACCGTATTGTCACGTAAAATCGCTGAGTTGGGTATCTATCCTGCGGTGGATCCACTGGATTCTACTTCACGTATCCTTAACCCTGCGGTACTGGGCGATGATCACTACAACTGTGCTCAGCGTGTTAAAGAAACTTTGCAGCGTTACAAAGAACTTCAGGATATCATCGCCATCCTTGGTATGGACGAACTTTCTGAAGAAGATAAACTGGTTGTATCGCGTGCACGTCGTGTTCAGCGTTTCCTTTCTCAGCCGTTCCATGTTGCTGAGCAGTTCACTGGCTTGAAAGGCGTACTTGTAGACATCAAAGACACCATCAAAGGATTTAACATGATCATGGACGGTGAGGTTGATGAGTATCCTGAGGCAGCGTTCAACCTGGTTGGTAGTATCGAAGAGGCTATTGAAAAAGGTAAAAAACTGTTAGCTGAAGCGAACTAATAACAAAGATTTAGGATGACATTAGAAATATTAACCCCAGACAAGAAAGTTTTTGACGGCGAAGTATCGGCTGTAACGGTACCTGGTACCTCTGGTTCTTTTCAGATTCTGAGAGACCACGCCCCTATTATTTCCACACTTGAAGACGGACCGGTAATTGTGAAAACAACTGCCGGCGAGGACACCTTTATTATTAAAGGCGGTGTAGTGGAAGTCATTAAAAACAAAATTACTGTTTTGGCAGAAGGGGTTGCATAAATAACAGTCACGATATAAAAATGGAAAAAGCCCCTTGAATTTCGAGGGGCTTTTTTTTGGGCTTCTGAATTTCCTCGTTTTTGTAAAGTTTTACTGACAAACTAGAGGTTTTAGGAAGAAAACAACAGATTTTATAATGCAAGCATAACAGACATACCGAATACCGATTTCATATTTGGTATAGATACCACCAATTTAAGATATGTATGTTGAGTACTATGTATTATTAAATTTTAAAATATTTTAAAATACTAGAATATTATTTTTTTTTATTTATTTTAGGACGCCTATTGATAGTATAATACGCAACTGGTAAATTGGATTCTGTAAAACAACGTATAAAAAGCACCATGATTAATTCACTGAGCATCGTCTTCAACCTGATTCTGAATGTGGTCCTTCTGATTATTGTCCAGAAGAAGATGGCGCTATAAGTAGAATTTAACAAATGATAACTAAGCGCCACCGAAAATGGCGCTTTTTTAATAAACAAGGTATAACGGCAAAAAAATGCAGTACTATAATTCAAATACAATCCTTTACCTGAACGGTCGCTTCGAGAAGGCAGCCGACACCAGTACCAGCGTGTACGGTCAGTCGCTACACTACGGCTACGCTGTATTTGAAGGCATACGCGCCTATCATACGCATAACGGCACGCGGATTTTTAAGGCGCGTGAGCATTTCGAGCGACTTAAACGCTCGGCCGAACTGGTGCACATGCCCTTCCACTGGGACATCGATCATCTGATCAGGCAAACCTACCGGCTTCTTGAACTGAACAAGTTCAAAGATGCCTATATCCGGCCGCTGATTTACGGGGGACCAAACATGTCGCTCGACCCGGCCAGGGAGGTCTCTATCATGATCTGTGCCTGGGAATGGGGCGCCTATCTGGGCACTGATCTGCAGAAGATCTCCATTTCAGGCTACGAGCGCCCGAACCCTAAGTCGGTACCCATTGAAGCTAAAGTAAGCGGCAACTATGTAAACTCTATACTGGCCACCACCGAAGCGAAACAAAAGGGCTTTGATGAAGCTTTGCTGCTCGACAGCGACGGCAACATCGCCGAGGCCCCGGGGGCAAACATCTTTATCGAGAAGAACGGTCGCCTCTACACTCCTCCCCTTGGCAATATCCTTCCTGGAATCACACGGGCTACGGTAATAGACCTCTGTAAAGTACTGGATATTGAAGTCGTGGAAAAACACCTGAAAGCAGAGGATTTAAAAAAGGCGGATAGCGCGTTCTTCTGCGGCACGGCCGTGGAAATAGCCGGAATAGCCTCCGTAGATGAGTATCAGTTCCCGTTGCGCTGGGCCGACAGTCTGGGCGCCACCATACAGCGCACCTACAAATGCCTCGTGCTCGAAAAGCAGAATTATGAAGTAATTATATAACCGATATAAAGAAACACACCACAAACCTATATGTCACAAAAACCAGAAATTAACCGTTACAGCAAGACATTTACACAAGACCCAACCCAGCCGGCGGCGCAGGCTATGTTATATGGCATCGGACTTACCGACGCGGATATGGACAAAGCTCAGGTGGGCATTGCCAGCATGGGATATGATGGCAATACCTGCAATATGCACCTGAATGGCCTGGCGCAAATCGTTAAAGAAGGCGTCTGGAAAAATGATATGGTGGGACTGACCTTTGGCACCATCGGGGTGTCCGACGGGATGTCCAACGGTACGGAAGGTATGCGCTATTCGCTGGTTTCCAGAGATGTGATCGCAGATTCTATTGAGACGATCTGCGGTGGACAATACTACGATGGTTTGATCACCATCCCGGGCTGCGATAAGAATATGCCGGGGTCTATTATGGCCATGGGCCGCTTAAACCGTCCCTCTATTATGGTGTACGGCGGAAGTATCCATTCGGGCACGTATAAAGGACAGGCGCTGAACATTGTTTCTGCATTTGAGGCATTGGGACAAAAGCTTGCGGGAAATCTGGACGAAGAAGATTTTCAGGGCATCATTAAACATACTTGTCCGGGTGCAGGCGCCTGCGGCGGTATGTACACGGCCAACACCATGGCTTCGGCCATTGAGGCCTTAGGTATGAGTTTGCCTTACAGCTCTTCCCACCCTGCCGTGAGTGAAGAGAAGAAGAAAGAATGCATGGAAGCGGGAAAATACATCCGCATCCTGCTCGAAAGAAATATCCTGCCGTCGGACATCATGACCAAAGAGGCATTCCACAATGCGATTGTACTGGTGATGGTACTGGGCGGCTCTACCAATGCGGTACTGCACCTGATTGCGATGGCAAAATCTGTGGGACTGAACCTTACGCTGGATGATTTTCAGCATGTGAGCGACAATACGCCGGTGCTGGGCGACTTAAAGCCGAGCGGTACTTACCTGATGGAAGACCTGCACAACATAGGCGGTGTGCCTGCGGTAATGAAGTATTTGCTTAAGGTTGGCCTCATTAACGGTGAGTGTATGACGGTTACCGGAAAAACCATTGCAGAGAACGTTGCTGATGCGGTTGACCTTGATTTCGAGACGCAGAAGATCATCTATCCGATTGAGGCTCCACTGAAAGAGACCGGTCACCTCCAAATGCTGTATGGCAACCTCGCTACCAAAGGTGCGGTGGCAAAGATCAGCGGTAAGGAAGGTGAGAAATTTACCGGTCCGGCGCGCGTGTTCGACGGTGAGCAGAACCTTATTGCAGGTATACAAAGCGGTAAGGTGAAGCCGGGCGACGTGGTGGTGATCCGCCAGGTTGGCCCGAAAGGTGCTCCGGGAATGCCGGAAATGCTTAAACCTACTTCGGTGATCATTGGCGCGGGACTGGGTAAGTCGGTAGCCCTGATCACAGACGGACGTTTCTCTGGCGGTACGCATGGTTTTGTGGTAGGCCACATTACGCCTGAAGCCTGGGAAGGCGGAAACATTGCCCTGGTACACGACAACGATGAGATTACGATAGACGCCGTAAATAATACCATAGACGTGCACGTAAGCGACGAGGTACTGGCACAGCGCCGGGCGGTCTGGAAGCAGCTTCCGCCTCCGGTAACTAAAGGTGTACTCTATAAATATATCAGACAGGTAAGTAATGCCAGCGAAGGCTGCGTTACGGATGCCTATACAGCAGAATGAATTAGCAACCCCTAAACTACAATATAATGGAAACAGCACAAGCAGAAGCGAGTACGCTTACAGAACCTAAGAAAACAAAAACTGTTTCGGGCTCTGTAGCGCTTTTGGAAGGTCTTATTGCCGAGGGCACAGATACCATTTTCGGGTATCCGGGCGGGGCAATTATGCCGATCTATGATGCGATTTACGACTATAATGATAAGCTGAAGCATATCCTGGTGCGCCACGAGCAAGGCGGTATACACGCCGGTCAGGGATACGCCCGTACATCTGGAAAAGTGGGTGTAGTGTTCGCTACAAGCGGTCCGGGTGCAACCAACCTGGTTACCGGTCTGGCCGACGCACAGATAGACAGCACACCGCTGGTGTGTATTACCGGACAGGTGTTTGCACACCTGCTGGGTACGGATGCTTTTCAGGAAACGGATGTGATCAATATTACCACGCCGGTAACTAAGTGGAACTACCAGGTTACCGATGCTACGGAGATTCCTGCGGTTCTGGCGAAGGCTTTTTATATAGCAAGAAGCGGCAGACCAGGCCCGGTATTGATTGACATTACCAAAAACGCGCAGCTGCAGTTGTTTGAATATGAAGGCTATACACCTTGCAACCATATCCGCAGCTACCGTCCGAAGCCTCTTGTCCGTAAAGAATATATTGAACAGGCTGCTGCCTTGATCAACTCGGCTAAAAAACCTTTTGTGTTATGGGGACAAGGTGTTTTGCTGGGCAGTGCAGAGCAGGAGTTTAAAGCTTTCATCGAAAAGAGCGGCATACCGGCGGCCTGGACCATTATGGGTGCGGGAGCGATTCCTTCAGATCATGATCTGAATGTGGGCATGCTGGGCATGCACGGCAACTATGGTCCGAACGTTCAGACGAACGCCTGCGATGTACTTATTGCGATCGGAATGCGCTTTGACGACCGGGTAACGGGTCGCCTGGACAAATATGCAAAACAGGCTAAGGTGATCCATCTGGATATTGACCCTGCCGAGATTGATAAAAACGTGAAAGCAGATGTACCGGTTTGGGGCGACTGCAAGGAGACGCTTCCTATGCTGACCGAACTGGTTGAACAGCGCAGTCACGCAGCGTGGCTGGCAGAGTTCAGGGCTTTTGATGAGCAGGAGCACGAAGCCGTAATACAGAACGAGCTAAACCCGCAGACTGGTGAAATGACCATGGGCGAGGTATTAAATAAGCTGAACGAGTTGACCAAAGGTGAGGCGGTTATCGTAACCGATGTTGGTCAGCACCAAATGGTGGCCTGCCGCTACGCGCAGTTTAACCAAACGCGCAGCAACATAACCAGCGGCGGTTTGGGCACCATGGGCTTTGGTTTGCCTGCTGCCATTGGCGCTAAGTTTGGAACGCCCGAGCGCACGGTGGTGGCTATTATAGGCGATGGTGGTTTCCAGATGACCTGCCAGGAACTGGGCACGATTATGCAGAGTGAGGTGGACGTGAAGATCCTGATCCTGAACAACAGGTTCCTGGGCATGGTTCGCCAATGGCAGCAGTTGTTCCACGACAAGCGTTATTCGTTTGTAGACATTACCAGTCCAGATTTCGTAAAACTGGCTGATGCTTATTATATTGCTGGTAAAAAGGTAGATGAGCGTGCCGACCTGACGGCTGCACTGGAGGAAATGCTGAACCATAAAGGTTCGTATTTGCTGGAGGTGATGGTGGCCAAGGAGAACAACGTGTTCCCTATGGTGCCACAGGGCAGCAGTGTAAGTGAAATCAGACTTAAATAATTGAAGATCATGAGCAATTCAAACGATACCGCAGCGAGCGGAAAACAGGAATTTACCATCACGGTATACACGGAAAACCGTATCGGCATACTGAACCGTATTGCCATCATCTTTTCAAGAAGAAAGATCAATATTGAGAGCCTAAACACCTCGCCATCGGAGATTGAGCATATCCACCGCTTTAATATCCTGATCCACGAAACGGAAGAAGTGGTACGCAAATTATCGCGTCAGATTGAAAAGCAGGTGGAGGTTCTTAAGGTATATTACAACACCAATGAGGACATCATCTGGCAGGAGCTGGCGCTGTATAAGGTGCCTACAGAAACGATCGTAGAGAAAGTGCTTGTAGAACGCCTGCTGCGTGAAAACGGCGCCCGTGCGGTAGTGATCCGCAAAGATTATACGGTGTTTGAAACGACTGGACACCGCGAAGAGACGGATAAACTGATTGAGGTATTGCAGCCGTACGGACTGATTGAATTTGTAAGAAGCGCCAGGGTGGCCATTATTAAAGACAGTGAAGGCTTTAACCGGAAGCTGCGCGAATTTGAGCGCATGGAACCGGGAGAAGACGTGGTAGAAAACGAGTATCTTGATAAGCCGAAGAACGTATTTAGCATGTAATGATGGAAACGCTGATCAACGTCATCAAAACAACCCGTGAGAACTTCATCCGCCTGGTGGAGTCGCTTTCGCCCGAGCAGCTGAACCATGTACCTGAGGGTTTTAACAACAACATCATCTGGAACTTTGCGCACATCATTTCTGCGCAGCAACTGCTCTGCTACCGCTTGTCGGGCCTGGAACCCAGGGTGGATATGGAAACGATACTAGCTTACCGCAAGGGCACAAAGCCGGATAAGGTGGTGGACCAGGAAGAGATCAATCGCTTTGTGGCACTTTGCCGCAGCACCGTAGACGATCTCGTCACAGATCTTTCCAGCGGGGTATTTATAAGCTACCAGCAATATACTACAGAATTTGGCTTTGAACTGAACAGCGTACATGAGGCGGTTCAGTTCTTTGCCGTTCATGACTCGATGCACCTCGGCTATGCCATGGCGCTTAGAAAAGCAGTGTTAAACAACAACAATTAAACGAACCTTAATAAATCAAAAAACAATAAAAGATGTCAAACTATTTCAATACGCTCCCGCTCAGAGAACAACTTAACCAATTAGGTGTCTGCGAATTCATGGACAACAGTGAATTTGCTGACGGCATAAATGCATTAAAAGGTAAGAAACTGGTGATCGTTGGTTGCGGCGCACAAGGGCTGAACCAGGGGTTAAACCTGAGAGACAGCGGATTAGATATTTCATATGCTTTAAGAAAAGAGGCTATTGAAGGGAAACGTGATTCCTGGAAAAATGCGACTGAAAATAATTTTACCGTTGGTACCTATGAGGAGCTGATCCCTACGGCCGACCTGGTGGTTAACCTGACGCCCGACAAGCAGCATACTGCTGTGGTTAACGCCGTAATGCCTTTAATGAAACAAGGTTCTACCCTGCTCTATTCGCACGGCTTTAACATCGTTGAGGAAGGCATGCAGATCCGTAAGGATATTACCGTAATTATGGTTGCTCCTAAGTGTCCGGGTAGTGAAGTACGTGCAGAATACTGCAGGGGCTTCGGTGTACCTACACTGATCGCGGTACACCCGGAGAATGATCCGGAAGGAAAGGGACTGGCGCAGGCTAAGGCGTATTGCGTGGGTACAGGCGGTCACAGGGCCGGCGTATTGAGGTCATCTTTCGTTGCAGAAGTAAAATCGGACCTGATGGGCGAGCAGACCATCCTTTGCGGATTGCTGCAAACAGGTTCTATCCTGTCGTTCGACAAAATGGTGGAGAAAGGCATCGATGCCGGTTATGCGTCTAAACTGGTTCAGTATGGCGTTGAGGTGATTACTGAGGCCTTGAAGCATGGTGGTGTATCAGGTATGATGGACAGGCTGAGCAATCAGGCTAAGATCAAAGCGTTTGAGGTTTCTGAGGAACTGAAAGACATCATGCGTCCGCTTTTCCAGAAGCATCAGGACGACATCATGAGCGGCGAGTTTAGTCGCACCATGATGGAAGACTGGGCAAACGGCGATAAAAACCTGCTGGCATGGCGTGCGGAAACCGGCGAAACAGCCTTTGAAAAAACACCTGCCGGTGATGTAAAGATTGGCGAGCAGGAGTATTTTGACAACTATCTGCTGATGGTTGCTTTCGTGAGAGCTGGTGTTGAACTTGCTTTTGAAACGATGGTACAGGCAGGTATCAAACCAGAGTCGGCCTACTATGAGTCGCTCCACGAAACACCGCTTATCGCAAACACCATTGCCCGTAAGAAACTATTTGAAATGAACAGGGTGATTTCCGATACAGCTGAGTATGGCTGTTACCTGTTTGATCAGGCTTGTAAGCCTTTGCTGGCCGATTTTATGAAGAGTGTAGATACCGACCTGGTTGGTAAAAACTACAATGAAGGAAAAGATGGATCTGTTGACAACAGGACGCTGGTAGAGATCAATGAAAAGCTGCGTTCGCATCAGGTGGAAATTGTGGGTGCACGCTTGAGAAAGGCGATGACTGCCATGAAATCCATTAAAACGGCTTAAGCAGAAATAGCAAACGCAAACAATAAGGAATAAAGATGTCAAAAACATTAGTAGAAAAAATTTGGGATGCGCACGTGGTTAAGAGTGAACCCGGCTTTCCCGATATTTTATACATCGACACACATTTGATTCATGAGGTGACTTCTCCGCAGGCTTTTGATGGCTTGCGGAAAAGAGGCCTCCCGGTATTCAGACCGAAGCAGACCGTAGCTACGGCAGATCATAATGTGCCTACGATAAACCAGCTGGAGCCGATCCGCGAGGAGTTGTCGCGCTACCAGGTGGATATGCTCACGAAGAACTGTGCGGAATTCGGTATCGATCTGTACGGTTTGGGCCACCCTTTTCAGGGGATCGTTCACGTGATAGGACCTGAACTCGGCATCACGCTTCCGGGTAAGACCATGGTGTGCGGCGACAGCCATACTTCTACCCATGGTGCCTTCGGGGCTATTGCTTTCGGGATCGGTACTTCTCAGGTGGAGCAGGTTTTTGCTACGCAGTGTTTGCTGCAGCAGAAGCCGAAGACGATGAAGATTGAGGTGAACGGTACGCTGGGCAAGGGTGTAACGGCAAAGGATATTATCCTGTACATCATTTCCAAGATTTCAGCTGCCGGCGGTACGGGCTATTTTATTGAGTATGCGGGTTCGGCCATTGAATCGCTGAGCATGGAGGGTCGGATGACGATCTGTAACATGAGCATTGAAATGGGTGCCCGGGGCGGATTGATTGCGCCCGACCAGACGACTTTTGACTATATCAAAGGACGTGAGTTTGCTCCTGCCGGTGAACAGTGGGATAAAGCGCTTGCGTACTGGAAGACGTTGTACAGCGATGCTGACGCTCGTTTTGACAGCGTGCTTACCTTCCAGGCAGAGGATATTGCGCCGATGATTACTTACGGTACCAACCCGGGTATGGGTATGGGCATCCGCGAGAGTATTCCGGCGACACGCTTACAGCCTGATACCGAGCAGTTGTCGTACCAGAAAGCTTTGAACTATATGGGCTTTCAGGAAGAGGCTTCGTTAATTGGTAAGCCTGTCGACTATGTATTTATAGGAAGCTGCACCAACTCGCGTATTGAAGACCTGCGTGAGGTAGCTGAGTTTGTACGCGGTAAACAGCGTGCGGAAAACGTAACGGTATGGATTGTTCCGGGTTCTAAACAAGTGGAGCAGCAGGCGAAGAACGAAGGTCTGGATAAGATCTTTGAAGCTGCCGGGTTCCAGTTGCGCGAACCAGGCTGCAGTGCTTGTCTGGGTATGAATGAAGATAAGATCCCGGCAGGTAAATACTGTGTGTCGACCTCTAACCGGAACTTTGAAGGACGCCAGGGACCGGATGCGCGGACGCTGCTGGTAAGTCCGCTTACTGCTGCAGCTGCTGCTGTAACAGGCAGAATTACGGATGTTAGGGAATTTTTAACGGAGGCTTAGATTGATATGAAAAAATTTGAACGATTGATATCGCCCGTAGTGCCTTTGAGCATTGAAAATATTGATACCGATCAGATTATTCCGGCGAGGTTTCTGAAAGCGACTACCCGTGAGGGATTCGGACAGAACCTGTTCCGCGACTGGAGGTATAACGCTGATAATACACCGAAGCCTGACTTTGTGCTGAATGATCCGCAGTACAGCGGAAGAATACTGGTGGCCGGAAAGAATTTCGGTTGCGGCAGTAGTCGCGAACACGCTGCCTGGGCCATACAGGATGCTGGTTTTGACGTGGTGATCAGCAGCTTTTTTGCCGATATCTTTAAGGGTAACGCGCTGAATAACGGCTTACTGCCTATCCAGGTAAGTGATGAGTTCCTGGCCGCGATCTTTACTGCGGTGAGCAAGAACCATGATGCGCAACTGGATGTGAACCTGGAGGCTCAGACGGTGACGATTGTTGACACCGGGGAGCAGACTGGCTTTGAGATCAATGCCTATAAAAAATCTTGTCTCATTAATGGTTATGACGACATTGATTTTATACTGGCGCAAAAGGATCTGATTGAAAGTTTTGAGAAAAACAGGGTATTAGCGTGACAGAGCCTTTCGTCCATATCAACCATTTGAACCTGAGACACGGCCGAAAACCGGTGTTTCGGGATTTGACCTGGACGATACGGCGGGGCGAGCACTGGCTGGTACGCGGCGCTAGCGGAAGCGGAAAGACTTCTTTGGCGAAAGCTATTGCGGGTCTCCTTCCCTTCACCGGTTCGGTGGAACGGCATTATGACGACACCTCTGCGCTGCCTGCCAAAGCTTACTATGTGGCCAACTGGTACCAGTTTAAAGACCTGGAAGGACAGTCTAATTTTTATTACCAGCAGCGGTATAACCGCCAGGCAACAGAAACAACTTCAACCATTCAGGTTGAGTTGGAAAATTTCGCGGCCTTACATCAGCTGAAACTGAGCGATGCAGACCCGATTTTGCGGGCGCTGAACTATGAGGCGCTGAGGGGGTCGACCTTGATCCAGCTTTCGAGCGGTGAGCATAAGAAACTGCAGCTGATTAAGGCCCTTTGGCTTAAGCCTCAGTTGCTGGTGCTTGACCAGCCGTATAACGGGCTGGACAAGCAGTCAAGGCGCAACCTGAATGCTTTGCTTGACGATGTGGCGGCAAAGGGTACGCAACTGGTCCTATTTGGTAACGATCTGGAATGGCCTTCCTGCATCAATCGCTTTGCGGAGATTGACGGGGGGACCATCGCGGAGATTTCTGAGCACGAGGTCCGGGAATCTGCCGGGCAGGTGAACCATGATATTGGTCGGCTTCCAGACTTCCTCCGGGTGTCACCCAGTGAAACGACCCCTGAGTTCATGATTAAAATGACCGGGGTTAATATTTCCTATGGGGATAAACAGGTGCTGAAAGACATCAGCTGGGAGGTGAAAGCCGGCGAAAAGTGGCTGTTGCAGGGCCCGAACGGTTCAGGGAAGTCGACTTTGCTGAGCCTGATTTGCGGCGACCACCCGCAGGCTTATGCCAACAACCTGTATCTTTTTGGGCATAAGCGTGGTAGCGGTGAGAGTATATGGGACATTAAGCAGCGCATCGGGCTGATATCCCCTGAACTGCATTGGTATTTTGATGGATCGTCTACCTTGGGGCAGAGCGTGGTTTCGGGCTTTTATGACAGTTCAGGCCTGTTTTGCACACCCGGTACGAGCAAGCTTGCGCAGGCCGAAGAGCTGATGCGCTTTTTCGGCATACTGGAACACAAGCATACCCTGCTGGCCGAGCTGCCCTTGGGAACACAGCGTTTGGCGCTGCTGGCCCGGACGGTGATCAAAAATCCGGAACTGCTGATTTTGGACGAGCCTTGTCAGGGTCTTGACAGTCAGCAAACGGCTTATTTTAATAAACTGGTCGACGCCCTGTGCGATCATGGCACCACATTAATTTATGTAGGCCATTTTGAGTCGCACTTACCCGCCTGCATAGAAAAACGAATTGTATTGGAAAACGGAGCAGTAAAATCCGTTGGAAACTTATTGGCACCTGTGGGTGCATAAATGAAGATATATGAAGAAGAACATTTTAGTAATACCTGGTGACGGAATTGGTCCGGAAGTAACCACCTGGGGAAAGGCTATTCTGGAACAAATAGCTGCTGATTTCGGTCACGAATTCAGCTTTGACGAGGCCCTGATGGGTCACGCCGCCATTGAAGCAACCGGCAATCCGCTGCCCGACGAAACGCTTGAGAAGGCTAAGCAGAGCGATGCCATTTTATTTGGCGCTGTTGGCCATGCGATGTACGATAATGATCCTTCGCTGAAGGTGCGCCCGGAGCAGGGCTTGCTTAAGATCCGAAAGGAGCTTGGCTTGTACGCCAACCTACGCCCTATCCTGCTGTTCGACGAGCTGCTGAACGCTTCGAGCATTAAACCAGCGATCCTGAAAGGAACAGACATCCTGTTTTTCCGGGAGCTGACGGGCGATGTGTACTTCGGGGAAAAGACAAGGTCGGAAGACCGCAACACGGCGTCTGACCTGATGATCTATCACCGCTATGAGGTGGAGCGTATTGCACGCAAGGCTTTTGAAGCTGCCATGCAGCGCAGTAAGCGTTTGTGCTCGGTAGATAAAGCAAATGTTTTGGAAAGCTCGCGCCTATGGCGGGAAACAGTTCAGGCTATTGCCAAAGAATATCCGGAGGTGGAAACTGAACATATGTTTATCGATAACGCCGCAATGCAGCTCATCAAAGACCCTAAACGTTTTGATGTGGTGCTTACCGCCAATCTATTTGGTGATATCCTGACCGACGAGGCTTCGCAGATTGCAGGTTCGATGGGTATGCTGGCCTCTGCCTCTGTAGGCGATGGCACCGGATTCTTCGAGCCTATCCATGGTTCGGCACACGATATCGCTGGAAAGAACCTGGCCAATCCACTGGCCTCTATCCTGTCGGTAGCCCTGATGCTGGAAATTGGATTTGGTATGAAAGAGGAAGCTAAGGTGGTGATCGCGGCGGTTGACCGTGTGTTGAAAGAAGGCTACCGTACCAATGATATTGCCGATGGCGCAACGAGCCCTTACCATGTGCTTGGCACTGCGGAGATGGGAAAACTTGTATTGAAATTTGTTACACAAAATGCTTACAGCAACTAAACCTTAAGAATGATGTTACACGATCCGAATAGAGTTTATGTTTTTGACACCACCCTTCGCGATGGTGAGCAAGTACCTGGCTGCCAGTTGGCCACGCCTGAAAAGATTGAAATTGCCAGGGAGCTTGAGGCACTGGGCGTAGATGTTATTGAAGCGGGCTTCCCGATATCGAGTCCGGGCGACTTCCAGAGCGTGGTTGAACTGTCGAAAGCGGTTTCTGAACCGATCATCTGTGCGCTTACCCGCGCCAACAAGGGTGATATTGATTCGGCAGTTGCTGCACTGAAGTATGCTAAGCGCCCGCGTATACATACGGGTATAGGTTCTTCGGACATGCACATCAAATACAAGTTTAACAGTACGCGCGAGCAGATCCTGGAGCGTGGCGTGGAGGCGGTTAAGTATGCCAAGCAGTTTGTGGAGGATATTGAATTCTATGCAGAGGATGCTGGTCGCGCCGACAATGTATTCCTTGCACAGATGATCGAGGCGGTGATTGCTGCCGGTGCTACGGTGGTTAACATTCCGGATACGAATGGCTATTGCTTACCGGAACTGTACGGTTCTAAGATCCGCTTCCTGAAAGAAAATGTGAAGAACATTGATCAGGCGATTATCTCGGTGCATTGCCACAACGACCTTGGTTTGGCTACGGCCAACAGCCTATCTGGCATTATTAACGGTGCACGCCAGGTGGAATGTACCATAAACGGTATTGGCGAGCGCGCCGGGAATACGGCTTTGGAGGAAGTGACGATGATTTTGAAGACGCATCATGACCTCGGACTGCATACCAACATCAATAGCAAACACTTTAGAAGGATTAGCGACATGGTGAGCAGTATGATGCGCATGCCGGTACAGCCTAACAAGGCTATTGTAGGGCAGAATGCCTTTGCGCATAGCTCTGGCATCCATCAGGATGGCTTTTTAAAGCACCGTGAGAATTACGAGATCATTAAACCGGAAGATGTGGGTGTAGGCTCTGCGGATATTGTGCTGACCGCGCGCAGCGGTCGCCATGCCTTAAAGCATCATTTGGAGCGTTTGGGCTATGAGCTCGACCGTCCGGCTTTGGATAAAGTGTATGAGCGTTTCCTGGTGTTGGCCGACGCAAAGGGTCAGATCAACGATGAAGACGTGCATTCACTGGCTGCAACCCTGGAGAAAAGCCAGGCTTAGCGATGCAACATATGAATATAGAAACAACAGAACTGGATTTTGAACGGGCTGCCCTGCGGCTGAAAGGAACCGTACGGCGGACTCCCCTGGAGTACAATGCGGTGCTTTCGGAACGGTACGGTGCAGAGATATACCTGAAGCGGGAGGACCTGCAGGTGGTGCGTTCGTACAAACTCCGGGGCGCTTATAACATGATCAGCAGTCTGCAACCCGCAGAAATGACCCAGGGTGTGGTTTGTGCGAGTGCAGGCAATCACGCACAGGGCGTGGCTTATTCGTGCAAGAAACTGAACATTAAGGGCGTGATCTTTATGCCGGAGATTACGCCTAAGCAAAAGGTGAGGCAAACGGAGATGTTTGGCGGCGATCTTATTGAGATTGTGCTGGTGGGTGATACATTTGACGACTGTTTGCGCGAGGCGTTGCTGTATACGGAAAAGCATGGGATGACCTTTATCCCTCCTTTCGATAATCCGAAAATTATGGAGGGACAGGGTACGGTTGGCGTAGAGATCTATGAAGACCTGCCTGATCTGGACGTCATTGTGATGCCAGTGGGCGGCGGCGGCCTGGCTTCAGGCGTGGGCAGTTATATAAAGGGTGTGAAGCCTGACGTTAAACTGATTGGCGTGGAGCCGGAAGGGGCGCCTTCCATGAAGCTTGCACTGGAAAGCGGTGCCCCGGTATTGCTCGACGATATTGATCGCTTTGTTGACGGTGCGGCGGTAAAACGTGTGGGTAATCTGACTTTTTCGTACTGCGCGCAGTTGCTCGACCAGATGTTGCTTGTGCCGGAAGGCCGTGTATGCACAACGATTTTAAAGCTGTACAACGAGGATGCCATAGTGGTAGAGCCGGCAGGTGCGCTTGCTGTGGCTTCGCTGGACTATATTAAGGACGACATCAAGGGAAAAACGGTCGTATGTATTGTAAGCGGCGGAAACAACGATATTGAGCGTATGCAGGAGATCAAGGAGAAGTCGCTCCTCTTTGAGGGATTGAAACATTATTTTATTGTGCGCTTTCCGCAAAGACCAGGTGCACTGAAACTCTTTGTAAATAATGTGTTAGGTCCGCATGACGATATCACCCGGTTTGAGTTCATCAAAAAAACAAATCGTGAGAATGGTCCTGCCCTGGTAGGCATTGAATTGGCCAACAGGGCCGATTATGTGTCGCTCGTAGAAAGAATGAAGGCGTTCAAGTTTGAGATCATAGAAGTGAACAACGATCAGACTTTGTTTGAATATCTGGTTTAAGCTTTTTGGCTTAACCAGATATTTAACTATTGGCAGCAGATTTGCTTTAACATTAAAAAACACGCAAATCATGAGAAATCTAATTCTACTCCTCCTCTGTACCACCACGCTGGGCCTGGTGTCGTGCAAAAAAGACACCATCATTCAAGAGACGTCTAACAGAACAATTATATTTAATATACAGCCTGATCAGTGGGTGCAATCTCCAGATGCAGGAACCTATACGGCCACGATTGACGTTCCGGAAATTGATCAGCTAAATGTTGATATAGAGGGAGTATTGGTTTACCTTGATCACCCTGTAAATAAAAGCAGCTATATCCAGCTTCCGTACACTTACGAAGGTATTGCATACAGCTATGAGCATTATGAAGGCGGTATAAAAATTGACATACAGCGCTCAGTGTACAGTGAAGACCCTCTGAAGCCCAATGTTGCGATCCGCATGAAAGTGGTACTGATTCCTTCGAGAGACGTGACCTAAACTCATTTGCATTTCTAAGAAAGAGCCTGGTATTAAATATCAGGCTCTTTTTTTTGCTTAATAAAAAAAGTTGTATAACGCAGATTTTCTGCGGTATAGATACTTAACTTTATACAACCAGTATAAACCTTTATTGTTAACAGCTCAAAAACTTAATCATTTCCCTATGCCTAAGTATTATTTTGATCGCCTCGACTATTTAAATGAACTTATCCGAAAGCGCAACACCGGATCGCCGGAACAATTGGCGAAAAAACTCAGCGTGAGCGAACGGACGGTGTTCGAGTACGTGGATATTTTGCGGTCGCTCGGCGCCGATGTGAGGTACTCGCGGACAAGACGCTCTTATTATTATTGCCGGGATGGCACTTTCGATTTTCAGTTTAAGCACCTTGAACAGGTAAGCTAATCTTTTTTTTTTAATGTATGACAAAAACGCTGAAGGCTGTGCTTGCACTGGCAGTAGCTGCTGTGCTTGTATATATTCCTGTTTTCTCGCATCAGTTCCAGCTGGCCTGGGACGACCAATGGGTGGTGATTAACCTGTACACGGCGGGTGGCTTTACCATGGAAAATCTGGAGGCGATATTCACTGATTTTTACGAGGGTCAGTATGCTCCGCTAAACCAGCTTTCTTACACAGCTTTGTATGCCTTGTTTGGTTATGATCCCTTCTGGTTTCATACCTTTGGCGTTCTGCTGCACGTAGCCAATGCGGTGCTTACTTATTTCTTTATGCTGAGATTGCTTGGCAAAGCGGAGAGTTTTGAGCGCGCTTCTGTGCAACGCATAGCCATGATCACGGCATTACTGATGGCGGTGCACCCCTTCCTGGTGGAGTCGGTCGCCTGGATATCTGCGTCTAAGATATTAATCTACAGTTTCTTCTACCTGGCTGCCCTCCATGCCTATTTAAGTTATCTTGAAAACAGAAAGGTGGCGTTTTACCTTCTTACGCTTTTTCTTTTCGTTTGCTCCTTTGGTGGCAAAGAGCAGGCCGTTACTTTGCCTGTATGCCTGCTGCTGGTAGATTATACGTTGAAACGTGACCTGAAGTCGCGCAGTGTATGGTTAGAAAAGATTCCCTTCTTTGTGCTGTCACTGATCTTTGGATACATCACGCTGCTGTCGCAGGGGGCCGATAAAGTGGGCCTGCTCTCGGATGCACCTAAATATCCTTTTTATCAGAATATAATATTTGCCTCTTACTCCATCACGGAATACCTGGTGAAATGTTTGTTCCCGGTGAACCTGAGTTATCTGTATATGTTTCCAAATGCCATGGGCGAGAACGTACCTCTCAGGTTTTGGCTCTATCCGGCGATGCTGCTGATCATTGTGGTGTCTTTTCTGGATTTCTGGAAGAAACGCTGGGTGTTCTTTGGGATTGTGTTCTTTATTATTCACCTGGGTGTGGCCTTGCACATTATCCCAATTTCGAGGTTTGCGATTGTGGCCGACCGCTATGTGTACATGGCATCGATCGGTGTATTTTTTCTCATTGCCTACTTCCTGGATAAGGCTTTACAATATAAAAAGTATAACCGTCTTGCTTTGTCGGGCTTTGTAGTTTACCTGATCGTTCTGGGGGCTTACGGTCATCAGCATAGTAAAATATGGCACGACAGCACGATGCTCAAGAAGGAATTAAAAGATCTGCTGAAGCAGCGGAATGATTTTCAAAAACATCAGGCTGCTCCTGGCAATCCGGCAACAAAATGACACAAACCAATACCTATATGACGTATCACTTGTGTATGGCGCCGACCGTAAACGGCAGGCGCTTTAAGCTTCAGCACTGGTGACCCCGACAGGGGTCTGACATATGTTGCTTTGAAACCATCCTAATACTTAATCATTCACATTAAAAAACAAACAATGAAAAAATTATTAAAAATCACAGGCGTGTTAGCCGTTGTATTAACACTTGTTTTTAATCTGCAATACGCAGCGTTTGACTACGATGTAACCACTTCGCCAAGCAAGGCTGTTGCGGCATGGACCGATGGAAACGGAACTAAATATTGTGGCAGTTACCCGGAAACCTGGAGAAGGACTGGTACGTGGACATTTGTAAATGACGACTTCTATGCTAGCTACGGCTGGTATGGCTATGATGACGGATTTTACTATTTCACTGCTAGTAACTCCGGGACGATGTGCGGGCAGATCGTCACTTACGACCGCAGACCAGGACCGTCTTATCCGGCAGATCCATGGGCCGGGCATGATGTAACCAATATCCTGGGTTCTTATCACTACGACTACTAGCATTCCCTAACCGATCTGCCATCCGTGTAGGATGGCAGGTTTTATCCAGATATTTCATGAGACATTGCCTGTTACTGTTATTTATTGCGCTGCTCGCAGCCAGCTGTAATCAAAATAAGGAAGCCAAGACCGTTGAGCCCCCCACTGCATTGGGCGAGAAGATCAGGCTGAACCCTAATGACACGCCCACGGTGTATATTGAAGATATTGCCGCTGAAATGTACCGGGTTAAACTGAAAACTGATTCAGGCTTCTCCATTAAGCATATATCGAATCTCTTTGTGACTGACAGCGCGATTATTGTGGCCGACCGCCTGCAAAGCATGGTGCTTATTTTTGATGAGAAAGGCAGGCCGGCAACCAGGATCCATAACCTGCACGAACGCAATGACAATTATACGAATATCGCTGATGTAGCATTTGACAGTGAGAATGGGCTTATTGAAATATTGGATCTTGATCTTAAAAAGATTTTCCGGTACAGAACCAGCGGGCTGCCGTTTGACACGCTTACTATTGTGGGCATTAAAGACTTCGGACTGACCTTCGCCAAGAGCGGCGATTTTTATGTAAGCGAAATGCTTAATAACAACAATAATAAGTATATGCGACGGATCAGCCTATATCATCGCAGCGGCAATATGCTTACCCCTCAGGCCAAGGAGATGTTTTACTGGCCCATACAGAAGAACCTGGACCTGACCTTTCCTCATCAGTTCGAGAACTACGGTAATGATGTCTACTATTTTCCTTTGCTTGATCGCAATATTTACAGCCTGTCGGGAAAAGGCATTAAGCCGGCATACACGGTTGAGCTGCCTGAAAGCATAAAACCGAACATAGACATAAAAACTGAAGCAACACCTAAAGACCATTTCGCGTACTGGAACAGGATGGAATCTTCTAATCTGATGTATGATAACAACAGTTTGTTTATTAACGACGATTGGGTGACCTTCCGTTACAGCTTTGGCTCGAGGCGTACACCGAGAAATGTATTTTACCATAAGAAGAGCGGAAAGGTGATGCAGACGGGTGCTTATAAAACGAAATCGGACAGCAGCTTCCTTTCCAAGGGAAGGGTATTAGCGCGGATGGGTGAATACTTCGTGATGCCGGTACCGATGAAGCCTCCGGGTAAAAAACCGGTATCGGAGATTAAAGACATTCCTGCCCTTCGGAACTTTGAGTTGCTGTATGTGAAGCTGAAGGAACCGGCTTAGATTAATGTATTGCGAGCGTCTTGCTGATCTCCGCCTGGACATAATCGTGTCTTCGATGTTCGCCGCGGTTAAGTTGGATAGCCCTGATGTGTACACCGTTGCGGTATAGCAAAAGCTCCTCATAAAATCCTTTGTAGTAAACGTCCTTTACTTCATATTTCCGGCTGTTCCAACTGCTTCCAAGATGTACCCACTCTGGATAGAATACCAGGTGTCCTCCGACTGGTTCGAGCTGAAGTTGTCTGGCCTCACTGGCATTAAGCACATTGGCATTGCCCAGTATCCGTGCGGTATATACATGTTCAGGATGGTTATAAAGGTATGATGGCTCGCCCTTCTGAAGCAATTGTCCGTCTTTTACGATTAAGAGCTCGTCGGCCAGAAACAGGCCGTCGGCCGGATCATGAGATACCATGATGACGGTGACGCCCGTTTCGCGTGCAATGCGTTTGATGTCTGCCCTCAACTGGTTTTTGAGCAAGGCGTCTACCTGGCTAAAGGGTTCATCGAGCAATAGCACAGCGGTATCGCTGATCAGCGCCTTAGCGATAGCTACGCGCTGCTGCTCGCCGCCGCTCAACTGCGTGATCTTTTTGTCTTTCAGGTGAGAGATACGCAGATGTTCCATCATTTGGATGGTCTTCTCGTGCTTTGATTTAATATCGGTGTTAGACAGCATAGACGATATGTTGTCGTACACCTTGGCGTAGATGTTCAGGGAGAAATCCTGGGTAACCATCTTCATTTCTTTATGCCCCGGGATAAGTTGCTCATCGGGTCCTAAAACGCGCTTTCCCCGGAAAAGTACCTCGCCCTCATCCACTTTAACGGCACCATAAATGGCTTTTAAAAGGGTTGATTTCCCGCTGCCGCTTTCGCCTATAATGGCTACAATACTTCCTGCGTTTACAGAAAAATTGATATGACGAATACCTGCCGGAAGCTCTGGCAGGTATTGTTTACTAAGATTTCTGACCTGAATGATTTCTTCTTGCACAGGTCAAAGATAAAAGAAATTGCGGCTTTCTAGTTCAGTCCGAGCGTGATACCGAAAGACATGTTTTTCAGCCCTTTCTGCGCATCGGTGGCAAACATATCGTTGAAATAGAACTTGGTGAAGAAACCTATACCTGCATAACCGAACCTGGCGGTAGCTCCGTATCGTAGTGCCTGAAAATTATAGTCGTCTTTGAACTTCTGCTTACCGCGCTCGTCGCTCTTTTGTTTAACCTTACCGTTGAGCAGGAAGCTGACCTCGGGGCCTGCAATGAAGTAGAAGCGATTACCTTTGCTGTTTTCAGATGTTCTTAGCTCGAAGTTGAGCGGAATGTGTACATAGCTGCTGGAAAAACGGTTCTTGGAGAATTGGATATCTTCCTCTACGTAGGTTAATTCCCCCTGATCTGGCTGTATGGTAATGTCTTTGTTCAACCGTATATGCGTCCAATCGAAACCTCCGGCAACGTAGATCTTAAAGTTCTGGTTAAACCGGTAGCCCATTTGTACAACGTCGAAAGAGAAGGTACTGGTTTTTCCACCGCGGTAATCCAGGAACTCGTTTTCGGGAGAAAGTGTAAAGCTACCGTTGTCGATCAACCGGCTGTATCCGAGATCGATCCGGGTGAAGGTAAGCCCGCCTACGAATCTGCCCTTGCTGGCTTTGGTCCGTCTTGTGCTATCGCTGCTCTCGGTATCACGAATTCCGAGTGTTACGCTGTATTCCTTACGGTCGCGCCACTTGGACTTTTCCTTGGCGGTGGAATCTTGCTGTCCGGCAGCGGTTGATGCAATGGCACCGGTAAGCCCGCTTACCATGAGTGCTGTCAATATCAGGTTTTTCATTTTTGTGTGTGTTTATAATGTCTTATCTGTCAGATCTTCTGTTGAATTTTATGATACCGATGTTCAAAGAAACCAATGAGGAGTTGTCATCTTCATCTGTTCGAAACTCAATGATCTTTCTTTCCCGCTTGTCAACCTTGCCAACCACATAGTTGATCACATCTCCTGCGTTGCGTATGCCTTTCCTCTCCCCGTCCGATTCAGCTGTCGTAGCCTGAGCCAGGGCTTCCGGCGAGATTCCGGCATCAGCCATCATAACTTCATCTGGCGTGGCAACCGCAGGTTCTGTCGGCTTTATCTCAATTATTTTATCTTTCTTAACATCATGACGCTCAGTTACCGGATCAGGTTGCATGGCTACAAAACTTTCCCGCAATTCATCCTCAGATACTCTGGGTGCAATAACCAGCGGTGTGCTTTGATAAGCAGGTTTTCTCTCGCTCGCCGTTTTAACGGGCATAGCTGGAGCTGTTGGCTCTTCCTTCAAAACCTCAACCGGGGTTTCGACAGCAAGTGGTCTTTGCAACTGTAGCTTCTCGGTATTGGGCGACAATAATGCTACGGCACCTATAATAGTGACTACGGCGGCTGCTACCCAGTATGCCACCGGGGCATTTCTCTTTTTCGGTCCGTCCAAATTCTCCTGTATTTTATCCCAAAGCTGAACCGGCGGCTTTATTTCTGCCTGATCGAGCTTAATTTTGAATAGCTCATCGAACTCTTTATCCTGCATATGTTGCATAATTAATACCCTCCAATTTGATAATTTCCTGTTTCAGAATAGACCTTGCCCTGGAAAGCTGTGATTTGCTTGCCCCTTCTGATATTCCCAGCGACTCGGAGATCTCTTTATGAGAGTATCCTTCAATAGCATACATGTTGAATACCATCCTGTAGCCGTCGGCCAGCTTCTGGATCACTTTCATCAGGTCCTGCATCCCGAGGTTGTTAAGGTTAATATTTCCTGACGGCTGTTCAGTTGTCTCTTCGATAGACACGATGTGCATGGAGCGTTTGTTCTTCCTGTAGTGCTCAATCGCAGTGTTCACCATTATGCGGCGTATCCAGCCCTCGAAAGCACCGTCCGACCTGTATTCGCCGATCTTTTGAAATATCTTTATAAAACCGTTCTGAAGAATATCTTCGGCCTCCATCGCGTCCCTGGCATAGCGCATACATACAGCAAGCATCTTGGCCGACATCTGCCTGTATAAGGCCTCCTGCACCCTGCGGTTACCCGCCCTGCAGCCGTTAAGAAGTTCCTCTGTGGTATATTGCGTCAATTTCATGTTATATGGTGGTAAGACGCACGCGCTCGCAGAAACGTTGCACGCTATTCGAAAATTAATTTCCGTGTTTGTTCCGATAGTGTTTGTACCACTTTACTGCGGCCATAATGATGATGGCAAACAGTAATAGCCCAATAAGTCCGTATATCCAGTTGACCGCACTTTTTAACACAACGGTGAAGACGATGGCCACGAGCAGTATGGTAGCTACCTCATTCCACATACGAAGCTGAAATGCGCTGTATTTAAAAATACCAGTCTGCAGTTGCTTCATGATGCGCTGGCATGTGAAATGATACAAGATGAGTAACAGTACAAAACCGAGCTTTACATGAAGCCAGGGCATTTGCAAAAGTGCCGGGTTCACGACTAACATGCCGATGCCTGCCAGCAAAGTAAGCACCATGGCTGGTACGGTGATGATATACCACAGTTTATGTTCCATACGTCCGTAAGCTTGCTGTAATATGCTGCGCTCAGTATCAGAAAGTTCGTTTGCCTCGGTATGGTAGATAAAAAGCCGGACACTATAAAACAAGCCAGCCATCCAGCTTACCACGAAAGTGATATGGACGGCTAGTATGTAGTAATAGGCCTGCATAATGGGAATTAGTATCTGAATTCTTTTACGACTTCGATAGCGTACTTTACGTGATCAAACGGAATATCGGGCATGATTCCATGGCCCAGATTGAAGATGAATCCGTTTTGCCCGCGCATGCGTTCAAACAGTTGCAGGATATGTTTTTTAATAACCGGCTTATCGGCATATAGAATGTGCGGGTCGAGGTTGCCCTGCACGGCAATACCGTTTGGAAGGCTGTTTTTTATGTTCAGCAAATCTGCGTTCCAGTCGACCGACACCACATCTGGATTGGCCTCTGCCATAATCGGAGCAAAGACGGAGCTGCCTTTACAGAATGAGATGACAGGAATATCCTTACGGTTTAAATTGGCTATGATCTCTTTGATATACCGATGGGAAAATTCTTGGTAGTCATTCCAGGACAATGCCAGCGCCCAGCTATCGAATATTTGTACTGCATTGACACCGGCTTCAATCTGCAGATTCAGGTAGTCTGCTGTCACACGCGCAATTTTTGCCAGCAATCGATGGGCAAGTTCAGGTTCATTATGGATAAGCAGTTTGGTAGTTTTGAAGTCCTTTGACGAACCTCCTTCTACCAGATAACTCATTACGGTGAATGGCGCACCCGCAAAGCCGATCAAAGGAATGCTGCCGTTCAGGCGTTGTTGAATAACTTTAATGGCGTCGGCAACGTATTGTAAGCGGTCGAGCACGTCAACTTCGAGTGCGTCCACATCTGCTGCAGTGCGAACCGGATTTGCGAATTTAGGACCGATGCCCTGGGTGAAACTCAAATCGCCACCCATTGCTTCTCCGGTGACCAGGATATCCGAAAATAGAATCGCTGCATCGATACCCAACAAGTCTACCGGTAACATCGTTACATCGGCAGCAATTTCAGGTGTCTTACACATTTCCAGGAAGGAATACTTGTTTTTGATCTCCCAATATTCAGGCATGAAACGGCCAGCCTGGCGCATCATCCATACCGGTGGACGTTCTGTTTGCTTTGAAAATGCTGCATCTAAAAATAAGGTATTCATCTGTGTTGTTATTATAAGCGATTTAATTCTCGTTCCAATTTATCTATTAGTTCTTTTGCCTTAGGTGTACTCACCATCTCCCTGGCCTTGGCCAGATATGCTCTGGTTTTATCTCTGTCTAGCTTGCGCAGGGAAAGGTTGGCCAGATGGATCAGGACGAAGGCTTTATCATTTCTTCCCCCCATGGGAAAACGGCTGGCTACCTGGAAATGATACTCCGCGTCGTCGTAAAGTTCTTTCTTTAAGGCAATATTACCACGCATAAATTCGTAATATCCCCTCCTGCTTTTGGCCAAACGGTCAGGATTAGGTACTTCATCCAGCAACCTGGCAGCACGCTCATAGTCACCATTCTGATAAAATCGTGCAGCCATTACTACGGAACTGTGTTTGAAGTGACTCCAGATCACATAACACAAGAACAGTCCGGCCAGCGCGGCAAGCTGCATCTGCTCCATAAAAAAACATACCACAGCGACACTGATCAGAAGTGCCATTATGGCATACCTGCCTGTATTATTGTACATTAATGCGTATCGGTAAATTTATAACCTACACCCCTGATCGAATGGAAGTATACCGGATTTTTTTGATCCGGCTCGAAGTACTTTCTGAAGGTAAGAATGAAGTTGTCGATAGTGCGCGTTGATGGGTAAACATCATAATTCCAGACCGTTTCCAAGATCTGTTCGCGGGAAACAGCCTCGTTTTTGCGCTCGATGAGCAGTTTCAGCAGCATGGTTTCCTTCTTGGTAAGGGGAACGATGGTACCGTCATCATGTTTAAGCTCAAAAGAATTAAAATATATGGTCTTATCACCTATTTTATAAGAATTCAGCTCTTTCAGGTCGTCTGCTTTCATACTGCGTTTCACCAGAATACCTACCCGCAAGATCAGCTCCTCCAGGTTAAACGGCTTAACAAGATAGTCGTCCGCACCCTTTTTCAAACCCATTACGCGGTCTTCACTGGTATTTTTAGCGGTAAGAAACAGGATTGGAACCTCTGTATTCTCCAGGCGGATCGTTTCGCAGACCTGAAAACCATCCATTTCCGGAAGCATGACGTCCAGAACGATCAGATTGAACCGCTCCTCTTTGAAAACTTTTAAAGCAGTTTTACCATCTTTTACAGCATGGACCTTGTACCCCTCCAGTTCGAGATTGAGCTTTATGGCATCCAGTAAGTGGTCTTCATCCTCGACCAGCAGTATTCTTAATTTCTGTGACATATCAATTAAATATAATTTCAAAAATGGCACCCTGCGGCGTATTGTCCTTTACGCTAATGTCGGCACCGTGGTTCTGTAAAACTTCTTTAACAATAAACAGGCCCAAACCTGTACCCTTAGATTTTCTGACATTTTCGTCACCAACGCGGTAAAATTTGTCGAAAATCAGCATCTTTTCTGCGTCAGGTACGCCCGGCCCCCTGTCAGACACACTCATAAACGGATGTCCGTCTCTCATTGTTAATTCTACCCCAACCTCCGCACAAGGCCCTGAATATTTAACTGCATTCTCTACCAGATTAGTGACGACGGAAGCCAGGGCAAACTGGTCTCCGACTAACTTGACTCCGGGTTTTATTTTCTGTTTAATAACCTGCTCGCATCCACAGGAATGAATCTGTAAACGGTCGGTGATTTTTGTAACCAATTCCGAAAAATCGAACTCTTCTTTAGGAAAAGAATAGGATCGGTTCTCAATCTTGGTGGCTAGTAACATGTTTTCAACAAGGTCGTCCAACCGCTCAATATCTTTCAATGAATTATTGAGCAGGGAAACTTGCCTGGGCCGGTCTAAATCGCGTTTAATAATTGTTTGCAGGGACAGCTTGATCGCCGCCAGCGGCGATTTAAGCTCATGCGTGACCGACAAAAGAAAATTCTGCTGCTGTTCCCTCAGGCGATCCTCTTTTTTGATGGCACGATGAAGAAAATAAGCGCCCACACAAAGCAGGAACAGGAAAACCGAGCCTTCGCCCATCACCATAGCCATCCTCGACCGCTCAAGCCGCACTACCATCGCACCCCAGGAAATCAGTTGTACAAGGGAATAGAGCAGCAAAAGATAGAAGATGATAATAGATTTCTTCAAAGCAGGGTAATTTCCGTATAAATATATATAATAAATTACTTATTTCGAAACACGATATCCAGACTATCAAAAATCGCACGCTTCGCTTTCTCCAGCTCAATTTTGGTATGGGCAGCCGAAACAAAACCAACCTCGTAACCTGAAGGTCCGATGTAAATACCGCGATTCAAGAGTTCCCGGTGCAGGTGTTTAAATTTTTCCATGCTTTGCGGGTCAATATCTTCCGCACAACGTATCTGGTCTTTGTCTGTAAATGCAAACCAGAAAATAGAGCCAACACTAAACACCTTTAATTTATAGTTCCGCGCCGTTGCAAACCGCTGGATACTCGCAGCAAATTCGCCAGCCTTGTTATTCAGCTCTTTATAAAAACCAGAACGCAGCAGTTCGGTGAGTTGAGCTATTCCCGCTGCCATAGCCACCGGGTTCCCAGACAAGGTGCCTGCCTGATACACGCCACCGTCGGGCGATATATGGCTCATAATTTCTGATGAAGCACCGTACATACCTACTGGTAGACCACCACCGATTATTTTACCATAGGTAACAATGTCAGGTTTTATCCCGTAATAACCGGCAGCGCCTTCAAACCCCAGTCTGAAACCTGTGATCACCTCGTCGAGGATCAGCAACGCCTGGTTATCCCGACATATTTGTTCAAGCGATTTCATATATTCTTCGGTTTGCATCAGCAAGCCGTTGTTGGCCGGAATACCTTCAATAATTACCGCTGCCACCTGATCCTTGAATTGCATGAACGCCTGCTCCAGTGCAGCGACATCATTTAAGGGAATTACCACGGTTTCTTCCGCAAATGATCTCGGCACCCCGGCTGACGAAGTCTCTCCGAAAGTCACCAATCCGGATCCTGCCTTCACAAGCAGGGAATCGCTGTGTCCATGATAGCAACCCTCGAACTTAATGATCTTGTCGCGGCCGGTATAGCCGCGGGCCAATCTGATGGCAGACATTACTGCCTCAGTGCCTGAACTCGTAAACCGGATCTTTTCGACGAAGCGGTTGTTTTTTATGATCAGCTCTGCCAGCTCATTCTCCAGTACCGTCGGGGCGCCGAAACTCATCCCATTCTGCATGACCTCCGTTACCTTTTCCCGGACTTTCGAATGGTTGTGTCCAAGGATAAGCGGCCCCCAGCTTCCGCAAAAATCTATGAATTGATTTCCATCGGCATCCCATACGTAACAACCGTCACCTTTCTGGATGAACAAAGGTGTTCCATACACCGATTTAAAGGCTCTTACAGGAGAATTTACCCCACCCGGAAAGTATTTTTTTGCTCTCTCGTACAGCTCGGCCGATTTTTCACGTGAGATATCGGGCTTAGATCCAGTATTTACTGGTACGTCTCCCTCATTCCCTGAAAAGATTTTTTTTAATGACTCCAACATATTACATCCAGTTCTTCTCTAAAATATCCCTTATATGATAGGTGGTAATTATACTTGCCCCAGCTCTCGCAAAGGCGTGCATTGTCTCCATTACTACCTTTTGCTCATCTATCCAGCCCTTCTCGGCAGCTGCTTTAACCATTGCATATTCGCCCGACACATTATAACATGCAATAGGCAGATCGGTGTGCTGTTTAAGATTATGGATTACATCAAGATATGCCAGTGCAGGTTTCACCATAAGTACATCTGCACCCTCGCTCTCATCCAGCATGGCCTCTCTAACCGCCTCCTGACCATTTCTGAAGTCCATCTGATAAGCCTTGCGATCACCCTTTCCAGGTGCACAATCGGCCGCCTCCCGGAACGGGCCGTAATATGCGGAAGCAAACTTAGTTGCATGAGACATAATTGCGGTGTTTACGTAGCCTTCGCCATCCAGCACACTTCTCATGGCAGCGACCCTGCCATCCATCATGTCTGACGGCGCCAGCATATCTGCCCCTGCCTGAGCATGGGTTAAAGCCATCTTTGCGATAACTTCTACCGTCGCGTCATTCTGTACGTAGTCATTTTCCAGAATACCGCAATGGCCATGTGTGGTATACGAGCAAACACATACGTCGGTCACCACATACAAGTCTTCCCCAAATTGAGTTTTCAGTGCTCTGACTGCAGAAGGCACCAGCGAGTCGTCGTGATAAGCCGAGTGTGCATCGGCACTTTTTTCATCGCCAACGCCAAACAGCATAATTTTATTGATGCCCAGTTTCAGGCCTTTTTCTACATCGCGGATTAAAGTGTCTTCAGAAAAATGACTCACCCCTGGCATCGCGCCTATTTCCCTAACCACATCTTTACCCGGAACTACAAAGTAAGGATAGATAAACATATCCTTAGAGACTCTGGTTTCCGCAACCATCTCCCTCACAACAGGGTTCTTTCTCAATCTTCTCGGACGTTGCATAACTTGATTTATTAAATTTCAATGCCGAACACCGCCTCGGCCAAGCCAATTTCATCGGGAGCGAATGGCAGCACATAGCGCACGCCCATTTCTTCCAGTTTCCGGCCCGTAGAATTACCGATAGCAATCACCTTCTGTCCCGGGTCCAGCAGATTATCCGCGAAATAAGCGTCTACGTTACTCGGACTGGTAAAAATGAGCACCTCGGCAGAGGTCGGGTCTATATCTTCTTCTACGACCGTTTCATATATCGGCAGATCAACCACCTTCGTATTTGCCTTTAGCTGACTTTGTATACTTAACAGGGAATCCTGTGCACGTGGAAACAGGATTGTTTTATTTTCGGCCAGTTTCGCGAAATCACGAGCTATCTCATCGATGTCGCCCCCAACCCCCACAAAACCGGCGGTATGGCCATGTCTACGCAATTCGTCCTCCGAACCCCGGCCGACCACACCAAACTGTACTTTTTTGGACAGCAACGGTTTTAAGTTAAAGAAATAGGATACCGCATTTCTACTGCTAAAGAATATCCAGTCAATGTTTTTCAGATAAAAAGGATCAAGCACATTTACGATTGGAAAGGTCCTGATCAAAGACCTTCCTTCGATTTCGATCCCGTGCTTTTCCACGGCTCTTCTAAAATAATTATTCTCTCCTATTTCTCTGGAAATAAATACTTTGGAAGGCTTTCTTCGTTCAACTGAATATTTTGACAATATGCGTTCAGCCAGTCCTTCCAAGCTATTTACGCGAAAGAACAACCGGTCAGGGAAGTGTTCGGCGCTTTCTGCCTTAGATACCCATACCTCATACTCACCGGCTTCCCTCTTACAAAAGCAGCCGAGCGGCATGTGGCATCCGCCTTCAAATAAGTTAAGTACTTTTCGCTCAAGACCAATTTCATCGGCAGTCTCCTGATGATGCAACTGCTGCAGTACATTGTACAACTCATGGTCATTTTCCCTGATCTGAATAGCCAATGCACCTTGTGCAGGCGCAGGAACAAGTTCGGCAGTATCCAGAACTTCAACATGAAATTCCGACAGATCTATATTTAAACGCTTTACACCAGCTCTGGCAAGCATGATGGCGTCGTAATCTTCATCGCGAAGCTTTCCGATCCTGGTAGGCACATTGCCTCTTAAGTCCTCAATGTTCAGATCCGGACGCAATGCCAGTAACTGCGCTTTGCGGCGGTTGGAGGAGGTACCTACCATAGCCCCTGTTTTTAGCGACAATTTCTGTGTAACATCAACGCAGTCCTTAAGAATAAGAAGAAGTTCAGCAGGGTCTTCACGCTCCGGAACAGCAGCAATGATCAGACCGGCCGGATGCACTGTGGGTAAATCCTTATGAGAATGCACAGCGAGATCTATGGTTCCGGCAAGAAGCTCTTCTTCAAGTTCCTTAGTAAAGAATCCCTTCCCTTCCAGCTTATCGAGCCTGAGATTTAATATCTTATCGCCTTGCGTTTTAATGATCTTGATCTCTGCCGGCGCGCCGATCTCCGCCAGTTTATCTTTTATGAAGTTTGCCTGCCATAGGGCAAGTTCGCTACCTCTCGTACCGATAATTAATGTTTTCACGTTGGATGCTAATTTTGGTGTAATTTAGCTATTCTTAACCAATATCTCTTTTGCCATAACCATAGGAACGCTGATATACTTTTTCTCCATGTAGTTGACCACACGCTCTAGTATCAGTCTGGAGTTTTCATCTAATCCGTTGATCTCATCGGCAAAGACACCGTTAATGGCAGTTTGCCTGATCTCCTTGATCTTCTTTGGCACACCACTCATCGCAATTTCAATTTTGCGCTGACGAAGCACAAGTTCAAAATCCTTAATATTCTCTTCAATAATATGCTCTGCGTTTACAAGTTCTGCATAGCGTTCCTGTATGTTCTTACGGGCAACTTCTTTCAGAGACTCGACCTCAATATAATGAATTGGGAAAGCAGCAACCACATCCGGAGCCGTGTCGTTTGGTACCGCAAGATCTACAATGATTTTCTTTCCACTCTCGCCATTAAGCAATTTCTCGTATATCGATCTCGTAATAATGGGTTCAGTTGAACCCGTGCAGGTAATGATCACATCAAAACCTTTGTCATAGCTTTCAAGCGCAGTAAGCGGATAAGCTGTTCCGTTCAACTCCTTAGCGAGGCCTTCGGCATTGGCCAAACTCCTGTTGAATATGGCAAAATTGGTATACTTATGCTTTTTAAGATATTGCGCCAGGTTACGATTGGTTTCTCCGGCGCCTATGATCAGCAAGCGGACATCACTGGAACACATCTTCAGATCGCGCAGTTTACGGTAGGCCAGAGATACGATAGAAACCGGGTTTTTAGAAATATTTGTATGTGTGTATACCTCTTTAGCTGTTTTAACCACGCGATTCATGATCATCCGCATGTAATCACCCGTAAAACCAGCCACCCGACATGCCTCATAAGCTTTACGCACTTGTGCTAAAATCTCTTTTTCACCCACCACAAGACTTTCCAGGGAGCAGGAAGTCCTTAACAGATGATTAAAGGCTTCCGCCTGCTCGTAAACGGACACATTTTTGACGAACTGATCCATATAAGCATCAGGCAGGCCCATATCCAGCACCGTTAGAAATCGGCGGATAAAGTTCTGATCAATCACTTCCGAAGAAGTAAAAATAAACTCCACCCGATTACAAGTACCTACATAGAATATCTCTTTAATTGCAAGTTCAGATTGAATATTTCGCAACCGGTCATCCAGCGTCTGCTCACATATTACCAGCTTTCCCAGCGATTTAAGGTCAATCTGCTTATGCGTAAAAGCAATAATCTTTAAATATTCCAAAATGTAAGACTCTGTTTATTTTTAGCGTAACAAAAGTAACAAGGGAATGCCTTTTGACTGTCATTATGCTGTAATTAAGAATTATTTAGAAAGATTTTAAATACACCTGGCACAATAGAAAAGGCGCCGGTTTCTGCCAGCGCCCTCTCAATAATGCTGTCTAAATTACTTTACGTTAAAAGGCACGGCAAGGTTGCCCCAAAGCAACGTAACTTTTCCCGCTTTGCTTATAGTAAATGTCATCTTCTCGGTAGCCGCAGAAGATTTTTCAGGTCTCACGCTTACCTGAAGGGCATTCTCTGCCTCGTTATACTCTGTACCTGGCTTTTGCCATTTCTTGTTAAATATAAATACCCATTCCTTTTCTCCCGGAATTGCATGCAGTGCGTACTTGCCGGCCGGAAGTGCTTTTCCTTCCACCTTCGCGTTTTTGCTGATCTCAAAAATCGTCGCCTCGTTTGCACCGGCCCGCCATACTTTGCCGTAGGGCGCAAGCTCTGTACCAATAGCACGTCCTTTCAGGGAAGGCTGACTGTAATCAATCATAATTGTAAGACCTGAAGCTGTGGTTTCTTTTGCGACAGCAGGGGGACTTGGCCTTTTACTCTTGTCCTGTTGAGCCGACACGCTCAGCGTAAAAAAGGCCGCAATAAAGGATAATACAATGGTTTTTTTCATCGTTATGACATTTTAGTTTGGCCTAATATAGGAAAAAATATGTTGTCATAAAAAACTGAAAATAGCAAGAACATTCTGAAATACAGATTGTTAAAAAATAATCAACCCTAAAACTATGGAACAGTTCAAAATACAGGTGGCGGATTCATCCGGCTACGGACACATCTTCAACATACGAGCGTTAAGTGAGGAAAAATTTCAGATCTATAACGACCACCACGAGCGTATGGCCACGATTGAAATTGATCATGAAGATGATAATTATTGCCGGCAGAGCCTGGATTGCCGGATAGATCTCCCATTGCTAGACGCCATAAAAGAATGCATTTTAATGCACGACGAACTGGTGATCGGCCACGCCTGAGCGTCTACTTTCTGCCGAAAAAATTATTGAAATACATCAGTTGGTATCCTACCGCATTTGTCCAGTACTCCCAGTTATGTGCACCGGGGCGTATGGTAAAATCGTGAGGTATGTTGAGGTAGGCCAATCGCTCGTGCAATTGTATGTTGACCTCATAAAAAAAGTCGTCGCGGCCGCAGTCAATGATCAACGATAGTTTGTTAGGTTCCAGCAGATGGAGCAAGTTCACCACTGTGTTCTCCTCCCAACGCTGAGGATACTGACTTTTAGGCCCAAGTCGTTTTGCAATGTCCCAGTTCATCGGAAACGGCCGGATATCTACGCCACCACTCATGCTACCGGCGGCGCCAAACACATCCTGATGCCTTATTGACAAATAAAGCGCACCGTGTCCGCCCATACTTAAACCAGTGATCGCCCTGCCGCTCCGATTTTTAATGGTGTTGTATTTGTTGTCTATCCAGTTAACCAGCTCTGTCGAAACGTAAGTCTCATATTTCCACGTGGGGTCAACCGGACTATCAAAATACCAGCTGGTAACATTGCCATCGGGGCAAACGATGATCAGATCAAAATCATCCGCATACTTCTTTATTCGCGGAACCTTATTCACCCAACCAGAGAATTTATCACCTGCACCGTGTAAGAGATAAACTGTTGGATACGACTTCCCCGAGCCGTAAGAATCGGGCTTTATGACAACGGCCTTAATATCTTTTTTCATAGACACACTTCGTGTGACTACCGTATCGACAGTAGCGGCCGAAAGCTGGAGGACTGCAAATGTAAAAGCAAACAGCGCAAATACTCTTTTCATATTATGCCCAGCTACAAGCCGCGCCAACCAGGGCGGCATCCTCCCACATTTTACTTTGGCGGATAACCACATCTTTATTTGTCACCTTATCCTTAAGCTGATCTATGAAGTGGTCCCAGCACCTCGCGATATTTCCGCCGATCACAAGCACCTGCGGATTTTCCTGTGCAATGAATGCGTCTAGAAATGCAGCCAGATTTGTAGTAAACTCATCAAACAGCAACGATCTGACCGCCTCGTCTGCATCACAAAGTACCTCTTCCACATTTCTGGCATCTTTACCTGTATGTTCCTTATAACGCT
Source organism: Pedobacter deserti (assembly GCF_024436415.1). Lineage (GTDB taxonomy): Bacteria > Bacteroidota > Bacteroidia > Sphingobacteriales > Sphingobacteriaceae > Pedobacter > Pedobacter faecalis. The sequence continues at coordinate 106,212 of NZ_JAFMZQ010000002.1, read as the reverse complement.
TCAGAAACCAACGTGTAGAAATGTATTCTTCAGCTATGCTGTCATGAAACGGCATAAATGCAAGGTTCATATCCTGAACCTTTCCGCTGCAATTGCTGGTGGAGCCAAGCCCTGTGCCCAGTGTTATGCCGATAGCGCGTTCAAAGTCAGCTGCCGCACCAGAGGCAAGTTCACCGCGCAAAAAAGCCTCAGCATCATTTATAAAAACGATATGCTCTCCCGGTATCCCGAGCCTGTCAGCAAGTAAATTCCTTACATTAAGACCGTAAAGAGCATCATATTTTTGCTGGTTTTGCATCAGGGACACACCCTGTTCATAGTCGAAAGGACCCGGCATGGCAATGCCGACCTGAATATCTCCCTGAGCTGAATCTGGAATAAGTGACGAAAGAGCGCTGACCCACGACTTCAAAATCACTTCGGCGCTGCCCATAGAAGCTACACGTTCTCGTTTCAGCGTGTGATCAATTACTTCATAAGATTTAGGATCGATATGCGCAGCAGTAATATGAGAACCACCTATATCTACTCCGATAAAAGGCAATTCCGATGGTTTTATGTTCATTTAGTTTGCGTTTGGTTGGTTGTGAAGTACACTTTCCTTTTCAAATAAAATAATTTAAACCGTTTTAGCAAAATTTATTTGACAAATACGTCTCGTCGCCAAGAAAGATCAGTTTTGTTAGCAGGCAACTAGACAGCATTTTCTGACGCTGGCTTTTCCCTGGGTCCACGTTTATATATCACAAGTCCATTCAGAAAATTACGCAGGATCTGGTCGCCGCATTTTTTAAAATTAGGATGATCGTCTCTCCGGAAGATATCTCCCAGCTCGCTCCGGGTAATTTTAAAATTAACCAACGACATAATCTTAATGATATCATCGTTTGTCAACTCAAGCGCTACGCGCAGCTTTTTCATAATATCATTATTACTCATGTTACAAAGCTAACGCTATTTTTATCTTTTTGTTCTTTATTCGCTGACCTGCGAGCGATTTTAATAATCCTTCAGCGCAGGTTCCCTTAACTGCAGCAAAGGCTTGATGTTCTTTTACCACGATAAGGCCAAGGTCTTCTTTTTTTAAACCGCCCTTTTTTAGGAGAAGCCCTGCAATGTCGATCTTATTTATCTTGTCTTTCTTGCCAGCCGAAAAGTACAGTGTCTTCCACATAGGCTCCGCGGGCAGGCAAAATTCATCAGGCAACGTTACGTTCGTTAACTCCGCGCTCAATTCATACGAAATGGACTCACCATCAGCAAGAAGAAGAAACACACTGCCCGCCGCATTCATCCGCGCAGTTCGTCCGTTGCGATGCACAAAAGCTTCCCTGGTAGTGGGCATCTGATAGTGAATAATGTTGTGCACCTCAGCGATGTCCAATCCTCTTGCAGCAAGGTCGGTAGTTAGAAGCACCGTTACACTCCCGTTTCTGAATTTCATCAAAGCCCGCTCACGGTCGTCCTGATCCATACCGCCATGATAGATATCGTGAACAACCCGGTGGCTGTCTAGTACCAAACTCAGTTGCTCAGTGGTTTCCCGTTGATTGCAAAATACAAGCGAACGCTCACTACCGACTTTGCAGAGAAGCTTGAGCAAGGTTTCCGCTTTACCGGTCAAAGAAGAACGTAATTCATAAAAAGCGAAATGAGGTGTACTCGATGCGTCCTTCAAGAAATCGATAGTTAGCGGGGTTCGAATACCGGTAAATGAAGGGAGTACCTCCATGGCAGTGGCAGATGTCAATATGCGCTGGCGGAGTGATTTCAACATACCGATAATATATGCCATATCGTCTTGAAAGCCCAGCTCGAGCGATTTATCAAACTCATCAAGCACAAGCATCCTGATGTGTGACTCATCAAAGGTTTGCAATTCCAGGTGGTGTGCCAGACGGCCTGGCGTACCAATGAGCACTGCCGGAGCCTGAAATAGAGCGTTTCTTTCTGTCTTGAAATCATGGCCTCCATAACAGCTGACTATTTTATAGCCCGTACCCATCTGCCGCCACACTTGATCTATCTGCAACGACAGCTCCCTTGAAGGAGAAACGATAAGACATTGCACGCCCTTTGCATTTGCATCAAGCCCCATCAGTACCGGAAGCAGAAAAGCCAGGGTTTTTCCAGAGCCTGTAGGCGCAAGCAACACAACATCCCCGCCTTTCGACACCACTTCAATCGCCTTTTCCTGCATTTCGTTCAGCGCAGCGATTTGCAGACGACCTAGCACTTCCTCCAGATTTACTTGTAACATAATAACGCCGGCAAACATAGCCAAAAAACCCGTAACATGTTGACAAATAAACAATTGTTAAAAAATAAACAACGGAGCAATAGCTATGCTTAACAACAAAGCGTTATATTTAATTACCTGAAACGGAACACTTTACTTAACTGACTACAAGTATATGACCTGGAAAAAATTTAGCGGCGACGTGGTGCATTCGCCGATCGTTCAAGAAATCGAAAATGCAATTGTTCGCGAGACAGGAAAAGGCCACAGACTTAAAGTTTGTATAGGAACAGACTCGCAGGTAAAGGGACCCACAACAGACTTTGCCACGGTAATTGTGTTGCTCAGGGAGCACCACGGCGGCTTCATGTACATCCACCAGGAAAAAACAAGCACAAAAATGACCATAAAGGAGCGAATGCTTGTAGAGGTACAGAAATCAATAGAAACAGCCTATTCCATCTGCGACCTGCTCGATTTATATGATGTACATCTAGAGGTTCATGCCGACATCAATACAAACCCGATGTTCAAATCAAACAAAGCGCTAAATGAGGCGATGGGCTATATCTTAAGCATGGGCTTCATCTTCAAGGCCAAGCCGGAAGCCTTTGCAAGTTCCACTTGTGCAGACAAAATGGTTCACTAGATCGTTACCAGCTTTTGGTGGAGATTGCCGCAGGCTTTGAGGTTTCCTTGCTATGATTGCTTTTTAGCGAAGCCTTCAAACTAGTAGTGAGTTTCTTCGACTGAACAATTATGGAAGCCATATTTCTTTGCCAGTCGCCGCGACCTAGCTTATCAGGCTCCCGCTCCAGCGGGACAGCAAGCGTAGTCGGAACAAAATTACCATAGCGGTCGCGCTGGTACGGTTTTACAACAAACTCCGTTAAGATGATCTTGTATTTTCCAGGCCTTAGATCAAGCCTCATCTGATAGCTTACTTCTGCAGACGGCCGGCCGATGCCGGATGAACCTTTGTATAACACCATTTTACCGTTGGCCAGAAGAACCGTATCTCCTACCACCCCGTCCGATTTCAGCTGTTTGCCATTTCTATCAATAAAAGTCTGAGCGTTAGTGATTGCCTGTTGTACGGGCACACTCAGCTCCTCGACCTCCATATAAGTATATTTTCCAGACTCATTTTTGGGTAATAGCTGCTGGGCGTAAACACCATATACACTGCAGGTGAACAGAAAATAACACAAATAAAATCGCATAAGACTAAAAATATTAAAGGCTGCCTTGTTTGGCAGCCTTTAAATTTAAACAAAACGTTTGACTAAAAGGCGTAAACCACCGCCAATGAAAACTGAGACGCAGTTTTCGTAAAAGCACCATTGCTCTTGGTAAATGCCCAGATTTGGTCTTCGTCGTTATCGAAGCGAACTTCCGGGATAAAGGTCAAGCCTCCGGACTTGATATTTCCTGAAAGTGTAATCGAAGTTACCGATGCGTCACTGGTAGAACCGTCTGTGCCATCCACAGCATCTTTGAGTGTAAAATATTCACCTCTCAGTCCCAATGCCACTGAAGGCGTAAAAGCATATTGAGGATATAGTGCTGCGCCGGTATAACCGCCGTTGTCGTTAGAAACTGTGTAATCAGCCGCATTCAGCCCTAGTTTAAACTTATCAGTAATCTGATACGCGGTAGTCAGATCAAAAATAGTTCCTGTACCTGGCGCACCTGCAGAGGTACCCGACAAAACATTCAGATAGGCCGACCATCCTTCAACCGGACTCAAAGCGAGCTGAGCACCGATATGAGATACGCCGTTAAAATCCTGATATACGTTCCAGTCGTTGAACAAGCCTACCATCAGACTAACTTTGTCTGAAAACGCATAGGTACCTTTTATACCCGCGTTTTGAAAAGGGCCGCTCCCGAATAGATAGGACGTAGAATAGTTAAAATTAGCAGCCGGCGAAATTACTTCATAACCAATAAATGTCCCCATATACCCTGCGGTCATTGAAAACTTATCAGTGAATGCATAACTCACATAAAGGTTTTGTATGTGAAAACTGTTCGGTCCGGTCTCATCATAACTTCCATCTGAGTTGGGGATCGATTGGAACTGCCCGCGTGGTCCAAAGGACAGTTCCCCGACGAATGAAGCCTTACCGGTGGTCTTCTTCAACGCCAGATCGATCATACCTATTGAAATAGAATTATGCTCGTTAGCAAAGTAAGTCGCAATGTTTGGTCGGTTTGCGAAATCATACTTGTAGTAAGCGTCGACTGAACCTGAGATCTCCAGAGGGGACTCAGCTTCTTCTTGCGCAAAAACAAAGGAAACAGAAGACAACAATGCAGCGGTTAATGCAAATTTTAGTTTCATAAATTTAGGTTTGTGGTTGAGATTGATAGTTTAGATTAAAATGTATTTTCTACTTCACGGCCAGCGACGATAAGTGTTCCCTGAACGTACTTTTCATTGTGCTGCGAAGCGTCAAGTCCTTCCATCTCCTCTTCTTCAGATACACGGATAGGCTGTACAAGATTGATTACTTTGAAAACGATGAAGGACATTACGAAACTAAATACAACACTAATCAGCATGCCTTTAAGCTGCGTAACGAAGAACTCTGGATTGCCGTAAAGTAAACCGTCCACACCAGCCGGATTTACTGTTTTCGTTGCAAACACACCAGTAAGCAACATACCGACGATGCCGCCCACGCCATGACAAGGGAACACATCAAGCGTGTCGTCCAAACTGGTTTTCTGTTTCCATGAAACCACCAGATTAGAGATTACCGCAGCAATGGCCCCAATGAATATGCTCGACGGAATACTTACAAAACCGGCACCAGGCGTAATGGCTACAAGACCAACCACAGCTCCTATACAAAAACCAAGAACAGATGGCTTCTTGCCTCTGGCAACATCGAAGAACATCCACGACAGACCAGCAGCACCAGCAGCAATATTGGTAGTAAGAAAAGCTGACACCGCTAAAACGTTGGCTCCTAAAGCAGATCCTGCATTGAACCCGAACCAGCCAAACCAAAGCAAGCCTGTTCCGATCAGTACATAAGGAATATTAGCAGGCGGAACCTCTCTGTGTTCGATGTGCGACTTTCTACGCTTCAGAACCAGTGCACCAGCCAAAGCAGCCATACCTGCAGAAATATGCACTACGGTACCTCCGGCAAAATCCAGCACGCCCATTTTGAAAAGCAAACCTTCTGAGTGCCAGGTCCAGTGTGCCAGTGGCGAATACACTAGCAGCGCAAACAAGACAATAAAAAGAATGTAGGATGTAAAACGGATTCTCTCAGCTACGGCACCTACAACCAAGCCTGGCGTAATAATCGCAAACATTAACTGGAACACGGCAAATAGTGAAAGCGGTATTGTACCCCAGGCAGGTCCCGAATTAACACCTTGGAAGAAAAGGTAAGTGGACGGGCTTCCAATCAAACCGCCGTTCGACTCCCCAAATGCAAGACTGAAACCGACTACAACCCATAGCACAGTAACAACGCCAGCCGCAACAACACTTTTGATCATGGTAGACAGCACGTTTTTGCGATCAACCATTCCACCATAGAAGAATGCCAACCCCGGCGTCATCAAAAACACCAGTGCCGCCGCTACTAATATAAATGCAACATCCGCCGCATTATACTTTCCCTCATCAAAGTTTGGAAGTAAGGGAATAAAAAGAGCCAAAATTGCAATTATCATCAAAACTGCAAACGGACCCCACTGTTTAAATAAAACTTTTGCCATAAATGTTAGATTTTACAAGTTTTTAATTATGTGTTTGTTTGATTTTTTTATAAAACTATGAATAAAATTGATAATTCAAACGAATATGATCAACAAAAACATAAAAATCCAGAGATTTTTATAAGAAAACAACACTAAAACATGAATTTATAACAAAAAAGGCTATAAAATTTTGTGTTTTTCTAATATTAGCGAGTTTCACACCCATATTTTTTTAGAAAAAAATAAAAATGAGGTCTTTTTGAAAAACTTTCAACAAACATGAGTTTAGCCAGAGTGAAAACAGTATACAGGATGTAACTGTATATATACTATGAAAGCATACCAGCTCACCTTTACACAGAGCATCCCTGTGCCAATACCTGAAGCATGGGATTTTTTCTCGTCGCCACTAAACCTTGTTAAAATAACGCCGCCAAATATGGCCTTCAACGTAACGTCCGATTACGATCAGGGAACGAAAATGTACCCAGGGATGATAATCACTTATAAGGTCGCGCCGCTTTTCGGAATTCAGCTAAACTGGATGACCGAAATCACTCACGTAATCAACGAGCGGTATTTTGTCGATGAGCAGCGATTCGGTCCTTTCAGGTTCTGGCACCATCAGCACCATTTCAGATCAATCCCCGGCGGCACTGAAATGAAAGATCTCCTCACTTATGGCCTCCCATTAGGCATGCTTGGGAGTGTGGCCAATAGTGCACTTGTAAGGCAACGCCTGCGCGAAATATTTGATTACCGTAAAAGAAAGATTGTTGAGCTCTTTGGCGATTATTTACCTGGGGTTACATAAGCGGAACCTTGAACCACCCCGCGGCGCTCAATCTCCTTGTCGATGTAGGTTTGGACTGCGGATTTAGGAAGTCCCCATTTTGGGGCGATCAGGAGATCCCAATCAGACACGCCAAACAATCTCTGGATGACAATATCTGGTCGCAATAACGGAATTGCACGACACAGGAGATCGGTATACTCATCAAGCGTAAACAGCTTGAATGGATTCCGCTTATACTTTACACCCATAATGGAGCCTTCCACGATGTGAAGGTGATGAAACTTTACGAACTTAATTTGCGGAAAGCGGTTAATTTCATGAATATAGTTAAGCATCATATCCTCCGTTTCATTTGGAAAACCGAAGATCGTATGTACGCACAGATCGAGTTTAGTGTTTTCAAGCAGTTTCACTGCAGCAACAAACTCGCCGTGACTGCAACCCCTGTTGATTTGCTCCAGTGTCTCGTCGTAGATTGACTCCATGCCCATCTCCAGGTCGACATTAAAACGGTCCGCATAACTTTCCAGCAACGCTACCTTTTCAGCATCAATACAATCAGGCCTGGTGCCCACAGCCAAACCGACGATATCTTCTGTATTTACGGACAAAGCCTCATCGTACATCATCTTTAGATAATGTGCCGGCGCATAGGTATTGGTATTGGGCTGAAAATAAACGATGAACTTATCGGCTTTATAAAGCTTTCGCCCACGGTCCATATTCTCAATGAGTTGTTCTTTTAATGTAGGAAGCTTTCGCGCCGTTTCAGGCGTAAACGAATCAACATTGCAATAAGTGCAGCCACCGAAGCCTTTACTACCGTCGCGATTAGGGCAGGTAAAACCTCCATCAACGATAGCCTTAAATACCCGCTGCCCCTGATACTTCTCACGTAGAAAAGTACCATAGTTATTATAACCCTTAATCCCTGTATCCAGTAATGTTCCCAATGCCTTAATATTTATGCAAAAATACGATTTAAGATGAGATGTGACTGCGCCATAGTTTAATAAGGTGGTAATTAGGTGCTAATAGGGTCGTAATAGGGTGCAAACAGGCTCGAAATCTAACCATCATCGGTTTGACATATAATAAATACACTATGCGAAAGGTATTTATCTTAAGCCTAATGTAGACCTTCTTAAAACCAACCATTTTGGCGATTGTTAGATTACCAGTTCTACATAGAAAAGTTGAAATGAATAAAGCGTCACAAATCATCCTTACGGGCGTAGGCGGCACTACCGCAATGACAGCAGGCAGCGAACTTATGTCGCTCATGATGAAAGACAATTACAGCGAACCTGATCACCTTGAAAAGATGATCTCGAGGCTTGCGCCGTTTTTATCGAGCAACGCAAAGAAGATTGCCGGATGGGGAGCACATTACGCTATGGGCTTTGTATTTGCAGCTGTTTTCGTGGAGCTGTGGCAAACGGGACGGATCAAATATACTTTTAAAGATGCATTGGTTCTTGGTGCCGTAGCCGGAGTATTCGGGCTGCTAATCTGGAAAGGAACCTTTAAACTACATCCATTGCCTCCAAGACAGCACTATGTCGATTTCTACATACAACGTATTCCAGCGCATATCGTATACACCGTATTCGCTGCACTGACCTATCGCTTTTTAAAAACTGGCAACCAGGCAGATGGATAAATTTTCATTTGTTGGCTTGGCATGTATATACAAGTTTCGTATATTTGCTGCCGAGAGCGTTAATTAGATGACGGGGGTTGGTCGCCAGATCAAACCCCGTTTCTTATTTGGTTTCAACAATTGGCCAGACCCACACAGAAAAATAGTCCTCTCGAACGGCAAATCATAAAAAAATTCATTTTACTCTTGACATGTATATACAAGTGTTCGTATATTTGCTCCTGAGAGCGTTAATTATGAACGGGGGTTGGTCGCCAGATCAGACCCCGTTTCTTATTTACAGCCTAAGGTGGCCTTTCGAAGCATCTCAATATGCATGATCCCGTCTTCCATATATGGCGCTCCCTGAGGGAGGAAGCCAAACGAACGGTAATACTCAAGAAGGTAATATTGCGCGCTTATACGGATATCGGACGCGCCGAAATACTGGAAACAGCCACGAATAGCTTCCTTCATGAGCAAACTTCCGATACCCTTGCCACGTACGGACGAGCTGGAAACGACCCGTCCTATGGAAACTTCCGGGTATGACACACCAGCAGGTAAGAGTCGTGCATACGCGACCAATTTATCGTTTGCAAAAATCTGCAGATGTATACTCAATCGATCTTTGTCGTCTATGTCTGGATATACACAGTTTTGCTCCAGAATGAACACGTCGCTGCGAAGCTTCAGCAGGCTGTACAATTCGTCAACGTTCAGTTCGTTGAAGGCTTTCAACGTGTGGTCAATATTGAGGCCCGGTGCAGATTGGCCGGACTCCCCGGTATTATTCATAAGCTATGGATTTGAGACACCTCGCAGTTTATGGTAGGTTAAATAAGAGATTAAAAGTACAAAGAAAGTTACTAAAGGCATAAAAGATGCGGCGATTGGGCCATCCACCGAAAGGTGCCCGATTAATGCACTGATATACACGATACCCAGGGCAGTGTATCCCCATTCTTTGAGGCGCACGGGCAGCCCGGGGATAATTAAAATGAGACCTCCAATGAACTGTCCGATGCCAACAGTCATGGCCAGCCAGTCAGGAATCTGCAAATGAGCAGTCCCTTCTTTTGCCATAGGGCTGTTCATGAAAAAAATACCAGGAAGAATAAATAAAGCAAGCAGACCTGTGCTTACCCAATAAATAATTTTAGTTGTTTTTAGTGCCATGGTTTTATGATTTTGTTTATACCTCAAAGTAAGGTGACTTGAACAATTTCAGCAATACTTGGTCGCGACAAAACCGGGGTGTTGATGCGACAGTAAACGGCCATAAATGGTAAAGGCACCTACCGGTGCCTTAATGATAAGATTTACTTGCGGCTCAAGCCAGCAAGTGCGGCTTCTCTTTGTAGACTTTCCAGAGGAACTCTCCAAATATGGTATTAGCCCAGGCAAACCAGGAACGTGTGAAATTCGCCGGGTCATTTTTATGGAACGACTCGTGCATAAACCCGGTTTTGGCGTGGTTGGCCTGCAGGTATTGCAAACAACTTTTGATCTCTTCATCGCTCTGCGCGGTTAATCCTTGCATGACGAGCGCGATAGGCCAGATCTTATCAGCGCCGGTATGCGGACTGCCGATGCCCTTGGCTGCAGTTCCCTGGAAGAAGAACGGATTTTCTGACGATAGGATCAGCTTACGTGTATTCGCATAGATCGGATCGTTGGCTTTTACAGCGCCTAAATATGGCAAGGCCAGTAAGCTAGGCACGTTTGCATCGTCCATGATGTTGAAGCTACCGAAACCGTTGACTTCAAAGGCATATACTTTACCGAACTGCGGATGCTGCACAACGGCATATTTTTTTAACGCGTTCTCCACTTCAGTAGCTAGAGCACGGCACTCATCGGCAAGCGCTCTGTCTTTGTTCACTTCCTGCAAAATTTCTGCTGCTTGCCTTAAACTGACAACTGCAAAGAAATTTGAAGGAACAAGGAAGTTATAGATAGTCGCATCATCACTTGGACGGAAAACAGAGCAGATCAAACCAACTGGCTTGGTTGGATATCCGTAACCGCTCATCGGCACTGTATCCGTCGCGAAGATCGTTTCACGCTGGAAGTGATATGGTCCTGGGCCATCTTTTCTTTGCTGCTCCTTGAAAGTCTTAACGATTAGCGAGATTGCATCTCTCCAGCCGGCATCGAACGGAGAAGTGTCTCCGGTGATCTTCCAGTACTGATAACTTAATCTGATCGGGTAGCATAGAGAGTCAATTTCCCATTTACGCTCATGCACACCAGGTTTCATATCCGTTTTATCAGTGCTCCACTCACCTTTTTTATTCGGATCGCCATAGAACGCATTGGCGTAAGGATCTTTTTTAATACATTTTACCTGATGGTTGATAACTCCTGCAATCAGCTTTTGCAGCTTCTGGTCGCCTTTAACTAAGGAAAGGTATGGCGTCACCTGAGCGGTACTATCGCGCAACCACATCGCATCAATATCCCCGGTGATTACATAAGTATCAGGTTTGCCATTCTGCTCGGTGTAAGTTACTGTAGTATCCAGTGTGTTTGGAAAACAGTTCTCAAACAACCAGGCAAGTTCCTTGTTGCCCACATTCTTTTGAAATTCTGCAATTGCGGCTTCTACCGCATCGCTTTGAAAATGCCGCTTAGAAGCTGCTGTCCGTACCACGGGGAAGTCAGGTGCCAGCGCAAAGGAGACCTTGCTGGCCATCATGCCGGCTGCAAGAACGCCGGTGCTTTGTAAAAAATTTCTTCTTTTCATATCGTTATTTTGATAAAGAGAATGGCTTGTCTTCAGTCGCCAGCCCTCTTTGGGTATTTGGTTTATTGCTCATTTGAAACTTCAGGGTCCCGCCCTTTATTAAATCCTGATGGGTAATAAAGTTTTTGGTATACGTTTGCCCGTTTAAAGTAGCGTTACTAATATAAACGTTTTCCGGACTATTATCTGCTGCTTCGATCACAAACTTCTTGTTGTTTTCAAGCGTGATGGTAATCTTCTTGAATGCAGGGCTTCCGAAAACATATTCGGCGGTTCCCGGTGTTACACTATAAAAGCCTAATGCACTCAGTACATACCATGATGATGTTTGACCCTGGTCTTCATCGCCGGGATACCCGTTTTCTGTTGCGTCATACAATTTACTCATCACATTTCGCGCATGATACTGAGATTTCCATGGCTGATTGGCATAATTATACAAGTACACCATATGCTGGATTGGTTGATTGCCGTGCGCATACTGGCCCATATTTGCCATCACCATCTCCGTCATCTCGTGGATCATGCCGCCATAAGTACCAACTTTCACCTTATTAGGCTCACTAAAAACGGAGTCCAGTTTAGCCGTAAAATTATTCTCGCCGCCCATCAAATTGATCAATCCTTTTGTATCCTGGAAAACAGACCAGTGATAATGCCATGCATTTCCTTCGGTGAACGGTCCGCCCCACTCTATCGGATCAAAGTTCTTGGTCCATGATCCATCTATATCTCTTCCGCGCATAAAACGTGTTGACGGATCGTAGACGTTTTTGTAGTTGTACATCTGGCGACCGAACACATCCATATAAAATTGGTTGCCGGTCATTTTTGCCAACTGGTAACCGCAGAAATCATCGTAAGCGTACTCTAGTGTCTTTGCTGTAGATTCCCTGTATTTCGGATAAGGCACATAGCCCAGGTGGAAGTATTCTCTCCAGCCGTCGCGACCGTTAGCAGGTCCCCACGGACCTTTGTTTGTCGCTTCATGCAGGTAAGCTTCTAAAGCTTCTTTTGGGTCAAAGGTTTTAATCCCTTTTGCCCATGCGTCGGCAAACAGGGAAATAGCATGATTACCGATCATACTTCCGGCCTCGCTCGGAAATGACCAGGATGGCAGCCATCCGCATTGTTTGTATGCATCGAGCATTGCCTGCATGTACTGTCCGTGCATTTCTTCGTGCAACAGCGAGTTCAAGGGGAACTGCGCACGGAAGGTATCCCAGAAACCGGTATCGGTAAACATATGGCCTGGATGTACCTTGCCATCATACGGACTGAAATAGTATGGTTTGCCGTCTTTGTCGAGCTCGTAGAATTTTCTCGAGAATAAGCTTGCGCGGAAAAAGCATGAGTAAAATGTTGCTTTATCAGCTTCAGTGCCCCCTTCTACGAGAATCTTGCCTAGAGATTTATTCCAGATGGCAGCAGCTTTTGCTTTGGTCTGCTCCAGGTTCTTGTCAGACCCAAGTTCTCTTTTCAGGTTAAGTTCGGCCTGTTCCAGGCTGATGTAAGAGGAGGCTGTTTTGACCTGAACTTTTGCGCCGGCCTTAAATTCGATGTATGCACCTTTTCCTCGGCCTTCTGCTGTTGTTGAATCTGCTTTTATGGTGTTGTCGCGGTTTTCCCAGGTTCCGTAAGATTTAATAGGCTGATCGAACTGAACCACGAAATAGCTTTTCCAGTCTTGTTTAAAGCCTTGTCCATTGCTTACCCAACCGGTTATCTTACCTTCTTTCGGGTAGATTTTTACACCGCTGGTGCGGGTATAACCATCGAGTACCAGGAAGCTCTTTTTGCCAGAAGGATAGCTGAAGCGTAAATGGGCGCCGCGCTCTGAGGGTGATATCTCTGTGGTGATCTGATTGTCGAAAGTTACCTTATAATAGTTGGGCTTTCCGATTTCATTGGCATGACTGAACTTAGCCTCGCGCTTATTCTCGTCTACAACCAGGTTGTCGATCATTGGCATGAAAGAAAATACGGCGTAATCTCTGGTCCATGAGCTGCACTGATGTGCCTGCTGAAATCCGCGGATCTTGTCGAGGAAATACTGATACTTCCATCCATCGCCGTTTTTACCAGTCTGCGGCGTCCAGGTATGCATACCGAAAGGCAGTGCAGTGGTAGGATAAGTGTTGCCCCTGGTTAGCTCGTGTTTTGAGTTTGTACCTTGCAGGGTATTGACATACTTCACCAGGTCAGTTTGCTGACCGCTGGCCGTTCGACCGAGCAGCAGCAATGCAAAAATTGTAGTTTTTAATTTCATTTGTGTGTGTGTATTTGGTTTGCATTCCTCTAACCCATGAGGAATATTTTGGTTATTCTAAATCATTTTAGCATTCCAATATTACCAAATAAAATTAAAAAAAGAAAAAGCGGCGCCTGCTTAGGCGCCGCTTCCGGATGGTCTTGTGCGGATTTCGTTAAAAATATACTCCGGCTTAATAATCCGGGTTCTGTGGTTTCAGATTCGGGTTATTCCGCATTTCCGCAGTCGGCAACGGGAAAAGCAGGTTTCTGCGCTGCAACACAATAGTTGGGTTGGCCGGGAACCGGTGTCCTTCAAACTCCTCGAAGCTGTCGGATACGGGATTATATGCCTTCCTTAAACGCACCATATCGAACCAGGTAATATTTTCGTAACATAGCTCATGCCAGCGTTCCCGCCATACTGCTTCCTCAAACTGATCCTGGCCCAGGCCGGAGAGTTCGTCAAGATCAGCCCGCTCGCGGATATCGTTCAGTGCAGTGTATGCGATATCATTTGGCGCACCGTCTGCCCTGTTTTGCGCTTCGGCATAGACGAGCAGAATATCCGCGTACCTCAGTTGCGTGAAATTAAGATCGCTTTGCGCTGTTCCCGCAACATCGAGCGTACCGTGAGCGGGCACATCGAAGTGCTTGTAAATGTAAGGCGCATTCAATTCTTTCAACGGGCCGTCGCCGCCGTCGTAATAGGAGGTGTAGAAAAAACCTTGACGGTCTGCAGCGCGCCGATCTCCGGCTTCAAAGGAATCATAGAACTGCTGGACGGGAACCGTTGATCCCATCTCGTCGGAATACGCAGATACATCCTTGAAGGATGGCAACAAGATCTGTTGAAGCGGGTTTCCGGCGATGGAAGACAAGTATTGAATTTGCCAGATAAACTCTTTCCTGTTTTCGGTCGCTCTGCTATGCAACTCGTCATAAGTTTCAAAAAGGTCATACCCGCCGTTCTGAATCACATCAAGCGCTTTGGAGGCAGCCAATGCATAGTTTTCTGTTTTGTTTAAAGGATACCCAGCCATGGTAAGGTATACCTTTGCGAGCAACGATTTAGCGGCTCCCATGCTTACTCTCCCAGATTGGTCCTGCCAGGAAAGACCTGCTTGTTCAGCCTGAGTCAGGTCGGCCACTATCTGCGCATATACCTGTTCTGCTGCAGTTCTTGAGGGGTAAAAATCGGGAGATTCGATTGTTTGTGAAGTGAGCACAAGCGGAACATCGCCAAACAGCTGAACCAGGTAGAAATATGCCCATGCACGCAAAAATGCTGCCTCGCCAAGAACCTGCTTTCTGCGGGTTTCGTCCATAAGCGGAATGCCCGGTACTTTGTCGAAAACCAGATTGGTCTGCGCGATAACGTTATATAGCCCGTTCCACCAGTTCCTGACCATAAGATTATCGCCGTTATAGGTCAGCCCCGCGATGTTATTCAGATCGGAGTTCTGTCCGGTTTCTGTCTTTGCTGTACCGGTAACGACTTCCAGCATCGAATAGTTGACAACGAAGATACCTGCGCCGTTTCCTATGAAGCGTGTTTGGGCGTAGGCAGCAGCAATCGCAGCCTCGGCATGCTCAGGAAGCGTATAGTAAGTACCCGGAGCCAGGTTTGATGGATCCTGTTCGTCCAGGAATTTCTTACAGCCGTTTGCCAGTAAGACGAGGGCAACAGCCGCCATCGTACCAATAAATTTTATTTTAAGTTTCATAGTTTCCATGTGTTATAGCCCGATATTTAGTCCCAGTGTATACATTGTGGGCTTCGGATAATCGAAAAATGTTTGTCCCTGCGCAAAAGCGTTTCCATAGGTGGTTACCTCAGGGTCGTTGCCCCTGTACTTGGTAGCCAGGAAAAAGTTCTGCGTGCTTGCGTACACGCGAAGTCTGTTTAGCCGCAGCCGTTGTGCTATACTTTCCGGGAAGGTATAGCCTAGCAACAGGTTCCGACCCCTGATGAAAGAACCGTCCTGTACCCATCTTGTGTCGACGTTGGTGACATATCCTGCCCTTGTATCACGAATTGCAGCGATAGGCGTGTTCTGGTTCTGAGGCGTCCAGGCGTTAAGTACCGACTTATAACTGTTGGCGATCCCCTGCCTGTCTTCTGCTGAGTGCGTACTCATGTCGAGCACGTCATTCCCCTGAGAAAACTGCAAGTCGAGCAACAGTTCGAGCCCCTTATATTTAAAAGTATTGATAAAAGCGCCCCAGTAATCGGGATTACCATTACCAATGATCATGCGATCCGCATCGTTGATCGCAAAATCTCCGTTGACATCCAGGTATTTCACATCTCCGGGCAAAAGGGTATTGCCACCACGATAGGTGTACTGAGCGGCTTGTTCACGCTCAGCCTCGCTCCATGTGCCGAGGCGGACAAGTCCCCAGAAAGAGCCGACCGGTTCACCTACCCTTATGATACCTGTTTCATTGGTGAAACTTGGGTTACCAAGACCAAAGATATCGGCAGGAGTAGCCAGCTCGAGCACTTTGTTTCTGTTGAAAGAAATGTTAAATCCTGTCGTCCAGGAAAAATCGTTGCCTGTAATGTTGACCGTGCTCAGCCCCAGTTCGAGACCCTTGTTTTCCATACTACCCACGTTTCTGGTGATTGACAGATACCCGCTGGAAGCAGGAACCGGCGCCGCAAGCAACATGTCGGTAGTTTTCCGGTAATACACGTCGGCCTCGAAACTGATACGATTACTGAACATGCCTAACTCCAAGCCTATGTCGGCCTGAGCTGTACGCTCCCATTTCAAATCTGGATTGGCCAGCCTGTTGGTACCAACACCCGTGACTCTTGTGTCGTTGATAATACCGGCATAGTTTGTTCCCAGCAAACTTAGCGAAGAATAGCTGGCGACTTCAGAGTTGCCGGTGACGCCGTAACTTCCCCTTAATTTCAGGTTAGAGACGGTCGTATTCCCTTTAAGAAAATCCTCCTCGGAAACGCGCCAGGCGACCGCTGCTGAAGGGAACAGCGAGTATTTGTTGTTTTCTCCGAACTTCGAAGAGCCGTCTGCGCGCGCGGTAAATGTAAACAGATACCGGTCTTTATACGCATAATTTAAACGGCCAAATACAGATTGAAAAGCGAAACCGGCTCTTCTGGACGAGCCTGGATCTGGCTTGCTTCCGGCACCGAGGTTGTTAGGGCCGAAGTAATCTGTTGAAAAATTTTCACCACTGGCGCCGAAACCAAATATGTTAGCCTCCTGCCACGATACACCAAGTAATGCATTGATCGAGTGATTTTCAGCTAGCTCTTTGTTATAAGTCAGATAGTTTTCGAATGACCAGTAGCTCTCCCGGTTATTATCGAGCACAACGCGGCCTCGCTGATCGAAAGCTATACCATACAGGCTTCGCCCGTTGACCTCGTTGCGCCCGCGCGTTACAATATTAGCACCGAGCACACTTCTGAACTCAAGCCCTTCCATGAGGTTGATGGTTCCGTAAACATAGCCCAGCGTGTTTTGGGTTTGCAGAATATATTGCCGGTCGGTAAGAATGTGCACTGGATTGGAGCCACCCTCTGCACCCGGGTAATTCTGATTGTCCGCCCAGGTTCCGTCGGCATATTTCACTGGCAAAAAGGAGAAGCTTTCGGTGATCATCCGCACGGCGTTCAAGCCGCCGGTGCCAATATCAACCAGGTTTTCTTCCTGATTGGTGTAATTGAGGCTAGCCCCTACCTTGAGCCAGGGTTTTAGCTGACTGTCCATGACAACGCGGCCCGAGTAACGCTTCAGATATGAGTTTAATAACAGCCCGTTATCGTCGCGATAGTTGAGGAATACGCCATATGTACTTTCCTCATTGCCGCCTGTAAAGCCCAACTGATGATTTTGCGAAAGCTTGTTTTGCGTAGACTCTTCAAGCCAGTCGGTATCATACAGAGGGTTTCCCTGCGCGTCGAAAAGCCTTGGCAGCGAGAGTCTCTTTATTCTCGGATCGGCATACTCTCCCTTGGCAAAGCCTTCAGGATCATATATTGCGGCATTTTCATAGGCCAGGTTCTCGACCTCCAGATACTCCCGTGCATTTAGCATTTCGAGCCGGTTTGGCCCGATGGTGGGAATACTGAAGTCGGTATCATAAGAAATCCTGGGTCCACTGGCGGAACCTTTTTTGGTGGTGACCATGATGACACCGTTAGCTCCCCTGGCACCATAAATCGCAATGGAGGACGCGTCTTTCAGCACTTCGATCGACGCGATATCTCCGGGGTTGAGGTAATCGATCGGGCTGCTGTTCTGCGTTTGCGTTCCCATGGGAATTGCAATACCGTCGACCACGTAAAGCGGGTTGTTCGTGGTATTAATGGAACTAAACCCGCGGATCCTGACGTTCGTTTGTCCGCCCGGCCGCCCCGAATTAACATTGACCTGCACACCCGGTATGCGGCCCGAAATCGCCTGGTTCAGGGAAGTGATCGGCCTTTCACGCAGCTGGCTTTCTCTTACCGAACCCACTGCTCCGGTGACGTCCGAGCGACGCTGCGTACCGTACCCGATTACGACCACGTCTTCCAGATTCACGCCCTCAGCAGGGACCATTCGGATGTTTACAGGTGCGGCACCCGTCCCGGCGGCACGGGTTTGTGTAGCATAACCCACATAGGTAAAGCTAAGCTGTTCGTCGGCCGCGTCGACCTGGATAGCAAACTTACCGCTAGCGTCGGTGACGGTAGTACGGTTTGACTTTTGGGACTTGATCCCGACACCGGGTATTGGCTGCGAATTCTCGTCGACCACCAACCCGGTTATTACAATTTGTTGTGCCTGATAGAAGAAGGCACTGCCTGAACTGGAATAGACTGGTGCGTCTACATCAACAGCAAAGGCGGAGGATGGTATGCTCTGGAGACAGAGCACAGGAATCCCCGCAATGAGGAAATGTTTAATGTTCATCGGCTTTATATTAGTTTAAGTTATAGGATGACTAAACGCTGAATGGTGATGCATGGCTGCTAACCAGTCGGCGGAAAACATAATATAATCCCCTTTGAAGTCTTAAATGAAGGCTTTTTTATTTGTGCATGGCTTTTTTGATTTAATTGTTACTACTCATCTTTGGTTAAAATGCAGGTTAATTAAATTCGTAAGCATACATAGAATAAACAGGGATGATTATTATAGGTATGTGTTGCTTTGAGAAAGCAACGGTTTACTAATCAATAATAAGCAAAATATTCCAGATACAAGTGTTTTTTGAACAAATACGGAAGGGTCAAAATATAAAAAGGTGATTGCGTGTTGCAATCACCTTTTTTTTATCCTACTCAAATCCAGCTATTGCGGATACCCCGTGTTTTGGCTGAGATTCGGATTCAGCGCTCTCTGCTGCTGAGGGATTGGAAACAGCTTCCTGAAGTCGCTGCTAGGTTGGTGATCCCACCAGGAAGCAGTAGTAAACTTATTCCAACGAATCAGATCATTCCTCCTGAAACCTTCGAATACAAATTCACGTCCGCGTTCTGCAAGGAGTTCATCCATAGTCAGCGTCGATACGGTGTAAGCGTTTTCCGCCCTTGTTGCTGGAGTAAATGCGCGCTGGCGGCAGGTATTTATCAACTCTACTGCCTGTTGATTAGCGACACCACCGTTCTTGCGCATGAGGGCTTCAGCCTTGGCAAAGTAAATCCACGTTAACCTGTAAATATGCCAGTCTGTATTGTTATAATTCTGATTGGGTTCTACACTGATTGTATCCTCGCCAACGATCCTTATGCCAGCAACCTGGTTCCCCAGTTTATACTTATTGAACCGGACTCCGCTGTTTTCTTCACCTTCGCTCATGTTCGAAACCGTAGATCCGGTTTTAACACGTTGTATGCTGTCGACGAAGACCAGCTGCTGACCGTCATACTCGTTCCCTCCGGATGCAATCACAGGTTCACCGTTATCAAACCTGAACATAGGACCATGAAGCAACCATTCCGATTTCCTAAGGTCTTGGTTGCTGAATGTGGTATAATTACCAGGAACCATTACAACGCCATCATTACCATTCCGGCTCCCCCCATAAATGAATTGTTGTTGGAAGTGATAAAAGTCGCCAGTCCATGACGGCTGGAAATTTGCACGTTGAAACTCGTAGGCAATCGAAAAAATAGCCTCTTTTGACAAGTCGTTATTAGGCTTAAATGCATCGGTAATATTTGTATCAAGTGCCATTGCGCCATTTAGCCCCCCAGCTTCATTGTTGATCAATTTGTCAGCCGCGGCTATGCAGTCATCCCATCTCGGCGTGCCTATCCAGGCTTCTGCATTAAGATATAGCTCCACCAACATCGCATAGCCGCCAGCTTGCGACATCCTGCCAAGCATTTGCTTGGACAGAACAGGCGCTTTGTCGATATTGTCTTTTATCTCTTTCTCTATAAAAGCAAAAACTTGAGCACGGCTGGCAGTAGCCGGCAACTGATCCTTTGAGACCGGTTGTTCAGGAACCTCTGTAACAATGGGCACATTTCCCCAGAGATCCATTATTTTTAAATAGTGGAAGGCCCGGAATAACTTGAGCTCAGCTAAATATGCATCCTTTTCCTGTTGGGTCATGCCGATATCGGCAGGGTTTTTACCCTCAATTTTCTTGATGGGATCGTTACATAGCCCGACACCCCACCACATGAGCTCCCAGGCATTGTTCAGGCCGCCCTCATCATTCGTCCAGGAATGGTAATGCAGTCGCTTCCATTTTCCCCCGTCTTCGCCATGACGTCCCTTCGTAGGCCAGGCTAACTGGTCTGCAGAAAGTTCACTGGGTCGCCACCAACCGTCCTGACCTGAAGGCGTAGCCCATGCGTTCGCATGTGTATAAGGCCTCAGAACAGCAGACAGAATTTCGTTCCTGTTATTATAAAAGTTGTTGCTCTCGGCCGTATCATACAAATTTTCGTCAAGCTTCGTACAGGAGATGCTGACGGTCGCAGAAAGGCCTGCTATAATAAGCGTTTTATATATCGTTTTCATTCGTTGAAGATTAAAATCCAAGATTCAGACCAAAAAGAAGAGATGTGGTACTTGGGTAAGGCCCCCTGCCATCGATACCCGGTGCCAGCCCAGTATCGCTCACGAAATCGGGATCATTGCCTGAATACCCAGTTATTACCGCTAGATTTTGGCCAGTGACATATATTCTAAAATTGTTGAAGGTTTTCGATTTCAAGTTGAAACGATAACCTAATGTTACCTCATCGAGTTTCAGGTGACTACCATTCTCAATGTAATAGTCAGAATACATGTAAGTATCATTTATCTGCGCATATTTAGTAAACGTAGAGTTTAGCAGGTTGTCTCCAGACACTTTATTACCATAAGAAATAGCTGTGGTATTGAGTATATCGTAGCCGAACTTACCGCGTAGAAACACTCTTAAGTCGAAATTCTTATAGCCGAATGTATTCGTTAGTGACAGATAATACTTAGGAATCCCGTTGCCAATTACCTGGTAATCGGTTACCTCCCGGTCAAATGAATTGTTGATAACATCGTTGCGAACCATCTCCCCGGCCCTGTTATAAAACAACCATTTACCGTCTTCTGTAAATCCAGCAAACTTCTTACCCCAGAATTCTCCAAGCTTTCCCCCCTCATAGGTACGTATAGCATTTCCTAGAGCACCGTATCCGCCTATGTCGCCCAGAGAAAGGTAATCGCGCTGAAATGTCGTATTCGAATAACTGTCGAGTCTGTTTGATGTCGTGCTCCCTGTAAAATCAATATTCCAATTGAAGGTATCATTTTTGATCGCGCTATAACCAAGTGCAATCTCGACACCTTTGGCAGAGATTGTTCCAACGTTGGTGTAGATTAGATCTCTGATATATGGCGGCTGAGGTGAATCATAGTTATCGAGCAAATCTTTCGTTACCCGGTTAAAGATATCGACTGACCCCGATAATTTGTTTTGAAACAGGCCGAAATCTAAACCGACGTTAAATTCGTGCTTCTTTTCCCATCGAAGATCCGGGTTCGGATTGCGGTTTGGACCGTATGTTTCGCGATATTGACCATCCGGATATAAATAAACTCCGCCGGTACCAAGGGTAACCAACGAAGCGTAATTAGCGATTCCGGAGTTCCCGGTCACGCCATATCCGGCACGCAGCTTTAAGTAATTGATAAGCTTATTGTCTTTCATAAAGTCCTCTTCCGAGATAGTCCAACCGGCTGACAATGCTGGAAAATCACCCCATTTGTTGTTCACCCCAAACCTAGACGACCCTTCACGACGATAAATCCCTTGTAGATAGTATCTTCCCTTGAATGAATAATTTACACGTCCGAAAAACGCTATTAAGGTATTATCGTTCTTGTAGCTTCCAAGCCCCGCCTTTCCGGCAGCAAGTTGGTTTCCCGCGTTTAGATTGTTTTCGTTGAAAAGATCATTTAAAAAACCAAGGTTGTTGGCGTCAAAACCTTCAAAAACTTCATACCGATAGCTATATCCACCGATACCTGTAAAACTGTGGTCGCCAAATGTCTTACGGTATTCAAGCGTCGGTTCGACATTAAAATTCTGCTCAAGAACGGTTGCTCTCCGCGCATATCCTCCTCCTTTGTATATGTCGTTCTCTAGAGAATATTCGCCATTGATAGACCGATATTCCCCATCGATATAACTGTTGCGCTGAACGGCGCCAAATACAGAAGCTTTGAGGCCTGGGAGGATATCATAATCGACCTTTGCATCAATCGAACTAGTTTGTTGTTGTCTTTTTAGGCTTTCCTGCTGCAGGCGTGCAAACTGGTTTGTACTTGTATTTTCAAAATAAAATGAACCGTCGTCGTTGTAGTTTGATAAGGTCGGATTGCGCCTGAACTGATCTTCCCAGCCGCCGCCGCCGAGTAGATTCGCACGATTGAAATTAGTAGCAAGATTGATGCTGGCGTTCAATTTTTGATCGAAACCTTTTTGATTCAGATTTAACCGTATTCCATATTCTGTCCGGCCGTTTTCCTTAGCAAAACCCTGTAAGTCGCGGTAATTAATACTCGCTCTGTAACTCGTGTTTTCTCCTCCTCCAGATAAGGCCAGGTTGTGGTTGGTGCTTATGTTATTTCTATCAACCAGGTCATTGAAAAAATCTGACGTATGACCATAGTCGGTCCTGTCAAGCTCCCCTGATGCAATTCTTGCTCGCAATTGTTCCGCAGTCATAAAATCAGGCTTCCTGTATAAATACTCATGTCTTAAATAGGATGAGTAGTTGAAAGTCGGGGGGCCCGCTTTACCCTTTTTTGTCGTAATCAGAATGACGCCTGCATTAGCTCTGGTACCATAGATGGCGGCTCCCGAACCGTCCTTTAATACATCGATTGACGCTATATCATCTTGTTGCAGAAGGTCTAAATTTCCCCCTGGAATTCCGTCGATAACGATCAGGGGACTTTGACTTCCTGTCACTGATGTCACGCCCCTAAGCTGTATATTAACGCCCGAATTGGGATTAGATCCGCTTGTCCGAGTAATCTGCAGACCAGCCACTTTCCCCTGAATAAGATCAAGCGGGTTTCTTGAACCGCTCTGTCTGAAGTCGGCCGTGTCTACGTGTGCAACTGCAGAAGTAACTTCTCTCTTATCTAATGTTCCGTAACCCACCCCAACAACGGTTACGGCCTCGAGCGTGGTTGAGCTTGGCTGCATGCGGATGCTTAACGGTGCGGCGCCTGAACCTGCTGCCCGCGTTACAGGCTCATATCCAATGAAGGAAAACGTAAGATTTTCCGTCGGTCCGGTTACCTGAATACTGAATTTACCAGTGGCGTCGGTAACAGTTGTTTTATTAGATGCTGATTTTACTCCTACACCTGGGATTGGTTGAGAATTTTCATCGACCACAAGTCCCGTTACAATCCGCTGTTGCGTACCTGGCGCTGGCGTTGGTGCTGGAGGAGGGTCCTGTGTTTTTGAGGTGTCCTGCGTTTGTGCCGAAACCTCACTAACATGAACCCCTAAGGTACAGAGCATACATAACCCTATACCAGCTAGTAGTTTAATGTTCATAGACGTTGTTTTTGTTAATAGTTAAATTTTAAGCGAGGCGCCTAAAGATAGATGCTGTTACATCTGAGCAACACGTTCGGGGCATGCTGCTTGTCTGAAACAACTAGTTTTTGAAGGAAATATGTAAGTTATTGGGAGGCGAATTTACAATGGGGCTGCGGCTTGTGGTTTTCATGGTTTAAAACGGGGATATGATCAATTCAAACATATCCATAACGTTTAATTCATAAAATAGTTTTCACTTATTTCAAAATACCGGCATATTTTATGCACAAGTTTGATTATCAATGCTTAAAATATTGCAAAATAAGCTCAGCCGCTCTCTTAGAAGCACCAGGTACCCCCATTTTCTCCGAAAGCTGCTTATATTCCTGTAGCATCTTCTCGCGGCTCGCACCCTGAACGATCTTTTTCAATTCGGCAGTGATCATTACTGGGTTACATTCCTGCTGAATTAGTTCTGTTACCACCTTCTTATCCATGATCAGGTTGACCAGAGATATGAAACGTATTTTGATCAACATCCTTGCTATAGCGATGCTGAGCGTCCCTCCTTTATAAACCACCACCTGAGGCACTTTAAAAAGTGCAGTCTCCAAAGTTGCTGTACCTGAAGCTACAATGGCCGCGACAGATGAATTGAGGAGATCATAGGTACTGGAAAAGACAAGTTTGACATCCTTCCCTGCCGTAAAGCGCTGGTAGTACTGGAGATCGAAGTCAGCTGTAGCAGCCACAGCGAACTGATAGTCAGGAAAATTAGCCGAGACGCTTAACATATCGGGAAGCAACCGTTCAATTTCCTGCCTCCTGCTACCAGGCAGCAGCGCTATGAGCGGCCGGTCGCCCAGATCGAACTTAACTTTAAAGGTCACATCAGGTTCAAAGAGCGAAATCTCATCCAGCAAAGGATTTCCTATATAGTCTACCTCCATCCCCCAGGTTTTATAAAAGTCCACTTCAAAGGGCAAGATGCAGAACAACCTGTCGACAGTGCGTTTTATTTTAAGCGCCCTTTTCTGGTTCCAGGCCCAGACCTTAGGTGATATGTAATAGCATACCTTTATACCTTTCGCCTTTGCGAATTCAGCTATTTTAAGGTTAAAGCCAGGAAAGTCGATCAGTATCAGTACGTCAGGCTGATAACTCAGGATTTGTTTCTTACACTGTTTCAGATTGCGCAGAATGGTACGCAGATTTAGAACTACTTCGGTAAAGCCCATAAAGGCCATTTCAGCATAATGCTTATCCAGCATTCCTCCCTGAGCCCGCATCTTATCTCCTCCATAGTACCTGAATTCCGCCTCGGCATCTTCCTGCCTCAGGGCTCTCATTAAATTGGCTCCGTGTAAATCGCCCGAAGCCTCCCCCGCTACCAGATAATACCTCATTAACCTAGGGATGTACCGTCTGGTGCTACGGGCGTCTTAACCGGGGCGGCAGCCTGTGCCGCTGAGTCATCAAAACTCCAGCTGTTTAAGATAGGTATGGCATGATGGGCGGTTAAATCGAATTGTACAGGGACCACCGACACATAGCGATGTTCCAAAGCCCATACATCCGTGTCTTCTCCTCTGTCATTGTTCTGAAAAACGCCGGTAAGCCAGTAATACGGGCGTTGATACGGATCTTTGCGCTCGTCAAACTCTTCTGCCCACTTGGCATTGGCCTGTCTGCATATCTTAATTCCTTTTATGTCGGCACCATTGGGAAAATTGACATTAAGTAATGTGGCGGGAGGCAAACCATGTTCAAGCACCTGGCGGGCAATTGCGCCCACAAATTGCTTACAGTGACTAAAGTCGGCCTCATGCGAAAAATCGTCGAGCGAAAACCCTATTGAGGGAATACCTTCTATAGCGCCCTCTACGGCGGCCGACATAGTGCCCGAATAAATCACATTGATCGAATTATTTAGACCATGGTTGATCCCCGAAACGCACAAATCGGGCTTTTTGCCCTTGAAGATTTTATTTACAGCCAGCTTAACGCAATCGACCGGCGTTCCGGAACACTTGTACATTTCCACGCCGGGATATAAGTCCACCCGGTCAAACCGCAGCGGCTTACCAATGGTTATCGCGTGTCCCATCCCCGACTGCGGGCCATCCGGAGCCACAACAACTACATGGCCTATTTCCTGCATAACTTCGATCAGGTTTTTAATCCCCGGTGCGGTAATGCCATCGTCGTTAACCACCAAGATGTTGGGTTTTTGCTGTTGCTTCTTCATGGGCCGTTGTAAATCAGTGTATATGGGGTAAAATTACAAGAATCCACCTATATTTACAGCATAACTTAATATTCAATGAGAAACAAGTTCTTATTCATTACGGCCTTCTTGTTCGTTAGTAGCGGACTGTTGGCCCAGAATAGCTACCAGTGGAAAACTGCAAATGCTGGCGGCTACACCTACAAGTATGTTACGGGAGACCCTACCAAAAGCAGGTTCTATACACTAAAGAACGGCCTTACAGTGATCCTGTCGCAAAACACCAAAGAACCCGTAATCGAGTACCGCCTGGCCGTGCGCGCGGGAAGTAATACCGACCCGAAACATGCTACGGGACTTGCGCATTACCTGGAGCATATGTTATTTAAGGGAACCGACAAGTTCGGTACGCTTGACTATGCGAAGGAAAAGCCTTTGCTGGACAAGATCGACGCGCTATACGAGCAGTATAACAAGACCACCGATACGGCGCGCCGCAAAGCCATATATGCCGAAATCGATAAGGTATCAGGCGAGGCCTCCAATTATTCTATTGCCAACGAGTATGACAAGATGATGAAGGCGCTTGGGGGACAAAGCACCAATGCGCACACATGGTATGAAGAAACCGTTTACAAGGAAGATTTTCCGTCGAACGCTACCGACAAATTTCTTGCCTTACAAGCTGAACGTTTCCGTAATCCGGTATTCCGCATCTTCCATACTGAGCTTGAGGCCGTATACGAGGAGAAGAACAGAGGGCTCGATAACGATGGAGGAACTTTATATGAAAAAATGTTCGAGCGTGTGTTTCCTACACATAATTACGGGCAGCAGACAACTATCGGATTAGTGGAACATCTGAAGAATCCATCGCTGGTCGAGATCCGTAATTACTATAATAAATACTACGTACCAAACAATATGGTGATCGCATTCTCCGGAGATTTCAATCCGGACGAGATGATCAAAAAGGTAGAAAAATCTTTCAGCTACATGCAACGTAAACCGCTGGAAATGTATAACCCGGCACCAGAAAAACCGCTCAGCAGTGTACAAACCGTCGAAGTGTTCGGGCCAACTGCGGAAAGCGTGCTTGTGATGTACCGCGGCTATCCCCAAAACAGCCGTCAGAGCCTGATGCTCGATTTGATTTCCAGCATCTTGTCTAACGGAAAGGCTGGGCTTATAGACATCAATCTGAATAAGCAACAAAAAGTATTGCGCGCCGACGCTGGTTTGCAACAAATGAAAGATTATGGCGTATTCACCCTGTCAGCCCAGCCTAAACAGGGCCAAACACTGGAAGAAGCGCAGCAGCTTTTGCTTAGCCAGATCGACTTGTTGAAGACTGGCACTTTTGATGAAAGCCTGATCAAAGCTACAGTGGCCAATACCAAACTCTCCCTCTTACAGGCATTTGACAGCAACACCTATCGGGTTGAAGCAGTCACCAATGAATTCATCCTTAGCGGTGGAAACGATTGGAACAAATCCCTCGCAGCACCGGATGAAATGGCGAAGGTAACCAAGCAGCAGATCGTTGACTTTGCGAACAACTTCTTTAAAGACAATTATGTGGTGGGTTACAAACGCAAAGGGGTCGACAAGTCTATCGTAAAAGTTGAAAAGCCAGCGATCACTCCTGTTAATACCAATGCGGGGAAAGACTCTGAGTTTACAAAGAATCTTTTGTCGGCACCTCTGAAGCCTATTGCCCCTAAGTTTCTGGACTATAAAAAAGACCTGAACTTTGCAAAGGCCGGTATCGCAGACGTGATAACGGTACAGAATACTGAGAACAGCATTTTTAAATTGAGCTATCGCTTCGAGATGGGCGCATGGAACTATAAGCTCATGCCTTATGCAGCACAGTATCTGGCGTATTTGTCTACCGACAAATACACCGCCGAAGAGATCAGCAAGCAGTTTTACAACATTGCGTGCAGCTACAGTTTCAACGTAGGGAACGAAATAGCTACCATTAACATAAGTGGATTGCAGGAAAACTTTGACAAAGCTGTAAGCCTGGTTGAACACATCTTTGCAAATTGCAAGCCCAATGAGCAGGCATTAAGCGAGCTGAAGAAAAACATTTTGAAAGCCCGGGAGAACAGTAAGACGAACAAATCTGCCATTATGAACGGGTTAACGGCGTATGCGCAATACGGTTCATCTAACCCCTTCAACTACACATTGAGCAATGATGAAATAAAGGCAATGACCTCTGAGCAACTCTTGTATATTCTCCACAACGTAAACAACTATAAGCATACAATCACTTATTATGGTCCGCAGGCAGCTCCTGCTTTCACGCAGAACATAAGCAAACTGCATCAGTTGCCCTCAGAGTTTACCGATATCGCGCCGGTAAAAACTTTCAGCTACGTGAACCCGGCCAGCAGTCAGGTGTATTTTGCCGATTATGACATGGTGCAGTCTGAAGTTCGCTGGCTGCGTAACGATGGCCTTTATGATCCATCCAACGCTTCCAGAGTGAACCTGTTCAACAGTTATTTCGGCGGTGGCATGGGATCAGTAGTTTTCCAGACTATACGTGAATCGAAAGCACTAGCCTATTCTACTTTTGCCGTCTATTCATCACCCGATAAGGAGGACAAGCAATACGCCATGGTTGCCTATGTAGGAAGTCAGGCCGATAAAATGAACGAAGCTGTGCAAGGCATGAATGAACTGCTCACCACGCTGCCACGGGCAGATCAGTCGTTTGCGGCTTCTAAAGACAATGCCATGAATGCCCTTGAAACCAGCAGAGTTACAAAAGACGGCATCATTCAAAGCTACTTTGCAGATAAACGCTTAGGTTTAGATAAGGACTCAAGGATCGACGAGTACAACGGACTTAAAACCCTGACGTTTGATGACGTGGCTGCTTTTCACCGCGACCACGTATCGGGAAAAACCTATCACTACTGCATAGTAGCGTCGGCACAGAAGGTTAAAACAGAGGATCTGCAAAAAATGGGCACGGTGAACAAACTGAGCCTTGAACAAATTTTTGGATACTAACACTAAATTCTGTTTGATAAAAAAAGCCTGAACAATTAAGTTCAGGCTTTTTCAATTCAGGTTAGTTAATAATTCTGCTCGGTAGTGTGCCTACAGACCTTTCAGCCAGTCTACCACTTCATCCCGGGTTTTACCGGTCTTTTGTTGCAGGCGGCCGTAAAGCTCGTCATCTTTTCCCTCCTCGTAGGCAAGGTCATCATCTGTAAGATCGCCATAGGCTTGCTTTACTTTACCTTTTATCTCATTCCATTTGCCTTTTAACTCTAACTTATCCATGTTTTATAGATTTATGTTTATAATAGGTTCTGTAAATCTACAACAGGACAAAGCAGCAAATGTTTTACACTTCCTTCGACTTCAAGATAATTTCGTCTACCACCGCCGGATCGAGCAAGGTCGTGATGTCGCCCAGATTGCCAGTGTCGCCCTCTGCTATTTTGCGCAAAATGCGTCTCATAATTTTTCCTGAGCGGGTTTTAGGTAAACCTGACACGAATAAAATCTTATCGGGCTTTGCTATAGCGCCAATTACCCGCGTTACTGTTTGCAGAATATCCCGCCGTGTTAAATCCTGATCACTGTGAGCATTCGGGAAAATCACAAATGCATAAATTCCCTGACCTTTAACTTCATGCGGAAAGCCGACGACGGCGCTTTCCACTACCCCTGCATGCATGTTGATCGCATTCTCAACTTCAGCCGTGCCTATACGATGACCCGAAACATTGATCACGTCATCCACCCTTCCGGTGATCCGGTAATATCCATCCCCGTCACGCAAACAGCCATCGCCGGTAAAATAGAGCCCCGGATAGGTGGAGAAGTAGGTCAGGCGGCAACGCTCATGGTCGCCATACGTGGTACGCAGCATACCCGGCCATGGAAATTTAATACAGAGATTTCCGCTCACGCCGTTGCCTTCTATCTCCTGCCCCTGCTCGTCTACCAGTATGGGCTGTATACCAGGTAATGGCACGGTAGCAAAGCTGGGTTTGGTCGGCGTTACATGCGCAATGGGCGATATCATGATTCCGCCCGTCTCCGTCTGCCACCAGGTGTCCACAATGGGTGCCCTGCTTTTACCAATATTTTCATCAAACCAGTGCCAGGCTTCCTCATTAATAGGCTCGCCCACTGAACCCAGAACCTGTATCGAACTCAGGTCGGCCCCCTTCAGCGGATCCAGCCCGAAGCTCATTAATGACCGGATTGCCGTTGGAGCAGTGTAGAGTGTATTTACTTTATGTTTGTCGACAATTTGCCACAATCGCGATGCATCCGGATAGGTTGGAATTCCTTCAAACATCAGTGTTGTTGCGCCCTGCGACAATGGGCCATATACAATATAAGAATGTCCCGTAATCCACCCGATGTCGGCTGTGCAGAAGTACACCTGATCTGGCTGATAATTAAACACGTTGGCGAACGTATATCCGGCAAAAACCATATAACCGGCCGTGGTATGCACCACACCCTTAGGCTTGCCCGTAGAACCTGAAGTGTAGAGAATGAACAACATGTCTTCAGCATCCATCTCCACTGCCGGACAATCGGTGTCGACCAGCTTAATCTCATCTTCCCACCAAATGTCGCGTCCCTTTATCATCGAAACCGGCGTACGGGTGTGTGTCAGTACAATCACTTTGTCGACCGTACGACAGGCAATCAGTGCATCATCAATTACCTCCTTCAATTGTATTTGTTTGTTTCCTCTGAAGGCGCCGTCGGCGGTGATCACCAATTTACATTCGGCGTCGTTAATACGATCGGCAATAGATTTGGCAGAGAAACCGCCGAACACCACTGAGTGGACCGCGCCAATCCTTGCGCAGGCCAGCACGGCAACAGCAAGTTCAGGTACCATAGGCATATAAATACATACGCGGTCGCCTTTCTGTACGCCGTTCTTTTTCAAGACGTTTGCAAAGCGGCACACCTGCTCATGCAAAATTTTGTAAGTCAAGGTAATGCTGTCTCTAGCAGGATCGTTCGGTTCCCAGATAATTGCAGGTTTGTCTGGCTGTGTGGCCAGATGGCGGTCCAGACAATTTTCCGTGATGTTCAGCCTAGCTCCTTCAAACCAGCGAATATTTGGCTCAGAAAAGTTCCAGCTCAGGACCTTATCCCATTTCTTCCGCCACTGAAAGTTATTTGCCACCCCCGCCCAAAACTGTTCCGGGTAGTCAATACTGTATTGATAAGTCTCGTTATACTCTTCTATTGAATTGATCTGCATATCTGGCTAATGGTTGATTTACCCAAAAATAGGGTTTAGTGACAGAAATGACGAGCGCAAAATTCTAAATCTTAAAACCGACCTTTTATCCAACGAATACAATCGTCGATCCATTGCGCCTGGGCCTGTTTATTATACACCCCATAACCGTGTGCGCCCTTCTCGTACAAGAAAAGCTCCACAGGAACGCCATGCTGCTTTAGCGCCGCCGCAAAATACAGGCTGTTCTCCACCTTAACAGCTTTATCATCCATACCCGAAGTCAGGTAGGTTGGCGGAGTCTGCGCTGTGACATGCAGTTCGCTTGAATAAGCGCTGATCCTATCAGGAGTAATATCAGGACCAATCAGGTTTGTTCTGGAACCTTTATGGGTCAATGAATCGGCAAAGCTGATCACTGGATAAACCAATATCATGAAGTCGGGACGCAACGAAGTCCCCTTCGGATTGCTAAGTTCCGTATGCTGAAACTTTGTACCCACAGTCGAAACGAGGTGACCGCCAGCCGAAAAGCCCATTATGCCGAGCTTGCGCGAATTTATCTTAAACTTTCTGGCATTCTCCCTCACGTACTGAATAGCCCGTTGCGCGTCTGTAAGCGGCACGACCTCTTTACGGTCCATCCTATCTGCCTTTGGAACCCGGTAGTCCAGCAAAAATGCCGTGATACCGGCTTCGTTAAGCTTTTTACAGGCAGGTATCCCTTCAGTTCCGTTGGCACGGCCCGAGTAAGACCCCCCGGAACAAACAATGACCACCGCACCGTTACTCAAATCTTTTTTCGGGGCATACAGGGTGAGCCTGGGCGTTTCAGAATTTTCCTTCGCGAAAGGAATCTGCCCTTGCCCGTACAGCTCAAACTCCGTTTGTGCTATAGCAGAAAATGGCCATATAAAGACGCCTATGATTATGGTAATAATAATTGATTTCATGTCTGCTTTCAAAAAAAACAAAATTTACTGAATTCTATTGAATTTTTTAAATTTATCGCCGGGATAAACATTCTATAATGATAGCAAAGAGACTGGAGGGAATCAGTGAATACTACTTCTCCCAAAAATTAAGGGAGATCGAAACACTGAACAAACAAGGCAAAGATATTTTAAACCTGGGCATCGGAAGTCCGGACCTGCCGCCCCATCCCGACGTCATTAAGGAATTACAAGATCAGGCGGCCAATCCTAATATACACGGATACCAGGGATACAAAGGAATCCCTGCACTGAGGCAGGCATTTGCCGAATGGTACAGCCGCTGGTATCGTGTCGACTTAAATCCCGACACGGAGATTCTTCCCTTGATGGGATCAAAAGAAGGCATCATGCATGTCTGCATGACCTATCTGAACGATGGCGACGAGGCACTTATACCTAACCCCGGATACCCAACTTATGCAAGTGCGGTTAAACTTGCGGGAGGTATCGCAATCAACTACGACCTTACACCAGAAAATAACTGGCAGCCAAACCTTGATGCGCTTTCCGAGCAAGATCTGAGCAAGGTAAAACTCATGTTCATCAACTATCCGCATATGCCTACCGGTCAGCCGGCCGACCGGCATTTTCTTCCTAAAGTCATAGAATTTGCGCGGACTCATCGTATCCTGCTGGTACACGACAACCCGTATAGTTTTATACTTACAGATTCTCCGCTAAGCCTGCTGGAATATCCCGGCTCAAGAGAGGTCGTAATTGAATTAAACTCCCTCAGCAAATCCCACAATATGGCGGGCTGGCGTATTGGGATGCTTGCTGCGGCGCCAGAGCGTATCGAAGAGGTACTGCGGTTTAAAAGCAATATGGACAGCGGTATGTTCATGCCGCTGCAACTGGCCGCGGTCAAAGCCTTGAACCTGGACACAGAATGGTATGCAGGTATTAACCGTATTTACAGCGAGCGCAGATCCAGGGTATTTGAAATTCTCGATATGCTTAACTGCAGTTACGATAAAGATCAGGTTGGTATGTTTGTCTGGGCTGAGATTCCTGAACATTACAGCAACGGGTATGCGCTCAGTGATGAGATACTTTATGGGGCAAATGTCTTCCTCACGCCCGGCGGTATATTCGGGACGCGGGGCGACCGCTACATTAGAATTAGTCTGTGTGGCGACCTTTCAAGATTCGATAAGGCTAAAGCTCGCATTGCCCAGCTAAAAAATAAAGCAGATAACGACTAGATTTGCATTATGAAAATAGCAGTAGTTGGTCTCGGACTGATTGGAGGCTCGATGGCCTTGGTGCTGAAGCAAAAGGGCTTTGCTTCGATGGTATATGGCGTTGACAGGAAAGAAGACAATGCCCGGAAAGCACTTGAGTTGGGTATTGCAGATGAGATAACAGATCTGGATCAGGCTGTCGCCAAAAGCGACGTGATCATACTCAGTGCTCCGGTAAGTGCCTGCGCGATACTGCTGCCTCAGGTGCTTGACCAGGTAACACACCAGATCGTGCTAGACACCGGATCAACGAAAATGTCTGTCCTGGACGCCGCCAAAGGGCACCCAAAGCGCGGAAGGTACATAGCCACACACCCCATGTGGGGTACAGAGTTCAGCGGCCCTGAAGCGGCAACCAATGACGCTTTTGAAGGCCGGGCGAATGTAATTTGCAACGCCACCGAGAGCGACAAAGATGCATTGGAACTGACAGAAAAAATCTACAAACTCCTCGGCATGTATAATGTGTATATGAATGGCAAAGACCATGACATACACGTTGCTTATGTAAGCCATATCTCTCACATCACTTCATTTGCACTGGCCAACACTGTGTTGGAAAAGGAAAGAGAGGAAAATGCCATTTTTGAGCTCGCCAGCGCCGGTTTCGAGAGCACTGTAAGGCTTGCAAAAAGTAGCCCTGCCATGTGGATGCCGATTTTCCAGCAAAACAAAGAGAATGTGCTCGACGTGCTGAATGAGCATATCACACAACTTAGAAAGTTCAAATCTTGTATTGAAAAGGAAAACTGGACGTACCTCTCCGAATTGATGGAAAATGCGAATAAGATCAGGAATGTCCTGGACCGAAAGGGGTCATAATGCTTACCAACGCAGTTCGCGGAGCGATTTACAGTTCTAAATATTTCATAGCGATTGGGTTGCTCATGTTCTTTTGCTTCTCAGGCATTGCGTGGTTTATATCATCCAAGCTTCAGAAACAAACGGAAAGAATCAGCATAGATGCAGCCACGAAAGTCTTCGAACTTAAAGCTACCGTCATCGGGCACGAATTCGAGTCATTTGGCAATGGCCTCATCCATGCCAGTCTGCTGGCCAGTAATTTTGAAACCTATCAGCAGCTTCTTTCCAGCCGAGACCTCCTTGCTAACCAACTTTTGACTCACCCCCAGTTACAAAACGGCTGGTACGCGGTGCGAAAAGGAGAATATACCCGTCATGAGGCTATTGTAGGAAGGAATGGCGCTAATATCTTTGTGACGCCCGACAAAGCACTATTGAAAATTGCAGACAGCTTGTTGTCGGTCGACATAGACACACGCCCAGCCAGTGAAATTATAACTCTTGCCGGCTCAAAACAATGGATTATGTTCTCCAGCTTGAAATTAAAAGATGGATCACGGGTCATACTTGGGTTAACGGTCGATCTCAAAGCATTACAGCATTATCTGCAGACATTTAATAGCAGCGGCCGCGCGTCGGCTGTAATCCTTGATGAAAGGGGGACCTATATCACTGGCCCGGAGGAACAATTGATCGGCCAAAGGTTAGTCACAGGGCCCGCCAGCTCTCGTATCAAGCTTGCTGACAGCCTGACCACTTACGAAATAACGACCTCAAGTTATTTACAATTACCAGTTATCCGCTACCACACCCCTTTTACGAAAACAGGTGCAAACTGGATCATGGTCATAGATACCCCTATGCTTGTGGTAGATGAAGATGCAAATCTCATCAATCAGTACATCGCTGTTTTCTTTCTTTTAACCGCTGCCCTAATTCTCTTGCTTATCGCCTGGTCGCAAACAAGATGGAGGAACGCATTTATGCTAAGTCAGGCGGTTCAATTAAAGGAAAAGCAATTGCTGATGGAAAAGAAGGAATTGAACCTCATTGCAGAGCGACAACAAAAAGAGAACGCACTGTTACAACTAAATATCCTTAAGCAAAAAGTTAACCCGCATTTCCTGTTCAACTCGCTAAGTTCCCTCGCGGCGCTAATAGGCCAGGACAAGGTGCTTGCCAAGTCATTTGTCCTCAAACTGTCCAAAGTATACAGATACGTGCTGGAGTCTTATCCAAATGGGCTAGCCACGGTAGACCAGGAGGTCAATTTTTTAAAAGAATATTTTTTCCTTTTAAAAATTCGTTTCGGAGAAGCGCTCGAACCACTTGAAATAGACATCCCCGAATCTATGTTAAGTGCAAAAGTTCCATTTATGAGTCTGCAAACATTGCTCGAAAATGCGGTCAAGCACAATATCGTGTCCAAAGAACGGCCCCTCAAAATAAGCGTTTACACCAGGGATAATGCTATTGTACTGACCAATAATCTTCAGTTGCGCCCAGAAGTGAGTGATTCTGGCAAACAAGGCTTAAACTATCTCAAGAGTACTTATGCCTTTTTTGACAATCATGAATTACGCTACGGCATAGAGGGCTCCTCATATGTATGTTACCTGCCGGTCATTGAATCAATGGAGCATAAACAGGACGGAAAGTAACAGGCAGGCAAAAAACACTCACTCCGCTTTTATGCGGATTCGTCGGCCAAACCAGCGCGTCCACTCCTCATCGTTTCCGAATCTGCAGATTATCGGGCATTTTGGAATATGATTTTCAACAAACCCCTGATCATTTCTTTTTTAACCATATTCTGCAGCCTGGCCGTACAAGGTCAGAAGCCTTCTAAAGCGAACGTGCAGGTTGCTGCAAAATCCGCAAAAGATACCGTCAAGAATCAGGCAGATACGGCGAAACAAAAGGCACTTAAAAGCTATACAGAGCTGCTCAAAAATGCCCGGACAACAACTGGTCTTTTTAAGGTCCACCAAGTGGAAGCCGACTATTATTTTGAGGTCCCGCTCGGCATGATGAATAAGGATTTTCTGGTGGTTAACAAGCTGTCATCCGTGCCTTTGGCACTTAATGAGTCAGGTTTGAATAAAGGGATGAACTTTGAAAACAAAGTAATCCGCTTTTCGAATAACCGACTGGCAAAAACCGTGTGGGTCAAAACCATTGTGCCACAGGTTGAGTCGTCCCCTTCAGATGCCATTTCCCAATCCGTTCGCGACAATTTCATCGGCTCTGTCATTGAGTCATTCAAAATTGAGTGCTACAATCCTGATTCTTCTGCGGTCGTGATCAAGGTCAATAAAGTCTTTGACGGAACAGAAAAGAGTTTCAACGATGTGTTTACAGACATTGGTCTTGGAACATCCCCTAAAACAGCGCTTTCGGGAATTGAGCGCATTAAGAACTTTCCCCAAAATATCGTCGTAAGGTCATTAATGAGTACCAGGGTTACCGAAGGGCAAAACAGTATTCCCATAAGCGTAAATGTTACCACCAATATATTGCTGCTTCCCGAAAAACCGATGCAACCGAGGTATGCAGATCCGAGAGTTGGCTTCTTCAGCACACCCAGATGGTACTTTTCCGACGACCAGCATAAAATGGAAAGCCGTGAGCTGATCACAAGGTGGCGCATGGAGCCAAAGCCTGAAGATCGTGAACGTTACCTGAAAGGTGAGTTGGTAGAGCCCCAGAAGCCAATCATTTTCTATATCGACCCGGCAACGCCCAAACAATGGAGAAAACAGATCGTTGCGGGTGTGGTCGATTGGCAAAAGGCATTTGAGCAGGCGGGTTTCAAAAATGCCATTCAAGCCAGGGAGGTAACCGACACGGCTGATTATGACGGAGATGATGTTCGTTATTCGGAAATTACCTATGCAGCCTCACCCAAGTCGAATGCGATGGGCCCGGCAGTGGTCGACCCCAGGTCGGGCGAGATCCTGGAATCGGACGTGATCTGGTGGCATAACGTCATGACCTCAGTCCAGTACTGGATGCGGATTCAGACGGGTATTATTGACCCTGCGGTACGCGGAAACAAAATGTCTGACGAGAAGATGGGACATGCCATCCGCTTTGTGTCCTCCCATGAAATTGGTCATACGCTTGGACTAAAACACAATATGGGTGCATCCGCAGCTTACCCGGTCGACTCACTAAGATCTGCATCATTTACCTCCCGCATGGGCGGAACTGCGCCGTCAATTATGGATTATGCACGCTTCAATTATGTGGCACAGCCGGAAGACCATGTCAAGGATATCACACCACAGATCGGCGTTTATGACAAGTACGCCATCGCCTGGGGATACAGGTGGCTCCCCGTAGGCGATGCACATGACGAGATACCGGTATTGCGCGATTGGATAGCCAGGCATGCTAACGATCCATTGTATCATTATGGAGAGCAGCAAAGCAGTACCAATGTAATCGACCCGCGCTCACAGTCGGAGGACCTTGGTGATGACGCGGTTAAAGCAAGCCGGTATGGTCTTGCCAATCTAAAACGGCTGATCCCCCAGATCGCCAGTTGGTCGGCCGCTGAAGGAGAAGACTACTACCAGGCCGGCAAGCTTTACATGGCTGCACTTGGTCAATGGCAGACCTATGCAGAACATGTTACGGCCAATATCGGTGGCTACTATCTTGAAAATCCAGTCAGCGGAGATAATAAAAAAGCGTATACGCCCGTTCCGTTACAAAGGCAGCGATATGCACTGGATTACTTGAAAACAGAAGTGTTCCGGATGCCTGGGTGGCTTTTCGATAAACGCCTGCTTGAGAAAACTTTCCCGATCAAAGATACGCCTCTTGGTCCGTTTGAATATGCACCGTATAACCTGAGACGTGAATTTCAGTATGGGATACTTTACAGCCTGACCAGCGACGATCGCCTGCTAAGGATGCTGGAGATGGAATTGCTTTACGGCCGCGACAGCGTCTTCACAGCGTCCGACCTGCTAAAAGATATCCGGAGTTCCGTTTTCCAAAAAACCCTAAAAGGCAAATCACTCGACATTTTGGAGCGCATGCTTCAGCAGAACTATGTTGACGTGCTTTTGGTAAGTGCCGATAAACTGTTGGAAAAAATAACGAGGAAGAGTATCAGCGCTGATCAGAATGTTCGTTTGCCACAGTCCTGCGAGCTCCTGGCGCTACCGGAACTGCGAAATATCCATGTAAGTTCCATGGGCCGTACTTCCGACGTCGCTGCAGTAAAACGTGCTGAGCTGCTGGCAATATTATCAATACTCAATAAACAAAAACAAAAAGGCGACGAATCGACCACGGGGCATTATCAGGACTTGATTATGCGCATCAGCCAGAGCCTGAAAATGAACTAAGCAAATGAAACTACTAACAAACTATATTTATAAGATGAATAAACCCATACTTCTATTTCTGCTCCTGCTTGCGATGAGCTTTGCCGGTTATGCTCAGAAAACTACCCGCATTTCAGGGAAGGTATCGGGCCCCGATGGGTTGCCGATTCCTGGCGCATCTGTATTCGTGGATAAAGCGACTATCGGTGAGCAGACCTCGGTCCCGGGCGTAATCCAGAACTCGGTGATCGGTACCGTAACTGATGCGGCAGGAAAATTTAGCCTGGAGGTTCCCGAGGGCACAAAAGCGATCCGGATAAGCTATCTTGGATATAATTCCGTTCTCGCAAACATCGAGAATAAGACTTCGGTGGAGGTTACGCTTAGCAATAGCGACAATGTCCTCGGAGAAGTAATTGTTAATGGGTACACAGATATTGCTAAACGCAAAAACACAACTTCTGTGGCCAAATTGAACTATGAAGAGATTCAGCAGCGCGGCGTGTCGGGGGTAGACCAGATGCTTCAGGGTCAGGTGGCTGGCGTCTCAGTCATTAGCCTCAACGGCGGGCCATCTGCTGCTCCGCAGATCCGGATACGTGGAACAGTATCGTTAAACGGATCACAAGATCCACTATGGGTTCTTGACGGCCTTCCATTGGAAGGGACCGACCTGCCAAAAAACTTTATGGATAAGGACAATATCGACCAGCTACGCAACCTGCCGATCGCCGGTCTTAATCCTGATGATATTGCAGATATTACGATACTAAAAGATGCAGCCGCGACAGCCATTTACGGTGCACGTGCGGCGAATGGGGTGATAGTAATTACCACGAAGAAAGGAAAAAAAGGTCCGGTAGCTGTAAACTTCAGTGCCAACACTTTCATTGCAGAACGGCCGGACTTCAGCAAGCTTAACCTCATGAACGCCAACGAAAAAGTCGATTTTGAGCTGGGCTTGGCCATGCGGGAAGACTTGACTTACCGGGATAACATGGGCGCGGTAGCCCGGATACTGAACGATGCTGCTGAATTACAAGCCTATCGCGACAATGGTTTCGCAGGATTAAGTTCTTCGACACGTGACAGGATCAATGCGCTGAGAAACGTCAATACGGACTGGGGTAAAGAGCTTTATCAGTCGGCCATCAACCAGCAATATACGCTTGGGATCTCCGGAGGAAACGATCAGGCCAGTTATTATTTCTCTGGCGGCTACTATAACGAGCGCGGTACAACCATCGGTACCGGATTGAAGCGGTACAACACCACCCTCAAGGCCGATCTTAACATATCCTCAAAACTGAAGTTTGGCGCGGCCATGTTCGGTTCCGTAACCGATCAGAAAAATTATCTTACCGAGGTAGACGCCTTCACAAGCCCGTCGCGATACGTGAGAAATGTGAACCCATACCTTACTCCTAAGGACGCCTCTGGCGCATATATCTACGATCCGGATATTCAGGGAACTGCAAACCTAAGCGGAGACGTTTTTGTGCCCTTCAACATTCTTGAAGAACGCGAAAACACGCGATATACCCTGGGCAACAAGAGTTTGAAAGGATTGTTCGATGTGAATTACGAGATCATCAAGGACCTGAACTTCCGCTCGGAAATCGGGCTTCAGTTCGAAGAAATTGGTTCCGAAAAATTCGGAAGTGCAAATACCTATTATGTGAGGAAATTCCGTGAAGGAACCCGTTATTACAACTCAACCACTAAAAAGTATGAATACTTCCTGCCCCAGGGGGGAATTGTTCAGAATAGTGCGACGTCATTCTTCCAATATAACTGGAAGAACATTGCGGAATATAGCACTGTGATCAACGATCGTCATGAGATTGAAGCGCTTGCCGGCGCAGAGTTCAGACGTACAAATAGTGAAGTGATCGATACAAAGGGCTTCGGCTATGACGACCGGACTTTAACTACGACAAATATTATTTTCCCCAATGCCAGCTATGCTTCTACCAGTTTATATCGGGGACACCAGAGAACCTTGTTGGAAAATGCCTACGCATCGTTCTATGGCACGCTCTCGTATACGCTGGACCGGAAGTACACCGTTTACGGAACGGTCAGATATGATGGTTCGAACTTATTTGGCGTTGACCCAAAATACAGGTATCTACCGATATATTCTGTGTCGGGCGCATGGAATGCCGGGGAAGAAGATTTTATTAAAAACCAGGAATGGATCTCAAACCTTCGTTTCCGTACCTCTTATGGCTTGCAGGGTAACATCGACAAAAATACCAGTCCGTTTGTAGTGGGCAACTATGGCAATACAAACATCTTACCAGGCCAGAGCGAACAGGTGATTACGGTAACCAGTCCCCCAAACCAAAAGCTGCGCTGGGAGAAAACCGCTACATTCAACGCCGCTGCAGACCTGGGTCTTTTCAACAATGCCGTGCAGGCAACATTTGAATATTACAACAGGGACAGTAGAGACCTCATCGGGATCCAGTCCCTGCCCCTCGAAAACGGTTTTGCATTTACACAGTCTAACTGGGCCCGGGTAAAAAACCGAGGGCTGGAACTCACCATATCGACCCGGAACATCAGTACGAATAACTTCCAATGGTGGACCGACTTTAACATTGCTAATAATAAAAGCCGCGTTGTCCGGGAAAATGCCAGCCTGAGTGCTTTCACTCCATCTAAAGAAGGCTACGCGGTAAATTCACTGTTTGTGCTGAGAACAGCCGGACTTGACGCCAATGGTATCCCGCAATTTATACAAAACGGCAATGTTGTTCCGCTGGAAACATTTTTCAAATTGTACGATCCATACGCAGATATCTTCCCCGGGGAGCTGACACAGAGCTCGTTAAGTAATAGGGAATACCAGAATCTGTTTACGTATGCTGGCGACCGCGACCCCAAATACACCGGTGGTCTGGTAAACCGCTTCAGGTACCGCAATTTTGACCTCGCGGTTTCTGCGAATTTCAATCTGGGTCAGATGGTTCTGGCCAATGCCCCGTATCAGGCAGCCATGCTGGACCGAGGTCAAAATTACAGCCGCCTTGCACTGTCGGCCTGGAGCCCGGCGAACAGCAACAGTACCTTGCCAGGCTTCATCGGACGCGAAACTGCAAACGGCGACAGATGGATGGCGTATAACTGGCTGAATGGCGGCGATCCGGCTAATTCCTACGGCAGTCTAGATATCTGGGCTAAAAAAATGAATTATCTCCGGATCAACAGCATGCGCCTCGGCTATACCTTACCGTCCAAAGTCGCAAGTAAAATCAATGCCAGCAATCTCCGCATCAACGTAGAAGGTCGTAATATGTTTGTATTCGGAACTGACTACGACGGTTTCTTTGACCCTGAGACTTACGGAAACATCTACGCGCAACCAATCACAAGAAGCATATCCTTTGGTCTAAGTGCAAACTTTTAATGTTCAAAAAATGAAGAAACTAATCATATTAAGCACACTCCTGTTCTCATTAAGTTTAGGCAGTTGCAAGAAATATCTCGACATAGAGCCCGTTGGAAAAGTAATTCCCGCAACTGTTGAAGACTACAGGGCCCTGATGACCTCAGCTTACAACACTTTTCCCCGGCATAAGGCGCTGCTTGCGCTGCGCACAGATGAACTGATACTTGACGAATGGGGCCAGGACTTCCCATTGGTTAAAGATATCTATGCATGGAACGACGCCAATCCTGACGGGTTAACGGCATCGTTTCCATACACGTCGTTTTACACAACAATCTTTTACACCAATGAAGTTATTTCAGACGTTGAGGCGCGCGCAGGGGTATCGCCCCAAACGGCGCAGCTAAAAGGAGAAGCGTATTTGTTGAGGGCTTATGCCCATTTTGAACTGCTAAACCTGTTTGCAAAACCATATGATAAGGCAACAGCGGTGAGCGACAAAGGTATCCCTGTGGCCACCACGATCGACATAGAGCAACAGTTTCCGCAGCTAAGTATAGAACAAGCATATGCCCAGGTATTAGCCGATATCGCTGCTGGCCAGCAATGGCTGAATGTTGAGAAATGGGAAAGCGGCAAAAACTACCGCTTTGATAAGCGCTCGGCGCTTGCGCTTTCTGCCCGGGTATATCAGTTCAGAGGAGAGTGGAACAAAGCCTTAGAGGCGACTGAGGCTTTGCTGTCACTTAACGCCGATTTGGAAGACCTTAACCAGGCCGGCAGTTTACTGCCAAACAACTATGCCTCCA
This sequence comes from Pedobacter deserti, assembly GCF_024436415.1. Classification (GTDB taxonomy): domain Bacteria; phylum Bacteroidota; class Bacteroidia; order Sphingobacteriales; family Sphingobacteriaceae; genus Pedobacter; species Pedobacter faecalis. The sequence continues at coordinate 63,729 of NZ_JAFMZQ010000002.1, read as the reverse complement.
AAGAAAATATCCTCGCACTGGAAGAGGTTATGGACTCAAGGACTTCTAATGTTTCGATGATTTCCGATCACCTGCTTAGCCAATACGATCGTGAAAATGACCTCCGTTTCGGAAAATATTTCAGCAGATCCGGTGGCGACTACGTTTCGGCTAAAGGAAATTCCGATGCACTGAAAGTAAGCTTCAGAAACGGAGAAATCTACCTGATATCAGCTGAAGCTGCTTTGCGGACCGGCAACAGATCACTTGCCCTGGAGCGATTGCTTGCCTTGAAAGCAAGACGTTTAAAGCCTGCTTACTACCAAAGTGAGCAATCAAGGATTGGTACCTTGCCAGAAAATGAGGTGCTGACCGAGATCCTTGCAGAACGTGAACGTGAACTTGCGCTGGAAGGACATCGCTGGTACGATTTGCGGCGATATTCCAGGCCGCAGTTGGTTCATACTGCAGGAGGTGAAACTTTTACCCTTCAGCAAAACGACCCAAGGTATACCCTCAGATTCCCGGCCGAAGCAAGGGCAAATAATCCTAACCTGCAATAACACAACACAACAAATCACACCATGAATGAAGAAGCTGTCGGCCAGACAGCTTCTTTTTTTTACTTTTGTCTAAAGGATGAAAGGATGACTGCACTGATTATTGAAGATGAGGCATTGGCAGCTGATACATTAAGCAGGATGCTGCTGGATATCAATCCTAATATCCAGATACTGGACGTACTCGGCACAGTGGAAGCCGCAGTGCAATGGCTTAGTAGGCACAAAGCTGAACTTATCTTTATGGATATACACCTTGGCGACGGGGAGAGCTTTCAGATCTTCAGACAGATCGATGTGCAAAGTCCGGTGATCTTTACCACGGCCTATGATCAGTATACGCTAAAGGCCTTCAAAAACCAGGGCATCGATTACCTCCTGAAACCTTTCGAGGAAGACGACCTCAGGGCGGCCCTGCTAAAACTTTACAATATCCGCAGAATACCCGCCGGCCCTGCCGAGAAGCACAACGATCCAGGCAGGGATGTCCGCAATCGCTTTATGGTTAAGTCGGGGCGACTTATCAAATCCATCCGGTCAGATGATATCGCCTACTTTATGGCAGAAGACAAATACCTCTTTCTGGTTAGTCATCAAGGGCAGCAATATATTATAGATGAAACCGTTGCAAATCTGGAACCACAGCTAGACCAGAAAACCTTCTATCGGATAAACCGCAAGTTCATCATCAATATAAAAGCGATCAGGGAAATGTACACACTATCCAGAAACAGAATACGCATCATTTTAGATCCTGTACCAACCGGAGCAACAGATGTCATTGTGAGCGAAGAACGTGCCGAATCATTCAAGGCCTGGCTTAACCATTAGCGCAAAATAAAAGCCGTCCAACAATTGCTGGACGGCTTTGGAGCGCCGCTTACGCGAGTCTAATTTAATAATTGCTGCACCTTATTAAAAAGCGTCTCTGCCCTCAAGTTAGTGGCTACTATTTTCCCCTCGCTGTCTACCAGCACATTCTGTGGGATTGCGCGAACATTATAGAGCGCAGCCGCCGGCTCTTTCCAGCCCTTTAGGCTGGACACATGGTACCAGGGCATTCCGTCTTTCTCGATCGCTTCTTTCCATTTATCTGCGTTGTCATCAAGTGAAACACTTAGTACGGTAAAACCTTTCTCGCGAAAAGCATTGAACGTTTTAACTACATGTGGATTCTCCTTTCTGCACGGGCCACACCAGCTGGCCCAGAAATCAACAAGCGTATACTTGTTTTTACTTACGATCTCCTTTAGGCTAAGTTGCTTGCCTTCGGGGGTTGTCGAAACGAAATCTTTGTAAGGTTCTCCTGTCAAAGCACCCTTCGCAGCCATAAGGCGTTCCCCCAGTTGTTTGCCCAAAGGCGTTGCTTTAAGTTCCGGACTAAGCTTATTATAAAACGGAAAAGTTGTCTCGTAATTTGCAATCCGGCCTTGAGCACTTTTGTCCAGATAATACAGCGATACATAGGACGCCGGGTTTTCACTAACAAATTGATGTACTATTTCCCGTTTCCGAAGATTATACTCGTCGAAGCCCGCCATTAATGATGTCAAATACGCGTCCTTTTCAGGGCCTTTAGGCATATCTCTGAAAGTAATCAGACCCCTGACAAATTTGTCGTCTGCAGGACGTAGCTGTCGCGCCAGGCGCTCATGGCTTTCGGCAAGCTTTGTTCCGCGGATGTCCGCATAATGAATAGAGTCTTTTGCCTTTAGGCGGATGGTTCCCTCCGACAGGAACACGTCTATATTGTCTCCTGCGTCTTGATCGCCAAACCCTATTTTAGCAGCTGTTGGCGATTTAACATTGCCCTTTAAAGAAAACTTACCGCTTTGAACGGCTGCACTGTCAATTTTTTTTGTCTCATTCTCGCTGTAGTACAACTTAACGAATTTGCCATTGTGTTTCGCGCTTACCTGCCCTTCTATGGAAAAGTTGCCGCCCTGGCTAAACCCGGCGATTGGCAATATGGCTAGTGCAAGGATAGTTTTGATACTTGTTAAATTCATTGCTTTTTAATCTGTTTAAGTGTATTCGTTTAGTTAACTGCGCGCCAGTTGATATCTTTAACCTTCACGAGGCCGGTCCATGTGCTGTTGTCCTGAATCGTCAGCTCCACAGTATTTGGATCGGTACCTACCCTGAAGCGGCGCAAGGTGCCTTTAGTCGCACTATTATAGGTTGCCACATAAAGGCTGTTGGTCAGATGGTCTATCTGAGTATCAAACTTGAGCATAGTGATCTGATCTGCACCGACATTCGATATGGTATAGTTTTTCTCAAACCCCGGATTGTAATCGTAGGCATAAAGGCGGTTGCCCACCGCATAAAACACAACGCTGCGATTAGACGAGAAAGCGTAAAAATCGGCCTTATGAAAGTCGGTCGCGGTAGACTTGATGGTATAAAAGCCGCGTTTTGCAGGATTAGTGCCATTTGCATAAAACTTATAAATATGACATGTATTATCCGCATCTTTCATAATTGCGAACGAATTACCATTCGTTGAACCACCATCAGTGTTGCGTGTATTCTCTGCATAAACAAGTGTCCTGCCTGCCGGCTGGTTCCATGGGAAAATACTGCCTGAAGCATCACTTAGTACTGTAGAAGCCGTACCTACACCAATACTTGCAAAATTCATAAAGCGATTGTTCTGCGTATCGTACCACATGATCGAATTCATACTGTTTATCGGATACATGATGTATGGCGCCGCTGGTATTCTGACCTCCTGCGCTGTTGCAATGCGGTTTACAGGGTTGTTGTAAAAGTCTCCGCCCATGAACAAGGGCACACTGGCAAATACATCCCCGCCCTGAGTGATCATGGCCCGGTACAAGCTACTGCCGATAGCACCCGCGGCGGTGCGGATCTGGGGAGCAACAACAACCGGATGAAGCGTTTCCGCATCAAGAGCTTCCGACACATAGGCTAACCTACTTAGGTTATTGCTAGCGGTAGCTTCCATAGTGGCCCGGTTAAAATAGTATGAACCTGTCTTCGTCATAGCCCAAAGCCTCACATACAATTCGCCGCCACCCGTATGCACCATACTAACGGGTTCCCGAAGACGAGGCAAACCTGACTTAGACAAAATTTGTTTGATATGTACCGTATCCGTAAGCATAGACAGCATTTCAGCTTCTGCAAACCCTTCTTCATCTTCACCCATAATGAGGAAACCCCGGGAATATGGAGTACTAACAATGATCTTGCTATTGGCTATCCAGGTAACCCCGGTTTTGCTGTCGAGTACCCGATAAAACAGATCATAGGGAACTGCGTTTAAACGTACCGGATAAGCCAGGTTCCTGTAATGACCAATCGTGTCAAAAGTCAGCGATCCGGTTTTTAAAATCCAGAGGTAGCTGTAGCGCGACGTATCCGATTCATCCATGCTTGCCGCTATGGTGGGCTGGATGCGAAGCGTATCTATTCCGGTACGCACGAAATATTCGTTGCTAACCCCTTTAATATTTAATTCATTGATACTTTCGTACGCGTAATTGCCCAGATCCTTACTGCATGAGCCGATCAGCACGACTGAGAACAGAGCTAAGATATAGTGGTATATTTTCATTTCTTTCTTCATTATTTGTTACTAAGGACCAGGTACCCAGGGAACGCCTATAATAGATGTCCATGGAACGGAGCCCATCCACATCAAGCGGCCATCGTCTTCGAGCACAGGATTTTTTTCGTTAAAGCGCTTTATCAGAATTGCCGTAGCATCGTTAGCTACGAGAAACATACGAGCCATCGGCATCGTTGTTGTGCTCGAAAAATCCTCGTAGGTTAAGCCCAGGTGTTCCGATAAAAACTCCATTTTCTTCCTGGTAAACACGCCGAACAAGCCTGACTCCCGGTTTCCTGGCTGTATTGAACCAGACCATACCGCTGGCTGGATCATCACATCGTTAATCCTTAGGGTATGCAGGCCGGCATCAAATTCTTTTACTACCGTTCCTGCATCGAGACCTGGAATTGCATCCCACTCCGGGAAAGAGAGTGCAAAATCTTCTGTTTCGATAAGTTTCAAGCCTAGGGTTACCGGCTTTTCTTCCAGATCTGGAGTTCGGTTCAGCCGAACCGTTACATTTGCAGACACTGAGCCGGCCGGAATAGTCCAGTCTGACTTTACTGCTTCATAATGCTTTCCGGCGATAGCGGTAGTGGAGTCGGGATTCACTTCCATCTTGAATGTCCGCTCATAATCCTTCACAGGTCCAGTGATCATGACCTTAATAGTGAAATCGACCGTGTTCTTGCCTATCCGGACGAAATCTACATCACTGTAAGGCTGGAAAGGCCAGGAATTAGGTAAATGTTGAGCACCATGTTGTACGGCAAAATACACGCCCTCCTTACCCTTGTAGGGCAAAATTTCCTTTTCACAGCTTGCAAAAACCATTGCGAGCTGGAGAAGTACCATATAAATTAATATTCTTCTCATGCTGTTATTCTTGGATTAATATCTTTGAGATGTTTCACTGTCTGGTAGCGGAACCACATAATTGGTCAATACCATCGTCTTTGCAGGATTGATGGAAACGGTAGCGTGATTAGGTACTGTCTGATAGGCGTTTCGCTTATAGAAAAAGAACTGTTGCCCTTCCCCGATCATTTCCCGTCTATATTCTTTACCAATTTCCAGTTTCAATGCGCTGGCATCAGCAGGTGCCAGGTTAACACAGTTTCTGGCTGAACGTAATTGGTTCAGGTAAGCTATTCCGGTTGCCAGATCTGGGTGGCATTCCGCGGCGATCAGCAAGACTTCCGACAGACGGACAAGCGGGATCATATAGCGGCCAGGACCTTCAGGTACATCCGCATATTTCATATTAGTAGTGGCCGTTGTTGTACCGGTAGATGCGCTTTGCCATATTCGTCGGCGGTAGTCATTCGCGTCATCATAAATGGAATTGACCCGCTGTTCATTTACATCCCCCGCGCTAAAAGAAAGTTTACTGTTCACCTGCAAGCTTACGTCAAACAACCTGTTGTACATTTGAATCCTCCTGATATCATAGAGAGAAAACATAACCTCGGTAGAAAACATCCGGTCGGGTTTTTCTATATTGGTTGCGGCTGCAAAAGTGACAAATGGGAAAACAGTTTTAGTTGGCGACTGTACCTCCGCCAGTAGCTCCTGCGCCTGCGTCAATGCATCCGTTTTATTGGCCTGCCATAAATATGCCCGGGCGAGAAGCGCCTTAGCCGCATAATAATTTAGCCGATACTGACGAAAGTATAAATCATTCGGCCCCGCGGCATTGCTACCGTTTCTTACACCCTCGGTCCGGATGGGGTCGGTGCTCCCCAGTAGATCCAAAGCCGCTTTCAGATCTTCCGTCACATGCAGCATAACCTGCTCCGAGCCCAGCAGTGGGGATACCTCATAGCCGGTTTTATTTACATATGGGATCGACGGCTTCAACTTGTCGGTTTCAGAATAGATCGGCCCGAACAACCGGAGCATGTCCAGGTGCAGCATAGCGCGAAGAGCGAGCGCTTCACCTTTAATAATACCGAAATAAGGCTGCGGCAATACCTCGCTGGGCGCGGCACCACATTTCTCGAGAATTACATTACAATTTGCAATCAATTCGTACGCCTTACGCCAGGCATTATCAAAAGTTACCTTTACATCCGCGTCGGTGTATGTGAAGATTGTGTATTTCTGATAGGGATGCACGGAACTGTTCAGATAGTAGTACTGTGCCAGTACATCGATTGTTCCTGCAGTCAAATGCTCCCCATACAAAGCGGTATTTGTCATTTCCACATATACGCCGTTAAGCGCTTTTAGATAGCCCTCCTTATTTAAAAAGAGCTGATCTTCGCCTAGTCTGTCAGTAGGTTTCACGTCAACCCACTTGCTGCAGGATACAGACAGCAACACGAACAAAAAGAGGCCTATTTTTATTTTATATATTGATTTCATATAATACACGGTTTTGTGTTAAAATCGAACTGCTGCTGAAAAAGACACCGAGCGTGCAAAGGGATAGTCTATACCCCGCTCGTTCTTTATCGTCGATATGTGAAAAATATCGTTCATATACGCCCTGAGTGTTACCGAGGAAGCGCGGATTGACTTTAGCCAGGCTGCAGTGGAGTTCTCATAGCCCAGGGAAAAAGCTTCACCGATCAGCATATCGTTATCAGCAACAAAGCGTGAGGAGATCGGTGTACTTTCTGTACGGGATATCGCTTTGAAGCGCGCGTTATCTCCCGGCTTTTTCCAGCGGTCGTACAAAGCCCTTCTATCCTGGTTCAGAGCAACCCCAGTGGTCGAAATGTTCTCCACTTTTTCGTACAACGTTTGCATGAAGGCCTGCCCACCTATCCGGTACCTCAGGTTGATGGAAGCTGTAAACCCTTTATAGAAAAGATTTGTGCCCACAATCCCATCGAGGTCGGGCTCGCTGTTACCTACAACAACCTCATCCTGGAAGTTGTGTACAAAAGTTTGTGCTCCGTTCTTATTCAGAAACACCTCTCGTCCGGTAGCCGGGTCGATACCCACAGAACGCACGGCCCATAGATCTGAAGGGCTTCCCCCGTCGTAGTAACGAACCAGGTTTCGGCTTCTGTTCGTTTCATTGAAGTTGCTCAACTGATTTCCCATTTTGCGGTACTCCGCCTTCAGCTGCCGCATATTCAGGTTTACGCGCCAATTGAACTGTTCGCGTCTTAACAGGGTATAGTCTGACGTTACCGTAAAGCCGCGCGTAACCTGGCCGCCAATGTTTTGCGCAACCCTGGATACGCCTGTTGAAGAAGGGAGGCTAACGAACACGAGTAAAGGGTCAGTATCTTTTATGAAGTAATCGGCCGTTAAACGAAAGCGATTATCCCCCATAGCTATGTCCATACCAATATTTCGGTCCAGCGTGGTCTGCCACTGCAGGTTTCTATTACCCATATTACTGATGATAGTACTTGCGCCAAAGGGGTTCCGGTTTTCATTATTGTACCGATAGATGCGCATAGAGATATAGTCGTCGAAGTTCTGGTTTCCAGGATTACCGACCGATCCGCGCAAGCGGAGCTGATTGATCCAGTTGAAACTGTTTTTAACCAGTTGCTCATTATGGATGTTCCAGCCTAATCCCAGCGACCATATGGTGGAAAATTGTCTTTCCGAGCCATAAACAGATGAACCATCTGAACGCATCGTAGCGTCGATGAGATAACGCTGATCGTACGCATAACCAAAATTGGTGAAGAAGCTCGCCTCACGGCGTTTTGATTCCTGATAACCGGCACGCTGACCTGCCACATAGCCCAAAGCAAAATTTGGATTTGAGAACTCGTCATCAATAAATCCGCTTACGCCAAAAGCGCTTTCCTTCCTGATATATTGCTGCATGCGACTACCGGCAACGGCGTTTACCATATGCTTTCCGGAAAAGAGCTTTCCAAAGGTCAGACTTAGGTCACCATCATAATTAATGTCTTTGCCGTTCGTCTCATCATAAGTACCCCGCTGTAAAACGTCGGTATTTTCAAAACCCACGTTAAAAGGCGAACGGAAAATCTCGCCGTGCGTAGAAAGACTTCTGAGACCAAAACGTCCCCGTACCCGAAGCGGTTCGGCAATTCGCCATTCTGCCTCCAGGTTATTGGTGAAACCATTAGATTCATCCTGGTTGATATTTAGGTTACTTTGATCATACAAAGGGCTATAGATGGGTGCCAAACTGCTGTTTCCATAAGCAAGGAAATTTTCAAGTACCTTATTTACATGACCAGATTCGTCATATTTGCGGTAATATGGGTTGGCGCGTGAAAAAGCAGAGAAAGGAGTAGATTCCTTATTTGCAAGCACGTTATCAATACTCAGTGAATTGTTTACAGAGAAGTTGCCTTTTCTGTACAGTAAACGAATGTTACCGTTGGTTGCACGCCTGTCCGATCCCTCCATAACACCTTTAGTGAGTCCATAATTAAAGGAAGCACTGTAACGAAGGTTTGCATCGCCGCCTTCAGCAAATAATGTGTGCCGTTGCGTTAGCGCAGTTCTCAACGGTTCATTGGCCCAATAGGTATTCACTCCCCGCCTAACCTCTTTAAGACGGTTGTAGTAATTGGCCTCACTGGCCGGGTTGGCTCCCAGGATGATGTTTCCATCTTGGTTGAGTAAGCCGTAGAACCCTGACAGTAGCTCGAACTGCAATTTTTCTTCCGCGTTCATCAGGTTATAGTCGGTTAAATCCGCGTAACTTACCGAACCATTCAGGGTATAATTTACCCGCAATTGGCCCGGAGTTGGCCGCCGCGTTTCAACGACCACAACGCCGTTCGCAGCCTTCGAACCATAAATTGCGGTGGCCGAGGCATCTTTGAGCAGTGTAATACTTTCGACACGATCCATACTTAAATCGGCAATGATGGCCAGCGTGCTTTCAAAGCCGTCGAGGATAAAAAGGGGCTGATTTGGATTAGAAGCGAACTCATCGGTCAGACCAATTACGCTGCTCTTGCCGCGGATTTCAATATCTGGCATCCGGTTCGGGTCGGAACCAAACGTATTGTTCTCTACGATCGCAAACGACGGATCCAGGGTCTTAAGGCTTTGGAGAATATTCTGGTTACCTACAATTTGCAAGTCTCTCGCCTTATAGGTAACGGAAGAGCCGGTATGCACCTCTCGATTCCGCTGATAGATACCGGTTATGACCACCTCTCCCATGGCATTCTCGTCGGGCTGCAGGTCTACATCAAGCTGTTCCTGCTTCTGATAGGCCAGTTCCAGTCTTTTCATCCCTACATAACTAAAAACAAGTGTCTGCTTTTTGTCCGATACTGGAATGACCAACCGGTATTGCCCCTTCCCGTCTGTCTGGGTACGAATTTCGGTACCTTTCAGACCGATAGTGACCCCGGGCATGAGTTCTTTAGTCTCGGCGTGCCGGACGATACCCCTAATGGTATGCTGCTGTATAGCAGTTGGCACCTGAGCCACTTCAGCCTTGCCGATAAGCGAGATCGTTCTGTCCTCTATGGTAAATTCAACAGGCTGGTTTTCTGTAATTCTCTTTAAAAACTGCGCCACAGGCATGTTTTTAGCATCGATGGTAACCGGTTTTGCGGCATCAAATAATCGCTTTGCTCCAAAAACAGTATATCCACTTTGCTTACGGATGGCTTCAATTACCCTGGCGAAAGGTATATTTTCACCCTTTAGTGTAATTTGCTGCGAGTATGTGGTGGCACTCACAGTCATAAAACCAGTGAGCAGTAAACACAAGATGGTCTTCATCACTCGTGATAAGTAAATTTTAATCATTAATTTAACGTTGGTTTGGTTGGTGCTTTGTTGCTTGTACGTTTTAGTCGACTGCGACCAATCAGGCCTTAAAGGGAAGGATGGCAGTCCTTTCCTTTTTTTTGTCTGGCGCAGTAAAGTTGGCTTGGTAAGGTTCTATGTCATCAGTTACGGGTTTTAAGGTTTACAATTCTTTCTTTACTTTTTCTTCATGCCTTTAATAAGGACCTGTCTGCGTTTTACATCAAGCTGGTAGTCGATTTCGGCCGACTTTAACACCCTGAGTACAAGTCCGATGTTCTGGTTCCGGTAAGCATCGCCCACAAGCTCAGCTTCAGGAACCTGATCAGTGTAGACAACTTCAAGATCATACCATCGCTCTATTTCAGCGAAGCTTTCTTCAAATGTTTTTCCGTCGAAAGCAAATTTGCCGTCACGCCACGCAGCGTAACTACTGGCATTAACCTGCTTTATGGTGGTTCCGTCTGGCCCAGTAACCGCCTGTTCATCCGGCCGGAGCACAAACCGCTGCTGTTGATCGCTCACCGAAACTTTGCCTTCTACCAATGTTGTTTTAACTGTTCTTTCTTCCGGGTATGCATTGATGTTAAACTGCGTTCCCAGTACCTCTACCTGATGCTTGCCCGCCGCTACATGGAAAGGAATTTTCTTCCCGCCTTCATAAGCCGGCCTGACATGGAAGTAGGCTTCGCCTTCCAACTCGACAAGCCGTCCCCCGGTTGCAAACCGCGACGGATATTTGAGTTTAGATGCGGCGTTCAGCCACACCTCTGTACCATCAGGCAAGGTAATTTTATATGTTCCGCCCCGGGGAGTGTGCAACGTGAAATACTGCACCTCTCCGTCATTTGCTGTTCCGTCAAAGCTCGTTATGGGCTCACCGTCTGTGTAGGTGATTTGTTGTCCGGCGACAATGCCCGACTGTCTGGTGCTCAATTCAATGGTCTTTCCGTCGGCAAGTGTTAGCGAGGCTCTGTTGCCGCCCGGCTTAATGGCCATCTTGGCATGTTTGGTTTGCACATGCTCAAATATTTCCTTCTCAGCTACCACCCAAAACCCTAAAGCAACAATAATTGCAGCCGCAACTCCGGCCAGCCAGCGCAACGTATGATATCTTGGCCTTACACGATCAGGATCTATTTTATATAACAAACCGGTTAAAACGCGCGACTTTATCTGTTCTCTGCTTTCCTGCTTTTTCAGGGGGATAATGACATTTTCGTCATCGTGACTGTTATACCAATCGGTCAGAACCTGCAGTTCCGATTCACTGATCGTGCCGCGCTCAAATTTGCTGACTAATTGTTCTATATTATCGGTATTGCCGGACATTCTGTTGCTTTTCTACCTATGTAGACAGAAAAAAATGATGGAGGGGTGAGTCAGGTTAAAATTATCTCTGAAAATAGGCACAAATAATTGCTGCGGCAATAAGAAACTCAATATTGCCCTGTATATCGCGGTCTGCTTTCTTGAGGTGCGACTTCACGGTGTTCTCAGATATATCCAGTTGTTCCGCGATCTCCCGGTTTGAAAACCCTTGCTGCCGGCTAAGCCTGAACACCAGCTGACATTGCGGAGGCAACGCCTTGATTGAATCATCAATTTGCTGCTGCAGTTCACGGACAATCATTTCACGTTCCGGTGAAAGTATATTGATATCGTTTTCTGGCACATAGCTTTCCGACTTTGTTCGTTCGCGATAGCGGCGATCTATGATATTAAAAGCCTGGTTGCGTATACTCCGCGCCAGGTAATTGCCAAGCTCAATTTTAACCAGCGAGAAATCCTTACGCAGCTTCCAAAGTTTATAAAGCACATCCTGAACACACTCTTCAGCCTCTTCCAGACTCCCCAAACGATTAAATGCGACAGCGAGCATCTTATCCCAGTAACGATTATAGATCTCCATCAACACCCGTTCGTCGCCCGTTTGCATAAGTTGCACCAACTCCTGATCGTTATATGACTTGTAATGTTGCATCATCTGCCCTTATCCTTACAAATATATAGTTTCCAGTATTTTATCCGTGGTGTAATTTACGACTTCTTAAAACTGTGATATTTAAAACCGATTAAGAATTAAGCCTCGGCATCTTCGGGGCTTACAGGCACTAGGACCGCGCTTTCTTCGGGAAAAGGTACCCATTTGCCGAAGAAAGTGCGAAGCAGGCCGGAAAAAGCCCAAGGCAAAGAACCCTCAAAGAAAATATTTCCATTTACCTTGATGGTTACAAAAAAATTATAGATATTTGCAAACTCTTAAAAAATTAAGACGAAGAACAATTAACATATATTAAAAGGCATGTCTAGAGTTTGTGATTTAACCGGAAAAGCGGCAATGACAGGTTTCAATGTTTCTCACTCAAACGTTAAAACCAAACGTAAGTTTTATCCTAACTTACAGCTTCAGAAATTTTATATTCCTGAAGAAGATCGTTGGATAACACTTAAAGTGTCTACGTCAGCTATCAAAACCATCAATAAAATTGGTGTTAGCGAAGCGATTAACCGCTTCATGAAAAAGGGATATTTGTAGAAAACATGGGTTGATGTGAATCGACCATAATTATAAAGAAATGGCAAAAAAAGGTAACAGAGTACAAGTTATTCTAGAATGTACAGAACATAAAACCAGTGGCATGCCTGGTATGTCAAGGTACATTACTACTAAAAACCGGAAGAATACGACTGAAAGATTGGAGCTGAAAAAATTCAATCCTGTATTAAGAAAAGTAACTGTACACAAAGAAATCAAGTAATCTATTTAGATCATGGCTAAGAAAGTAGTTGCGACCCTGAAAACGGGTAAAGGAAAAGAATATTCAAAAGTTATTACAATGACTAAGTCGCCTAAAACCGGTGCTTATTCTTTCAAAGAAATCATTGTTCACAACGATCACGTTCAGGATGCGATTACTGCATCTAAGAAGTAAGTTTAATATTTCACGATATTAAAGCCGTCCCTCATTCTGGGAGGGCTTTTTTTATTTGCTATACATTCATTATGGGGTTATTCGATTTTTTCAAGAAAAAAGAAACTGCACCTGAAGCTCAGGAGGCGCTAGACAAGGGGCTGGAAAAAACCAAGGAGGGTTTCTTCAGTAAGATCACCAAAGCTGTAGCCGGTAAGTCTACAGTGGATGATGATGTACTTGATAATCTGGAAGAAGTACTTGTGACCTCGGATGTGGGCGTAACGACAACCCTGAAGATTATTGAGCGGATACAGGCCCGGGTAGCTCGCGACAAATATTTGTCGACCACCGAGTTGAACAACCTGCTTCGTGATGAGATCCAATTACTGCTGGCCGAGAACAACAGCAACGATTTCCGGAACTTCGAATACGGGAGTGGCAAAAAACCCTATGTGATTATGGTGGTGGGTGTAAACGGCGTAGGTAAAACAACAACCATTGGCAAACTGGCGCACAAACTGAAAGCGGAAAACCTGAAGGTTGTGCTGGGCGCAGCGGATACGTTCAGAGCAGCAGCAGTAGATCAGATCAAACTCTGGGGAGAACGTGTGGGAACCCGTGTTGTGGCTCAGCCTATGGGCTCAGACCCGGCTTCGGTGGCTTTCGACACCTTGCAGTCTGCCGTTGCAAATGGAGAGGATGTGGTGATTATTGACACCGCTGGCCGGCTGCATAATAAAGTCGGTTTGATGAACGAACTCGGCAAAATCAAAAATGTGATGAACAAGGTTGTCCCAGGCGCACCGCACGAAATATTGCTGGTGCTGGACGGGTCGACCGGGCAAAACGCTTTTGAACAATGCAAGCAATTTACCGAAGCCACTGATGTGAACGCTCTGGCTATCACTAAGCTTGACGGCACAGCAAAAGGGGGCGTGGTGATCGGGATATCTGACCAGTTTAAGATACCCGTGAAATATATCGGTGTGGGTGAAGGCGTGAATGACTTACAACTGTTCGACAAAAAGAACTTTGTGGACAGTCTGTTTAAATAGAAGAGATGAATACAAAAATAGTATCCAGACCTGCGGGACTAAAAAAGCCGAAGATCAATGTAATTACCCTTGGTTGTTCCAAGAATACTTACGACTCGGAGGTGTTGATGGGGCAGTTGCGGGGCAATAGTCTGGAAGTGGTGCATGAAGCAGACAGGGTTGGGAAAGACGATATTGTGGTGATCAATACCTGTGGGTTTATTGACAATGCCAAGCAGGAATCTATAGACACTATACTGCAGTACAGTGAACTTAAAGATGCCGGGAAAGTTGGAAAGGTGATTGTAACGGGATGTTTGTCTGAACGTTATAAACCTGAACTTCAGGCGGAAATCACGAACGTGGATGCGTATTTCGGCACAAACGATCTGAACGAATTGCTGAATACACTTGGTGCAAACTATAAGCATGAACTTGTGGGCGAACGCCTGCTCACTACGCCTGCTCACTTTGCTTATTTCAAAATTGCAGAGGGCTGTAACCGGCCTTGCTCTTTCTGCGCGATCCCGCTGATGCGCGGTAAACACGTGTCGCGCGACATGAACGAACTCGTAAATGAGGCGAAAGTTCTTGCGGCCAACGGAACGAGGGAATTGATCCTGATTGCTCAGGATCTGACTTACTACGGCCTTGACTTGTATGGAAAACGTAACCTGGATGAACTGCTGCGCCGGCTGTCGGACGTAAACGGCATTGAATGGATCAGGCTTCAGTATGCCTATCCTTCCGGCTTTCCTATGGAGATTCTGGATGCCATGAACGAGCGGGACAATATTTGTAAGTACCTTGATATGCCTTTACAGCATATCACCGATAATATGCTGAAGTCGATGCGCCGGGGCATCACCAAGCAAAAGACCATAGATATCGTTAACCAAATCAGGGACAGGGTGCCCGGCATCGCGATGCGGACTACCCTGATTTGCGGCTATCCGGGCGAAACGGAGCAGGATTTTCAGGAGATGATGGATTGGGTGGAAGATACCCGGTTCGACCGCCTGGGCTGCTTTACCTATTCCCATGAAGAAAAAACACATGCACATAATCTTATTGATGACGTGCCGGAGGAGCTGAAACAGGAGCGCGTAGACGCTATTATGGAACTTCAGCAGGGAATATCTTACGAAATAAACCAGGAGAAAGTAGGCCATACCTATCAGGTGCTGGTAGACCGTAAGGAAGGCGATTTCTTTATTGGACGTACGGAGTACGACTCGCCGGAGGTTGATAATGAGGTGTTGATCAGTGCCGCGTCGGGTTATGCACGTGTGGGTGATTTTGTACAGGTTAAAATAGACCGCGCGGAGGATTTTGACCTGTATGGACAGATTGTAAAATAAAAGTGTGATAATGCGGATTCGATATTTAATCATTTAAATTCGCAAAGATGCAGGCTAAATACATCTCATATCAGGATACCGGTGCGTTTTCTCAAATTGTACTGGATTACATCAGCGGCGAAGCGAAGCTTAGCGACTTTTATAGTTTTAAACCCGATACCGATGGCTTTAGTCATGCGATCAGAAACCGGCGTTTCTTGGGTGACAGGCAACGTTTGGTAACGGTGCTGCAAAGCCAGTATACAGAAGTCCAAACCAGCGCTCTGGTGAAAGATAATATCATCTTGCTTGCAGATGAACGGACGTTTACCATAACAACCGGTCACCAGCTCAACATCTTCACCGGACCACTTTACTTCATCTATAAGATCGTTACCGCAATTAATCTGGCCAAACAATTAAAGCAAGAGTTCCCCGAGTATAACTTCGTACCGGTATATTGGATGGCTACAGAAGATCACGATTTCGCAGAGATTAATCACGTCCGCATCGAGGAAAAAAAGCTTAGCTGGAACAAAGACAGTGCTGCCGGAGCTACCGGCCGCATGGGCATAAAAGACATTGCTGAAGTACTAGCGGCGTACAAGGGTTACCTTGGTATCAGCGAGAATGGGCTGGAGCTGGCGGGTATTGTTGAAAAAGCCTATCAGGGCAAACCTGGAAAGCTAAGCGATGCCACAAGGATTCTGGTCGATTCGCTCTTCGGCGAATACGGACTTGTATGTGTTGATGCAGACGTTCCGGAGCTGAAGCAACAGTTTGCAGACATTATCCGCCGGGATATAGAAACCGGAGACAGCTATAAGGAAATCACAGCCAGCAATGAGGCTTTAGAGGCCTTCGGATACAAAACCCAGGTAAATCCAAGGGAGATCAACTTTTTTTATATGCTTGATGGTTTACGCGAACGCATTGTAAAAGAAGAGGACAGGTATCAGATTCTCAATACGGAAATCAGCTTTAGTGTTGAAGAACTTGAACGGGAGATTGACACTTTTCCTGAGCGCTTCAGTCCCAACGTGGTGATGCGGCCTCTTTATCAGGAAGTTATTCTTCCCAACCTCTGTTATATAGGTGGCGGGGCCGAACTCACCTACTGGCTGCAGCTTAAGGGTAATTTTGATCACTACAAAATTGATTTCCCTGTCCTTATGCTGAGGAATTCTGCCTTGATCATCGATAAGCGAAGTGCAGAGAAGATGCATATGCTCGGAATTAAAGAAAAGGAACTTTTTACAGACTCAGATCAGCTAAAATCGACCTGGGTGCATGCGCATGCCGAGCATAGGATACTGCTGTCGGACGAGCAACGTGCACTTGGAGCATTATTCGACCAGATTAAATTAAACGCTTACAAGATTGATAAAACGCTATCCGAGACGACAGACATGGCCAAACATAAGGCGCTTAAGCTCATTCATATGCTTGAAAAAAAGATGCTTAAAGCCGAAAAACGACGTCACGCGACTGCCCTGTCGCAGATCGAGGGTTTGAAACTCAGGTTATTCCCGGGCGGGGTATTACAGGAACGCGTGCTTAACATTGCCCCGATGTACATCGCTCACGGTAAAGATTTTATTCCGGCGCTCATCGCTGCATTTGATCCGATGGAACCAAAGTTTACCATTCTTTTTGCTTCATGATGTTCCATACATTTAGTGCAGACCGGCTCCAGGAGTTTACCGTGTCGGTGTTTACAAAAATGGGCTGCCCCGACGAGGATGCGCGGCTTGCTGCCGACGTGCTGCTTCAGTCGGACCTCCGAGGTGTAGATTCCCATGGCGTTGCCCGTCTCAGCGGCTATGTGCGCCTTTGGGAAAAAGGGCGGATCAATGCGCAGCCCAACATACAGGTTGTACATGAAACGCCGACCACGGCAACGGTAGACGGCGATACGGGACTTGGACTTGTCGTGGCTCCTTTCGCGATGAAGGTCGCAATAGAAAAGGCGAGGCAATATGGAAGCGGTTGGGTATCTGTAAAAAACTCGAATCATTTCGGGATTGCCGGATATCACGCACTGCTTGCAGTGGCCGAAGACATGATCGGTATTAGCATGACCAATGCCAGTCCGCTGGTTGCCCCTACCTATTCAAGTGAACGCCTGCTGGGCACCAACCCGATGTGTTATGCTTTTCCAGCCGGAAAATACCCGCCTATGGTGGTAGATATGGCCACCGCAGCCGCGGCCAATGGTAAATTGGAGATCGCGCAAAGGTCAGGCGAAGCAATCCCCGAGGGCTGGGTACAGCGTGCCGACGGTGGTACCTCTACTGACCCTCATCAGCTTAAACAAGGCGGGGCCTTATTGCCACTTGGCAGTGATAAAGATCATGGCAGTCATAAAGGCTTCGGACTAGGCGCTACGGTAGATATATTGTCAGCAGTACTTTCAGGCGCGAATTACGGTCCCTGGGTACCCCCTTTTGTAGCGTTCTTAGAACCTGCATCCGACCCGGTCGGACAAGGCATAGGCCACTTCTTTGGCGCCATGCGGGTAGATGGCTTCCGCCCGGCTAAGGATTTCAAAGATCACATGGACAACTGGATCAGCAGGTTTAAATCTTCTGCAACCACCGACCCAGATAAGAAGGTAGTTATACCCGGTGAGCCCGAATACCTATCCGAAATTGAACGCAAAGAAAAAGGAATTCCTTTAATAGAGGCAGTGGTAAACGACCTGAACGCACTGGCGGAAAGTCTGAACCTGCCTGCTTTATAAAAACAGACAAACGAGCAAAATATGAAGATTTTTGTGGTAACAAGCCTGGTGCTGGTACTTAGCGGCACGGCGCTACGGGCACAGGTAAGTGAGCGCGGCACACGTATCGGCCTTGGTATTGAAGCATTGAGCGGCGAAAAGAGCCGTGGCATTGGCTATTCCCTGCAAATTCAGAGCCCGGTAAGCGAACGCATAAACTGGACTGTGACACTGGGCAAAACCGACCTGAGAAGCAGCACAAAGGTTTTTCCCCGGCCGAAATATCAGTATCTGCTGTTGAAGGGCGGGGCAAGATATTACTTTGATCAAACTTTCTATCTGGCGGGCGATATCGGCGCGGCTTTCGATCAGGTGAAGCATGGCAATACTTATCTGGCCTTGTCTCCAGGTGTCGGCGCAGAGGTTACCGCTTTCGGCGCAAACCGAGTAGACTTAGGGTTCCGATACGAGCGTTACACTACGAACATCAACTTTCTCGCGTTGCGACTGGCCCTGAACTTTGGGTATTAGACATAAAAAAAGTCCGATACGATCGCGCATCGGACTTTTTTGTAAAGCTTTGACTACTATTACTGCTTTTTAGCCCACCAAAGTGGTGTTAGCACCTCATCGGGGCCGCCCAGTGCAGATACTGCTTGAGCATAACCCGCGCCATTAACGCTCTGCAAAAATGCTGGATATCTTAAGCGCTGAGGAAAGAATTTAACATTACTTGTCATGTAAGTGCTTGAAGTTAAAGCTGGCAGGTTCGGAAGCGGATTTTCGATTGCCGGGTTTTCAAAGAAAGGCAGGCCCAGTCTTCTGTGATCACTCCAGGCCTCTAAAGGCAACCACGGGGTTTGGGCGATAAACTTCTGCGTGATGATCTTGGTTAGAAGATCATTCTTAACCGTACCGTTTTTATACAGATCGTTTTTAGGATATAGCACCGTTGTAGTACCGGCAGCATTGGTATAACCATCAATATAATTCATGGTGTAGCTTGCAGGAGGTTCGGTGGTGTGGTCCCAGTTTACCGATGTACCTACACGGTTGTAATCGTTGGAAGCGAGATATACGCCGGCACGACCGCTTTCGCCCCAATAGGCAAGACTCGACGTAACACCAGCCTCGTAGGCAGCCTTGGCAGACATCGGTACAGTCCAGCCACGCACGGCGGCTTCTGCTAAAAGGAAGTATGTCTCCCATGGTGCAAAGAAAATACGTGTGCTGGCACTTGTTCTGAACTGATTAGACAAGCGTGGCATAGTGCCCTCGTAGGCGCGCACCTGATTTTTTGTACCTTTCGCCCCCCAGTCGCCCGTGTTAGAAGCATTCCAGGTAAACTTGGCATCGATCGTTTTCACAGTCGCACCGGCATCATTCACCAGGTTACGAACAGTATTTCTTGCGTCAGTTGTCCAAGACGGATACGAGTTGAAATTAGGATTGGTAAAGTCGCCCGGCATAATAAAAGTTTTGTAAGCGCGCGGGTCTATTACCTTAGGCAATCCGTCGAGCCAATAGCCAGCAGAAGGGTTATTGGTCATTGATGTAAAATGCTGATCAAGCTTTAATCCCATATAGTTTGCAGGCTTAATATAAGCATGATAGGATTGTGCCAATTGATTTTCAGACGTGATACCGCCCAAGCCTAGGTAAAGATTGTTTAGCGTAGAAGAAATAAACTGCGCGTTCCATTCGCGACTCATTACTCCTGTAAGTGCATTCCAGCCTCCTGCTTCCTTTACCTGGAACGCATCCTCCATTGTAGTAATATAGTTCGCACCGGTTGCGGCATCCTGGAATTCGGTTCTCGCCTTCTCAGCATCTACTTCCGACAAGCGCATCGCGAGACGCATGCGCAGTGAGTTTGCATATTTCTTCCATTTAGTGTAGTTGTATCCGTAGGCAGGGTCTAACCGCACAAGCGACGAATTGTTCGCGACGTTAACGTCAATTTTAGAGCCAGCATCTTTCAGTTCAGCCAGAATAAAATAGTATACATCTTTGACCGGATCAAACTGAGGATTGGTAGATTGACCTGCTACAAGAGGCACCGGCCCAAAATTATCTGACATCTCGCTCATAAGATATGCGCGCCAGATGCGTGATAGCTGGATCATGTTGTTGGTGTAGGGCTGCCCCGTACCGGCGGCAACCTGCTCGTTTGCTACCCGGATACCTAGGTTAACGGCAGTTAACCAGGAAGATACTTGATTGTAATATGCTGTGGTCCAGTCGTCATTATAGGTACCAGAAGACAAGCCTCCGTTGCTGTGTTGGTGACCAGCAGTTTTCCAGTATAAGACAAATGACCGCTCTGCCACGTCCGGGTTCATCTGCGCTTCCACAATTGATCTGTTAAGAAGGTATTCGATCTGAATCTGATCTTCATTTGCCGCTAAAGGGTCTACGTTGACTTCCTCAAACTTTTTGCAGGACGATATTGAGATGCCAATAGTCAGCAGCATTAGCGAGCTTTTTATAAATGTTTTCATCACTTTATTTTTAATAAGGATATCCTTAAACTAAATTAAAAACCGACAGTTAAATTGAACAAAAAGGTCCGGGTAGTCGGCGCACTGAAACTTTCGAAGCCTGTTGCAGTTGTTCCTGTATTGTAAATGGATTCGGGGTCGATACCGTTCATATCGCCTGATATCAGCCACACATTGTTCACAGAAAAACCGACTTTAGCCCGCTGAACGGGTGTTTTTGCCAACAAGCTTTTTGGCAAGGTATAACTTAACTGGACGTTTCTCAATCTAACGTTCGTTGCGTCATAGATATTTTCTTCTGCTATACCTAAATTTCCGAAGCTGTGTACCTGCTGCCAATATAGTTGCTGGCTAACTGCGGTCGTATTAGGAGTGAATCCCGAGCCGGTCTCTATCACACCGGGCACAACAAAGTTTTCACGCTGTCCGTTTGGTGCAGTGATCGCAGCTGTACCATTCTCCTGCATCAGAGCATTTGTAGCCGAGAATATCTTACCACCAAACCGCGCATCTACCAAAAATGACAACCCAATTCCTTTGTAGGCAAAAGAGTTGGTAACCCCCAATAAGCCCGTCGCCTGCTGATTACCAAGCAATGCACGAGGTCCTTCTCTGGGTAGTCCCTCTGGTGTCAGTATCAACTGTCCGAAGTACGGGCTCTGTTCGTCTTGTACACGCAAATACGTATTTCCATAAATATTACCGAACAATTCTCCTTCATTGGCATTTATTTGAACGTTGTCATACCCTCCAAGAGGGTATAAAGGTACTCCCGCAATAAGTTTGTTAACCGAATTCTTATTGGTTGAGTAGTTTACAGACATATTCCAGTTTAGGCCGTTCTCTGCCTGCAAAAGTCGGCCATCTACCATTGCTTCAAATCCCTTATTTTCGATATCGCCAGCGTTAATTTTTCTGAACTTATATCCGCTCAGCGGATCCATCGGGATTTCAATGAGTTGACGTGTGGCATTTGATTTGTAGTATGCAACATCAAAGCCGAACCGGCTGTTGAAGAAACGCATTTCAGCACCAACCTCAAACGATTTGATCAGCTCGCTTCTTACCATCGGATCATAATAAACCTCTTTAGGATAAGCCACTGTGTTGCCGTTAGGATCTTTTGCAATGTCATAAGTGTTATACAACTGATACGGTGGAAGATCGTTTCCTACCTCTGCATATGATGCCCGCAGTTTACCAAAGCTCATCCATGAAGGCATGGTTCCACCGTTTCTTGAGATCATCTCAGAAAACACGAATGAAGTGCTAACGGACGGGTAAAAATACGACCTGTTTTCCTCGCTCAAGGCCGATGACCAGTCGTTACGCATGGTACCTTCAAGGAATAAATACTGGTCGTAGTTTACCTGTAGCGACCCATAAACCGAGTTTATTTTCTTCCGCTCGCCTTTTTGCTCTACAACGGGATTATTAACACCATTATTTATAGCGAAGTAGTTAGGCACCACGAACTCACCCGAGCTTGCGGTCAGGTAATCCATTTCTTGCGACATAAGGTTTCCTCCCAAGGTAGCAGCACCTCCAAGCTTGCCGAACAAATTATCCTTTCTGGCCGTAAAAAGCGTACTAAAATTTGTCTCTGTGAACGTACGCTTACCCTCACTGTAACGGCCATTGTTCACAACAGGGCTTCCCGCGTAGGTCCAGTTTTCATAATTCGTAGAATAAATATCTGCCCCACCTCTGACCTCCGCGGTCAACCATTCATTGAATTTGTAATTCAGTGATCCCGTCATTAAGAAACGGTCACGCGTATCTTCATTAAGATTATACTGCCTATTCCAGTACGGGTTAATTTGATTGCCTCCGCCATACCACAACATTCGTCCGAGATCGTTTTTCGCAGCACTGAAATCTCTGATATCTAACGATCGTGGAAGGTTATACAAGGTGCTGAACGAATTCTCTGAACGATTTCCTACGATCGGGCGGTTATTTGCCCTGGTATTACCGTACTGTATTTTTGTATCTGTAGTCCATCGATCATCTGCCCCAAATTTAGATACCGCACGTGCCATAAGGTTATTTCTGGTTAATTTAGCTCCAGGAATAATACTTTTGTCGTCTGCTCGATTGTAAGATGTGTAAACAGATGTCGACTTGAACTGTTGCTGAAATGAAATACTCTGATTTGAAGAGGTTCCGTTGCCAAAATAATTCCCTATATTGTCGTATGCCGACAAAGGAGCACTTACTCCGTTCCATTTTGCTAAGTTCTGTCCTTCAATTTTGGGCCCCCAGCTAATGTTACTCAATGCGTCAAACACGCCGTTCGCCCCCTGACCAAATGCATCTTGCAAATCGGGTCCCGTAAATATGCGTTCAATACCAACTGACGAGGAAACATTAATACCTAAACCGGATTGCGCCCTACCTGACTTAGTAGTGATAAGAATAGCACCGTTACCGGCACGGGATCCGTACAGTGCAGCTGCACTCGGACCTTTCAGCACCGATATATTCTCGATATCCTCCGCGTTAATGTCAGCCAAGCCGTTGCCATAGTCGGGCGCCGGATTGTAAAAATCATTATTGTCTGAGCCTGTGAAGTTTGACACAGGAACCCCATCAACGACGATAAGTGGCTGATTGCTACCGGGCAGCTTACTGAGCGAGTTATTTCCCCTCAAAGTAATTCTCGACGATCCCATTGGCCCATTACTCGAGCGTGTTACCTGCAGACCTGCAACTTTACCAGAAAGCGCATTAACAAGGTTAGGCTCACGTGCTTCTACAAGCGTTTCGCCTTTAACTTCCTGTACAGCGTAACCCAGAGACTTTCTTTCTCTGCGGATGCCGAGCGCCGTTACCACAACTTCACTGAGCTGTGTATTGTCTTCCTGCAGTGTAACATTAATTGTTGACGATTCGCCAACGGCAATCTCCTGTGTGGTGTAACCAATTGACCGCACTACCAAAGTAGCACCGGGTTTAACGGTCAGCGCAAACTTACCGTTTGCATCGGTAGACACGCCGTTTGATGTACCCTTCTCGGTGACGGTCACTCCCGGAATTCCTTCACCTGATGTTTCACTCACCGTTCCGGATACCACCTTCTGCGCATAAGCCGCGAAGGTAATCATCGAAAGTAAGATCATGCCCAGGCATTTAAAATAGATCTGTTTCATCCCTGTTTAAGTTAAGTTGATAATTGATGACTAGTTGCTTTATTGGTATTCTGATTTTTGGTATTCTGGTTTTTACTGTTTGTTTCTAACTGACCTTGTATTTCCGCGAATTCACAATTCTCAATAACAAGCAGTGCGGCACCGAGTAACTCCGACTCTGAGCCGAGGGCCGAAACCTTGATATCTGTATACTCCGAAAGCCGGGGTATGCAGAACTCATGTATGGCCTGGTGGACTGGTGCCAGCAGCATCTTACCTGCTTTCGCACCCCTTCCGCTCAATACGATAAGCTCAGGGTTCATGATGTGTATGAGTGTGGCAATACCTTTTCCGATGAGAAATGCAGCTTCAGAAAGCACAGATACCGCAAGCGGATCGCCTGACTTTGCCGCATCCAGCAGATGATCGCCGGGCAACTTCGAGGTGTCTGTGAAAAGCTTTTCCAAACTGGAACTTACTCCGGCATTCATCTGTGCTTGCGCGCGCTCCACGAGTACCAGCAGGGAAGTGTCTACTTCAAGGCAACCGCGCTTACCGCAGGAACATAGTTTGTTGCTTTGCGAAAGTGGAATATGGCTGAATTCGCCTGCTAGACCGCTATGCCCCCTGAACAATTTGCCGTTAATGATCATACCTAGGCCGATACCCCACCCGATATTTACCACCAACACCTCTTTAAGGCCTCTGCCTGTACCGAACTTTAGTTCGGCCAGGGCAATAAGACTGGAATCGTTATCAATAAAAACCGGCAGGGCGATTCGCTCATTCAGGTAAGATCTCAGGCTTTTCCCCTTGTAGTTCTTAAAGAAGCTATGGTTGATGCCCCTGGCGGTGTCAACAAAACCAGGCATTCCGATACCGACACCCAACAGTGACTCTGCTGGGATACCGGAGGCCTCAATATTCTCGACAATAAATGTGATCAGCTTCTCGAGCGCATCTTTGTCGCCAGCAATGCTGAGGTCCATCATACATGGGGAAACCTGCGGCTCATTTCTTAAGTTGTAAATATTGAATTGAGCCACCAGTTGGTCCACCGCCACAGCTACAATGTAAAGCTGCTTCGCCGGATTGATCAAAAACGCCGCTGGTCGGCGACCGCCTGTAGAAGGTGCCAAGCCGTGCTCTATAAGAAACCCTTCAGCAACCAAATCGTTGACAATGCTCGTAACCAAGGGGAGGCTTTTCTTGCTTAAAGCGCTTAATTCAGTAAGCGTGAGCGCACCGTGATAATACAAACACCGGATAATTTCCTTGCTGAGGTCGTAATTTTTCCTGTTCAATAAAGCCATTTGGTTTGTTCCTATACCCAAACTTATGCATTTATTTTAATAAACAATGAGACTTATTAATTTTTTTTAAAAGTAATAAGATCTTTACAAATGTTATCTACCAAGACTCAGCCCGAACTGCATCCTGTTTTCTGGATTCCTGATGACACCAAGTCTGTTTCCAGCCGCCAGGGAGTGCGGGCTAGTAGAAATTATTAGAAAGTAAAAACGCCTGAAGCGCTAAATGCTTCAGGCGTTTTTGCGCTTTATGCGCATGATGGTTAAACTCTTTAAATTAGTGAATACCTTTAAGCAGGCGGTTCCACCTGATCTTGCTAAAGAAAGAGCCGTCTGAATTGAAGCTCATCCAGATAAATAACGCTTTACCGACGATGTGATCTTCGGGAACAAATCCCCAGTACCTGGAGTCGAGCGATTTATGTCTGTTGTCGCCCATCATCCAGTAATAGTCCATCTGAAAAGTATAGCTGGTCGCCGGCTTGCCATTAATCAGCCAGCCATTTCCTGATTTTTCTAGCTTGTTGCCCTCGTATATCCGGATGCAGCGTTCGTAAAGCGGCATTGTCAGGCTGTCGAGCTGAACCGTCAAGCCACGGGCAGGTATCTTGATTGGGCCAAAGTTGTCAACATTCCAATTCCTGCGCGAATCGAAAGGAAACACATCCGTATCGGGCTGTCCGGCAGGGGCGGCCGACTCGCGTACAGACTGCACAAAGTCGAGTTGCTTCACTTTTTTTATCATCGGTTCTGTGCCGTTAAACTGGAAAACCGTGGCCGACTGCTGACTAATGTCTTCCTGTATCTTAAAACCAAGATCTTCAAAAACACTAAAATTGACATCGGTCGTTTTAAATTCTACATCGTAGCTAAACTGACCTGTTGATTTTAATTTTTCGGGCTTCCCATTAACGTAGGCCAGTCCGTTTTTCATACTGATTTCATCACCCGGCAAACCAATACAACGCTTGATATAGTTTTCGCGCTTGTCAACCGGCCTGCTTATCACCGTATATTGGCTGTTTACCGCATGCCAGCCGGCGTGGCGCACCAGTTGATAGTAGTCAGCGTCCTGCATTTCTAAGGCTACGGTATCACCCTGCGGATAGTTGAACACCACTACGTCATTGTGTTTAATGTCGGATAATCCTGGCAATCTGTGGTATTTCCACTGCACACCTTCCCAGTAGGCTTTGGTACCGGTTATCGGCATCGTGTGATGCGCAAACGGGAATGCAACCGGGGTCATCGGTATGCGTGCACCATAATTTACTTTACTTACAAAGAGGAAGTCGCCGATGAGCAGCGACCGCTCCATAGAGCCGGTAGGAATTGTATAGGCTTCAATGAAAAACACCCTGATAATCGTAGCGGCTATAACGGCAAACACAATCGCGTCGAGCCACTCTCGCCCTTTAGATTTCTTTTTCTTTGGCTTGTCGGTCGCTGTATCTTTCTTCCAGAATTTCCAGTTCATTCCCTATCCTTTAAAATTAAATATATCTGTGATGTTGTAAAAACCCTGACGTTTCTCCAGCCATTCTGCCGCAACAACGGCGCCCAGGGCAAAGCCCGAACGGTTGTGCGCCGTGTGTTTAAACTCAATATCGTCCACTTCAGAACTGTAAAGTACAGTATGCGTTCCGGGCACATTCTCAATACGCAAAGACTCAATCAGCATCTGCTCTTTTTTAATACCTTCCTCTGGCAGCACATCGCCAACGACGTTCACCCACTCACTCTTTCTGTCGAGGTTAGCTATGATATCTTCGGCAATTGTCATGGCCGTGCCGCTCGGAGCGTCTAGCTTTTGCGTATGGTGGATCTCTTCCACCTGGACATCATAAGCAGGATAGTCGTTCATCAGCTTTGCAAGTATCTTGTTCATATGAAAAAAGAGGTTGACCCCTATGCTGAAGTTTGACCCGTAGAGAAGGGTATTGTTATGCAGCAGGCACTCATTCTTCACTTCCTGGAGCTGACCATACCAGCCCGTGGTACCCACCACTACGGGCAGATTGGCATCGAAGCATGCGTAAATATTCGCAATGGCAGCGTCTGGCGCACTAAAATCAATGGCGACGTCAGCTTTACGCAGGTTGGTCTCTGTAAGATCGTCTTTGTTATCGACGGTGATCTTCAAAACTATCTCGTGCCCCCTGTCTACAGCAAAGCGCTCAATAATCTGACCCATCTTACCATAACCAAGTAGTGCTATTTTCATATTGTTCGTTTCTTGTTAAAAATTGAATGTAAGTTTAATTCCCGGGGCGGGCTTTGTAAGGCCGTATACCGGACTCGCGTTGATCATATCCGGCGCAACTTTTATGGCAATATCATCTACATTGAAATATTTGAGCCTTGCATCGATATAGGCCTCCACTATATTGAGCAGGTATAGCCCAGCCAGTGAAAATATGACGACTTCACGGTTTCTACGAAAGGTGTCCTTCGCAGGTATCAGTCCTTCTGAAGGATAATTTCTGTAACGCCCGGTCGTCGTAGCCTTACCGCCATTTTCAGCTCGGTATTGCAGTTCCGCAAGTACTTCCTTGTAGCTTTTATTATTATCTATATAGGAAAGCGTAAGCATGGTGGCACCGGTATATATACCGGCTACTTTAACAAGACGATAAACCGTAATGCCGTTTCCGATCTGTCCCAGGCCAGGCACCATCATAGAGCGGAAAGCGGCTTTTCTCCCCGCAATCTTTCCCGGGTTTACATAGGCTGCTTTTTTCCTGACTGTGTCTGTGCTCTTTACCGTGGAGTCTTTCACAACCGGCGACACAGGATCCTGCGCCCCGGCCATGAGGGCGCCAAACATCAGAATACATAGCAGGACTACCGTGCGCATTACCAGTCTAATAACTCTAATATACGGCTAAGGTCGTCTTTAGATACGAAAGGGATTTCGATAGCTCCCTTTCCGTTTTCACTAACTTTTAGCTTTACTCTGGTAGAAAATTTAGACGCGAGATCGCGCTGCAGTTTCTGATACTCAGGCAAGGTTTCAGAAGAGGTCCGGGTTTTCGGTTTCACCTCCAGGCTGTTGATGCTGCGTACCAGTTCCTCAACCTTGCGTACCGACAGCCCTTTTTCGATAATCTCGTTATGAATAAACAGTTGCTTATCCTCCTCGTTCACGTTTATCAGGGCACGTGCATGTCCCATAGAGATTTTCTGATCGCGGATGGACACCTGTATAGCAGGGGGAAGCTTTAATAACCTCAGATAGTTGGTTACCGTGCTCCGGTTTTTGCCTACCCGGTCGCCCAATTGCTCCTGCTTTAAATTACACTCCTCGAGCATCCGCTGGAAGCTGAGGGCCACCTCGATCGCATTCAGGTTTTCACGCTGTATGTTTTCAATGAGTGCCATTTCCAGCATCTGCTGATCGTCGGCGGTGCGTATGTATGCAGGTATTTCCGTAAGTCCCGCAAGCTTCGATGCCCGAAGCCGCCGCTCTCCTGAGATAAGCTGATACTTGCCCTGAGCCTGCTTTCTGACCGTGATTGGCTGGATCAGTCCTTGAACTTTAATCGACTCTGATAGTTCATTAAGCGCTACCTGATCGAACTCTGTCCTTGGCTGATATGGATTGGTTTCAACGTCGGCAATGCGAATATGACCAATCGGGTTGCTGCCGTTCGTTTGCTTTGGCTCGGCTACAGGGAGACCTCCGTTCTTTGGCGGATTAACAGCATCTGTATCATCCAGTAAAGCACTTAATCCTTTCCCTAAACCTGTTTTTCGCTGAAAAGACGTCATTAAAATTCTTATTAAATAGTCGCTGTACTCCTGTCCTCAATTTCCTTTATCATGCCGTTGTTCCGAACAATCTCGCGTGCAAGATTAAGATAGTTTATGGCACCTTTACAATTGGCATCGTGCATAATCACGGACACCCCATAACTTGGTGCTTCGCTGAGACGCGTGTTCCGCTGTATGATCGTTTCGAATACCAGGTCCTGAAAATGACTCTTCACTTCCTCTACTACCTGGTTGGAAAGGCGGAGGCGCACATCATACATGGTTAACAGAATACCTTCTATTTCCAGATCGGTATTAAGCCGGGTTTGAACAATTTTGATGGTATTCAACAATTTGCCCAGTCCTTCAAGCGCAAAATACTCACACTGCACCGGGATGATCACCGAATCGGCCGCAGTAAGAGCGTTTATGGTGATCAGACCTAGAGAGGGAGAGCAGTCAATAATGATAAAGTCATACTGGTCCTTTACACTTTCCAGAACGGCTTTCATTTTATATTCCCTGTTATTAAGATTGATCATCTCGATCTCCGCTCCTACAAGATCTATATGCGCCGGAAGCAGATCAAGATTGGGGGTTTCCGTTTTTTGAATGGCTTCCCGGGGATCAACATCATTAATGATGCATTCGTAAATGCTGTTCTTAATGCTTCTCGGATCAAACCCTATACCTGAAGTAGAATTTGCCTGAGGATCGGCATCAACCAGTAAAGTTCGGTATTCCAACACGGCCAGACTTGCTGCAAGGTTGATTGAAGATGTGGTCTTTCCGACACCACCCTTCTGGTTTGCCAGGGCAATTATTTTACTCATTTATCTTCTTACTAATAACTATTATTTGTTTTGGTCTCAGTACCCGGAGGTATATCCTTAAAAAAATGCTATTTTTGCCTGCATTCAGGCACATTTTAACGATTAGCTAAGATACAAACTAATTAACAAAACTTGTATGAAAGCGCTATGGGTTTTGCACATCTTATCAACAAAAAGCTATGATTACGATTATATCCGGCACCAACAGACCTTCTAGTAATACGCTTAAAGTGGCCAATTATTACCAGGCTCAGCTGAGAATAAAGGGAGAGGAAAGCCGGGTCTTCGATCTGCAGGATTTGCCCAACAATTTAATTGCGACCGATTTGTACGGACATCGGAGCGCAGCGTTTAAGCCAATCCAGGAAATGGTAGACCGTACCCAAAAGTTTTTGTTCATTATCCCTGAATATAACGGAAGCTTTCCTGGGGTACTGAAAACCTTTGTTGATGCCTGTAACTTCCCAGACAGCTTTTATGACAAAAAAGCGGCATTAGTCGGAGTATCTTCGGGTAAGTATGGCAATGTGCGTGGCATAGATCATTTTGCCGGCGTATGCAGTTATCTTCATCTCCATTTGCTGCCGCTTCGATTGCATATCGCAAACATCAAATCGGAACTAGACAGTAATGGTCAGTTTTTCAAGGAAGATACGCTGAAGTTTACCGAGCAGCAGATCAGCAAGTTTATTGCGTTTTAAAGCTGGTCCAGACCTCCCCTTCTCCACCAAAGACAAAAAAGCCCGGATATAGCATTTCTGCCAGGTGCTCCAATGCGGAAACGAGTACCTCAGGTTCGGTTTGTTGGCTGAACTCGTCTTTCCATAAATAAACCCGGCTATACTTCACTGCTGGCCATTGGGCGTCCAGCAGTTGCGGAACAGCACCCATGAGTTCGGGGATATCCGTCTGATGCTGCCAGTACAGTAGAACCTGGGCCTGTTCCGGAAGCACCGGCTCTCCGCCTACCGCTTCCAGCAAAGGGAATACGGCATCAGCCGGAGTGTTCAGCGTAGTAAGGCATGCCACAGGGACGGTGTCCATAAATTTTATCTTGTGCCGAACAATATCGAGCCTGTCCTGGAACTGTTCACGTAAGTCGAGGTCAGCTATCTCCATGATCGCGGCTTCTAAAAAAGACATATTAATTTATTTAGTATTTTGTACAAAAATAGCATTACGGTACTCATGCCTCGTATTCTTTTAAGGTTTTTTTATTTCATAGTGATTACAGCCGCGGCAGCCTGCAGTAGGCACGACCGGCATGACGACAGGAAAGTTTTTCAGATGAATCTGGACCAAAACCTCACCTCGCTTGATCCGGCCTTTGCACGCAACCAGAACGCGCTGTGGATGATCAACCAGATATTTAACGGACTGGTGCAGATTGACAGCAATCTGAATACCGTGCCCTGCATTGCGAAGACATGGCAGGTTTCTGAGGATGGGCTGACTTACAGGTTTAATCTTCGTGACGATGTCTTTTTTCATGAGCACCCTTTGTTTGCCGGAGGAAAGGGCAGAAAAGTGGTGGCGGCCGATTTCGCATACAGCTTTTACAGGCTAATCGACCCGGCGGTCGGCTCCTCTGGCGGGTGGATATTTTCGGACAAGATAGCCGGAAAGAATAGTTTGGTGGCGGTCAACGATTCTACCTTTCAAATTACCTTATCCAAGCCTTTCCCGGCCTTCCTCAAATTGCTTACCACACAGTATTGTTCGGTGGTTCCTAAAGAAATCGTGGAGCATTATGCGCATGAATTCCGCAGCCATCCGGTCGGGACTGGTCCGTTTAAGTTCAAATATTGGAAGGAGGATGAAGTGCTGGTGCTTTTAAAAAACGAAAATTATTGGGAAAAGGTTAGCGGGACAAAGCTGCCGTACCTGGATGCAGTCAGGGTAACGTTTGTAACGGACAAACAGAGCGCGTTCATGAACTTTCTTAAAAAGGAACTGGATTTCTTTGATAAAGTAGACGGCAGTTACCGGAACGAAATATTGACCAGAGATGGGCGGGTGACCAACAAATACAGATATGCATTCCGTCTTCGTAAGGCCCCTTATTTGTGCACAGAGTATATCGGGATATTGGTAGACACCAATATCGCAGTCACAAGGAATTCGCCGCTCCGCTACCTGAAGGTGAGGCAGGCGATCAACTATGCCATCGACCGCTCCAAACTGGTCAGGTATCTCCGAAACGGTGTGGGTATCCCTGCCACCGCTGGATTTATTCCCAAAGGCATGCCTGGGTTCGACACTGCTGCTGTAAAGGGCTATCATTACAACCCGGAAAAGGCGGCGCAGCTTCTGCGCGAAGCTGGCTTCCCGAACGGGCAAGGGATGCCACAGATCACCTTAAGTACATCTTCCAACTACAAAGATGTCATTGAATTTGTCCAGGGCGAATTAAATGCCATTGGCATACAGGTTAAAATAGATGTGAGTCCGAGTGCGAGCCTCCGCGATCTGATCGCAAAAAACGGGGTAAATTTTTTCCGGGGTTCCTGGATCGCAGATTACCCCGACGGGGAAAACTACCTCGCCATGTTTTATTCGCGGAATAAGGTGCCTTTCGGACCAAACTATACGGCCTATTACAATAAGGAGTTTGACCGCCTGTTTGAGCAGAGCTACTACGAGACGGACGAAAACCGTCGTTTTAAGCTTCATCAGCAAATGGACAGTATGGTTACCAGCTACGCAAACATCATCCCATTGTTCTACGATCAGTCGGTCACTTTAACCCAAAACAATATAAGCGGATTGAGCAATAATGCCCAGAACCTGCTGATCCTAAAAACGGTGACAAAACGCTGATCGTCGCGTTAGACTACTATATTAATGATCCTGCCTTTAACGAAGACGATCTTTTTGGGCGCCTTGCCTTCGAGGTAACTCTGAATCTGGCTTTGACCAAGCACCGCCGCCTCCACTTCGCTCTGTTCCAGTGTAAGACTTAAATTCAGGTTCATTCTTGTCTTTCCATTAATGGAGATAGGATAACTGAACTCATCTTCCACAAGATGCTCGGGCTTAAACTCAGGATAAGGTGCGTAGGAAAGGCTGCCTGCCTCATAACCAAGCAAGGTCCAGAGTTCTTCGCAGATATGCGGCGCATAGGGCGACAAAACCACAACGAGATCTTTAAGGATGGCGCTCTTGTTACATTTCAGCTCTGTCAGTTCGTTGACGGCGATCATAAAGCTGGACACCGAAGTATTGAACGAAAAACGCTCAATATCGTCCTGCACCTTTTTGATGATCTTATGCAGCGATTTAAGCTCTGCTTTGGTGGGTTCGTCTGAACTTACCTGGAATTCCCACGCTTCGTTATGGAACAGTCGCCAGAACTTCCTGAGGAATTTGAACACCCCTTCGATACCGTTGGTATTCCAGGGTTTGCTTTGCTCTAGCGGCCCGAGGAACATCTCGTACATTCTTAAAGTGTCGGCCCCATAATTCTCTATCAGCAAATCAGGGTTTACGACATTGAACTTGGATTTAGACATCTTCTCGACTTCAACGCCGCAAACGTACTTTCCGTTTTCCATGACGAACTCAGCCTCTTCGAACTCTGGACGAAACGCTTTAAACGCAGCAATGTTCAGAATGTCATTTTCAACAATATTCACGTCGACATGGAGCGCTGAGGTCTTATATTGATTTTTAAGTCCGTACGAAACAAGTTTATTGGTTCCCCTGCCCTGCTCGTCGACTACCCGGTAAACGAAATTACTCCGGCCCTGTATCATACCCTGATTGATCAGTTTTTTAAACGGCTCCTCTTCTTGAGTATATCCAAGATCCTTTATAAACTTGTTCCAGAAGCGACTGTACAAGAGATGCCCAGTGGCATGTTCAGCACCGCCTATATAGAGGTCGACATCCTTCCAGTAATCCATAGCCTCTTTGGAAGCGAAATCACTCGTGTTGTTGGGATTCATATACCTGTACCAGTACCAGCTAGAGCCGGCCCACCCTGGCATTGTACTTAGCTCGTATTCATACTTGCCTTCATATTTCCAGTCCTCTGCCCTTCCCAACGGCGGTTCGCCGGTTTCTGTAGGTAAGTACCTGTCAATTTCCGGCAACATCAGAGGTAGCTCCTCTTCCTTGATCAAATAAGGTAATCCGTCTTTAAAATATATCGGTATAGGTTCTCCCCAGTAGCGCTGACGTCCGAATATAGCGTCGCGCATCCGGTAATTTATTTTGGCCTTACCAGAACCTTTGCTTTCCAACCATTCGTTCAGCGCGGAAA
Organism: Pedobacter deserti; assembly: GCF_024436415.1. GTDB lineage: Bacteria > Bacteroidota > Bacteroidia > Sphingobacteriales > Sphingobacteriaceae > Pedobacter > Pedobacter faecalis. Next base: position 30,086 of record NZ_JAFMZQ010000002.1, on the reverse strand, counting down.
CAGCCTCGCTATAAGTCATACCGTTTATAAATCCGGAATTGATGTATTTACCTTCTTTGGTAGGATCTGCCTGAACATCCAAATCTTTTTGTGCATCAAGGATCTGCACCACAGGCAAATTAAAGTGACGCGCGAAAAGCCAGTCGCGCTGGTCGCCACTAGGCACGCCCATTACTGCGCCTGTGCCATATCCTGCAAGCACGTAATCGGCTATCCACAACTGGATACGCTCCCCGCTCACTGGATTGATGACATAGCTGCCGGTAAACACACCTGAAACCGTTTTGGTATCGGCCATGCGGTCGAGCTCCGACTTCTTCCTGGTCTGCTCTATGTATTGCTCCACCGCTGCGCGTTGTTCAAGAGTGGTAAGCTTGGCAACCAGTTCATGCTCGGGCGCTAAAACTAAATAAGATACCCCAAAGATAGTATCTACCCGGGTAGTGAAAACTTCAATATAGTCGGTCTTGAGTTCGGAGAATTCTGAAACCAGACCGGCTCCTTCTATCTTGAACCGGACGGAAGCGCCTGAACTTTTACCGATCCAGTTTCTTTGCATTTCTTTCACAGGCTCTGGCCAGTCGACTGTGTCAAGTCCGCTCAGCAAACGCTCGGCGTAAGCGGAGATCCGCATACTCCACTGCATCATTTTTTTCTGTTCAACCGGATGCCCGCCACGTTCAGAAAACCCGTCTTTTACTTCGTCGTTGGCTAAAACGGTGCCCAGGGCAGCACACCAGTTTACGGTACTTTCTTTAAGGTAGGTAAGTCGGTATTTCAACAGTTCGGCCTGCTTTTGCTCTGCGGTCATTGCGGCCCAGTCGGACGGCAACAATTGTTGAACATCTTCATCGCATACGGCTCTTACACCCTCGGTACCGCTGGAATTAAATTTCTCAATCAAGGTAGAAATATCTTCCGCCCGGTCAGTCTCCAAATTGTACCATGAGTTGAACAGTTGCATAAAGATCCACTGCGTCCATTTATAGTATTGCGGATCGCTGGTGCGGACCTCCCGGCTCCAGTCGAAAGAAAAACCGATCTTATCAAGCTGCCTGCGGTAGGTATTGATATTTGTTTCAGTAGTTATGGCAGGGTGCTGACCGGTTTGTATGGCATACTGCTCGGCCGGTAAGCCAAATGAATCGTAGCCCATCGGATGCAAAACATTATAACCTTTAAGGCGTTTATATCTTGCAAAAATATCGGAAGCAATATAGCCCAGTGGGTGACCCACATGTAAGCCCGCCCCGGAAGGGTAGGGAAACATATCTAACACGTAGTATTTAGGCTTTTCCGTATTTTCCGCGACCTTGAAGGTCTGCTTATCGGCCCAATGCTCCTGCCACCTTTGTTCTATTTCTTTAAATTGATAATCCATCGATAAACTTTGTATAGCTGTTTGCGCTTACCGGCGCTCCTGCGATTGCAGGATGCGAAAATAAAGAAATAAACACAACTCTGCGAAGCCCCTATCTTTTCAGGAAAACTTTTTTTGTGACGCTGCCGTCGGAAGCCGAGAATTCCAATCTGCCTGTCTCCAGTACGATGACCGTGCAGGTGTACAGCTTGCCGCCGATCTGCATAGTAAAGTCATTACCCACCTGAACAGCGTAGGTGCCCGATTGAAGATTGCCGCCTTCACGAATTTCAACGATATCGTCTTCTCCCTCCTTAAAGTCATAATAATCACCGGTTGATATATTTAAAGGCACACCTTCGATCCGCGAGACATCCCAGCGACCCGTCATTCTGGGCTTTATTGAAGTAGTATCTTCTTTACCGCAGGAGGTCAAAACAAGATTAACGATGAGCAAAAGCGCAATAGTAAGGATTGATTGTTTTTTCATAACAGGTTTTGTTTTTTTCCAAAAAGCTTCGCAAATACGGTGCCTTTTGTGAACATTTACTTATTTTCGCAGAAAACTCAGACTAAAGCGTATGGAAGAATTTGAAGTAAGCGACGCTTCTAAGAAGACAAAAACGATCTACATTTCTACGATATTCAGTATTGCTCTTGTTCTGTTGATGCTTGGAATGCTCGGACTGATTTTGGTTCATGCCAAGAATCTGTCTAATTATGTTAAGGAAAACATCGTTTTAAATATTATTGTTGATGAGGGCGCTAAAGAGACGGATATTTTACAGTTCCAGAAGGACCTGAACGCCAACCCGGCTATCAAATCTACGCAGTACGTGAATAAGGAGATGGCAGCGAGAAACCTGACCAATGATCTGGGTGAAGACTTTGTGAATTTCCTTGGGTATAACCCACTACTCTCTACGGTAGACGTTTATTTGAAAGCGGACTATGCCAATAATAAGAGTATAGAGTCTCTGAAAGCAAGTATCGGTCAGAATCCGGTCGTTAAGGAAGTGATCTATCAGAGCTCACTCATCGACATGGTCAATAAAAATATCAACACAATCGGACTGATTATTTTAGGCTTTGCTGCCATACTGCTGGTGATTTCTGTGGCACTGATTAACAACACCATACGCCTTGCAATCTATTCCCAGCGTTTTCTGATCAAAAGTATGCAACTGGTGGGTGCTACCCGCAGCTTCATTCGCAGGCCGTTTGTATTGATTGCAGCCCTGCATGGGCTGATAGCAGCCTTTATTGCGATCCTTATCCTGCTTGGCATTTTATATTACACCCAGCGGGAGATTCCTGAAATTGTTATCCTCAGAAACTACACCGAATTCGGCATCGTACTTATTGGCCTTGTTGGTATTGGAATTTTCATCACCGCTATTAGTACATCAATGGCGGTTAATAAATATTTACGTTTAAAAATATACGATCTTTACAGATAATGGCAGAAAAAAAATCCGCTTCCCCGAACCCGGAAGCAAAATCGGAACTGGTTTTTACGAAGAAGAACTATCAAGTGCTTTTACTGAGCATAGCCATCGTAGTTGTTGGTTTTATCCTTATGATGGGTACTACAGACATTTATGATTTCAGGAAAACCCTACTGGCTCCGATGGTAGTGCTTGCTGGTTTTGGACTGGGCGTCTATGCTATCCTAAAGAAATAGCCGGTAAATGGATTATGTACAAGCTTTAATTCTCGCCGTTATAGAGGGCCTGACGGAGTTTTTACCGGTGTCTTCAACCGGCCATATGGTGATCGCCAGTTCTTTTATGGGTATTGGTCATGATGATTTCGTAAAATTATTTGAGGTAGCCATCCAACTTGGGGCCATATTGGCAGTCGTAGTCTTATACTGGAAAAAATTTATGGATTTCAGCAAATGGCAGTTTTATCTTAAACTTGTTATTGCCGTTATTCCTGCTTTGTTTTTTGGCTTTATCCTGAACGACTTTATCGACAACACCCTGGGCAATCCTCTGTTTATAGCCGTTGTGCTTTTATTGGGTGGTATTGTATTGTTGTTTATCGATAAACTGTTTAAGAGTCCGGCAATAGATAAAGAAACCGATATCAGTAATCTGACTGCTTTTAAGATTGGATGTTTTCAGGTGCTGGCGGTGGTTTTTCCAGGATTGAGCAGAAGTGCCGCTACAATTATCGGAGGCATGCAACAAAAGCTTACCAGACAGGCCGCTGCGGAGTTTTCGTTTTTCCTGGCGGTTCCAACCATGTGCGCTGCCACCGGATATAAGCTGCTGAAGGGCTATGAATTGCTCAATGCAGAAAACGTAAAACTTCTTCTTTTTGGTAACGTGGTGGCTTTTATCGTGGCTATCATCGCCATCAAATCATTTATCGGCTTTTTATCCAAACATGGGTTCCGTATTTTTGGGTGGTACAGAATCATTATAGGCGTTGTGCTTATCGCCTTATATTACTCCGGTGTGGAAATGAATGTTTTGTAATGACTGAAGAGCTTAAGGAGCAATCTATAAAGGAATTTCCAGATTTTAATTTTGCTGAGGGCGAACTTCTGCTGATCAACAAGCCTTACAAATGGACAAGCTTTGACGTTGTAAGCAAAATCAGAAACTCCCTTAAACCGCTTAAACTGAAGGTAGGCCATGCCGGGACACTTGATCCTTTGGCTACCGGGTTGCTTATTGTTTGCACCGGCAAGCTGACCAAGCAAATCGATTCGTTTCAGGCTGAAGAAAAGGAATATACCGGCACGATGGTCCTTGGAGCTACTACCCCCTCTTACGACATGGAAACCGAGCCTGATCAGCATTTTGATCTAGAGGGCCTTAGCCACGAGGCTATACATCATGCCACAAGTGCATTCATGGGCGATATACAGCAGTATCCTCCTGCGCATTCTGCAATCAAAGTAAACGGGGAACGTTTATATCTCAAAGCAAGACGGGGTGAGGAAACGGAGCTAAGATTGAGAAACGTGAGCATTTCCCTTTTTGAGATTACTTCAATCAGACTCCCCGAAGTCGATTTTAGGGTGATATGCAGCAAGGGAACCTATATCCGTTCGCTGGTTGCTGATTTTGGAAAAAAGCTCAACAACGGGGCTTACCTGTCCAGGCTCACAAGGACAAGAAGCGGTAATTTTCTGCTGGAGAATGCTTTTGAGGTGAGCGACTTGGTGACGCACCTGCGCAGTAAAAAAGTTTAGTAAATTTACAGTCTTGAAGATATACCATCAGCTTTCGGAGTTCAACAAACTGAGCAATGCGGTTGTGACCATCGGCACTTTCGATGGTGTCCACTACGGGCATCAAAAGATTGTAAAGCAGTTGTGCGACAAAGCCAAGACACTGCGTGCGGAAAGTGTGATCCTAACCTTTTTCCCCCATCCGAGGTTAATCATTGATCCGGAAAATCAGGACCTTAAGATGATCAATACCATCCAGGAGAAGGCCAATATCCTGGAAACCCTCGGAGTGGACCATCTGATCATCATTCCTTTTACCCGCGACTTTTCGAATTTATCGCCCGAAGACTACATTAGAAACATTTTGGTTGACACCATTGGAGTTAAGCATTTAATTGTTGGCTACGATCATCGTTTTGGAAAAGACCGGCTGGGTGGCATGAAGGAACTTGAGTTTTATGCAGATCTGTTCGGGTATAGTATTGAACAGATTCCAGAGCAGGATATTAATGATGTCGCCGTAAGTTCCACCAAAATCAGAAAAGCTTTGCTGGATGGGGATGTAGCTTTGGCGGCGAAGTACTTAGGCTATCATTTTTCCCTGCGTGGCCGGGTGATCAAGGGTGATAAGATCGGACGTACGATCGGTTTTCCGACGGCCAATATTTTTATCGAGGAAACTTATAAGCTGATTCCGTCTGACGGCATATATGCCGTTACCGTTTATTTAAACGAAAGCCTGTTTAAGGGCATGGCATATATAGGGCAGCGGCCCACAATAAACGGCATGACCAGAAATATCGAAGTGAACATCTTTGATTTTGAGAAGGAAATATATGGCCAGGAAATCACCATGAACTTCATGGAGTTCCTGCGGCAGGATGAAAAGTTCACAGGACTGGAAGCCTTGAAATTGCAATTGGAGAAGGATAAAACGGCTACTCTGGCCTATTTCCGAAAGGCGTTTTAACCTAAAAAACTCGCGCCTTTCTGCTAAAAACACCTCTTTTTTTCGTATATTAGGGCAAATTGATTTTTCGTACGATATGATACATCTGCCCGTTCTTATTACCGACCTGGGGCTCATACTTGCCGCTGCTGCTATAACAACATTACTATTCAAAAAAATCAAACAGCCTATTGTACTGGGCTATATTCTTGCTGGTTTGCTCGTTGGGCCACACGTTGACTTTCTGCCTACGGTTACCGACAATGCCAGTATTCATATCTGGGCAGAAATAGGTGTTATTTTCCTTCTTTTTAGTCTGGGCCTGGAATTCAGTTTTAAGAAGCTTGTAAAGGTTGGCGGCTCGGCTTCCATTACAGCCATTGTAGAAGTGGTATTTATGCTGGCCATAGGGTTTACGGCTGGAAAATTAATGGGCTGGTCTACAATGGACAGCATCTTTCTGGGCGGAATCCTTTCGGTATCTTCTACAACAATCATTATCCGCGCGTTTGAGGAACTCGGGGTAAAGCATAAGAAGTTTGCGGGACTGGTTTTCGGGGTGTTGATTGTGGAAGATTTAGTAGCAATCCTGCTTCTTGTATTGCTGTCTACCCTGGCAGTCAGCCAGCAGTTTGCCGGTGCAGAAATGCTGACCTCCATTTTGAAACTTTGTTTCTTCCTGATCCTCTGGTTTATAGGGGGCATTTTCCTTATCCCCACTTTCTTAAAGGCGACAAGAAAGCTTATGAACGACGAGACTATGCTGGTTGTATCGATAGCGCTCTGCCTCATTATGGTCCTGCTGGCTGTCAAAGTCGGTTTCTCCCCGGCGTTGGGCGCTTTTATCATGGGTTCAATACTTGCTGAGACTACCCAGGCCGAGCGGATAGAACATCTGACCAAATCTGTAAAGGATCTTTTCGCGGCTATCTTCTTTGTGTCTGTGGGTATGCTCATTGAGCCCCGCATTCTTGTGGAATATATCGTACCTATATTGATCATTACCTTATCGACTGTATTAGGAAAGTTTTTGAGTTCAGGCCTGGGTGCGCTGGTATCAGGGCAGCCACTTAAGACGTCGGTGCAGACAGGCATGAGTCTGGCACAGATCGGTGAATTCTCTTTTATTATTGCCACGCTGGGACTTACACTGAAGGTAACCAGCGAATTTTTATATCCGATCGCTGTGGCGGTTTCCGCCATCACAACGTTTACCACGCCTTACCTGATTAAGGCTTCGGAGCCCCTTTACGTTTTTCTGGAACGCAAACTGCCAAACCGGTGGACGGAAGGTATTAAGCGGTACAGTTCGAGTACTGCCGGAATTACAACGATGAGCGACTGGAAAATCCTGCTCAGGTCGTACACCTTCAACACCATCATACACAGTGTAATTTTAATCGCCCTGGTTTTCTTAGGCTCACGATTCCTTCAGCCCTTTATTACCACCTCTATCATCAACGGAAACTACGGGATCATCATCAGCCTGGTGCTTACTCTTGCTGCAATGACACCTTTTTTATGGGCACTTGCCATCAGACGCATTGAGCGAAAGGCATATTCTCATCTTTGGCTCAATAAAAAGTATACAAGAGGCCCGCTTGTCGCGCTCGAAATTCTGCGTGTGGCCATTGCCATCTTTTTCGTTGGCTTCCTCATTTATCAATTTTACAGCACCTGGATCTCGGTGGTCTTTGCGGTAGCCCTTATTGTATGCGGAATGTTTATCTTCTCCCGGAAACTGCAAAGCTTTTATAACCGACTGGAGAGCCGTTTCCTCCGAAACCTGAATGCAAGGGAAGCGCAAAACGCACAGCCTGAGATATTGCCCTGGGACGCTCACCTTGCCGATCTTACGGTGGCACCTGAGTCGTCTCTAATCGGAAAAACACTCGCCGAGTTATCGGTGCGCGAGAATTACGGTGTCAACATTGCGCTGATTGAACGGGGAAAAATCATGATCCCTACACCAGGTCGGGACGAGCGACTATATCCGAACGACAAGGTGATGGTGATTGGTACTGACGAGCAACTGGCTGCGGTGAAGGTACTTTTTGAAGGGATGATTGACGAGAACTTGGAATCCTCATTCCCGAAAGAAGATATGGCCCTGCAAAAAGTTGTGATAAACAGCAGCTCTCCTGTCTATGGCCAAAGCATCCGGACATCAGGCATCCGCGAATCAACTCAGGGACTCGTGGTTGGCATTGAGCGCTCCGGAACGCGTATTCTGAATCCGGATTCTGATTTTGTGTTTGATAACGGTGATATCGTTTGGATTGTAGGCAACAATAAAAAAGTGCCTGCTTTATTGGCATAGCATATGAAGATCGACCAGGAGAAAAGCGATTTCCTTGACGACATGATCCGTCATTGGCAGGAACAGAACCTCCTGACGGAAGAAGATGCAGCGAGGCTAAAAACGAGTTACGAGGCCAAAACATTTGACTGGCGCAGACTTGCGCAGTATTCCTTTTGGATCGCGATGGCTTGTGGTGTCATTGCCTTAGGCTCCCTGCTCGTGGACAATAAAGTACTGGCCTACCTGGAACGGCTGCTCGATGCGTCCGACCTGCTGATCAGTATATTGTCTGCCGCAGCTGCAACACTTCTGTACTATTTCGGGTTTAAACGGAAGCGGACCCAACCGCTCCGTGTGTTTAGCAACGAAGCTTTGATTTTTACAGCGGTTATGCTTACAGCGAACGCAGTGGCATATTTAGGCAAGTCATTGGGAAAGGACAGCGATCATTTTAGCACCCTAATTCTGGTCTCCGCACTCGTTTACGGTGTGCTGGCCGTAACATTTAAATCAAGGCTAATATGGATATTTACGCTGATTTCCATCGGCGCCTGGTTCGGTACGGAGACGGGGTATCTCTCCAGGGATAACATGTATTTCTTAGGAATGAACTACCCTTTACGCTTTACAGTGTTTGGCTTGTTCGTAACTGCCTGTTCATTTTTATTGAAAAGGAATGCCCGCCTGGCTATGTTTTTTCAGGTGAACTATGTCAGCGGAATGGTGTATCTGTTCGTGTCGATGTGGCTGCTATCCGTATTTGGTAATTTTGGTTCGCTAGAACAATGGTATAGCGTTTCTCAACTGAGTCTGTTTTATTGGGGACTCATATCTGCCGCCGCCTGCGTGATCAGTATCTTTATCGGACTTAAATACAGAGATGAAATTGCCCGCGAATTTGGCATCACCTTTTTATTTATAAACCTGTACACAAGGTACTTCGAGTATTTCTGGGACAGCTGGCACAAAGCATTGTTCTTTGCCGTACTGGCTGGTTCGTTCTGGCTTATTGGCCGGCGGGCAGAGAAGATCTGGAATCTGGAATTCTTAAAAAAATAGTTACTTATCTGATCAGGTAGATATATACCAGTTTGAAGATATGGTACGCCGAAAGTACGAAGAAAAGTATGGCGATACTTTTACTGATCAGATAACTGCTTAGCTCAAACTTTTCCTGGACGTATTGTGCAAAACGGGCAAAGCCATACAAGGCCAGGGCAGCGCCCAGACCGGATCCAATACTGAATATCGTTAATGAAAGGTAACCGATATCTATCCATTCATGTGATATCAGATAAGTGCCCACGAAAAGCCAAAACGGCACCTGCATAGGGTTAATTACACCCAATAGCATTCCATACTTTATGCTGTCTTTCTTGGAGTAGTCTGCTTTAGGCATCTGTTTGCGCGAGCGCCACGTAAGCACCCCCAATATGGAAAACAACAGGATCATTGCAACGTCAATCGTGTATCCAAGGTCGATCTCACTCGACAGCCACTGCACGAAACGCATGATAGCGAATGTGAACAGCACTTCTACGGCAGAGAATGCGGAGATGAAATATATCGCCTGTCTGATTCCTCTGGTGATGGTGATCTGAACCACGGTCAGATTGATGTTGCCAGGCGGAATATAGCCGATCATGTTTAAAACGATCCCTAGAAAAAACGTTAAAAAAAGCATTGCCGAAGATAGCTGAATTTATCTTAAACCTGCTATGCCTGCAAACGTGCTTTCAGATACTGCCCTGTATAGGAATGCGCTACATTGACCAGGTCTTCCGGCACACCTTCGAATACAACCTTACCACCCTGATCTCCACCCTCCGGACCAATATCAATCACCCAGTCGGCGCATTTGATCATATCCATATTGTGTTCTATAACCAGCACACTATTACCCTGCTCTATCAGCGTGTTAAGTGCAATAAGCAGTTTCTTGATGTCATGGAAATGCAGTCCTGTAGTGGGTTCATCGAAAATAAAGAGTGTCTTGTGGGTGTTGTTGCCCTTGATCAGAAACGAAGCGAGCTTGATGCGCTGGGCCTCACCGCCCGACAGCGTATTTGACGACTGCCCAAGATGAACATAACCCAGTCCCACATCCACGAGCGGCTGCAGCTTCGCTAATATCTTCGGCTGCCCCTCAAAAAACGTTACGGCTTCCTCGATAGTAAGATCCAGGATATCGGCCACATTCTTGTCCTGATAGGTTATGTCGAGCACCTGCTGCTTAAACCGCCGGCCGCCGCAGGCTTCGCAGGGCAGAAAGATGTCGGCCATAAACTGCATCTCAATCTTCACTTCCCCTTCACCCTGACAAACCTCGCAGCGGCCTCCTTCTACATTGAAAGAAAACGCAGCGGGCTTTAGTCCGGCAGCTTTAGCCGAAGGAAGTGCCGAAAATAAGGCGCGGATATCGTCCCAGGCCTTCACGTAAGTCACCGGGTTCGATCTTGAGGACCGCCCGATTGGGTTTTGGTCGACCATCTCAACCTGCGCAATCAGATCAAAATTGCCCGACACGCCATTGTGCGCACCGGTCTGCTCGCCGGCATAGTTGCCTATCGCTTTTTGCAATGCCGGATAAAGGATTTTTTTAACCAGACTAGTTTTTCCCGATCCGGATACGCCTGTAACTGCGGTGAACACGCCCAGCGGGAATTTCACATCGATGTTTTTAAGGTTATTCTCCCTCGCTCCCTGAATCAGGATGTGGTCGTTCCACTTCCTGCGGTATTTCGGGACTGGAATGGTTTCCTTGCCCGACAGATATTTACCGGTCAAACTTCTCTGATCTGAAATGATCTGATCATAGGTGCCACTGAAAACCAGCTCCCCCCCGTGGGTACCTGCCTCCGGACCGATGTCTATGATGTAATCTGCAGCAAGCATCATCTCTTCCTCATGCTCTACGACGAGCACAGTGTTGCCAACATCTCTCAACGAAAGCAGCACACCGATCAGCTTGTTCGTATCTCGCGGATGGAGTCCTATACTCGGCTCGTCGAGGACGTAAATAGAACCGACCAAACTACTCCCGAGTGAGGTTGCAAGGTTGATCCGCTGCGACTCACCTCCAGACAGTGTATTGGAAAGACGATTTAGTGTAAGATAGCTCAATCCGACATCGTTCAAATACCGCACCCGGTTTTTTATCTCGGTGAGCAGTCGCCGTGCAATTTTTTCGTCTGTCTCGTTAAGGGACAACTCATCGAAAAATATCAGGAGGTCTGACAATGACATTAACACCAGGTCAATGATGGACCTGTCTTTAATTTTTACATAGGAAGCATCCTTTCTGAGTCGTGATCCTTTACAATCCGGACATGTGGTTTTCCCGCGGTATCGTGACAACATCACCCGGTATTGTATTTTATAGGTTTGCTCTTCGAGGTCCTTAAAAAAGGCATCAAGCCCCGCAAAATATTTATTACCTGTCCACAGCAAGGCCTGCTCGCTCTCCGTCAGTTCGCTATAAGACCTGTGAATGGGAAATTTAAACTTATCGGCGTTGGCTATCAGGCGATTCAACCACTCGCGCATCTTCTCTCCTCTCCACGGTGCTATGGCGTTATCGTATATGCTTTTGCTTTTATCCGGTATTACGAGATCGGCATCTATACCAATCACATTGCCATATCCTTCACAGCGCTTACAAGCCCCGTACGGATTGTTAAAGCTGAAAAAATTCGGAGTAGGCTCTTCAAAGCGGATACCGTCCAGCTCAAACCGGTCGCAAAAGTGATGAAACTGGCTATCGTGTTCCAGGTAGCAATCACCCTTACCCTCAAAAAAGGCTGTTTGAACAGAGTCAGCTATACGGCTTACTGTTTCATCATCCCGGTTCACCACGATGCGGTCCACCAATATCCTCACGTCCGTTTCATCGCTGAACCGGAAGTCCTCAAATGATGGGTCTTCCAGGATTTGTTCAATCTTTTTGATTTCATTCTGATATAAAATCCTCAGGAAGCCCTTCTGCAGCAAAACGGCAAGTTCTTCCTTTATAGACCGATCATTGTGCGGGTGAAGCGGGCAGTATACGGTCACCACCGCCGACTCATTTAATGTCAGTATGTAATCCACAACTGTGCTAACGGAGTCTTTTTTTACCAGTTGTCCGGATACGGGGGAATAGGTTTTGCCAATTCTGGAGAACAGGAGTTTAAGGTAATCGTAAATTTCCGTTGAAGTACCTACTGTAGATCTGGGATTAGAGGTGATCACCTTTTGTTCTATTGCAATAGCCGGCGCAATACCCTTGATGTAGTCAACCTCCGGCTTGTTCATCCTGCCCATAAATTGGCGCGCGTAGGAAGACAAACTTTCCACATATCTTCTCTGGCCTTCGGCATATAATGTATCAAAAGCGAGCGAGGATTTGCCAGAGCCCGACATCCCGGTGATAACGACAAGCTTATTTTTAGGAATGGAGACGTCAATGTTTTTTAAGTTATGAACCCTGGCACCTTTTATGATGATGTTTTTATGTGGATCGCTCAAATTTTCGTGATTCATTAGCATGATGATAGAATATACAAATATACCGCGAAAAAACTTAACATGCTTTTGTGCCGGTGGCAAAAAGGCATAACGCCGGGTATTTAAGATTTTTTAACATTTCTAAAGTTGCATTGTTATAAAAAAAATGCTTCTTTTGAATAAAGAACCAAAATAAAGTTTACCACTTAAAGACATAGGAGAACACGTATCGAAACAAACTCTACTAAATAATTTTTTAGCAAACAGGAGAAGGGATTTAGTAAGGATACACCTATGAAATTACAACAGCAAACGGATCAGGATTTAATAAAATTATATCTGGGGGGCAACGAATCTGTTCTGGAGGAATTGCTTAGACGGCACAAATCAAAAATATATACATCCATATATCTTCTGGTGAAGGATCAATACCTCGCCGAGGACATTTTTCAGGACGCCTTTATCAAGGTAATCAACACGCTGCGTTCCGGCAGATACAATGAAGAGGGGAAATTTCTTCCATGGGTAATGCGAATTGCACATAACCTCGTTATCGATTATTTCAGAAAAGAGAAACGAGCCCCTGCCATTACGAGCGCCGATGGCACTGACGTACTAAATATGCTTCAGTTTCATGAGGAAAGTGCTGAGGACCGGATGCTTCGCGAACAGACGCACGTCGACCTTAGGGCGATGATACAGCTTCTTCCTGACGACCAGAAAGAGGTGCTCATTATGAGGCACTATGCCGACTTGAGCTTTAAAGAAATCGCTGAACTGACCGACGTAAGTATTAACACTGCGCTGGGCCGCATGAGATATGCCTTGAATAACCTGCGGAAAATGATGAAAGTGAAGGAAGTATCATAACTTATACAATAAATTGTTTTTATTTATATTTCGTTTAAAATAAAACCAGATTGGTGGCGTTTATAAACTAAAACAATACAACTAAAATGCTTATGATAGAAACCTCTACTTTATTTAATCAATTGAATTGCGAACAATCAAATCAGCATGCTTTGGAAACTCAGGAATTACAATCAAACGATTTGACGTTCTACAATACGATCAGGGGCCAGTTGGACAACCTAAAAAAGAACCGTCCGATGAAACTGTCGCAAAAATTCTTGCTTACTCCCGAGGGATGTAATCTTAACTTTAAAGCTGCCACTTTCCGGCAGCTTTTTTTATTACCACGATTTGGCTAAGTTTGTCCATGCGCAGGATTGACCGGTATAAATTATTTGTATCCCATTTTTCAGCCAGGCAGCCCAATGCTGAAACCGAGCTCCATTACAATAACCCTTTCCAACTGCTTATTGCAGTGATCTTATCAGCACAATGTACAGACAAAAGAGTGAATCAGGTTACGCCCGACTTATTTTTACGGTTTCCTACGCCTGAAAGTCTTGCCGACACAACACCTGATGTAGTTTTCGACTATATAAAAAGCATAAGTTATCCGAACAACAAGGCTAAACACCTTGTTGGAATGGCAAAGATGCTGGTACAGGATTTTGGGGGCCGGGTACCGGAGAGTGTTACAGATCTGCAGAAGATGCCCGGGGTAGGCAGAAAAACAGCAAACGTTATTGCCTCCGTAATATATAATGCGCCTGCAATGGCCGTAGATACGCACGTATTCAGAGTAGCTAACCGGATTGGCCTGACCAACGGTAAGACTCCCCTGGCAGTAGAAAAAGACCTAGTCAAATCACTGCCGGAAGAGACCATCCATGTGGCACACCATTGGCTTATCCTGCACGGGAGATATGTTTGTGTGGCGAGATCACCGAAATGTGATATCTGCGAGATTACATATTTTTGCAAGTATTATCAGAAAGTTAACAAATCCGCTAATATTTTTAGTCACGAAAACGGTGTCTAAAAAAATATTTGCGCAAACTTTATATCTAATTTAATTATTTACCTATATTTGCTAATATAATTAGTATAACATTTAAAAAGTTAACACTGACATGAGCACAAACGCAGATAAATTGAAGGCTTTACAGCTTACCCTTGATAAACTGGAAAAATCTTACGGTAAGGGAACCATAATGAAATTGGGAGACAACGCTGTTGAACCTATAGAATCAATTTCCACAGGATCTATCGGTTTAGATATTGCCCTTGGAATCGGAGGCGTGCCAAAAGGCAGGATCATAGAGATTTACGGTCCTGAATCTTCTGGTAAAACCACACTGGCAACACATATTATCGCTGAAGCCCAAAAAAAAGGTGGTCTGGCTGCAATTATCGATGCTGAGCACGCTTTTGATACCAGTTATGCGAAGAAGCTAGGCGTTAATGTAGAAGACTTATTCATTTCACAACCTGACAATGGCGAGCAGGCGCTGGAGATTGCGGACAACCTGATCAGATCAGGAGCTATTGATGTTCTTGTTATTGACTCCGTAGCTGCGCTTGTACCCAAAGCGGAAATAGAAGGCGAAATGGGTGATTCCAAAATGGGGCTTCATGCGAGATTAATGTCCCAGGCACTTAGAAAGTTAACCGGAACTATATCGAAAACGGGATGCTGTTGTATATTTATTAACCAGTTGCGTGAAAAGATTGGTGTGATGTTCGGTAACCCAGAGACCACCACGGGCGGTAATGCCTTAAAATTTTATGCATCAGTCCGCTTAGATATTCGCAGAACGTCTCAAATTAAAGATGCCGACGAGGTATCAGGAAACCGGATCAAGGTAAAGATTGTCAAAAATAAAGTAGCACCTCCATTCCGCCTGGCTGAATTCGACATTATGTTCGGTGAAGGCATCTCGAAAGTGGGAGAAATCATTGACCTTGGTGTAGAGTTTGCCATTATTAAGAAATCTGGATCCTGGTTCTCTTATGGAGAAACGAAACTAGGTCAAGGCAGAGATGCTGTAAAACAATTATTGCTGGACAATCCTGAATTATCAGAAGAAATTGAAGCAAAAATACGTGCTGAAGTAACAGAAAAACTATAGTTAAATAAAACTTATGGCCGGACAGTCTTCATCCGGCCTAAGTTTTATTTATAACTTGGCACCTGATGACCAGGCGAAGTTCTTGACTGATTCTCTAAAAAGATCGTGTCATACCGTATGATAGCATAAGTCGCCACTATGACCATGATTAGTAGCACAACAAGCCCAATATAATTCTTTCTGCGGTCCTTTTTAATAAGCCATATCAGAAAAATCACCAGTGGCAGGAGCATAAGGCCAAAAAAAACAAAACTCATTATATTCATAGTCGACAGTTAAAATTCCATTCTGGATAAAGGCGCTACACGCTGATCTGTGAATTTACCTTCCATATATTTGAAGTGACCTGCAATGGCTATCATTGCAGCATTATCGGTGCAATATTGAAATGCAGGTATGTATACGTTCCAGCCGAGTTGATCAGCGACGTTCTGGAGCTCACGACGGAGGCCGGAATTCGCAGACACGCCACCTGCAATTGCGATCTCCTTAATGCCAAAGTGCTTCGCCGCAAGCTTCAGCTTATTTAAAAGTATCTGCACGATACTATGCTGCACAGATGCACATATATCATTTAAGTGTTTGGCCACAAAATCCGGATCTTCTTGTTCCTTCGACCTGATAAAGTAAAGGATCGATGTTTTAAAACCGCTGAAGCTATAATCAAAATCTTTAATCTGCGGGACGCCGAACTGATATTTCCTGCCATCTCCCTGCTGCGCATACTTGTCGATAAGCGGTCCGCCCGGGTAAGGCAGATTCAGCAATTTTGCCGTTTTATCAAAAGCCTCACCGGCTGCGTCATCTAACGTCTCCCCTACTATTTGCATATCGAAATAGCTCTTAACCAGCACAATCTGGGTATGGCCGCCCGAAACCGTGAGGCAGAGAAATGGAAAGTCCGGTCTGGGTTCTTCGATAAAATGAGCGAGAATATGCGCATGCATATGATTCACAGAGATCAACGGCAAACCCAATGCAAGGGCGAAAGATTTCGCGAACGAAACACCCACCAAAAGCGATCCCAAAAGTCCGGGTCCCTGGGTAAACGCAACTGCGCTAACCTCGCTCTTTGAAAGTCCTGAATCACCCAGGGCCTGATGTACAACCGGAATGATATTTTGCTGGTGAACACGGGACGCCAGCTCCGGAATTACACCGCCATAATTTTGATGAATTGTTTGGTTTGCAATAACATTGGCCGTAATTTTGCCGTTATTGCAAATAGCAACCGAGGTTTCATCACAAGAAGATTCTATAGCTAGTATTACAGGCACAACTTTTATTAATAAGATACAAAACTATTAAAAAACTATTAAAAATACTTCTTTGGATTGTTGCATCGGTAGGCATATTGGTTGCGGTAATTCTTGTATCGTTCCAGTTTAAGCCTGTTCAAACTTTTTTCGCGAAAAAAGCTGCCGCTTATTTATCTAAAGAGCTCAACACAACCATATCATTAACGAGCTTTTACGTTAAGCCCTTCAAATCGCTCGTTCTGGAAAACTTCATTGTGCTGGATTTACAAAAGGACACGCTTTTGAGTACGCCGACTTTAATGGTGGACATTAGTGAATTTTCACTGAAGCGACGGGTTATTGACATCAATGCGGTTCAAATCAATCGAGGTTCCTTTTTTTTAAAATCATATAAAGACAGGTCGACCAACCTTGATTTCATCATCAACTATTTTGATTCGGGCTCACCTAAAAAGAAGGCTAAACCCGGCAAACCGTTTAGGGTAAATCTGCAAAAGGCCATACTGAACGACATTAGCTTTAAGTATAAAAACCTCCGGGTAGATACGCTGATCAACGGAGTCAATTTCGACGACGTACATTTAAGCAGGCTAAATGGTATATTGGAAAACATCAACACGGCCGATTATATCTTCCAGGCTGAAATAAAGAACCTGTCTTTTGCAGAAAAAAGCGGCTTTAAACTAAAAGAACTAACAGCATTTGCTACTGTAGATACCAATTCCATAAAGTTGGAGCGACTAATGCTCACTACGGAGAAAAGTAAACTGAGCAACTATTTCGAGATGAGTTTCTCGAAATATAAGGATTTCAGTGACTACGTAAACAAGGTGCGGATGCGGGCAAAATTTGTCAACAGCCATATCGCATCCAGTGATGTTGCCTTCTTTGCTCCCCAAGTCGGCAAGATGAATCTCCGGCTTGAAGTGGACGGCCAGATCACCGGCACGGTAACTAATCTCAGGGCTAAAAAGCTGCTGGTAAAAACAGGAAAGGCTACCTATGTGAAAGGCGACTTTTCTTTGAGAGGGCTACCCTATATTAAGGAGACTTTCATGGACCTTAAAATTGACATGGCCGGCACCAACAAGTCTGATCTGGACCAGATTGTTCGAAGCTTTGGCTTTAAAGATAAGAGAGTCATCCCTTCCATTGTATCTAAATTTGGCAATGTTAATTTCAATGGCTCGTTTACGGGTTTTCAAAACGACTTTATTGCCTTCGGAGAATTTAAAACAAAACTCGGACGGGTCGTCTCAGATGTCAACATGAAGATAGACCCAAGAGGCACACCATCGTATACCGGGTATGTCAAAAGCTACGACTTCAATCTGGGCGAACTGGTCGACGAGCCGCAACTTGGCAGGCTCACCGCCTCCTTGTATGTTAAAGGCCGGGGCTTTGAGGTTAAGGACCTTTCGGAAACGATCAGGGGCGACATCGACTATATCGATTTTAACCGATACCGCTATCGGAATGCTAAGATCGACGGAACGTTCGATAAACGATATTTTAATGGCAATCTAAGTGTAAACGACAAGAACGTTAAACTTATGTTTAGCGGAGGGGTAAACCTCAATCCCGTACTGCCGGTTTTCAACTTTGAGGCAACGATCAGTAAGGCTAAACTGAAAGCATTGCATCTCCATAAGGATTCGCTCATGATCGACGCCAAGTTCAAGACGAACTTTTCCGGTAACAATCTGAACAACATTCAGGGTGATCTGCTTATTCAGGAAGTGAGGTTAGACAATGTTAAAGGAATCTATCACATCGACTCCGTGAAGCTGTCGGCAAGCGGTACGGGTCGCGACAGAAACCTGACCATTACCTCTGATGTGTTGGAAGCCAGCGTGAAAGGCCAGTACGATTTAAATGCCATACCGTCTTACTATAAGGCGCTCGCCAAAAGGTATATCCCATCGCTGCAAACCGACATTAAGCCTTATGGCGATCAGATCTTTAATTTCAACCTGAAACTGAAGCGCTTTGAGCCAATTGCACAGCTGTTTATTCCAGGGCTTGAAATCACTGATCATGCCATATTTATCGGCAATTTTGATTCGTCAAAGAACATCGCCACAGTAAATGGATTTGTTACTAAGCTGACCTACAAGGGAATCATTGCGCACAATATCATTGTCGACGAGAATACTTCTGAAAACCAGCTGCAGGCCATCATAACTTCTGACCGTGTAGATTTAAATGACAGTCTTTATATTAAAAACGTCAACATCTCAAATGTCCTGAGAAACGACAGCTTATCGCTTAACGTGAAGCTGGCCAACGCCGACGATGCTAACCAGCTTGATTTAAACGGCCTGGTGGAGTTTGCGAATGACACAACGGCAAAGATCAGCATTCTTCCGTCCGACCTCAAGATTAATAACGAGGACTGGAAGATCCAGGAAAAGGTGCGTATAAGTCTTAATGAAGGTAAGACCGAGATACGTAATTTCGATTTGAGTAACGGTGGGCAGCTGCTGACGGTAGACGGCATCTTATCTGACGACCCGGCAGACTTGCTTGTTGTAGGGTTTAAAGATATTGACCTCCAAAGCTTGAACCCCTTTGTGAAGACCCTCGGGATCACGCTCGCTGGGCGGCTAAACGGGGATACAAAACTTCGCAATCTTCTTAAAGCACCGAGAATTTCCGACAACATCACTGTCGACTCGCTCCGCTTTAATGATACTTATATCGGTCGGCTTACAGACACCTCATCGTACGACCAGCTTAACAAAGCAGCAAGCATTTATACAACCATCCGTGCAGAAGGGCGGGAAAGTTTAAGCGCAGTAGGCAGCATTGATCTCGAAAAAAATGAGATCGATCTGGCCGTTGAACTCGATGATAGTGAGCTGGCTGTAGTTGAGCCTTTCGTGAGCAGGCTTGTTTCAGACCTGGGAGGGCACATTTCGGCCGACCTTAGTGTTAAAGGCAGCCTTACTAAGCCCGACATCAACGGCGAAATCTCGTTTGATGAAGGCAAGATGACCGTGAATTATTTAAAGACAACATATATTCTATCAGACGAAGTAGCGGTAAACAGCAGTGTTATTGATCTCAACAGCCTCAAACTTCTTGATGTGGAAGGTCACGAGGCGGTTGCGACCGGAACGGTAGATCTCAATAACATAAACAATCCGACGCTCGATGTGACCATAAATGCCGAAAACATCATGGCGCTCAACACTACTGAAAAAGATAACGCCATCTACTTTGGCAGAGCCTACGGATCAGGGACTTTCAAGTTTAAAGGCCCTACCAACAACATGTTTATTGATATAGATGCGAAGACTGAAAAAGGTACTGTTTTTAACCTGCCGCTAAACAATTCAGAGACCGTGGCAAGCAAAGACTTCATTACCTTCGTAAGTAAAGACACGTTGAGGACCGTTAAAAAGCCCACAACTTTCGATGGCCTCACGATGAACCTGAAACTGGTTGTAGACGCCAACAGTACGGCAAATATTTATACTACGCTGGGTAACCTGAGTGGTCGCGGCTACTCGAAAAACCTTGAACTCAACATCAATAGTCTGGGCGACTTTGAGATGTCGGGCGACTATATTATCGAATCGGGCAGTTTTGATTTTACAGCCCAGGAAATCATCAACAAGAAATTTACGATACGCCAGGGCGGAACCATTCGCTGGACAGGAAATCCGAATAATGCGCAGATCAACCTAAAGGCAATATACGCACTAAGGGCGAGCCTGAACGACTTGTATACTGCGGCCAACCGTGATGCCGGAAGTGCCGTAAATGAACGCGTTCTTACGGAGGTTGAAATGGGGCTATCGGGACTTCTTCTCAAACCGGACATCAGACTAGACATATTCTTTCCTTCTAACCCTGCGATCAAAGAAGAGCTTCAGTCATACTTCAACGACGATAACAACCGCAACCTCCAGGCGCTAAGTCTGATCATACGGAGGAGCTTTGCTCCAGGCACAGGCGCGGAGGGTCTCGGAAAACAGCTTACATCCGGCGTGGCCAGTACAGCAACAGAACTCCTTTTTAACCAGTTCAATAACGTGCTTTCCTCACTGAATCTTGATTTTGTGGACATCAATATCAGGTCGTTGAGTGAAGCTAACGCATCTTTCCGTTTCTTCAACAACCGTGTAGTTCTAAATGCCGGAATTGTCGACAGAAGAAGCACGAACGATCTATCACCGATAGGCTTTACGCGCGACAATGTCGGCGGAGAAGTGGAGGTTTTAACACTAATTAAGAAAGACGGATCCCTGATCGGAAAACTTGCCAACAAGCCTCCTACTCAGCAAGGTCTTTTCCTGAACACACCTTTGGGAGGCAGTCAAAACAATAATGTTACTTCGCTCGGATTAATATACACGCAGCAGTTCGACAGTTTTAGAGAGTTTGTTAAGCGCCTTACAGGCACCTATAAGCCTATAAAGCCAACTGATACGCTGAAATCCAATCGCTCAGATACCACCAGCTACCAGCGTTCTCCCGTTATGCTAAAGGGGAAAAAAGAAAAAAGATAAAGAACTTAACCCTTCATAATCTGATGCCCCATCTTGTCGCGCTTAGTCTTAAGGTAAAGCTCATTATGAACATTGCTTTTGATCTCGATAGGAATATTCTCAACGATCTCTAATCCATACCCGATCAGCCCTGCCCGTTTCATCGGATTGTTAGACATCAGCTTCATCTTCATCACGCCCTGCGCACGAAGAATCTGTGCACCTACGCCGTAATCGCGTTCATCGCTTTTGAAGCCTAGTTTTATATTCGCCTCAACGGTGTCAAAACCAGCATCCTGCAGGTTGTAAGATCTTAATTTATTGATAAGACCAATGCCCCGGCCTTCCTGGTTCATATAAACGATCACTCCCTTACCCTCCTTTTCGATCATTTCCATTGCTCTATGGAGCTGAGGTCCACAATCGCATCTGCAGGAACCGAAAATATCCCCGGTTACGCAAGAGGAATGTACGCGGGCCAATACAGGTTCGTCTTCCTGCCACTCACCCTTACTGATTGCGAGATGGGTAGCGTTATTATCCAGTTGGGTGTAAGCGGTCATCTTAAAATCTCCCCATTGTGTAGGAAGATTAACGGTAACCTCCTGATGAATCAGGCTTTCCTTAGTTAGTCGATACGCGATCAGATCTTTGATCGATATGATCTTTAACTGATGCTGAGCCGCAATTTTGACCAGATCCGGTAACCTCGCCATCTCCCCGTCGTCTTTCATAATCTCAACAAGCACACCGGCTGGTTCCATACCCGCCAACCTGGCAAGGTCTACCGCCGCCTCGGTGTGTCCCGATCTTCTCAGCACACCTCCGTCTTTTGCCCTCAAGGGGAAAATATGTCCGGGCTTTCCAAGCTCAGCAGGATTTGTTTTCGGATTTATAAGCGCTAAAATAGTCTTGGAGCGGTCGGAAGCGGAAATACCTGTTGTGCACCCGTGTCCCAGCAAATCGACAGACACGGTAAAGTTCGTCTCATGGGCAGCGGTATTCTTGCCAACCATCAGTTCCAGACCAAGCTCATCGCAACGCTCCTCCGTAAGGGAAGCACAAATTAAACCCCTGCCATACGTAGCCATAAAATTGATTACCTCGGGTGTGGCGTTGGCTGCAGCAGTTAAAAAATCGCCTTCATTTTCGCGGTCCTCATCATCTACAACAATAACCACCTTACCCGCTTTTATCTCCGCAATAGCTTCTTCTATAGCGTTTAATTTTATTTCCATAGCAATAAATAATCCCGCAGAAACAATGAGGTCTTGCAGGCACCCTGCAAAGTTACGAAGTTAGGCATCAAAAAACCGGAATAAACTATCATGAATACGTAAGGAATACATCAGGACTCCTTTTTCCGCAAAATCTTAGCCGTCAGTTGCTTAAAGTAATCCAAGTCAAACAACACCGAATCCACCGTAGCTTTATAGGTTAGAAATGCCCCTAAGGGCGACAAGACAAATATAGCTAGCCACATCCCGAAGAATGGCCGGAGCGAGCCCGTCGTGGCCGACTTCTCAGAAACCGTAGCAATGATATGATAGATCAAGAAGAATATAATTGCCATAACCACAGGGAGGCCAAGCCCGCCCTTTCTGATAATTGCACCAAGCGGAGCTCCGATAAAGAACAGCAGCAGACAGGAAGCTGCAAGCGTGAATTTTCGCTGGTATTCCAGTTCGACCTTCGTAATGTTTTTGATCTTATCCTCATACTCGGAGATTCTGCTCGAAGTAACCTGCTTAACCGAGGTCGCCATATCCATCGCAGCCTGTACAGAAGCAAGCCGATCAGCTTCCGGTATGGTAGCCAGCAAAGTGCTCTTAATAGGCTTTGGAGCTGTCTTAACTTTCGAGTAGCCTTTGGTGTAATTGTTCTGCTTATAGTAAGAACTTACATTCAGCGCGGCAAACTTATTCAGACTATCCAGATCCCTGTTCAAAGAATCGCCTTTCTTTGTCAGCCCCTTCAGGTTCAGCATCGCCGTGTTGTTGCGGAAAAACTGCTCATCCGTGCGGTTCATATTGAAGCTCGAAATATCAAATTTCTGATCCGTTTCCTTGAAACGCATACGCGTCAGTTCCTGCCTCGGGTTTCCATAGCTATTTCGCCCTCCCGATTCCTCATAACGCACACCATCTTTCAGCTTCAGGAAAAGATACTGATCGTTACTTGACATCGTACCTTCACGTGCAAGAATAATTTTAGGAACACCGCTGGTGGAGGTATGATCATAAATCATCACATCGTAAAGGGATACCCCATCATCTCCCTTCTTGTCTACCCGGATAGAATACCCTGGTATACTGTTATTAAATACACCGGGTTTAATCAGAAAGGAAAGCTTCTTATTTGTGATGTCCCATAAAAGCGACCCATACTTTAAATTTGCTTTGGGCAACATATAATCTGAGAACAAAAATGAACCAATTGCTAAAAAGATGATCAGCACAAAAAGCGGCGTCATGGCCTTTTGCAACGATACACCGGCCGACTTAATCGCAACCAGCTCGTAATTCTCACCCAGGGTACCAAAGGTCATGATTGACGAAAGCAGGATAGACAGCGGCAAGGCCATGGAAACATTGGCCGCCGATGCATAATACATCAGTTCCAATATCACATACCACTCAAACCCCTTCCCTATTAAATCATCTACATACTTAAAAAGGAAGAGCATCAATAAGATAAACATCACAATAAAAAATGTGACGAAAAAAGGTCTTATGAATGCTTTTAATAAAAGTAAATGAATCTTTTTCAACGTACAAATATACGGAAAAACTTGCTATTACGCCCCTATTACGCTGTGGAGGTAATCAATCTGATTGTCCCAGATTAACGTCCTTTCAGACAACGTTTCATCTGTCGCAAAGTCGGTTATGGCAAGCGCCACATCATTGGTCAGTTCGTCCTGCAAGATCTCCATCTCGAAATAACAATGGGGGTCATCATCAATCCATTTAAACTTAATGGATTTGTTTTCCTTAATGCTCAAGAGCTTGGCACGTTGCTCTTCATCATCCCATTTGAAGGTATAAACCTGATCCCGGAAAACAACGTCATCAGCAAACCATTGAGACAAACCGTTGGGCTCGCTAATAAAACTGAACAAAATACGTGGGGATGACCTGATCTCATACTCCAGCGTAAATTTTTTCTTTTCCGACATTATAGACTTGTTAAATCCTGACTGATTAGACTAATTTTTTTTAATTTGTTTCTAAAGAAAAGTAAATTATTCTATATTTGCAACTCTTAAAAAATTAAGAATTACGGCGGGGTAGCTCAGATGGTTAGAGCGCAGGATTCATAACCCTGAGGTCGGCAGTTCGATCCTGCTCCCCGCTACCAAATCCACGAATAGGCATATTTAAGACAAATCTGATATGCCTATTTTTCTAAAAACCTATCATTTTTTTTATAGAACACGGTATTGGATTTTGCTTGTTATTGTAATAGGCAAAAACCCACACTAAGGGCAACGCAGTAAAGTTTCGAACTCAGAAATTATATACAGGTAAGACTTTTTTATCTCATTCATTTTTCTGTATATTGGCAAACCATTGACAACTATCAAAAAAATATCGCTTTCTGAAGAAGAACTGATCAGTAAACTGAAATGCCGCGACACCTTAGCGCTTCAAGCCCTATACGACATGTATTCAGCCGCGCTTTTTGGTGTAATCTCAAGAATAGTTCAACCTTCAGAAGTTGCGGAAGATTTGTTACAGGAAACTTTCATCAAGATCTGGAATGCTGCAGAATCGTACGACAGTAGTAAGGGAAGGCTTTTTACCTGGATGGTGAATATTGCGCGTAACTTGTCTATCGATAAATTACGTTCCAAAGACTACAAAAATTCGGGCAAAAACCAGGACATAGAAAATAATGTAGATTTCATCGATACCCTGAAAACGGTTACCTTTAATGCAGATGTTCTAGGGTTGAAAGATATAGTCACCTCGCTTAAGCCCGAATATATCCAGCCATTGAATCTAGTCTATTTTAAAGGATACACGCATATAGAAGCAGCAGAAGAATTAAATTTACCACTGGGTACCGTGAAAACACGGATCAGAATGGCGATTATAGAACTCAGAAAGCATTTCAATTAAAGTGGCAGAGGTAAAAGAATATATAGAGTCCGGGGTACTTGAACTTTACGTTCTGGGGCAATTGAATGTCCATGAACAAGCTGAAGTTGAAGTAATGATGGATACGTACCCTGAAATAAGGCAGGAGATCGATGCCATTGAGGCCGCTATGGAGCAATATACCTTAAATAATGCTTTACTACCTTTGGGAAACGTTAAGGATCGCATTCTGAAACAAATAGGTGCAATGAGCACCTCAATGGCAGAAAAAGCCACACCGTTAATTCCACTAAACAATACCAATTATGAATCCAAAATCAGAACACTTCGGTTTGCGTTGGTTGCCTGCCTTGCATTGCTCTTTATTAGCACTGCGGCACTTTTTTCGACCCGCAACAGACTGAATAACGCTGAAGCGCAAATTGAAACTCTAAGCATAGAAAAGGAGAAATTTGCCAGTACAGTAAACTATATGAAGCAAACCAATGCCGATCTGTTAAAAATTTCAGATATGTCTAAAGATCCTGACTGGAAAACTGTAAAACTTGCTGGTACTAAAATGGATCCTAAGGCTAGTATGGTTATTTACTGGCACATAACCGGTAACCATGTAATGATGGACAACAGTAAAATGGAATTACCTGCCAACGATAGCGAACATCAGTACCAGCTATGGGCATTGGTTAATGGAAAACCCGTTAGTTTGGGTGTCTTCGATGTTCAGCTCAATACTGCCAAGATCCTGGTGAACATGAAGCAGATTACTTCCGCACAAACCTTTGCGGTTACCTTAGAAAAACGTGGTGGAAGCCCAAGCCCGACGATGGATCAAATGATAGTTGCCGGAAACGTTTCTATATAGCCAGTTATCCTAAAGTGCTGTTAAAGACGTGAGCAGGTTATGTTTCATGGCTTCTATCACGAAAACAAAAAAGGGAGAGAACTTTCGTCCTCTCCCCGCTCTATCTAAACTTAATATAATTACTTAATAAACAATGACGCTATTGCTTCAACCTGCGGCCTTGTCAAAGGTTCATCAAATGACTCAGTAGCGGCACTTAAAGGAACAGTCTGACCATTAATATTGGTGATGGTAATACCAGCCTGTACCACATTATCTTCACCAGCAAATACCGCATCTACAGCGGCCACACCACTATCGTTTGCACCGGTAATCCAGGGTTTTATATTAACGCCCCCTCCAGCCGGCGCTTTTCGCATCTGGCGGATATGTGAAGCGTGACGTGCTTCCACCGAGTGAATATTTAACGCCACCTCAAGATATGGACTTCCCATTAAAGCGGAAGCTTGGCCTTTATAAGCTCTTACCCCTGTATCTTCAAATGCCTGGGCAACTGCTAAGAATGTAGAATAGTTTGAATAAACGGTATTAAATGTTCCCTTTGCTGTGAAATCAAACTGATCATATGTAAAAGAGACAGGTGTTCCCCCAGCTGCGGTAATGGCGCCTGCTAGCAAATCTACATGCGCTTTTTCGTGATCCCTTATTGTAGTAATAGCACCGGTCGCCGGGCCCGAGGGAATTAATCCCGGAGCTGCAAGAAGCGAATGGTTATAGAAATGGTACTCCAGATATTCAAGGGTTAAGGCAAAATTAAGTACGCTTAATACAACTGGAGCAGCAGATTGGCCATAAGCTTTTTTAAACATAGAGCCCAGCGCAAGAGGGATGGAGGCCAAAGCTACTTTTGATCCGAAGTTGTAAAATTCCTTCATTGCCTTCCTTCTCGGACTTAAACGCTCATAGATTTCTCCATCTACTTTTTCAATTTCTTCTAATATGTTTACGATATTCATAGCTATAGATTTATGATAAGTTAATCACGTTGATTTCAGTTTTAATAAAGGCACTGGCGATTGACAACACCTCAGCTGGATTTCTCGAGGTATCCAAACCTTTATCCTTCACCACAGTGCTGTCAGCAAAGCTGCCATTAGCGATGAGGTCCCTTATCAAGGCGGCATGTCGCGCCTCAACTGAAACGATCTTACCGGCCAACAATAGATTATCCGCTGATTTAATCATTTTACCGGCCCCGTTA
Organism: Pedobacter deserti; assembly: GCF_024436415.1. GTDB lineage: Bacteria > Bacteroidota > Bacteroidia > Sphingobacteriales > Sphingobacteriaceae > Pedobacter > Pedobacter faecalis. The sequence continues at coordinate 2,901 of NZ_JAFMZQ010000002.1, read as the reverse complement.
TAAGCAGAAACGCCCAAATCTTCAAATGCCTTTGCAGTTGCTAAGACACTGTCTCTAGATCCAAAATCAATGGCTGAAAAGTTAACCTCTAACCCGGGAATCGCCGATTTTTTAAGCGCATTTTTGAAGAATTCCCTGTGCGCCACTTCATGATCCCTGATATCGGTAAGCAATGCAAGTTCGTTGGCAGAGATATTCGCATACGGCGATGTTACTACCTGAACGTAAAATGCTGCCTCAAGCTGCTCCAGTGCATAAGCATAATTTAGTATGCCTACATCATCCCTAAAGTCTAGTAACACACCGCCGTTGATGGGGTTGTCATTTCGATCCTTTTTACATCCTGCAGCCAGTAATGCCAAACCCGCGGCACTAACTCCGGCTAATTGCAGAAATGACCGACGCTGTAAGGGCGCAGTAAATACGTTCGGTTCTTCCGGCATAATTTGCTGCCCGTCTCGTTCGTTTAAATTGTTCATAATCTTTAAGTTTTATTGATTAATGCCTTGGAACATCGGATAAGAAAAAGCTTTACGTTCGACTGCCCAGGCTATTTATACTTACGAAGTAAAAATCACTTGGGTTTGCAACAGGTTCTTATAATTGCAAAATCAGTTCTCGGAGACTGCGTATTAGGTTGTTTCCATACTCATCCCACGGCCAGTTCTTTGAATTCTGATAGCCAGCCCAAAAGTTGCTTTAGAGTCGTAAAGGCTTTTCCAGCGCTTGAGGAAACCCGGAGGTATAATGTTAAGTTGTATGAAAAGCAGACACAGCTCATCCCGGAAGGGGTGAATTGTAGGGCTTTGTAATATGAAAGAATTTATCTAATAGCTTTCAGCCAGCTTAAGCGCATCGTAAGCGTTTACAATTCCACCACTTACACAGAGTTCAGACAAAGGCACACGTATACTTTCACCGCGACTATTTACATGCTTTACTTTGCGGTCAACCTTTCTTACTGACTTCATAATAATCTCCCTGATTTGTGGCGCTTTAAGATCGGGATAGCGCGACCATATAAGCGCAGCCAGACCAGAGACAACCGGCGCCGCCATACTGGTCCCATCAAATTCCTCATACTTATTATCCGGCACTGTCGACTTAATCATAAAGCCAGGTGCAAATACATCCACCGTATACTTGCCATAATTAGAGAAAGAAGCCTTCAGATCAGCATTATCATGATAGGCGCTGGCCCCTACTTCAATCCAGTTCGACGCGTGCGGAAAACTAAATTTTACCGTATCAATAGGCCTAGGTTTTAACGGGCTCATGCCCACCCTACTTTGCTGAGGAGCGCCCCTCTCAGGCATACTATTGATATCAAACTTGACAGGCAGTGCAGCTATAGAGTCGGCCCGTTTCTTATAAGCCCTTGCCTCGGGAGTGTCGTAAAACTTGTTAGGATAATTCTCCACGATATCGTTGTCAGAATTGTCGTTGCCCGCCGCATGAACAAGCAATACCCCTTTCTGCTCCGCATATTTAACCGCCTGGTCAACCACCGCCTTATCCCACTTAAAACCTTTTCCGAAACTCATGTTGATAATCCTGGCCCCATTATCAACCGCATACCTAATGCCATTGGCTACGTCCTTGTCGCGCTCATCGCCCTCAGGAACCACTCGGATGGCCATAATGCTGACGTGGTCGGCAACCCCCTTAATACCGATAGCGTTTGTACGATCGGCCGCAATAATACCCGACACATGCGAACCGTGGTCTGCATTAGGACCCTGAACATCATTGTTACCATATAGACGTTCCGAGGAGTCCTCATAGTTGTCGCCCACAAGCTTCTCGCGTTCGTCATACTTAGGATTAAGATTATATCTGATCATCACGTCGACCTGTTTATAACCATCCATGATCTCCTTGTAGAATTTCTCAAAAGATCCTTCCTGACGCGTACCCGACCGGATAATCTTCTTAATTTGTTCCTCCTGTTCATCATCTGCAACATACCGCTCAATCTGCTCTAAGGTTGGTACCGCAACCTTGTTGACAACGGCTACCGAATCCAGCACCTTTTTGATGGCACTTAATACACGAAAGTTCTCATCAGCATTGTTATAACGCTTTCCAAACTCCCTCACTGCACGGTTGTACTCCGCATACTCCTGCTTCTCAGTGCTGTCCAATACGGTGGAACGGATTGTAGACTTATACTTATCATGGTATTTTCGATAAATACGGATCAGTTCAAGATTATCATAAGCAAGATTGCCATTCTTAGAGCCAATAAAATTCCAGCCATTAATGTCATCTATGTAGCCATTCTTGTCATCATCGATACCATTCCCGGGAATTTCCTTCGTGTTCAACCACATCACCCCCTTCAGATCCTCATGGTTAACCTGCACACCACCGTCAATAACCGCTACAACAATACGCTCTTTAGCTCCCTTGCCATTAAGCAACTGAGCATAAGCCTTCTCTGTACTTATACCGAAAAAACCATCAGCAGCCAGATCGAGATTATACCAGTTCGGAGGCAGGACAATTTTTTTATCCTGAGCATGTACGGTTAGATTAAACAACGACAGGCAGAATACAACCCCAACTAATTTCAATTTCATGTGCGTGCAATTTATGTACTATAACGTATTTACTAAAATACGGTTTTTAGAAGTGCCTGAATTCAATTTAGCACATTTTAACATTTGGCCTGTTATGCCTAGCTGTAGCGGATATCTGATACTGTACCAAGAAGCAGGGAGTTAAAGATAGCAATGGGGTTATCGGGCGCTTGTTATACAGGCTATTATAAACAACAAAACCCTGCAGCTTTGTTAGCTACAGGGTTTGTTTTAAGATCTGGCACCGACCTACTCTCCCACGTGTTACCGCAGTACCATTGGCTCTGGTGGGCTTAACTTCTCTGTTCGGAATGGGAAG